>CAYPQD010000047.1:0-18935 GCA_964412785.1 uncultured Hyphomonadaceae bacterium
CACCGACCAGACGCTGGCCTATGACTGCGATGCGCAGGTCATCCTGTTCGGCCCCGATGGCGGCATCACCGAGATCACCCCGCAATACCCGGGTCTCTCGATCGTCGATATCAAGTAAGACTTGTCTCGACTGTAAGAATGGGAGGGGGAGCTTCGGCTCCCCCTTTCTCTTTGTCGGGGGTCCGTGGTAGCCATGAAGGGGTGTTGCTCCAGGCCGTGTCTGGCCTGGAGCATGTCCGGTTCAACCTGGAGATATCCACGCCCCGTGCCCGCCGACACTGTCCACCTCACAGAGACCGGCTCGCTCGCAGAGCGCCTCGTGGCCCGCGGCCTTGTCGGGGCCGTCGAGCTCGAGCGAGCCCGCGAACTGCAGGCGCGGACCGGCACCCGCCTGACAACAGCGCTTCTGCGACTTGGCTGCCTTGGTGAGGCGCAGCTCCTGAGGGTCTATGGCGAAATGCTCGGCTGGCCGCTGCTCGACAGCGATGCCATGCCGGCAACCGCCGGCGAGATGCTGGCCCTGATACAGGACACCGCCATCCCGCTCGACTGGTGGATTGACCAGTCCGTGATCGCCTGGCGCGATGCTGCAGGTCAGGTCTGGATGACCGCCCGCGACCCGGTCGACCCGCTGGTCCAGGAAACCTGCCTGGAAGCCTTCGGCGCCGCGCTGCAGCCCGCCCTCGCACGCGGCCAGTCGATCGAGCGCTGCCTGGAACTCCTGCGCCGCCACCGCCGCAGCGAGAGCGAAACCAGCCTGTTCGCTGACCCTGAGACCCTGTCGGATCTCGCCGACGACGCGCCGACCATCGAATTCGTCAATTCCATGCTCGCCCAGGCCGCCGAGGAGGGCGCCTCCGACATCCATATCGAGCCGCGCGGGGATGATTTCGTTGTCCGCTACCGGGTCGATGGCGTCCTCAATGACCGGATCGTGCAGCCGCGCGAGCGCTATGAGGCCGTGCTGTCGCGGATCAAGCTGATGTCGGGGATCGACATCGCCGAGCGCCGCCTGCCCCAGGATGGCCGCCAGGCGGTGCGCTTCAATGGCCAGGCCTTCGACCTGCGCGTCTCGACCCTGCCGGGCATGGGCGGCGAGAGCCTCGTCATCCGCCTGCTGCCGAAGACCGGCCGCAGCCTGTCGCTGGAAGGCCTCGGCTTTGCCGGTGAGGACCTGCGCAAGTTCCGCGAGGCGGCGTCCGCGCCCGACGGCATCATCCTCGTCACCGGCCCCACCGGGTCGGGCAAGACGACCTCGCTCTACGCCGCGCTCAGCGAGATCAACACCGGCGAGAAGAAGATCGTCACGGTGGAGGACCCGATCGAGTATGACCTGCCGCGCGTCTTCCAGGCGCAGGTCAATGCCGAAATTGAGTATACCTTCGCCCGGGCGCTCCGCTCGATCCTGCGACAGGATCCCGACGTCATCATGATCGGCGAGATCCGCGACACCGAGACCGCGCAGATCGCCGTGCAGGCGGCGCTCACCGGCCACACGGTGTTTTCGACCCTGCACACCACCAATGCGCTCGGAGCCGCCATCCGGCTGATCGACATGGGCGTGGAGCCCTACCGCGTCGCCGCCTCGGTCCGCGCGCTGACCGCCCAGCGCCTCGTCCGGCAGCTGTGTCCGGCCTGCCGCCGCCCCGCCGAGGCACCGCCGGTCCATGGCGTCGAGCACCTTGAGGAGCGCCTCGCGGCCACGCCGGCGGCCTGGTCGGAGGCGGTCGGCTGCGTCGCGTGTCACGGCACCGGCTATGCCGGCCGGATCGGCCTGTTCGAGATCGCCCTGATGACGCCTGACCTGCAGGATGTTGTCGCCCGTGGCGCCCGGCTCGACGAGATGCAGCGCGTGGCCACCGCCAATGGCCTGCGCACCCTGCGAGAGGATGGCTATCTCAAGGCGCGCCGTGGCGAGACGGCCTGGCGGGAGGTGCTGCGCGTCACCGGCGCAGCCGACGTGATCGAGGACGTCGCCGAGGAATGACCGCATTCGACTATGAAGCGCTCGATGCCAACGCCAACCTCGCCCGCGGGGTCATCGAGGCCGCCTCACGGCGCGACGCAATACGCCAGCTTGAAGCGCGCGCCCTGCAGCCGACACGGATCGAACCGGCGCAACGCCGCGCGGCACGTGGCGTGCTGCGGCGCAAGCCCTCAGCGCGCGAGCAGGCAAAGTTCATGCGCCAGCTCGCGACCCTTCTGTCGGCCGGGCTGACGCTGGAGGACACCCTTCGCGCCCTCAGGGAGGCGCAGAGCCACCCGGCGCTCGATGCCGCTGTCGGCATGATCAGCCAGAAGCTCCGGCGCGGCGAGCGATTCGCCCCCGCGATGAAGGAGGCCCTGCCCGACCTGCCGGTCTTTGTCGGTCGCCTTGCCGAGGTCGGCGAGGAAACCGGCGAGCTGGCGGTCAACCTCACCCGCGCGGCCGACCAGCTCGACTATGACCTCGACACCAGTGCGCAGGTCCGCTCCGCCCTCACCTACCCCGCCCTTCTCATCATAACCGGCATCGGCGCGGTCGGCTTCATGTTCACCGCCGTTGTGCCGCGTTTCGCCGACCTGGTGGAAGGCGACGCTGAGGGCGTGCCGCTGGTCTCGCGCCTCGTCATCCGCTTCGGCCTCGCCATTTCCGAGAACGCCGCCGCCGTCGGGCTCGGGCTTGTCGGGCTCGTCCTCGCCACTGCCGCGATCAGCCAGAACCAGGGGGCCCGCCAGGCCGTCTACAGCCTGCTGCTGGGGCTGCCCCTTGTGGGCGGCCTGCTGCGCGGCGCTGAAACCGGCCGCTGGGCGGGCCTGATGGGGACGCTGCTCGCCGCCCGGGTGCCGCTCACGCGCGCACTCGCCATGGCGGAGGATGCGGTGAGATACCGGGCCATGCGCCTGCCACTGGGCCGGGCCGTGCGCGAGGTGAAGAGCGGCGCCCCGCTATCGGCAGCGCTCTCCAGTTTCGCCAATCTCGATCGCGGCGTGATCGATCTCATCCGTGTCGGCGAGGCGTCCGGCACGCTGGACCGGATGCTCACCACCGCGTCCGGTCTCTATGCCAAGGAATCGGCTGAGCGGACCAAGCGCGTCCTGTCTCTGATCGAACCCCTTGCAATCCTGATCATTGGCGGGATTGTCGGCCTGATCGTGATCTCCATCATCCTCGCATTGACGAGCGCCTATGACGTTGCCCAGTAACCCCAGTCGTCCAGGAGTAAGACCCATGACCCGCCATAACGACCGCCGGTCGCGACAGGCCGGCTACACCCTGATGGAAATGCTGATCGTGCTCGTGATCATAGGCCTGCTTGCCGGTCTCGTTGGCCCCCGCCTTCTGACCTATCTTGATCGCTCCAAGCACACGACAGCCGAAGCGCAGATCAAGATGCTGCGGACCGCCGTGGAGAGCCTGCGGGTCGATATCGGGCGCTATCCCACAAGCGAGGAAGGCCTTAGCCTGCTCACAGAGAACGCGATCAACCATGACAACTGGTTCGGGCCATATCTCGAAAATGACGTGCCGCTCGACCCGTGGGGCGAGCGCTACCGCTATGCCCCCGCGTCGACGGGCTCGGGAGACTTCCATCTCTACAGTTTCGGCGCGGACCTCACCCGCGGCGGTACAGGCTCTGACCGTGACATCGGCAACCCGCCGGCAGGCTGACCGGGTGGTTCGCGCTAGCGCCCGCGAGGCGGGCTTCACCCTGGTCGAGACGTTGATAACCGTGACCATTCTCGCGATTATGGTGTCGGTGACCGGCCTTGCTGCCCTGCGCCTCTACGCGGCCTATGAGGCCGATGCCCATGCCCAGCTGCTCGCCAGCGAGATTGCGACCCTGCCGGCACGCGCCGTCACCGGCGGACGGGACCTCGCCCTGATGCCGCTTGCCGACGCCGACGCAGAGGTGGCAGCGCGCACTGAGCCCACCACGCCGCCCGCCGGTGCGCGACCGGTCAGCCTGCCGGATGGGCCGTTCCGCGTGATCGTCGATGCTCCTCTTGTTTTCCAGGCGACCGGCGGCTGCCGCGGTGGCCAGCTGCGGCTCGCCCATGAGCGGCCGGAACGCGACCGGGTCTACGAGATCCGGCCCCCGGCTTGCCGGTTGGTCCGGACCGACGCGCGCTGACCCTTATTCTGTCTGGCCGTCAAACAGGCTGAACGTCTCTGTCTTGCCCGCCTTCTCCAGCCTGATCGTGACACCGCGGATGGAACGGATCGTCCAGCCATCGGGCGTCGTGTCACCGACGCCCATCACCGTGCCGATCACCTGGCTGTTGTCGGCCGGACGGGTGGAGACCTTCGGCACGCCATCGGCGCGCACGACGCTGGTAAAGCGGGTGACGCCGACCACCCTGCCCGGCCCGTCATCCTCAAGCGCCAGGCTCGCCAGGCTTTCTGCCTGGTCCGCCGCCGGCGGTGGCGCTCCGCCAAACGGGTAGCGCGGGCCGAGCGTCGCCGCAGCAGAGGTGAACTCGCCAGCACTCGCGACGGCCAGCGACCAGTTCGGCGCGCGCACGTCATTGCCGGTCTGCGGCTTCGGATCCACCAGCCAGCGCGCCAGTAGCATCGCGCCGAGAAACGCGATCAGGACAAGCCCCACCGGCCGGATCATGCCGCCGCGGCTCACCGGAACCGCTCCGTCGCGACTGGCCCGTCGGTAACCTCATAGGGAAAGACCAGGGTGGCGGTGAGGGTGAGACCAGTGGATGTGGTGCGCACGTCGATCTCCCTTACGGAAATGTGCGGCGTGTTTGTCTCCACACTTTGAAGGAAGGCCCAGACGGCCTTTTCGTTGGTGCGTGCCACCACGTCGGCGATGAAGGCGCGACGGTCGCCAATTTCGGCTTCGGACTCCTGGAAGCGGATCTGTGCCTCGCGGCCAAGAGAGCCGACTGCGGCGGCCTGCAGCCAGCTCTGCGCGCGTGCCCGCACGATGCCAGCCGAGGAGCCTTTCCAGAGTGCCGCTTGCAGCACATCGAGGCGCTCGCGAGCGGCCTGGCGCCGCTCGGTCCAGTCAACGCCGGAAACGGCCAGAGCCTGCTCTGCCCGCCGGGTTTCCGCTTCTGCAAGCGTTGCCCGCCGCGCTGTGACCGCCTCGCCTGAGACCAGCCAGAGCTGCACCAGCACGATCACGGCAATGGCGACAAGGCCGAGCTGGATGACGGGCCGGTTTAGATCCGCGCGCAGGCGGTCGAGCTGGGTTTCGGGCGCGTCGATCATGCGTCGGGGTCT
Organism: uncultured Hyphomonadaceae bacterium; assembly: GCA_964412785.1. Taxonomy (GTDB): domain Bacteria; phylum Pseudomonadota; class Alphaproteobacteria; order Caulobacterales; family Hyphomonadaceae; genus UBA5336. Next base: position 5,222 of record CAYPQD010000047.1, read on the forward strand.
CCCTGCGGCGTCTGCGGCACGGCGAGGCCAGCACGCACAGTGAGACTGCCCTGTACCGGATCGGGCTCGATCAGAACGCTGTCGAACAGGCCGAGCGCCTCCAGCCGGGCCACCATCGCCTCACCCTCCGGCAAAGGGTCGGCAGAGAACACAGCCGTCACCTCGCCCATCACGAGGACAAACCGCTCCACCGTCACCGGCGTGTCGATGGCATCGAGAAGGACGCTCAGGATACCGGACGGTGTCGGCGTCGACAGGCTCGCGGCCAGATCCTCGCCCTGGCGGCGGATCGCCTCGGCGGCGCGGCGATCGCGGACGAACCGCTCCGCGTCTGCCTCGGTGGACGCGATTTGCGCTTCGATGCGGCCAAGCTCGGCGCCAAGGGTTGAGAACTCGCCATAGCGCCAGCCCGCGACCGAGGAGAGCGCGCAGGCGGCAACCAGCAGGCGGGTCTGCCAGGACGAGGTGACAATGCGCTGGACGATCTCGCTGCTCAGCGCCGTCATTCCCCACGGCCGCGCCAGCCAGGGCGTCTCTGCAATGCGCGGCAGGCGGATATCGTCGAGGCCCGCACCCTGGGCGAACAGGGCCCATTCCTCCGGCGAGGGCACGCCAGGCCACCAGCGGCTTGCCATCAGCGAGCCGTCCTGCCAGACCTGCCCGTCAAAGCCGTCGACGCCTTCCACAAGGCGCGGGCCGTCCTCGTCGGGCGCGGCGATGAACAGGGTCTCGGGCAGGACCAGCCACCCCTTGCCGTCGCTGCCATCGGGAAAGGCCACCCCCTCCTTGTCCCAGCTCCAGTTGAGGGCATGGCCCGGCCGCCAGACAGTCTGCACGCCGGCCTCGGCATAGGGAGTTCGGCTCTCCACCTTCAGCCGGACGGCACGGGTCTCGGCCCCGCGCGGCGCCCCTCGGGTGCGCTCCACCCGGAGAAACCGGCAGCGCCCGCGCGACAGGACGACAAGACGCGAGCGGCCGATCAGGTCCGCCCCAACATGGCGGCCATCAACGGTAAGGAAAACGGCGCGTCGGGTCGCTGGCGACCGCCCGGCGGTCTGCCGACCGCTCAGATGCATCTCCTGCGAGGTCATCGCCTGCCTGTCTCCAGCTTGCCCACCGCACATCGACCGGACGGGTATCACTGCCCAGTGATACCTTCAAGCGACGCTCCAGAACCCGCCCAGTCAGCGGTCCCTTCACCCTGAGGATCGGATCGGACGATGTCGAGATGGTGAACACATCCAGCTGCATGATCTCGGTGAGGCCGGTCGCCTCGGCCCTTTCAAGCAGGAGGGTGACCGGTTCGGCCTCTCGCAGGGCGACAAAGCGGGCAAGGTCGGCCGCGCCGGCGTCAAGCATTACCGCAGCCACAGCAGGGGTCAGGGCATTGAGGTTGTAGCGGCTGCGCCTCTGGGCGCTGAACAGGGTGGTCAATGGCGGCAGCCGGCCGGCGGCCGCCGCATCACGCCAGGCGGGAATGTCGAGCAGGCTGAATGGCGAGGTCGGCGGAGCGTCAAGGGGTCCGGGCAGGCCGCGCCCGCGATAGGCCGATGCCTCCGCGCCGCCAGGACGCACATTGCCATCGGCGTCCATGTAGTCCATCGCCGCAGCCGCCAGGGTGCGGGCCTCGTCGCGCTCCAGCCCGGATGTCAAGAGGACCTGCACGATCCGGCTCTCGCCCACCCGGTCAAGGCTCATCAGCCCGGCGGTATCCTGCACCGCCACCCTGCCGAGCCCGGCAAACGCCTGCCAGCGGCCGTCTGCCGGCAGGATCGGCGTGCCCGCCGGCAGCTGGCTGACCGAGGCCATCACCCCGCCCTGGCGCAGGGCGTAGCCGCCGGGCGCGCGCGGGCTGGCGGCGACGAGGAAGGTCAGCGATTGCATGGCATTGTGGACGGCAATGTCGTCCTCGAACCGGTCCGCCGCATCGATGGCGGCCTTCTGGGTGCGCAGGACAGCTGTCGCCCCCAACGTGAACAGGAGCGAGAGCACCGCAATCACGATCAGCACGGTCGGCAGGATGAAGCCCTCGGAGGGGCGGGACACGGAGCGCGATGTCACCGCAGCACCGCCTCCGCCTCGTCCGGCGGGTTGCGCGGCGCGGTTGCGTCGAGGGCCGCGACAATGATGAAGGGCGCCCCGTCCTCTCGCTCCACAGTCAGGCGGATCGCTGTCGGCGCGGTCTGGGCCGGTAGCGGTCCGGCGCGACTGTCAAGGCCCCGCCGCGCCGTCGCGAAGGCGCGCACGGCGGCTGGGTCCGGCCATTCCCGGACCCATCTCACCGTATCGGTGAGATAGTCGAAGCGCGCCTCGCCGGAAGTCCAGGTGAGCAGCGCGACGGGCTCGCCGCCATCCTGATAGACAAGACGGCCACCGGGATCGCCGGCCTCGATGGTGAGCGACACGATCCGCTCCACCCCTGACGGTGCACCGAAGGGCGCGAAATTGCGGCCGCTGATTGCTACCGGCCCGGCGCGGAAGGTCACGCCGTCATCGACAAGCCCCGGTGCAAAGCCCGACAGCACCTGGCGCACCAGCAGGGTCTCACCCTCGCGAATGATGACATTGCCGGCACGGTCGAACACCCGGTCGGTGAGGCGCTTGCCATTGGCCATGGCGTTGAACACGACCAGGGTCACCATGGCGATGACCGCCAGGGCGACGAGGGTCTCCATCAGGCTGAGCCCGGCCTCGCCGGACCTGGCGTCGCCGCGCCTAGAGACCAAGCTTGGCCTTGAGAATGTCATTGACTGCCTGCGGGTTGGCCTTGCCGCCTGAGGCCTTCATTACCTGGCCGACGAACCAGCCGAGCGTCTTCGGCTTGTCTCTCACCTGCGCGACCTGCCCAGGGTTTGCCGCGATCACCTGATCGACAATCGTTTCGATCGCGCCGGTGTCGGTGACCTGTTTCAGCCCCCCCTGCTCGACAATGTCGCCCGGGTCGTCGCCGGTCTCGATCATCTTCGCGAACACGGTCTTGGCGATCTTGCCGGAAATCGTCTCGTCAGCGATGAGATCAATGAGCCCGCCGAGCTGGGTCGCGCTCACCGGACTGTCGGCGAGCTCCAGCCCCTCCCGGTTGAGATAGCCGAAGAGCTCCTGGCTGACCCAGTTGGCAGCAAGCTTGGGGTCCCGCCCGCGTGCCGCCGCCTCGAAATAGGCTGCCTTCTCCGGATCGGCTGACAGGACGCCGGCGTCATAGGCGGTCAGGCCGTAGTCCGCCATGAAGCGGTGTTTCTTCTCGTCCGGCAGCTCCGGAAGGCTGGCGCGGATGCCCTCCACGAACGCCTCGTCGACAAAAAGAGGCAGGAGGTCGGGGTCAGGGAAATAGCGGTAGTCATGCGCGTCTTCCTTCGATCGCATGGAGCGGGTCTCGCCCCTGACCGTATCGAACAGGCGGGTTTCCTGGTCGATCTCGCCACCATCCTCAAGGATGGCAATCTGGCGGCGCGCCTCGACCTCGGCGGCCTGCTGGATGAAGCGGAAGGAATTGACGTTCTTGATCTCGCAGCGCGTGCCCAGCGTCTCAACCCCGGCCCGGCGAACCGAGACATTGACGTCGGCGCGCAGGTTTCCCTTTTCCATGTCACCGTCGCAGGTGCCGAGCGCGATCAGGATGGAGCGCAGCTTGCGGACATAGGCCGCCGCTTCCCTCGGGCTGCGGATATCCGGGCGCGAGACGATCTCCATCAACGCGACGCCGGAGCGGTTTAGATCGACAAAGGTGGCGTTCGGGTCCAGGTCGTGGATCGACTTGCCGGCATCCTGCTCCAGGTGCAGCCGCTCGATCCGGACGGTGAAGGTGTAGCCCGGCTCGCCGGCTGCCGGGTCGACATCCACCTCGATCTCGCCCTCGCCGACAATCGGCTGGTCATACTGGCTGATCTGGTAGCCCTGCGGCAGGTCGGGGTAGAAATAGTTCTTGCGGTCGAAGCGCGAGTGCAGGTTGACCTTGGCGTTCAGGCCAAGGCCAGTCCGCACGGCCTGCTCCACGCAGAAGCCGTTGATCACAGGCAGCATGCCCGGCATCGCCGCATCGACCAGGGAAACATTGCAATTGGGGTCGGCGCCATAGGCGGTCGAGGCGCCGGAGAACAGTTTGGCCTGCGAGGCCACCTGGGCATGCACCTCAAGGCCCATGACGACCTCCCAGTTGCCGCTGTCGCCTTCAATCGTGTAGACGGAACGCTCCGCGCTCATGGGTCTCCTCGCCCGCTCTTTGCCTTACCGGTCCCATACACTTCAGGCCGCGGCGGCTGGCAAGGGGCGCGCTCAGGCCGGCGCGTTTTCCTAGCCCTGGCGGCGCTTATGCTCGCGGCGGACCGCGTCGGCGATCGGCGCCCAGCCATTGAGGCCGGATTTCACACGCACAACCTCGCCATGGTTGAGGAGAACGAAGCTCGGCCAGCGGACATGGCCCTTCCTCCCGAACGCTTCCATGAACACCTCATGGTGGCGGCCATAGCCCCCCTGGAACGCCCCCGGGCCGCCACGCCGCACTTCCGCCAGCGACAGTCGGGCGGACGCCGCGGCCGGATCGCGCCGCCAGGCCACCAGGTCCCGCCGCTTCCACACCTGGCAGGCGCCGCAGGTGTCAGACCCGAAATAGACGATCTCATAGTCGGCCGCCGGTGGTGGATTCAGGGTTCGCCAGCCAAGCGTGGCGCCGACGATCAGGCCGCCGATCACGAGGAGAACGACAAGGTTACGCAGCTCCGCCATGGCGCCAGCCTGTCACAGGACGCTCGCGGAACCGTGAACAGGGGTGCAGAAATTTCACGCATCTGCCGAATTCAAAGAGGCGCTTCATGTCTTCCAGGCTTTCCGCTAAGGTCTGGGCGGATCGGGAATGGGAGCAGGCCATGGTCGAAAATGCCATCATGAAGATCGGGCTGAGCATGGTGGCGGCCGTCGCCGGCGGGGCGACCTGGCTGGTACTGGAGCCCGGCACCCGCGCCGTCGTCAGCCAGTGGACGGGTGTCGATCTCGACCGCGGAGCGGCGATGGTTTCCGGCCAGCCGGCCGCACCGGAACCGCTCGACCTTACCCGCAACCCGGATGCGAAGCCGAGTTTCAACTGCGACGACGCCGCCCGCACCATCGAGCACCTGATCTGCTCAGACCCGGCAATTGCCGAAGCCGATGTCTCGCTCAACCGGGTCTGGCGCTCGCTCGACCAGCGCGGGATGATCGACGAGGACCTGAAACACAGCCAGCGCCGCTGGCTGGCGAGCCGCGATGCCTGCCTGATCGACGATGACGCAAAGACCTGCGTAAAGCGCGCCATGCTGGATCGGATCCGGGAGCTGAGCGCGTTGTAACGTCGCCCGGCCTCGCTCGCACCGCGGGCAGACCTTATGTCGGATGTGAAGTCCGCGATCAGAGAGCGCCTGCCATGTCAAACCCTGCCCCAGACAAGGACCCGGCGTCACAGGACGGCGATGCGCGCAACAGGGAGCGCCGTCTCTGGATCCTCTTCTGGAAACACATCGTCGCGGGCTTCAGTGCCGGCATCGGCATCGCGGCCATTGGCCTCGTCATCCTCCTGCTCTTCGTGATGCGCACCGCAACGGACATGCCCTGGCTTTTCGCCGCGCTCGCACTGTACCATCTCGGCATGATTGGCGGGCTGATCGGCGTGGGCGTGTTTATGCACAGGATCAAGGCCGGCCATGACGATGACGAGGGTGGCGATGATGACGAGCCGGGCGGCGGACTGCGCCAGCCCGTCCCCAGACCGGTCCGCCAACCACGTCCCGCCATCATGCCAGCCCGCCTGCCGGCGCCGGCTTAATTGTCTCCGCCGGCTTTCCGGTCCCTTGCGCGGGCCACGCGCTCGCGGCGCGCTTCCATACGGGCGTCGAGGGTGTCGCTACGCCCCCAGCGTGCAAAGGCCGAGCGGCGCCTGCGCGTCGATCCGCCCTCATCGCCAGCGTCGTCACGGCTGGCGAGCATCCGGTTGGCCACCATGGCAACGCGCAAGCCTACATAGACGGCCGCCGCCAGCGACACCAGCGCGATCGTGCGCACCTGCGGCGCCAGCGGGTCGACGCCCTGGCTCACCATCGCGCCCGTGATCGCTGCCACGACGACCAGTGTTGAAGTCAGGGCAATCAGGGAAAACCGGATCATGGGCGTGGATATAGGCCCAGCCGGGGCGCAATCCTACCCGCTACCACCAGGCCTCAGGCCGCGCGGTGAATCCTGCGGCCCGTTCGAGGGCGGCGCCGACGCGCAGGCAGGTCGCCTCATCGAGCGCCCGGCCGATCACCTGAAGGCCAAGCGGCAGGCCCTCGCTGCCAAGCGCGACCGGAACGGAAAGGCCCGGCAGGCCGGCGAGGTTTGCCGTGACCGTGAAGATGTCGTTGAGATACATCTCCACCGGGTCGGCGCTCTTCTCGCCCCAGGCAAATGCAGCGCTCGGACAGGTCGGTGTCAGCAGGGCGTCAACCTGCTCGAAAGCGGCACGAAAATCCTCAAGGATGCGCATGCGCACCTTCTGGGCGCGCAGGTAATAGGCGTCATAATAGCCTGAGGAGAGCACGTAGGTGCCGATCATCAGGCGGCGCTGGACCTCTGCGCCAAAGCCGGATCCACGCGTCTTTTCATAGGTCTCAGTAAGGTCGGCCCCGTCGACGCGCGTGCCATAGCGCAGGCCGTCATAGCGCGCCAGGTTGGAGGAGGCCTCGGCCGGTGCGACGATATAGTAGGCCGGCAGGGCATATTTCGTGTGCGGCAGCGACACGTCGACGATCTCCGCGCCGGCTTCCTTCAGCCAGTCGATCCCCTGCTGCCACAACGCCTCGATCTCGCCTGGCATGCCGTTGATGCGGTACTCCTTCGGCACGCCGATCCTCACGCCCTTTACCGGCTGGCCGATCTCTGCGCGCCAGTCCGGTGTCTCTACGGGCAGCGAGGTGCTGTCCTTGTCGTCATGGCCGCACATCACCGACAGCAGGACCGCGGCATCCTCAACCGTCTTCGCGATCGGTCCGGCCTGGTCGAGCGAGGAGGCAAATGCCACCATGCCCCAGCGGCTTGCCCGTCCATAGGTCGGCTTGATCCCGACGGTCCCGGTGAAAGCCGCCGGCTGGCGGATCGAGCCGCCGGTATCGGAAGCCGTCGCCGCCAGGCAGAGATCGGCCGCCACCGCGCTGGCGGAGCCGCCGGACGAGCCGCCAGGCGTCAGCTTGCGGTTATCGCCTCGCCGCCTCCAGGGATTGGCAACGGGCCCGAACCTTGATGTCTCGTTCGACGAGCCCATGGCGAACTCGTCCATGTTGAGCTTGCCGAGCATCACTGCGCCGGCGTCCCAGAGGTTCTGCGTCACGGTCGACTCATAGGTGGGCGTGAAGTCGCCAAGGATCCCGGAGCAAGCGGTGGTGCGAACGCCCCGGGTGCAGAACAGGTCCTTAACTCCAACCGGTGCGCCTTCCAGCATCCGCGCCTCGCCGGCGGCCCGTCGCGCATCGCTGGCCTCGGCCATCTCCCGGGCCCTCTCCGGCGTGACCACCACATAGGCATTCAGTTCCGGATTGGCCCGGTCGATCGCGTCGAGGAAGGCGTCCGTCAGCTCGCGTGCGGAGAAGGATTTCGCCTCAAGACCGTCAAGGGCGTCGGTGAGCGTGAGGGCGGTGAGCTCGGTCATCGTCGGAAGGTGCTCCTCGGCGGGCAGGTGGGAACCAGATCAGCCGGTCTCGTACGACGCCAGCGGGCCGCAGTTCAAGCCTGCGTGAGCGCACGCCGCCTTAATTGCCAGCTATCAAGACATATCGTAATGTGAGGTTGTAGGGGGGCTGATAGGGAGTCAGAGATGCATCTTGTTCACGCCACGCTGTTCGCTGCCATGATCGCCGGCCTGACGGCAGCAGGCTGCGCCACCTCTGCGACCAGTGAGGCCGGCCGTGCAGACCTTGCCGCTTCCGGCGAGCCGGACCCGCGACGTGGCGAGCAGGTCGATCGGATCTGTTTCGCCCGGAACATTGACAGCTTCCGGGAAACCACACGCAACAGTGTGGTGGTGCGCGAAAGCCTGAATGACTACTACCTGATCGAGACATTCGGGGCCTGCTTCAACCTCGATTTTGCCCAGTCCATTGGCTTCGACACCCGGATCGGCAGCTGCGTTCGTGACACCGACCGGCTGATCGTCTCCGATTCCGCATTCGGCCTGCACCGCAGCGGCGGCCTCGGCACGCAGAGCTGCCAGATCCGCGCAATCTACCGGTGGGACCCGGAAGCCCCCGAGGCGGAGACCGAAGCGGAAACGACCGATACCCCGAATGAGGAAACCGCGGGCGGCACTGAAATCTGACAGGGTCTACTCGACCGCCTTTGGCACCACGAAGAACCCATCTTCGAAGCGGGGCGCGTTGGCGAGGATATCCGCCACCTTGTTGCCGTCGGTCACCACGTCCTCTCGCATCGGCAGGGGTACGGCAACGACCGAGGTGATGGGCTCCACCCCCTCGATATCGACCTCGCCGAGCTGTTCAATCCAGTCGAGAATACCGGACAGCTCGGCCGCCAGCGGCGCCAGCCTGTCCTCGGGCACGGCGATCCTAGAGAGGCGGGCGACCTTCTTCACGTCGTCGGTAGTGACACTCATGGCCGCTCTGCCCTCCTGATGGCTCGTTCGTTTCCCCTACGGACTCGCGCCCGTGCGATCAAGGCGCTACCACCGGCGTCATGTCTCTCGTCGCGCTTCAGGACCTGCCGCCGACGGGTCCGCTCATCGGTATCGACCCCGGTTCAAGGACGCTTGGCATCGCCGCCTGCGACGCGCTGCGCCTTATTGCAAGCCCGGTTGAGACAATCGGCAAGGGCCGCCGCCTCGCCCCGGCATTGGCGCGCCTGCTCGATATCATTGACGAACGCGCCGCCGTCGGCCTCGTCGTCGGCCTGCCGCTCAACATGAATGGCAGTGAGGGACCGCGCGCCCAGTCGGCCCGTGCACTCGTCCGCAACATCCTCACCGCGCGCGACATGCCGATCGCCTTGCAGGATGAGCGCCTGACCAGTGCGCAGGCCGAACGCGCCATGGTCGAGGCCGACCTCTCCCGTGCCCGCCGGGCTGAACTCATCGACGCCTCGGCTGCAGCCCTCATCCTGCAACTGGCGATCGACCGACTGGCCAACGCCTCAGGCTGAGCGGCCTGGCGCTCCACTCTGTCACCCCGGGCGGAACGCGCCGCGTGCTATCCCTGCACGAGGCGCGCGCCGCAGGTGTCACAGACAGTGCGCCCGTCTTCCAGCGCAAACACGGTGAAGCTGCCGCATTCCGGGCAGGGGCTGCCGAGATAGTTCGGATCGTCAAGGGCGCCCGCAATAGTCTCGCCCGGCGTCTCGCGCCCGGCCTCCGCCTGCGCCTTCTCGGCCCGGGCCCGGTCCAGGATCACGATATTGTCCGGCAGCTGGCCGCGCGAGAAACCGCGCGAGATCAGCTGCACCGCCTCTTCCGGAAAGGGCTGGTGCGCCGTCTTCTCTATGCCGTCGCGCGCGCCGCGGCCGAGGCCGTCATGGGTCGCGTCACCAAGCTCGGCGAGATCGTCGCGGCCCAGATAGGACACCGCCAGTTCCCGGAAGATGTAGTCGAGGATCGAGGTCGCCCGGCTGATCCGGTCATTGCCGGTCACCTCGCCCGCCGGCTCGAACCGGGTAAATACGAAGGCGTCCACATACTCTTCCAGCGGCACGCCATACTGCAGGCCGAGCGACACCGCGATCGCGAAATTGTTCATCAGTGAGCGGAAGGCGGCGCCCTCCTTGTGCATGTCGATGAATATCTCGCCGAGGGCGCCATCCCCGAACTCGCCGGTGTGGAGGTAGACCTTATGCCCGCCAACGCTCGCCTTCTGGATGTAGCCCTTGCGCCGGTCGGGAAGGCGGGTGCGCTGGGCCGGGATGGTGTCGCTCTCGCCCATCCCCCGCGAGCCGGCGGGCCGCTCCGCATCAAGCCGCTCGGAGAGGTGCGCCGCAAGCGCCCGCGCCTGCGCGATACGCGCCGCGACATCGTCGCGCGCTGCCCGTTCTGGGCCCGTCACATGAACCGACAGTCCTGCCCGCAGCAGGCGCGCAACCTCCGCTGTGTCATCGGTTTCCAGGCTCACCACGGGCGGCATGTCGAGATGCGGCGCACAGGCCAGCGCCAGCGCTCCGTCTGCCTCGGTCGATGACGGCGCCCACAGGCCCGCCGCCTGAAGGGCCGCCTCGATCCGCGCCTGCTCGGCGCCGTCGAGCGCCCTTTCCGCAGCCTCGATCTCCCGGCGTGAGACCCCGATTGCCAGGAGCAGCGCCCCGCCATCGGCCTCAAAGGCCTCCGGCGCCAGCCGCAGGTCATGGGCGATGAAGGCATCGCCGAGCACCCAGCGCGAGAACGCCGCCCGGAGGCTCAGCCCCTCGCCCAGCGCATGGCGGACCCGGTCGATCGCCTGGGCGGTGAAACCGCGCCGGCGCAGTGTGTCGCGATCGAAGCCGGCCAGTCCCTCCAGCGGGTCAGCATCCGGGCGCCTGGCAAGGCCCTGCAACGCAAGCGGGTCGATCCGCTCCAGCCCCAACGCGGCCACCGGTGACATTTCGGCGCCGGCCTCGTCGCCCCAGAGCGGGCAGGCGAGCGCTGACGCGCCGCTGCTCTCCGCGCCAAGGACCACAGCGACCCCATGCGCCAGCGGCGCCAGAGCAAGCCGCCGCCCGCGTATCACCTTGGCAGCGCGCACGGGCTTCAGGCCTGCCTGGTCGGCCAGCGCCTTCGGAAAGGCCGTCCCGGTCAGACCGGCGCGCACGCGTGCGCACAATACCGCTGCCATAGCCCGGCCATCCTCGGTGTGCGCCCCCCGGCCGAGCGCCAAAACCGCGGCGCCGAGACCGGCGAGCACGAGGACACCGCCCTCGCCCAGCGCACTGGCGACGCCCTCCAGCGCTGTATCAAGGGCCGGCGTATCGAGCCCGTCCCGGTCGATGAAGGCGGCAAGGTCCAGCGCCGCCGCCGGGGTATCGTCGTCCGGCCAGTCGCCGGCGATCAGGACGGCCCGCCCGCCGCTCGCGAGCAGGGGCGCCAGCACGTCCGCGTCGCAGTCCTTGCCAGCCCGCACAAGCCAGGCCGCCTCCAGCGTCGCGGCGGCCGCCTCGCGCAGGCGACGCGCCGCTGCGGCCGGCCCGCCCGGCTGACGCAGGGCATCCTCGATCAGGGTTTCCGGCACGCCGGCGATGAGCGCGTGGGCGATGTCATCATTGCGCGGCGCCTCACCGAGCCCGTCCAGCATGTCGGCGAGTGCGAGGCGGCCGGAAACCTCAATCCGCGCCGCGCTGGCCCGTTCGGTTGCCGCCGCTGCCGTCTCAGGCGCCAGCATCATCGCACCACCAACCGGCAGCCCGGTCAGCGCACTGAGCGCCATCACCGCGCTCAACGGCCCGCGCGGACCGCCCCTATCACTATCCATCACCATGCCGGGCCCTCCGGACTGATTCGTATAATTGGAAGCGTGACCGGACTCGCCCCCGGCCACAAGCCATCAGGCCATGTCGAACCCGGGGTCGATGAGCCGCGCCGCTGCCCCCGCGTCGCCAGCGCCGGGCAGCGTGTCGTTCCCCTCGCTGCCATCAAGGATGGCCCTCGACCAAGTGGGATCGTGCAGCGAGCCGCACACCGCCCCCTTTCCCTTCGGCCCGGTGCGCGCCATACTCACACTGGAACTCAGGCAGGACACGTGCCCATGGTCATGAAGCTCTTCACCTGGTGGAACGGCGCCACCATCGGCACCCTGTTCGACCTGTTCCGCCGCGCCCGTGAGGTCGGTCGCGACGACTATGGGAACCGCTATTTCGAGGAGCGCAAGGCCTCCTTCGAGGGCCGGCCACGGCGCTATGTGATTTATCGCGGCCTCGCAGAACCCTCGAAAGTGCCGCCGGACTGGTTCGGCTGGCTTCACCACACCCTGAAGGAGCCGCCGACCGAGGCGCCATTGCCACGCCGGACCTGGGAGACCGACCACACCCCGAACATGACCGGCACGGTGTTCGCAACCCGGCCCAGGGGCGCCCTGTCGAACAAGGGCGAACGCCAGGCGTCCTATGCCGATTATGATAGCTGGAGTCCCGATGCGTGAATCGCTGGTAGAGACACTGATCGGCGCGGCCGTTGCACTGGTCGCTGCAGGTTTTCTCTGGTTCGCCCTGTCGACGACAGGTGCCGCGTCCGGAAGCGGTGACCGCTATGATGTCACGGCTCGCTTCAATAATGTCAGCGGCATTGCCCGCGGGACCGATGTCCGTCTCGCCGGCATGAAGGTCGGCGTCGTCAAGGCGATTGACGCTGATTACAACACCTATGAAGCCGTCCTGACCCTCGGGATCGATACGGGTGTCCCCCTTCCGGACGACACCGATGCGCGCGTCGTGACCGACGGCCTGCTCGGCGACAGCTATCTGGCTCTCGAACCGGGCGGCAGCGTTGAGACGATCGCCACCGACGGCACTGGCGTCATCCTCTATACCCGTGGCTCGGTCGACCTTATCACCCTGCTCGGCTCGCTCGCCGGCGGCGGCGGTAATGAGAGCAATTCAGGCGAAGGCTATCGGGAATGACACGCGCCCTCCCGATTGCCCTTGCCGGCCTGGCGCTGATCGGCGGGACTGCTGTCGCAGCGGCAAGGGAGCGTACCTATGAGCAGCACGACGTCGCCACCCTGCGCGCGCTCGACAAGATCAACGGGCGCTCCACCGACCTGCAGGTGCGCGTCGGTGCCCCCTTTGCCTTCGGCTCGCTACAGGTCACGCTGGAAGTCTGTTTTCAGACCCCGCCCGACGAGCCGCCGGAAAGCGCCGCCTTCCTGAAGATCGTCGAGGTCGATCCGATCGAAGCGGCCACCCCCGGCGCGCGCCGCAAGCGCGGCGAAGATGGCGCGCTGTTCTCCGGCTGGATGTTCGCCTCCTCGCCGGGCCTCAGCGCGCTGGAGCATCCGATCTACGACATCTGGGTAATCCGCTGCAGGAAACCCGACCCGGTGGCCGTCGCCGAGATTGCCGGCGAGGCCGAAGCGGCGGCGCGTGCCGCCGAAGCCGGCGCGCCGCTGACCGATATCGACTGAGCGGGGACGCGCGCGGCGGTCAGGGGGGAAGGATGAACACGGCGAAAGGCACTGTTCTTCTCCTGGCGGCAGCGCTGCTCGCATCGTGCGGCGGGCCGTCGCGTCAGGATTATGCCGAGCTCATCGCCCTGGAAGTCCCGGAACTGGGCGACATCGACGTCATCCGGACCGCGCCGACCGGCACGGGCTGGACCCGCATGGAGGGGAGAGCGGTCCTGACAGAGGACCTGATCGACCGGCTGGACCCCTCAGACATCGCCGGGCTGTGCGGCGCAGGACTTGCCGGGACACGCGCGGCGGTGGGTGATCTTGCCATCGTGGAACTCGTCGCCGGCTCGGGCACGCCCGTCGTCTTCAGCTACGAGACCGTGCCGGAGCGCGCCGAAGCGGGTGAAGACCCCGAGCGGATCACCGCGGGCGGCTGGACCACCGGCACGTGCGGCGGCGACTACCGCTTGCAAGACGAGGCCAACCGCGCCCGCGGCTTCCGCCGCTCCTGGTATACAAGCCTCGAAGGCGCGGTGTTCACAGGCACGCCGGAGTTCGACGCGGTCTGCGAGGCTGCCCGCGCGCGTTAGGGCAGGTTCCGACCAAATTGACCCACTTGGCCGCTTGGATTTTTCGTCAGG
>CAYPQD010000048.1:0-18638 GCA_964412785.1 uncultured Hyphomonadaceae bacterium
GACCCTCAGCGCCGCATGCCGCCGAGAATGCCGCGCAGGACATAGCGGGTGACGGAGCGCACGACTTCACGGCCGGCGGTCTTCATTGCAGCCTCGCCGACGCTGTCTGAACGGCGCGAGCGGGACTTCTTCGTTTTCAGCGTTCTGTCTGCCGCCGCCTCGCGCCGGGCCGCCTCTTCGGCGGCGCGCCCGGCCTCTTCCTCGCGCTTTTGCAGCAATTCATAGGCCGACGCCCGGTCAAGTGCCTCGTCATAGAGGCTGGCCACGGGGCTGGCGGCAAGGATTGCAGCGCGCTCCGCATCGCTGACCGGCCCTAGTCGTGAGGCGGGCGGGCGGATCAGGGTGCGCTGGACCATGCTGGGCGCCCCCTTGGCGTCAAGGGTGGAAACCAGTGCCTCGCCGACACCGAGATCGGTTATCGCGTCCCCGGTGTCGAAGGCCGGGTTCTCACGGAAGCTCTCCGCCGCCGCACGCACGCCCTTGCGTTCGCTCGGCGTGTAGGCGCGCAGGGCGTGCTGCACGCGGTTGCCGAGCTGGGCGAGCACGCTGTCGGGCAGGTCGCGCGGGTTCTGTGTGACAAAGAACACGCCGACGCCCTTGGAGCGGATGAGCCGCACCACCTGCTCGATCTTGTCGACCAGCGCGCCCGGAGCGCGGTCGAAAAGGAGGTGGGCTTCGTCAAAAAAGAAGACGAGTTCCGGCTGGTCCGGGTCACCGATCTCGGGAAGCTCCTCAAAGAGTTCTGAAAGCAGCCACAGCAGGAAGGTCGAATATAGCCGCGGCGAATTGATAAGCCTGGTTGCGTCCAGAATGCTGACATAGCCCCGCCCATCGCGGGTGGAGCGCATGAAATCCTTCAGGTTGAGCGCTGGCTCGCCGAAGAATCTGTCGGCGCCTTCGCGCTCCAGGACCAGCAGGCGGCGCTGCACGGCGCCGAGCGACTGCGGCGCCACATTGCCGTATTCCAGTGTGATGGCCTCGCGTACGGCCTTGTCGCCAAGGTGGACGAGCAGCTTGCGCAGGTCCTTCAGGTCGAGGAGCGGCAGGCCGTTGTCCTCGGCATATTCGAAGGCGATTGTGAGGACGCCCTCCTGCGCCTCGGACAGGTCCATCAGGCGCGACAGCAGCAGCGGGCCCATCTCCGCAATGGTGGTGCGCACCGGATGGCCCTTCTCGCCGAAGACATCCCAGAAGAGGGTCGGCGTCGCGGCATAGCCATACGCGTCAAAGCCTATGGTTGCGGCGCGGGTGAGGAGCTTGTCATGCAGCTTGTGAGCCGGGTCTCCGGCCTGCGACAGGCCCGAAAGGTCGCCCTTCACGTCAGCGCAGAACACCGGAATTCCCTCGGCGGAGAAGCTCTCGGCCATGATCTGCAGGGTGACGGTCTTGCCGGTGCCGGTTGCGCCAGCGACGAGCCCATGCCGGTTGGCCCGGGTCAGAAGGAGCGACTGCGCCTCGCCATATCCCTCACCACCACCACCCAGAAAGATCCGGTCGCCCATCTTCGCTCGCCTCCCATTCGCTTCCTCTCGTCTTGCCGATTCAGCGCGTGCGCACCAGCCCGCAGGCGCAGGGAACGGGGCTCATACCAAGCTGCATGGATCGGAACCGATCCACGCAGCGCGGGGCAAGCGCGACTGCGCGTCGGCGCTTATGCGCCGGATGCGCAGATGAGTCCTCATCTGCGCACACTGGTATCAGTCGGGCCCGGCCAGGCCGAGTACGTTGTCCATTGTATAAAGGCCGGCCGGCTGTGACAGCGCCCAGAAGGCGGCCGCCACGGCGCCCTCGGCGAAGACGGTGCGGTCCAGCGCGGCATGGCCGAGGGTGACAACCTCCGCCCCGCTCGCGAAGGTCACCTCGTGCTCGCCGACGACGCCGCCGGAGCGGCGCACGGCAAAGCCGATTGCGCCGTCGGTCCGCAGGGCGCCCACCCCGTCATAGGGCGCGGCCCGCAGCGCCGAAAGCGGCTGGCCGCGTCCGGTGGCGGCAGCCTCGCCGAGCATCAGCGCCGTGCCCGACGGGGCATCGCGTTTCATCCGGTGGTGGGTTTCCAGCACCTCGATATCCCAGTCGGGGCCGAGCCGCGCGGCAGCCTCGCGCACCAGCGCCTTCAGCAAGGTGACCCCTTGCGAAAAATTTCCGGAGCGGACGATCGCGAAATGCCGCGCGGCGCACTCGATCTCCCGCTCGTCGGGCTCTGAAAAGCCGGTGGTGCCAATAATCACCGCATGCACAGTGGTATGGCGCAGCGCCTGCAGGGCCGCCAGCGTCGCTGCCGGCGTGGTGAAGTCGATCCACGCATGGGCTCCCTCGGCCGCGTCCACCGGGTCGGTAACGGGGCGGCGGTGCAGCGGCGTGGCGTGACCGGCGAGTGTGGCAATATCGGTCTGGATATGCGCCGAGCCGGGGGTCTCCGTGCCGCCCGCCAGGCCAAGGCCGCGGGTCAGCAGGAGATCGACGACCTGGCGGCCCATCCGGCCGGCGACGCCGGCGACGGCGAATTGTGGCGTGAGTGTCATCGCGCCAGAATAGGCGCGGCCGCGGCGCTTTTGAAACCCTCAAATAAATTGCCGGTCAGACGCTCGCCAGCCGGGTCATGTCGTCGCCGTCCCGGCGGGTCTCGAAGCGGGCAACGACGCGGGTGTCATAGGCCTCCCCGAGGATAGTGGAGACCTCGACATACTCGCAAAGCGCCCGGTCCGGCGTGAAGGTCACGTGCAGGAAGCCATGGCCTTCGGGCTTGTAGTGGTCGACCTCCGGATTGGCAGCAACGAACTGGTCGCCCAGGTCATCGACCTCACGCACATAGCTGCCAAGGCCGGGCGAGGTGACCGAGGTGGCGCCGAACTCGACCCCGCGCAGGTCGCCGTCGCTGTCGAACAGGGTGTTGGCCCAGGAGGTGTGGGTGTCGCCGGTGAGGACAACAAGGCGGGCTCCCGCCTGCCCGGCAACATCATAAAGCCGCTCGCGCGCCGCCGGGAATCCATCCCAGGCGTCGAGGTTCCACGGCAGGCCGAGCTGCGAGAACGGGATGAGCTGCCGGATATAGCCGGCATCCTGCGCCGCCTTCTGCGCATCGGTCAGGGTGCGCGCAAAATTCGGCGGGCGGACGCGGGCCATGATCACCTGGTTGGCAAGCACTTGCCAGGCCCGGCCCGAGGCAGTCGAGGCCTCGAGGCCGCCGGCCAGCCAGTCCTCCTGCAGCTGTCCCAGCATGGTGCGCTGCGGGTCATTCACCTTCACCATGGTGCGCGCCGCTGCCGGCGGGATGGCCGCTGGCTCAAGGCCGCCCAGTTCGGTGAACCACGAAATTTCCTCAGAGCGCCCGGTCAGCCGCGACTCAAGGCAGAAGACCGTGGCCACAGCGCCAAAGTCGAACCGGCGGTAGATCGCCTCGCGGGCGCGGCCGGGCTCGGGATCGCGCACCGGCATCCATTCCAGGTAAGCCTGCACGGCCGCCTGCTTGCGGTCGCTCCAGTCGCCCTCATTGTCTTCCGGATTGTGGTTCTGTGCGCCGGTCCGGTAGGAATTGTCGGTGCTCTCATGGTCGTCCCAGGTGCACAGCCAGGGCGCGGCCGCGTGGGCCGCCTGCAGCGCCGGGTCGGTCTTGTACTGGGCGTGGCGCGTCCGGTAGTCGTCCAGGGTCACCGTTTCGGTGATCGGGTCGTGATTGCGGTCGATCTCCTGGCCGACCGTACCGCCATAGCCATCCACGCCATACTCGTAGATGTAATCGCCGAGATGGACGATGAGGTCGACATCGTTGCGCCGGGCGATGGCGTCATAGGCGTTGAAGCGGCCGAACGGGTAGTTGGCACAGGATACGACCGCCATGCGAAGGGGCCGCGTGTCGCCTGCGGCCGGTGCCGTCAGGGTGCGCCCGAGCGGCGAGGCGCCCTGTCCGCCGGCCGCCTTGGCGACAAAACGATAGTAATAGGTCGTGCCCGGCTTCAGGCCGGCGACATCGACCTTGACGCAATAGCCGCGGGAAGGCGTCGCCTCTGTGAGGCCGAAGGCGACCGGGCGGGTCATTGCCTCGTCCTCGAACACGCCATAGCTCACTGGTATCGGCGCGGTCGGACCCGAGACCGGGGTGACGCGCGTCCAGATCACCACCCGGTCCGGCAGGGGATCGCCCGAGGCCACACCGTGGCGATAGGCGACCTCGCCTTCATAGGCGGCGCGCGTGTCCGGCTCCAGTGCCGCCTCGCCCGCCTCGCGATTGTTGCCCTGTCTGCAGGCCATCAGCCCCACGGCGCCGCCTGTCAGCGCGAAAATGCCGCGCCGTGTGATCGTCGTCATCGAGCCTCTCCCGTCTGCCCGCCTTGCCCAGCCAGTTCTTGCCAGGCCCCACCCGTCTTCTAACGCCTGAACGCGACACGAAGATGACGCTGGGCCGCGGCTGCGTCTATAGACGGGGCATGCGGTATCTGGAAGCCATTGCGGCTGGAGGAGATCAGGGCAAGCGGCTCGACCGATTCCTGTCGGAGGCGTTTGAGGGCCTGTCGCGCTCGCGGGTGAAGGACCTCATCAAGGCTGGCGCTGCCTCGGTCGACGGGCGCCCGAGCGATGACCCGCGCCTGCCGGTGGTGGCGGGCACGCGCTATGGCCTGGAGGTGCCCGAGCCGGTACCGGCAGCCCCCGAACCGGAAGCGATTGCGCTCGACGTGGTGTTCGAGGACGCAGACCTGATCGTCGTCAACAAGCCCGCTGGGATGGCGGTCCACCCGGCGCCGGGCAGCTGGTCGGGCACCCTGGTCAACGCGCTGCTCGCCCATTGCGCAGGCGGGCTGCCAGGCATTGGCGGGGTTGAGCGCCCGGGCATCGTACACCGCATTGACAAGGAGACGACGGGACTTCTGGTCGCCGCCAAGACCGAGGCCGCCCATGCCGGATTGTCGGCGCTGTTCCAGGCCCATGACATTGCGCGGACTTACCGGGCGCTGACCCGCGGGGCGCCGCGTCCGCTCGGCGGAACCGTCGATGCGCCGATCGCCCGAGCGACAGGCGACCGCAAGAAGATGGCGGTCGTGCGCAAGCCGTACAGCGGCGCGGGCCGCCACGCGGTGACCCACTACCGCACGCTCCGGTCCTATGGCCAGCTTGACAAGGGCTCCGGCCTGCCGGCGGCGGCGCTGGTGGAATGCCGGCTGGAGACCGGGCGCACCCACCAGATCCGCGTGCACATGGCCCATCTGGGCACCCCGCTGATCGGCGATCCGGTCTATGCCCGCCACCGCGGCATCAAGGCCCATGGGTCCGGCGAGGCGTTCCAAGCGGCGACGAATGCGGCCCGCGCCTTGCCGCGCCAGGCGCTGCACGCGGCCAGCCTCGGCTTCGTCCACCCGGTGACGGGCAAGGCCCTCCACTTCGAGGCGCCCCTGCCGGAGGACATGGCCGCGCTCATGAGCGCGCTCGAGGCGATGCCAGCTTCAAATGACGCGACTTGATCGCAGGCGTGTCAGGCCTCACCTTGCTGGAAGTGCAAGCACAAGGACGATGGTGAGCCATGACTGACACGAGCGATATCCAGGCCGAGATCGACAAGGCCGTGAAATCCAATGACGTGGTACTCTTCATGAAGGGCACACCGACCTTTCCGCAGTGCGGGTTCTCTTCCGTGATCGTGCAGATCCTCGATGTCTGCGGCGTCGACTATGTCGCCTCCAACGTGCTAGAGAACCAGGCGGTGCGCGAGGGCATCAAGGTCTATTCCGACTGGCCGACAATCCCGCAGCTCTATGTCCAGGGCGAGTTTGTCGGCGGCTGCGACATCATCCGCGAGATGTATGAGAGCGGCGAGCTGAAGCAGCTGTTCGCCGAGAAGGGCGTCGCCGGCGGGGACGCGGCGTAGCCGGCCGGCCCGTTTCGCGCTAGCGAGGCCGGCATGATACTGATCGAGCTCGACGACGAACAGCAGACGGTCTTCGACACGGCGATGGGCCTCGGGCTCTATCCCAGCGAGAAGGCCCTGCTGGCCGATGGCCTCACCGCGGCGCAGGCGCGCATTGATGCCTGGGCGGAGGAGATGCGCCGCCGCGACCGCGAATGTGCGCGCATCCCGGCGGATGAAGTGTTCGACCGGCTTCTGAGCGACCTGGAAGAGCTGGCACAGGCGCAGGAAGGCAATGCGGACCCTGCGCTTTCTGGCACCCGCTGAGACCGAACTGCGCCGGATCGCCTATTGGATCAGCGAACAGGGCGGCGATCCACGGGCGACTGCGCGGGTCGTGGTCAACATTCGGGACCACTGCCGCCACCTCGCCAGCCTGCCCTTCGAGATTGGGGTGGCGGCCGACGAGGCGTCCGGCCTTGGCCTGAGGCGGGTCGTGCACGGCAATTTCACGCTCTATATCCGCTATCCGGGCCCCGAAACGTTGGAAATCTACACCGTGCTCTGCGGCGGGCGCGATCGGGCTCGCTATTTCGGCCGTCTTGCACCGGGCCCGGAGCGGTGACAGAGGACGTGGGCCATGGATACGCCCGCGCCCCGCGCCCCGAAGATCGGCCTCGTCTCGCTCGGCTGCCCGAAGGCGCTGGTCGACAGCGAGCGCATTGTCACCCGTCTGCGCGCCGAAGGCTATGCCATCGCTCCGGACTATGACGGCGCCGATCTTGTGCTCGTCAACACCTGCGGTTTCCTCGATTCAGCGCGGGAGGAGAGCCTCGATGCGATTGGAGAGGCGATCGAGGCGAATGGCAGGGTGATTGTCACCGGCTGTCTCGGCGCCGAGCCGGAAGTGATCGAGGCGGCCCATCCCAAGGTGCTCGCCATCACCGGGCCGCACCAGTATGAGCAGGTTATGGCCGCGGTCCACAATGCCCTGCCGCCGCCGCATGACCCGCATCTGAGCCTGGTGCCGCCGGCGGGCCTGCGCCTGACGCCGCGCCATTATGCCTACCTGAAGATTTCCGAGGGCTGCAACAATCGCTGCAGCTTCTGCATCATCCCGAAATTGCGCGGCGACCTGGTCTCGCGACCGATCCACCACGTCCTCACCGAGGCCGAGCAACTGGTGCGCGCCGGGGTGAAGGAACTGCTCGTGATCAGCCAGGACACCTCTGCCTATGGCCTCGACGTGCGCTTTGCTGCCCAGTCCTGGCGCGGGGCGACCTATGAGACGCGCTTCCTCGATCTTGCTCGCGGGCTCGGCGAGCTCGGTGCCTGGGTGCGCCTGCATTATGTCTATCCCTATCCCCATGTTGACGCGGTGATGGCCCTGATGGCGGACGGGCTCGTGCTTCCCTATCTCGATATTCCGTTCCAGCACGCGAGCCCCGCAGTGCTGAAGGCGATGCGCCGCCCGGCGAAGCAGGAGCGGGTGCTTGAGCGTATTGCCGCCTGGCGCCGCGGCGTGCCGGAGCTTGCCATTCGCTCCACCTTCATCGTCGGTTTCCCGGGCGAGACGGAGGCCGATTTCGAAACCCTGCTGGACTTCATCCGCGAGGCGCGGATCGATCGTGCCGGATGCTTCCGCTATGAGAATGTTGTGCATGCCGACAGCCGCGACCTGCCGGGCCATGTTCCCGAGGCCGTCAAGGAGGAGCGCTGGCACCGCTTCATGCAGGTTCAGGCGGAGATCTCTGCCGAACGCGCCGCTGCACAGGTCGGCACGGTGCAGGAGGTGATCATTGACGAGGTCAATGCCGATGACGCCACCGCGATCGCCCGCACCCGCGCGGACGCGCCGGAGATCGATGGAAGTGTCCGGCTGGCGGGGGCCGCCGGGCTCACGCCCGGCGATATCATCACTGCGCGGATCACCGGCGCCGACGCCTATGACCTCGACGCCGAGCCGGTGCGGCCAACTCCCCGCCCAAGGGTTCTATCTGACAGCAATTTGCTTTAGCCCTGCACGGGATTTCGCGCGGTGACGTTGGCGCCATAGACCGTTCCGGCCGACCGCCTCGCATCATAGCGCGTGTCTGTATCCTCATCATTGGCGTCGTTGACGACGCATCAGGAAACCGGGTGCGCGCCGAAGGATACTCTGGGGCCAGCATGCACGCCTCCGGCGGAGCCAGCGACGTGGCGACCGACCGCTCCGGCGGCGCATCGGTCACGGTCGAGCGCGGCGCCAGGCGTCCCTGACATGCCCATCCGGCCGGTCAGGAAAAGTCGTGATCTTCCAGCCTCAGCTCCGGCCGGGCCGGCCAGTCGAGCGCCATGTCCTCCAGCGCGCCGCGCACGAGGCGCGCGACAAGGCCATTGCGCCGGGTCCGGCTGTCGGAGGGAATGACATACCACGGTGCAGCGCGCGTGGAACAGCGGGTCAGCGCGGTCTCATAGGCGGCCATGTAGTCGTCCCAGCGGGCGCGATCCTCCAGGTCGGCGGCGTTGAACTTCCAGCGCTTGTGCGGCTCGGTTATCCGCTCCTTCAGCCGCTCGCCCTGAGTCTCGCGGCTGAAGTGCAGCATGCATTTCAGCACCGTGGTTCCGGTGTCGGCCAGCAACGCCTCGAAGGCGTTGATCTGGTCATAGCGCTGCTCGACCGTTTCCGGCGGGGCCAGGCCGCGCACCTTCACCACCAGCACGTCCTCATAGTGCGAGCGGTCGAAGATGCCGATATAACCCTTCGGCGGGACGACCTGGTGCACGCGCCAGAGATAGTCATAGGCAAGCTCGGTGCGGCTCGGCGCCTTGAAGGCGTGGACCTGCAGTCCGAGCGGAGAGGTGTCGGCGAACACCCGGCGGATCGTCCCGCTCTTGCCGGCTGTATCAAGCCCCTGCAGGACGAGCAGCAGCGCCCGCCCGCCACTGGCATAGAGCATGTCCTGCAGCGCATTGATTGCCGCAGCATCCACCTCAAGGCTCGTGCGCGCATCCTTCTTGTCGGCAAAGAACTGCCTATGCCGGGTCGGGCGGGCGGCAAGGCCGGCGGCCTTGCCAGGGCGCACGGCGAGGGCCTGCCGCAGGGCGGCGATCGGCGGCTGGTCCATGGCGCGGCGGGCCTCCTTGCCCCGGATATGGCAAGGGCCGCGAGGCGTGTCCCCCGCGGCCCTGTTGTCTGGGTCACTGTGTGGCCGGTGCCCCCATCAGGACGAGTAGTACTCGACCACCTGGTTCGGTTCCATCTGCACCGGGTAGGGCACGTCGGCGAGTTCCGGCACGCGCACAAGGGTTGCGGCCATCGCCTTGGGATCCACCTCGATATAGTCAGGGATATCGCGCTCCGACGAGCCGAGAGCCTCCAGCACCAGCGCCATCGAGCGCGACTTCTCGCGAATTGCCACCACGTCGCCCGGCTGCAGGCGGAAGGAGGCAATATTGGTCTTGCGGCCATTCACCCTGACATGGCCATGGTTCACGAACTGGCGGGCCGCAAAGATGGTGGGCACGAATTTGGAGCGGTACACGAAGGCGTCGAGCCGGCTTTCCAGCAGGCCGATGAGGTTTTCCGCAGTGTTGCCCTTGCGGCGGTTGGCCTCGTCATACGTCTTGCGGAACTGCTTCTCGGTGATATCGCCATAGTAGAATTTCAGCTTCTGCTTGGCGAGCAGCTGCAGGCCGTAATCCGACGTCTTGCCACGACGGGTCGGCCCATGCTGGCCCGGCTTGTACTGGCGGCGATTGACCGGCGATTTCGGCCGGCCCCAGATGTTTTCGCCGACCCGGCGGTCGATCTTGTACTTCGTCGAGTGACGACGCGACATGGAATACCTCATTGTCGGCGCGGGACGGCGGGGGCCTCCATGGCATCCCCGCGATTGCAACGGCGGCACCGCGCCAGCCCGTCATGAAAGCGCGTGGTCAAAGCGCAAAAGTGCGGCCGCGTCAAGGCGCCGGATTGAGACGGCGCTCGACAGCCGGCCCCTCCGGCGCAAGCATGGCGCTGGCAGCGGCATCGGCCGGGCCGCCGCGCTGAAATGTGCTGGGGCCGGCGCGGCGGTCATGGCGACCGCCATCGGCGCGGACTTCATCCTCGATGGCGGCCTTACGGCACGCCGGGAGCGGGCGTGCCGCGACCGGCGCCTCAGTAGGCGTCGGTGATCGTGTCGATCGTGTGCACCCGCACGCCCTCGCAGGTGACCTGAACGCTCCGCCGCGCCGGCTGGCGCTCGGACTCGCGATAGGTGGCATTACCGGCGACGCCGGGCCCGTCGGGCAGGAGCGCCAGGGTCAGCACGGCCGGATCGCCGCCCGGTTCAGCCTGCAGCGTCCACGGTGCCCTGCTGTCGACCTGGAGTGAGACAATCAGCGGCGCATCGCGCTTGTCCGGCCCTGGCATCCGGTTTCGCCAGGCATCGGCGCGCAGGATCTGCGGGCAGGCGGAGGCATTTGTGCTGCCGGCTAAACCCGGCAGCGGGAAGGCAGCACAGCCCGCCACGGCCGACGAAAGGAGACTGGCAGCAAGCGTCAGTCTCACCAGCGCCCCCTGAGGCTCAGCCAGCCTGTTGCCGCGGCATCGGCGTCCGCCACATGGTTTGGCTCGTCGGTCATGGCAGCGGTCAACTCCGCTGACCACCCTTGCGCCAGTCGCCAGCGATAGCGCGCCTCTGCGTCGAGCTGACGTCCGCTCGGAGTGAGCGAGGCAGCAAGCGTCTCGCTGACGAGTCCGCCTGCATCCGCGCCGGTGACCGCCTCGAATCGCAGCGTGCCGGCCTCCGCGCGCCTCGGCTGGGCCAGGATCAGGGCGAGCCGGCCGCCGCCGAGGGCACGGTCGGCGCCGAGCGACCAGCGACTGGTCCAGACCCCCTCCGCATCAAGGCCGGGCAGGGTGACACTGGCTGCTTCCAGGCCGGCGGAAACGCGCCAGCCGAGCGGCACCTCGATCGCGCCTTCGAGCGTCCAGGCCGTCATTGCCATGGCATCCTCGCCTCCGAGCACGGACTGGACCGGTCCGCCGAGCGCGGTGTCCCCGTCCGTGGCGCCAGAGAGTGCAAGGCGCGCGATCCAGCCCTGCCCGGTGCGGCTGATCCCGGCACCGGAGAGCCGGCGCCCGTCACCGGCGCTGGAGAACAGGTCGAAGGTCATGGCGCCAATGTCGCGGCTGACCCGCGTCCACGCGCCGGAGGTGGAAAAGGTGCTTTCCATGCCTGGCGCATCGACAAGGCTGATTGCTGGCGCGATCGCCGGCAGGCTGCCGCCGCGCCCGAACTCGACGAGGCCGCCATCAAAGCGGAAGCTCGCGGAGAATGTGCCCTCCGGTTCCTCCTGGTAGGGCCGCGTGCGATCCTCGCGCAGGGCCGGCACGTGCCAGGCCATCGAGAGATTGCCCGCACGCACGGCTCGGCCCGCCCCCGCCTGCCAGTCGGCACGGCTCGTGAAGTCAGCAAGGGGTATGCGGGCCCCGCGCAGAAGACCGGCCGGCTCGAATGCAAATGTGCGCTGGTAGCGGTCTATCAGGACGAGCCGGTCGAGCGCGCCCGACGCGCCCGCCCAGTCACCGAACGCCCCCCCGGGCGCGCCGCCAAGCCGGGTCAGGGTGACCCGCGTGCCATTGATGCTGGCGCTCGTCTGGCCCTGCGGCTGGAACGCCTCGGCGAGGTTGAGAACACCCACGCCGGAGACCGCATCGACGCCCTCGCCGGCAGCAATGCCAAGGATCGGGTCCGGTTGCGGATCGACATAGTCGTCGGCAGTGTCGAGCAGCACCGACAACGCATCCTCCGGCGCAAGGTTGGGGAAACTCTGCAGCATCAGTGCCAGTGCGCCGGCGACATAGGGCGCGGCGAAGGACGTACCTGTGACGCTGTAATAGTCGCCCTCATCATCGGCATCATTGCCCGCGTCGCCAGGGAAGACAACGTCATCGTCAGGTCCGGTGGTGACGACGCCCTGGCCGGGCGCGAGGATGTAATTGAACTTCGCCGCCTCGCCGGCCCGGTTGGAGAAGGCGGAGAGTTTGCCGATCTCGTCTACCGGCGTGTCGGGGTCATCGCGGGCAATGATGGAGCCGACGGCCACGATGCGCCCGGGATTGCTTGCAAAGCCCGCCGTGTAGGCCGGCTCGTTTGGGGTGAGCCCCTCGGCCGGCGTCGGGTTGCCATTCTCGTCGACCCCGGCGGGCTCGGCGTCATTACCGGCCGAGATCACGAACAGCACACCCTGATTGGCTGCCGCAATGATTGCCGTCTCAAGGCTTGAATCATTGTCGATCTCGCCGCCGAGGGACATGTTGATAATGTCGGCGCCGTTGACGACGGCGTAGTTGATTGCCTCGATCAGGTCCGCATCGGGATAGCGGCAGCCATCCTCTTCCGCACAACTGCCAGTCCGGTCGGCCCGGATGTCGATGATTTCCGCCTCGAAGGCGGTGCCGAGAATGCCCGAGCCGTCACGTCTTGCGGAGATAATCCCGGACACGAGCGTGCCATGGCCGCTGGCGTCGATGTCATCGGCCTCGCGTTCGGCGGCGTTGACGTCGAAAGTGGGCCCGTCGAGCTGTCCGATCAGGTCCGGGTGGGTCGCGTCTGTGCCGGTGTCGATCACCGCCACGGTGATCCCCTCGCCGGTTGCGCCCTGCGAATAGGCCGTCGAAGCGTTGATCAGGCCGAGCCCACGCGTGAAGACATATTCCGGCGTCTCGAAGGAGGATGGCGGCGGCGGCGGCGGAGGAGGAGGAGGAGGAGGAGGCGGCGGCGGTGGCGGTGGCGGCGGAAGCGGCTGCACCACACTGCCACCCCCACTGCCGCCACCGCCAGCGCAGCCGGAAAGAACAAGCGGCGCCGCCAACCCGATAGCGGCGAGAGAGTGCCACAGCGAATGCTGCCACGGATCAGGGTGCCACATCGTCGAACGACCTCCGTCTGCGGGCCGTCTGCGCCACCAGCGCCAACCCTGTGGGCACTCTGGGACATTTCCCGCAAGTCTGCCAGACGGATTGATCCGCCCTGCGACAGCTTGCACATTCACGTCTTGCTGATCGCCGCGGGTGCGGCCAAGGAGGGATGATGGCTGAGGAGATGCGTCAGGTCGTGCTTGCGCGCCATTGCGACGGGCCACCTGACCCCGCCGATTTCCGGATCGAGGCAGCGCCCCTGCCGACCCCTGGGGACGGCGCATTCCGCGTCCGCCATGCTTGGGCATCGGTCGATCCCGGCACCCGCTCGCGCCTGTCCGGCGGGGACAGCTATGCCGCCGCCCTGCCGCTCGGCGCGCCGGTCGACGGCTTTAATGCCGGGGTCGTGGAGGCCTCGCGCCACCCCGACTGGCCGGTAGGGACTGAGGTGTTCTGCGCAGGCGGCTGGCGGACCCATTCGATCCAGACCGGCAAGGGCTTCGTCGGTCGTGTTCCGCCGGGCACCGGCCTTCCGCTGTCCCTGTGGATCGGCGTTCTGGGCGTGCCGGGACTGACCGGGTATTTCGGCCTGAAGCGCGTCGGCGAGATGGCGCCCGGCAAGCGGGTGCTGGTGACGTCGGCCGCCGGTCCCGTCGGCGCGACCGCGGGCCAGCTCGCCCGCCACTGGGGTGCAGAGACGGTGGTTGGTGTCGCAGGGTCCGACGCGAAATGCCGCTGGCTGACGGCCGAGGCCGGTTTCGACCACGCGATCAATTACAAGGCTGTCCCGGATCTGGCCGCCGCGCTTGCCGAGGCCTTCCCGAAAGGGATCGACATCCTCTTCGACAATGTCGGCAACGCCATGGTCGACCGGGTGCTGCCGATGATGCGCCGGGGCGGGCGGATCGTCGTCTCCGGCCAGGTGGCCGACTACAATCTGCCGGCGCCTGAACGTGCGGGCATACGCAATACCGCGCCCTTGATCACGCACCGGGTGCGCATGGAGGGGCTTGTCGTCTTCGATGATGCGCGCGAGTTTCCGCGCGCGCTGGAAGAGATGGCGGGGCTCATCGCGTCAGGCCGGCTGGCGTATCGTGAGGAGCGCTTCGAGGGGCTGGCCGCCATGCCCGAGGCATTCTGTGGCCTGTTCCGCGGAGAGAATTTCGGCCGCAGGATCGTGCGGGTAGGAGACGGGACATGAGCGCACATTTCGACATCACGGCGCAGCCCTATTCGCGCTTCACCTTCGAGCGCAACGGGCGGGTGCTGACCGCGTTCATCACGTCCGACCACCCGGTCAACGGCGTCGACGCAGCCATGCATGACGAACTGGCGCAGGTTTTCACCGACCTGCAACGCGACACCGAGAGCGATATCATCATCCTCTCCGCAAAGGGCCGCGCCTTCTGTGCCGGCGGGGATTTCGACTGGTTTGACGAGCAGATCGCCGACCCGGCAAAGTTCCGCGCCATCGCCTGGGACGCCAAACGCATCGTTACCTCACTGTTGGAGATGGAAAAACCGATCCTCTGCCGGATGAACGGGGCGGCTGCCGGGCTCGGCGCGACCATCGCGCTCCTCTGCGATGTCATCATCGCCGATGAGACCGCCAAGATCGGCGACCCGCATGTGAAGGTCGGCCTCGTGGCCGGCGATGGCGGCGCACTGATCTGGCCGCAGCTGATCGGCTTTGCGAAGGCGAAAGAGTTGCTGATGACCGGCGACCTGCTTACGGCCACCGAGGCAAAGGACCTCGGCCTGATCAACTATGCCGTGCCGGCCGGAGAGCTCGACGCCAAGATCAGCGAGATCGTCGCCAAGCTGCAGGCCAATCCGAGATGGGCGGTGCGCTGGACCAAGACGGTCGCCAATATTCCGCTGCGCGCGCTTGCCGCCCAGCTGATGGACGCGAGCGTTGGCTGGGAAAGCGTCTCGAACATCCACAAGGACCGGAAGGAGGCCGTCGACGCCTTCCGCGAGAAACGCACGCCGAAGCTGACGGGCGAATGAGCATGGAAGATGTGCGCATCCGGCGTGCCGCGGTTGAAGACTGTACCGCGATCGCGGAGATTTACCGGCCTCATGTCGAAACCGGCATTGCTTCCTTCGAGGAAGTCGCGCCGGACAGCGCCGAAATAGCAAAACGCATGGCGGCGGCGGGCGCAGCCTATCCCTGGCTGGTTGCGGATGCGGACGGCGAGGTCATCGGCTATGCGTATGCCTCGCAGCACAAGGCGCGCGCCGCGTACAGATTCTCGGTCGACACGACGATCTATCTGGCCGCGGATGCGATCGGAAAAGGGATGGGCCGGTCGCTTTACGCCGCCCTGCTCGATCTGCTGACGCAGCAGAACTATGTCATGGCTTTTGGTGGCATGACGGAGCCGAACGAAGCCAGCACCGGGCTGCACAGGGCGATGGGGTTCTCTCCGGTCGCGCGCTATCCGTCGGTCGGCTACAAGCAGGGGGCCTGGCGCGATGTCGAATGGTGGTCGCGCCCGCTCGCCGCGCCGCAGACCCCGCCCGCACCGCTTCTCAGTCTGAACGAAATCACGGAGTGTCCGGCATGACCGAAACAAGCTTCGCCGCCGAACCGGGCCACGTCACCGAAATCCGCCGCCAGGTCTCGCGCTTCGTCGCCGAGCGGATGCCGCGGGAGAAGCGCATCGAATGGGATCGCGAGGCGCGGTGGGACCGCTCCGTGTTCGCCGAGTTCGCAAGCCTCGGCCTGATCGGCCTGACCATCCCGGAAGCCTATGGCGGCGCCGGACAGGACCTCGTCTCCGCCACCGCCGTGATCGAGGAACTCTGCCAGGGCGGGACGTCGGTGGCCGGGCCGTATATCCACGCGGCTTTCTATGGCGGCATGAACCTCGCGGAAAACGGCACCGAGGCGCAGAAGCAGGAATGGCTGCCGAAACTCGCTCTCGGTGACGCCTTCTTCTGCTATGGCCTTTCGGAGCCGAATGTCGGCGGCGACCTTGCCAGCGTGGAGACCCGGGCGGAGCGCCGCGATGGCCGGATCATCGTCAATGGCGCAAAGCGCTGGTGCACCGGCGCGGACTGGTCCGACGTGATCTACTGCCTTGTCCGCTCCGGGCCGCCGGACGCGCGCTACAGGAACCTCACCTTCCTGTTGATCCCGACCGATGCGCCGGGCGTCACCATGCAGGACCTCGCCCACGCCAACCTGCGCTACACCCACTCCCAGGACGTCTATTTCGACAATGTCGATCTGGACGAGAGCGCGATCGTCGGCGGGCCGGAGATGTGGGACCAGGGCTGGAAACTGCTCGCCGGCCGCGCCCTGGACGTGGAAAAGATCGAGATCACGGCGGTCGCCTATGGCATCGCCCGCGCGGCTGTGGACGAGGCCTGGGCCTATGCCCGCGAGCGCGTCCAGTTCGGCAAGCCGATCGCCCAGCACCAGGCCATCCGCCACAAGCTGGTCACCGCGCGCACCAAGCTCGCCGCTTGCCGCCACATGCTTTATCACGGGGCGTGGCTGGCCAATGAGGGCCTGCCGTGTTCGGTGGAAACATCCATGGCGAAACTCTTCGTGGCGGATACAGGCGTGGACATCGCGCTTGCCTGCCAGCAGGTCATGGGGGCCTACGGCCTGTCGGACGCCCATGACATGGAACGCTGCGTGCGCGACCTTTTGTCGATGCCGATTGTCGGCGGCTCCAGCGACATGCAGAAGAACAATCTGGCAAGCCTCTGGAAGCTGTAACGCACCGGCAGCTTGTCTGTCCGTCGCGAAACGATCACATTTCACGCGATGGCCGACACCGAAACCACGCCCGCCCTTTCGTATGCTACGTATTTCGACCATCCGCTGAAGCGGCGGATGGTGCGCGCACTCGAACGCCTGTCGGGCCAGCCGCGCATCCAGAAGCTCTACCGGCGCTACCGCGAAGAGCTGCAGGGCGAGCCTTTCTTTGGCGCAGCGGTGAAGCTGCTCGACCTCAGGGTCGAGTTTGACCTTGCCCGCCATGCTGCGATCCCCAGGTCCGGGCCGCTGGTGGTCGTTGCCAACCACCCTTTCGGCGTGCTCGACGGGCTTGTGATCTGCCACCTCCTGTCGCTCCTGCGCACCGATTTCAAGATCCTGACCAATGCCGTGCTGGATGGCGCACCGGA
The DNA here is from genome assembly GCA_964412785.1 of uncultured Hyphomonadaceae bacterium. Taxonomy (GTDB): domain Bacteria; phylum Pseudomonadota; class Alphaproteobacteria; order Caulobacterales; family Hyphomonadaceae; genus UBA5336. The sequence goes on from CAYPQD010000048.1 coordinate 16,869, forward strand.
AGCCTCGGACTGGATCCTGCCGATAGACTTTGCTGGCACGAAGGAGGCCCAGGCACTCAATATCGAGACGCGACGGGTTTCCCTGGACATCCTGAAATCCGGCGGCTGCATCATTGTTTTCCCCGCCGGCGGCGTCTCCACGGCCCCGACGCCTTTCAGCCGGGCCGCTGTCGACGATACCTGGAAGCCCTTCACCGCCAAGCTGATCACCCAGTCCGGGGCGAGCGTGGTGCCCGTCTATTTCGAGGGCCAGAATTCGCGCCTGTTCCAGCTCGCCAGCCACATGTCGCTCGAAGTCCGCCTCGCCCTGATCTTCAGGGAAGTGAACCGCAAGCGCGGCAAGCGCATGCCGGTGCACATTGGCGAGGTGCTGACGCCTGAGGATCTCGCCAATGCCGGCAAGCGGGCGGAGCTGATGAGCTTCCTGCGCGATGCGACCTATTCCATGGCCCCTGCGCGCTACCGCGAACGCCTGAAGCGCGCCGAAGCCCGCTGGCAGGCGAAGAAGCCGAAGGTCTTCCAATAGGCCGGGTTCAGGCCGGGCAGGAGGCGTTGCGGAGGGGACTGACACGGCGCCGCTTCCGGCGTAAGCTCTGCGTCATGATACCTGAAGCGGCCCCCACCGACACTGTTGCAGCGGCGCGCGCCCTGCAGCCTGAAATCCGCAATCGCGCCGATGAGATCGAGGCGGCCCGACGCCTGCCGGCTGATCTGGCGCGCACCATGGCTCGGGCCGGTCTCTTCCGCATGGTGACACCGGCCTATCTTGGCGGCCTGGAACTTCCGCCGCGCCAGATCGTGGAGACGGTCGCCACCCTCGCCGAGGCCGATGCCAGTGCTGGCTGGTGCGCCATGATCGCGGCGACGACGGCCCTCAACGCCGCCTATCTGGAACGCGACACGGCGCGCGAGATCTATGCCGACCCGATGACCGTCACCGGCGGCGTGTTCGCGCCCACTGGCAAGGCGGTCGCGGAGAACGGCCACTACCGGGTCACCGGCCGCTGGCAATGGGGGTCGGGCTCGCAGAACTGTACCTGGCTTTGCGGCGGCTCTGTCCTCATTAAGGAGGGTGAGGTCCGCCGCCTGCCTTCAGGCGCACCGGACGCACGGATGATGATCTTCCCGCGCGAGGATGCCGAGCTGATCGACACCTGGCAGGTGATGGGACTGAAGGGCACCGGCTCTGGCGACATTGCCGTCAGCGATATCGTGGTGCCGAAGGCGCGCTCTGTCTCGCTGCAGACCGACCGGCCTGTCGCGGAGGGCGCGCTCTACGCCTTCCCGGCCTTCGGCCTGCTGGCGCTCGGCGTCTCGGCGGTGGCGCTCGGCAATGCCCGCGCCGCGCTCGATGCCTTTGTCGGGCTCGCCAGCGCCAAGAAATCACAAGGCTCGACACGAACGCTCGCCGAGCGCAGCACGGTACAGGGCGAGTTCGCGAAGATGGAAGCGGCCTGGCGTGCGGCCCGGGCCTGGTATTTCGACGAGATCGACGCGACGTGGCAGTGCGCCTCGGCGACGGGCGAGATCCCGCTGGACCGCCGCGCCGCGCTGCGGCTCGCCTGCACCCACATGGTGCGCACCGGCGCAGACATCTGCCGCATTGCCTATGACCTCGGCGGCGGCGCGGCGCTGTTCCTCTCAAGCGACCTGCAGCGGCGCTTCCGCGATGGCCACGCCATCACCCAGCACATCGCTACGGCACCCGCGACCTATGAACTCACCGGCCGCATCCTGTTCGGCCTGCCGACCGATGGCGGGATGGTTTAA
>CAYPQD010000049.1:0-18540 GCA_964412785.1 uncultured Hyphomonadaceae bacterium
CGCGACCCTCGGCGACGGCGCCGACTTCTCCGACGCGACCCTCGGCGACGGCGCCGACTTCTACGACGCGACCCTCGGCGACGGCGCCCGCTTCTCCGCCGCGACCCTCGGCAACGGCGCCGACTTCTCAAGCGCGACCCTCGGCGACGGCGCCAACTTCTCCGACGCGACCCTCGGCGACGGCGCCCGCTTCTCCCGCGCGATCCTCGGCGACGGCGCCGACTTCTCCAACGCGACCCTGCAAGGCCGGGCCTGGTGGAGCCGTGCGCTGTTTCGCGGCGTGTCGGACTTCTCGGACATAAAGTGGCATCGGCAGACCCACTATGGCGGCGCCTTTGACGGGGCGCGGTTTGAGGATTTCGCCAATTTCAAGACGGAGAATTTCTCAGCCTTTGCGGCCCTTGACGATGCCACCTTCAAGCAGAGGCTGCTGATCCGGCCCGTCTCTGGCGGCAAGACGCCCGAGGACATGTGGCGCGAGGCGGTCGCGGCCGCCGGGACACGGATCGACCGGGACATCGAAGAGATCAGGGAAACGAGACATCAGCGAGACATTCGCGACCGGGTCTGGCGGGAGCTGTCGGGCGGCTACCGGGTTGCCAAGCAGGCGATGAAGGAGCAGGGCGATTTCGACCGCGAACAGACCTTCTACCGCTATGAGGTGAAGGCGCGGATCAAGCGGCCGAGCGTCGGCTTCTTCGAAAAGCGCGCCTCCGGCTTCTATGCGCTCTGGTCGAATTATGGCGAATCGATCTGGCGGCCCTTTGCCGGGCTCACGACCTTCACCCTGATGTTCGCAGTCGCCTACTATTGGATGGCTGTCCACCTGAAGGAAACGCCCGCGCCCCTGAAGCTGGAGCCGCCCTCACCCGTATGGACGGGCAGCACGGACGATGCCCTTCAGGCGCTGGAGTTTTCCCTGAACAATGCCTTCCGCCCGCTCTCGGCCCTCGCCACCCAGGAACCGATCGAGGGGAGCGAGACCGTGGTGCAGGACAAGCGCCTCGCCGACAGGCTGCTGTTCGAGAACGGGGCCGGCTGGGGCGTCTGCGTGCGCCTGATGGCAATCGCGCAGTCGCTCCTGTCCTTCGTGCTCGCCTTCCTGTTCGCACTGGCGGTGCGTCGCAAGTTCCAGATCAGCTAGACTGATTTCGCCTTCGGCGACCCCAGCCGTCGCTTTGTTTTTCGCTCACGGCAGTCTGGCTGTCGCCAGACGCCTCCGCGGGGGCGGCCTGGCCGGCCGGCGGGCCTCGCCCGCGGCGCGTGTCCACCCGAGGTGAATACGCTATCCCCGCCCTCAGAAGCCGCCATGCTCGGCGAGCCAGTCGGTTTCGGCAGCGGTGTCGTGGCGGCCGAGGGCGCGGTTGCGGTGGGGGAAGCGGGCGAAGCGGGCGATGACATCGCGGTGCCGGCGGGCATAGTCGAGCACGGTCTCTGTCATCGCGGTGAAGTCCGGCCGGGCTTCGCGGGCGAGCTGTTCATACAGGGCGACCGACCGCACCTGGTCGGCCATCGCCTCGCTGTGTTCCAGAGGCAGGTAGAAGAACACGCGCTCGGCCTCCGCCAGGCCGCGATCCTCGCCGGCGGTGAGCCCGTCAAGGCAGAGCCGGCGGGCGCGCGCATCATTTTCGAAGGCCGCCGCCGTGCCGCGGAACACATTCCGGGTGAACTGGTCGAGGGCGACAATGGCGGCGAGGCGGGCACGCGGGCCGCGGGCGGCCCAGTCGCGGTCGAGCCCGGAGGCAAGGGCGGCCAGTGTCGGCAGGAAGCGCCGGGCGATCTGCGCATCGGTTTCCAGCGAGCCCTGGAACCAGAGACCCTGGCGCGCCTCGGCGGCCTCGGCGCTCTCGCGGGCCGGCCCGATCCAGTGGTCAAGAATGTCGAGCGGGGTGACAATCGCCATCATCCGCCTGACCTAGCGGACTATTTCGTTCGTGTCGCCACCATCATGTAGTTGACGCCGGTGTCGGAGGACAGCGCCCAGCTATCGCTCAGCGGGTTGTAGGCAACGCCCTGGGGCGGCTGGGTTGCCAGCCCGGCCTCGCGCAAGGCTGCCTCGACCTCGCCAGGCCTGACCAGCTTGTCGAAGCGGTGGGTGCCGCGCGGCAGCCAGCGCAGGACATATTCGGCGCCGACAATCGCCGTGGCGAAGGCGCGCGCGGTGCGGTTGATGGTTGCGACCACCATCAGGCCGCCGGGGGCGAGGAGTGCGGCGGTATCGCGCAGGAAACGGTCCGGGTCAGCGACGTGCTCGACGACCTCCAGGTTGAGAACGAGGTCGAAGGGCGGCTCGCCGGCCTCGATCAGGCCCTCGGCCGTGCCGGCACGGTAGTCGATGTCGAGGCCGCTTTCCTGCGCATGGGTGAGCGCGGTCTTGATGTTGGCTTCCGACGCATCGACGCCGGTGACGCGCGCGCCGAGCCGGGCCATGGGCTCGGCCACGAGGCCGCCGCCGCAGCCAATGTCGAGAACACGCAGGCCCTCCAGCGGCTGGCGGGCCGACGGGTCGCGGCCGAAATGCGCGATCGCGGTGTCGCGGATGTGGTGCAGGCGGACCGGGTTGAACTTGTGCAGCGGGCGGAACTTGCCTGTCGCGTCCCACCATTCGGCGGCGAGGGCCGAGAATTTTTCGACCTCGTCTGCATCAATGCTGGGCGTCCTCGGCGGCGCCTTGGGATGTTCGGTGTCTATGGCAGCCATGGGTGCGGTCCCGCGTTTGCGCGCCGCCCGGCGGTTCACTAAGACAGCCTTGGGGCGCTGGCCCCTGATATCTGGGACGGAGACCCTTGAAGGCAATGGCGCGGACAGTCCTCAAATTCGGCGGCACCTCGGTGGGCGACCTGGAGCGGATCGACCGGGTGGCCGATATCGTGGCGCCGCGGGCCGCATCGGGCGGCGTCGCCGTGGTGGTGTCTGCCATGGCCGGTGAGACCGACCGGCTGGTGGCGCTGGCGCACGGCGCGGCCGGCGAGCGCCTGGCGCCCGAGGCGTTCAATGACGAGTATGACGTGGTCGTTGCCTCCGGCGAGCAGGTGACGAGCGGCCTGCTGGCCCTGGCGCTGCGCCGGCGCGGGCTGAAGGCGCGCAGCTGGCTCGGCTGGCAGCTGGCCATGCAGACCGATGGCGATCATGCCCGCGCGCGCATTCGCGGCTTTGAGGGCAGCAGCCTGCCGGATGCTGTGGATGCCGGCGAGGTCGCGGTGATCGCTGGCTTCCAGGGTGTGACCCAGGACGGACGGGTGGCGACCCTCGGGCGCGGCGGCTCCGACACCAGCGCGGTCGCGGTCGCAGCGGCCCTGGGGGCGAAGACCTGCGATATCTACACCGATGTCGACGGGGTCTATACGACCGACCCCCGGATCGTCCACAGGGCCCAGCGGGTGGAGAAGATTTCCTACGAGGAGATGCTGGAACTGGCCTCTCTCGGGGCCAAGGTGCTGCAGACGCGCTCGGTGGAGCTGGCCATGAATCATGGCGTTCGCATCCGGGTTCTGTCGACCTTTCTCGGGCTGGAAGCCGAACGCGCCGGCACGATCGTCTGTCCGGAGGATGAGATCATGGAAAAGCAGGTTGTCGTCGGCATCGCCTATTCTCGCGACGAGGCGAAGCTCACGCTCTACGGGGTGGCCGACCGGCCGGGCGTGTCGGCCAAGATCTTCTCCCTGCTGGCGGCCAAGGGCATCAATGTCGACATGATCGTGCAGGCCGACGCGCGCGGGCCGCACCGGGCGAACATGGTGTTCACCACCACCCAGCGCGACAGTGCCATCGCCCGCGACGTTCTGGAGGCGGCGCGTGAGGAGATCGGCTATGACACGCTTGAGCTCGACGACGACGTGGCCAAGGTTTCAGTTGTCGGCGTCGGCATGAAGAGTCATACCGGGGTCGCCGAGACCATGTTCCGGGCGCTGTATGAGCGCAATATCAATATCAATGTGATCTCTACGTCGGAAATCAAGATCTCGGTTCTTATCGAGGCGGCCTATACCGAGCTGGCCGTGCGTGCCCTGCACACGGCCTTCGGCCTTGACGCAGCGTAAGGGGAGTCGTCACCTGAAACCGTGCTGATGTCAGACCGATCCCCCGTTCCCCGCCTGCTGATGAACCGGCTGCGCCACCTCATGGCAGAGGGCGGCAGTACGCGCGAGCGGCTTGACCAGGTCGTCAGGCTGATCGCGTTCACGCTGGTGGCCGATGTCTGCTCCATCTATGTGCGTTCGGAGGATGCCGAACTGGTGCTGATCGCCACTGAGGGCCTTCGCCCGGAAGCGGTGACAATGACCCGCCTGAGGATTGACGAGGGCCTCGTCGGCCAGATCGCCAAGTCGGCGAAGTCCCTGGCAATCCAGGACGCACCGCGCCACCCGGCCTTCTCCTACCGGCCGGAGACTGGCGAGGACCCCTACCACGCCTTTCTTGGCGTGCCGATCCTGCGCAGCGGCCGGGTGATCGGCGTCCTGACGGTCCAGAACCGCACCGAGCGGGCCTATGGCGAGGAGGAGATCGAGACGCTGGAGACGATCGCCATGGTACTGGCCGAAGTGCTGGCCGGGGAGGCGACGGGAGACAATGGGTTGCCCGATTTCGGCACGCGCGCCACCGGTCCGGCGCAGTTCCGGGGACGCGTTCTGTGTCCCGGCCTCGGCATGGGCATCGCCGCGCTGCACGACCCGGTGGTGCCGGCCGCGCGCTTCTTCGCCCTCGACCCCGAGGTAGAGGAGGGCCGCCTTCTGGCCGGGCTGGCGACCCTGCGCCGGGCCGCGGAGTCGATGGTTGCGATTGATGCGGGCGCGCTGATGGGAGAGCCGCGCGAGGTGCTTGAGACCTACCGCATGCTGGCGAATGACCCGGCCTGGGCCGACCGCCTGCTGGAGGGCGTTCGCTCCGGACTGACAGCCGAGGCGGCCGTCGACCGGGCCCGGCGCGAGCACCGCGCGAGGATGGAGCAGGCGCGCGACCCCTATCTGCGCGAGCGACTCTATGACCTTGAGGACCTCGACAACCGGCTCCTTCGCATCCTCGGCGGCGCGGTCAAGAACGGCCTTGCGGGCGATGACCGGCCACGGATCCTGGTGGCGCGCCGGCTCGGCCCGGCCGACCTGCTTGAATACGGCCATGCGGGCCTGACGGCGATCCTGCTGGAAGAGGCCTCCGCCTCCTCCCACGCCGCCATTGTCGCGCGGGCCCTCGGCATTCCGAGCCTTGGCGGCCTGCCCGGGCTCGTGCCGGCGGTCGAGGCTGGCGACCCCATCATTGTCGATGCCGAGCAGGGCACGGCCCATGTCCGCCCCGACAAGCCGCTGATCCGCGCCTATGAGAGCCGGGTCGCCCTGCGCGGCGAGCGGCAGGCGGCCTACCACGCGCTGCGCGACACGCCAGCGGTGACGAAGGACGGTACGGCCATCCGGCTGATGCTGAATGCCGGGCTGAAGCTCGATGCCGACCACCTGACCGAATCAGGAGCGAGCGGGATCGGCCTGTTCCGCACCGAATTCCAGTTCCTGGTCTCCGAGACCCTGCCGCGGCTGGGTGAACAGGTGGCGCTCTATCGCGAGATTCTCGACCTCGCCGGCAACCGGCCCGTGATCTTCCGCACCCTCGATCTCGGCGGCGACAAGATGCTGCCGAACCTCAACCAGGAGCGCGAGGAGAACCCGGCGCTCGGATGGCGCTCGATCCGCTTCGCGCTGGACCAGAAGGGCCTGTTCCGGCGCCAGCTGCGGGCGCTGGTCCGCGCTTCGGCGCCGGGCGAACTCAGCGTGATGTTCCCGATGGTGACGACGCCGGCGGAGTTCATGGAGGCCCGCGCCCTGCTGCAGCGTGAACTGGACTGGACGCGCGGCCGGGGCCTGCCTGTACCGGGGACGGTCCGGGTCGGCGCCATGCTGGAAGTGCCGGCGCTCGCCTATGGCCTTGGCGAGATCGCACCGCATTGCGACTTCATCTCGCTTGGCACCAATGACCTGCTGCAATTCTTCTTTGCCGCTGACCGGATGACGCCGCGGGTAGCGGAGCGCTATGGACTGATGCAGCCGCAGGCTCTTCGCTTTCTGCGAGAGGTGGCCGGAAGGTGTGCTGATCTCGGACTTCAGACCTCCGTCTGCGGCGAGGCGACCGGCCATCCCCTTCAGGCCCTCTGCCTGATCGCTCTCGGCTACCGCCAACTCTCCATGCCCGCCTCCGGAATCGGCCCGGTCAAGCAGATGGTGCGCAGTCTCGACCTCGGCGCCTTCAAAGAACGTTTCGTTCCGCTTCTGGAATCATCTGTGTCAGATTTTCGTAAGGAAGTCCTAACCCTGGTGAGGCATGCTGGCGTGGATGTTGCAGACAATTGATTGCTCGGCCGGTTTGCGTTAATGTTCCATTGCGGGGCGAACCGGACTGATGCAATGCAGGAATGCAGGTGAGGTCCATTGGAATGACCGGAATGGCCCAGGCAAGACTCAAGGACGACGACGACCGCATCGTACCCTTCCCTGCGGCCGAACCGACCCCGGCCCAGCCGGAGTGTACGGATCGTGCCGACACCAGCTCTGCGCCTGAGGCGGATGAAATGCCCGATTTCGAGGGGGCGCGCGCGATTTTCGCCAGCCGCGGGGGCACGGGCCTGCGCGTTGGTCCCTGCCTTGCCGCGGTGCGGCGCCATCTCGGCCTTGAGATCGGCGAGATTGCAGCAAGGCTGCGCTTTCAGGCGCGTTATCTTTCCGCAATCGAGGCAATGACGGTGGCAGCGCTCCCGGCCGGCCATCTGACAATGATGCTGCGAACCTATGCCCGTGAGCTTGGCCTGCCCGAGCAGGAGGTGATCTCCGCCTTCCTCGCCGAGAGCGAGGCCGCGCGGGTCGGAAAGAACACCCAACACCTGGTCAAGCCCGCGATCGAACGACCGCTCTTCGGCTGGCATCGACTGCTCGGCCTTGCTGTCGTGATTGCAGCATCGGTGGCGGCCGCGAACTGGATCATGTCGCGCGATGCCGGAACGGCGCGTACGGATACGCCGGCGCCAGTCTCTGCCCGCTACATGCTGCCCGGGGCGAGTGTATCGGTCGGCCCGGCAGTGGCGCCGACGATCGAGACCCTGCCCCTTGAACTGGTCGCCGTGGCGCCGGCCTTTGCGGAAATCCGGGGCGCCGATGGCACCATCTATCGCAGCCGGGTGATGCAGCCGGGCGAGCGTTACTTTCCCCGCCTCGACGCAGGCTGGACGGTAAGCGCTGCCGATGGCGCAGCGTTCGAATGGCGGGTGGGCGAACGGGTGGTCGGCCCGCTCGGCGAGGCCGGCCGCGAGGTCTATGACGCCAGCATCGACGCGGCCGCGCTCGCAGTGGGCGAGGCGCTGGCGGAGACGGCTTCCCGATAAACCGGTCGCGGGCGCACCAGCGACCGCGCGCCCCCTTGCTGCGCCGGCCAGGCAACGTCATGTTCGGCATCCAAGATGACACCCGCGCGGAGGCCCTGTACCTGATGAGCCACAATCCGATACGGCCCTGGCGTTCCATCGAGCGCCGACCGTCCCGAAAGATACGTGTCGGCAGCATCGAGGTCGGCGGCGATGCGCCGATCTCGGTGCAGTCGATGACCAACACGCCAACGCAGGACGCGCCCGCCACCATCGCCCAGATCCACGCACTGGAAGAGGCCGGCGCCGATATCGTGCGCGTCTCATGCCCGGACGAGGACTCCACGGCGGCCCTGCGGATGATTGCCGGCGGCGTGTCGGTGCCGCTGGTCGCCGATATCCACTTCCACTATCGCCGAGGCATCGAGGCGGCCGAAGCGGGCGCAGCCTGCCTGCGGATCAATCCGGGCAATATCGGCTCCAAGGATCGGGTACGCGAGGTGGTCAGTGCGGCGCGCGCGAATGGCTGTTCGATCCGGATCGGGGTCAATGGCGGCTCTCTGGAGCGCCATCTGCTGGAAAAATATGGCGAGCCCTGCCCCGAGGCGATGGTGGAAAGCGCTCTTGACCATGCGCGCATCCTCGAGGACCTGGATTTCCGCGACTACAAGATATCGGTGAAGGCGTCCGACGTGTTCCTGACGGTGGCCGCCTACCAGCAGCTCGCCGAGGCAACCGACGCGCCGCTGCATCTTGGCATCACCGAGGCGGGCGGCCTGCGCACCGGAACGGTGAAATCGGCGATCGGGCTGGGCAGCCTGCTCTGGGCCGGCATCGGCGACACGATCCGCGTCTCGCTGTCGGCCGACCCGGTGGAGGAAATCAAGGTCGGCTTCGACATCCTGAAAAGCCTCGGGCTGCGCACGCGGGGGGTGAATATCATTGCCTGCCCGTCCTGCGCCCGCCAGGGGTTCGACGTCATCAGGACGGTGGAGACACTGGAAGCGCGTCTTGCCCACATCTGCGAGCCGATCTCGCTGTCGATCATTGGCTGCGTCGTCAACGGCCCGGGCGAGGCATCGATGACCGATCTCGGCTTCACCGGCGGTGGCGCGCAGGCCGGCATGATGTATGTGGCGGGTCGGCCGGACCACAAGGTCTCGAACGCGCAGATGATCGAGCACATCGTCGAACAGGTCGAGGCGAAGGCGGAAGCACTGCGGGCCGCGCGCGAGGCGGAAACCGCTGCCATGGCGGCGCAGTAGAAGGGCGCGCCGGACACAAGCGCGTGAGCCCTGTTCACAGGCGCTCATCCAGCAGGCAAGGGCGCTGACGAGCCCGATATCGCTGAACCCGCTTGAGGACTGCCCCGCCATGATCCTGACTGCCCTGAAATGGTTCGGCCGGCTGGTGCTGGTCCTCCTCGCCGGCTTCATTGTCAGCAACTGCACCATGCTGGGGCTCAATTATGCGAGCCTTGAGACGGCCAACAAGCCTGAGATCGTCCCGACGCTGGCGCCTTCGAGCCTTGACGACTGGGAAGGCGGGCGCGCTTCCCTGAAGGTGCGCTTCGAAGAGGTGATGTATGGCCCCTGGCCTCAGGGGCTGGCAAGCCGGGTCGTGTCCCGCCGGGTCGCCGATCCCGCCTTCCTGGACGGCCGCGCGCGCCTTGAGGAACTGGTTATCGAAATCGGCGCCGGTGCGGGTGCACAGCGCTTTTCCGTTGGTCTCATGGTGCCGGCAGAGGCGAGCGGGCCGGTTCCGCTGGTGATCGGCCAGACCTTCTCGCCCAATTGCTATGTGTTTGCCTCGCTGGCCCTGACCGAGGACGGCGCGGTTCCATGCACGCAGACCGACGCACCCTGGCTGGTGGAGTATATCTTCGGCGAATATATCGCCCTGGTTCCGTTCGACGCCTATCTGGCGCGCGGCATCGCCTATGCCAGCTTCCACGCCAGCGACCTGGTGCCTGATTCCGCGACCCGTGCGCCTGACGTGATGGCCGGGCTCGGCGGCGAAGACGTGCCCGCCCCGACGGGTACGCTCATGGCGTGGGCCTATGGCTACAGCGCCATTATCGATGCGCTCGCCGACGACCCGCGTCTCGATGCGACCCGGGTCGCCGTCTATGGCCACTCCCGTCATGGCAAGTCAGCGCTGCTGGCGGCGATCTGGGACCGGCGGATCAGCGCCGTACTGAGCCACCAGTCAGGATTTGGCGGGACGGCATCGAACCGGTCGGGGACCGGGGAGGGCCTGGAGCAGGTGCTGGACGGGCCGAAAATCCTGCCCGGCGTGCAGCCGGGCGGCTATCGGCACTGGTTCGAACCCGGCCTGTCAGACTGGCTGGGCCGCATCGACGACTTGCCGGTCGACCAGCACCAGCTGCTGGCTCTGGTTGCACCGACGCCGGTCTTTCTCGGCAATGGGCGGCGCGATGTCTGGTCCGATCCGAACTCGACCTTCCGGGTGGCACGAGCGGCCAGCCCGGTCTACCGGCTGTATGGTCCTGCGGGCCTTGGTGCGACCGGGATGGACGACTACCGCCCCGGCGACCCGCTCGCCTATTTCCTGCGGTCCGGCGGTCATGGCGTCGATGCGCGCGATGTGGTGGCCATGCTGGCCTTTCTCGATGCGCACTGGACCACGGGCGACGACCGCGAATCGGAGATCGCAGGCACTTCCTGCCCGGGCGAAGTCTGCTAAGGGCTACAGGCGGAACACAGCAAGCAGGGAGGCTGCGGCCATGCCAATCAATGTGGGGTTTCTTCTTCCGGTGCTGGCGCTGGTCGTCTGGACACTTGTGATGTGGCTGTGGATGTACGCAACGCGGATCCCGGCCATGCAGAAGGCAAAACTGCACCCCGACGAGGCGCGCCATCCGGGCACCTATCTCGACCGGATTCCGTCCAACGTCCGGGCTGTCGCCGACAATTACAACCACCTCCACGAGCAGCCGACACTCTTCTACGCGCTGGTCTTCTTCGCGGCGCTGACGGGCGGTGGAGACGCGCTCGGTGCCTGGCTGGGCTGGACCTATGTGGGCCTTCGCGTCGCGCACTCCCTGGTGCAGGTGCTCTCCTCCAACGTGTCATTCCGGTTCCTTGTGTTTGCCATGGGTTCGCTGGTCCTGATGGCGTTTGCCGGCCGGGAGGTCTGGCGCATCGCCACCCTGCCGCAGGGCGTCATCTGACGCAGCCCGCTTCACCGCCGCGCCGAAGCCGCCTACATGCCGGCACATGGCTAGCCTGTCCCTGTCCCGCCTGGAACGAGTGATCGACCGGTTCGAGGAGGTGGAAGCCCGCATGGGCGCCGCCACCGAGACCGATGAGATCATCGCGCTGTCCAAGGAACACGCCGACCTGAAGCCGATGGTGGAGAAGGTGCGCAACCTGGTACGGGCCCGCGCCGCCATGGCCGAGGCGGAGACGCTGATGGCGGGCGACGATCCCGACATGGCGGAACTGGCGCGGGATGAATTCTATGATCTCAAGGAACGGCTGCCGGAGCTGGAGCGCGAGGTGCAGATCCTGCTCTTGCCGCGCGATGCCGATGACAGCGCCGACGTGGTGCTGGAAATCCGGGCTGGTACCGGCGGCGACGAGGCCGCCCTGTTCGCCGGCGACCTGTTTCGCATGTATTCGCGCCACGCCCAGCTGATGGGCTGGAGCGTTGAGGTGGTGTCGGTGTCAGAGGGCGATGCAGGCGGCTACAAGGAAATCGTCGCCAACATCTCCGGCGACGGCGTGTTTGGCCTGCTGAAATGGGAGAGCGGAGTGCACCGGGTGCAGCGGGTGCCCGAGACCGAAAGCGGCGGACGGATCCACACCTCCGCGGCGACAGTCGCCGTTCTGCCGGCGCCTGAGAACATAGAGATCGAGATCCGTCCGGAGGACATCCGCATCGACACCATGCGCGCGTCAGGCGCCGGCGGGCAGCACGTCAACACCACAGACTCTGCTGTGCGGATCACCCATTTGGCGACCGGGATCGTTGCCATTTCCTCTGAAAAATCCCAGCATGTGAACCGGGACAAGGCAATGCAGATGCTGAAGGTGCGCCTCTATGAAAAGGAGCGCGTGGCGAAGGATGCCGCCCGCGCCGAGGCGCGCAAGTCCCAGGTCGGCTCCGGCGACCGCTCGGAGAAGGTGCGCACCTACAACTATCCCCAGGGGCGGGTCACCGACCACAGGATCGGGCTGACCCTTTACAATCTCGACCGGATCATTGCCGGCGACTCTCTGGGCGAGGTGATCGATGCCCTGCGTGCAGAGGACCAGGCGCTGAAACTGGCCGCCATGGACAGCCATGCCGCCTGAGACTGGCGCGGCGAGAACGCTGGGCGAGGCGATCGCGCTTGCGGCGACGGCATTGCAGGCCGGCGGGGTGGAGGCGCCCCGGCGAGAGTCGCGCCAGCTGGCGGCGCTTGTGCTTGGCTGCGAGCCCGCAGCGCTGATCGCCCGCGATAGCGAGGCCGTCGACGCGGTGGCCGAGCGACGGCTGCGCGATCTCGCTGCGCGGAGGTCTGCCGGTGTACCCTTCCAGCATCTCAGCGGGATAGCCCCGTTTCATGGCCACGCGTTTCTCTGCGACGCCCGCGCCCTCGTGCCCCGGGCCGACAGCGAGTGCGTGGTCGAGGCAGCGCTCGACCAGCTGTCCGGAGCCGCAGGCGGGCGCGTCGCCGATCTTGGCACCGGGTCCGGCTGCCTTGTCGCCTCGATACTGCTGGCGCGTGAGGACCTGTCCGGCGCGGCGGTCGAGGCGGACATGGTCGCCGCGGCACTGGCAGCTGAGAATTTCGCCCGTTTCGGCCTCACCGGCCGGATCGACCTCGTCACGCGAGGCTGGGCGGACTGGACGGGCTGGGGCGACTGCCGGCTCATTGTCTCCAATCCGCCGTATGTGGCGCGCGGGGAGATCGACCAGCTGCAGCCGGAGGTGCGCGTCCATGATCCGCGGCTGGCCCTTGATGGCGGCGAGGATGGCCTTGACGCCTACCGGGAGATTGCGGCGCTGGCGGGCGCGCGGATGGCCCCCGGCGCGGCGCTGGTGCTGGAGGTCGGCGCCGGGCAGGCTGACGCAGTGGCAGCGCTGCTTTCCGGCGCCGGGCTCTGTCCGGTCGAGACCCGTACCGACCTTTCCGGAACGCCGCGTGCGGTGACGGCCCTTCGATAGCGGCCACCAATCGACCGAAAGACAGGCAAATCGACTGCAAAGGGCTTGGCGGGACCCGCTAGGCGCGTTACATTCCGAATATAGGCCGGCGAATGGGAATGAGTGGTTCGCCGCCTCTCTGCACTGACGCGAAGAATTGAAGCGCTAACCGCAGTGCTCGGAAGGCCCGATCGGATCGGGCCGCCTAATTCAGGGAAACGCGCATGAAACGCCAACGCGGGCGCAGCCGCCGTTCTGGTGGAAGCAGCAGCAACAACCTCAATCGCCATTACGAAAGCAATGGGCCGGACGTGAAGATACGCGGCACGGCCCAGCAGATTCTAGACAAATACCTGCAATATGCCCGCGATGCGCAGACCAGCGGCGACCGGGTGACCAGTGAGGCGTGCTTCCAGCATGCCGAACACTACCAGCGCCTGATCGCCTCGATGCAGCCAAGGGAAAAGCGCCGCAATCCCGATGAGGAGGGCGAGGACGACGAGCAGGAGCTGGCAGACGCGCCGCGGTCCGAGCCAAGGGAAAATGGCGAGCCCCGCAGGGACAGCGCGCCGGAGGCCGGGCTGCCTGCCGGGGCAGATACCGGCAGCGACGCCTTGCGGGTGATCGACCGTGCCGACGAAGCCGGCGACCCGGACACGGCAGAGACGCAGGGCGAGGCGTCTTCGGGCGAGGCCAAGCCGAAACGCCGGCGCACCTATCGCCGCAAGACGGGCGATGACAAGCCGGTCGAAGCCGCCGAGGACGGGCTGGCCAAGACGCTGGCCCGCGGCACTGAATCTGAAAGCGCGAGCGCGGCGGCCGAATAGGCCGGAGGGCTCATGCCAAGCTGCAAGGGATCAGCACCGATCCTGGCAGCTTGGTATTATCCGCGCGCACTGGTATCAGGCCGGCGGGACGGCCATCAGGTCATAGCCAAGATCGTGGCGGAACAGGGCGGCGACACGCTGTTCATAGAGGTCCAGCGCCTCGCCAGCGAACAGCGATTCCAGCGTTTCCGTGCGCCGCTGCAAGACATTCGGCTCCGCCTCCGGATCGACCTTCTTCGCCATTTCATCCTTCGTCCCGGCCTGCAGCGCCGCAGCGATCGCCTCGTCGCCGAGCGACAGCGCCCAGTGCGCGGCGATCGCACGCAGGCTCGCCTCCGGGTCGCTTCGGGTCGCCTCATAGTGGACGCGCAGGATCCGGCCCGGGTCGCGCGCCTCCACCTCGCCCCAGCGGTTCCAGAAGCGCGCCAGCCAGTAAACATCGCAGCGGTAACGCTTCCCGTCCGGATCGCCGGCGAGATAGGTCAGCCAGTCAACCTTGATGTCCCAGGCCCATTTGGCGTAGTGGCTTGAGAGGATTGCCATGGGATGGCGGATGCACAGGGCATAGGCCGGCAGGCCCGCTGCGCGGCGTGCCCAGCCCCAATCGGCAAGCCGGTGAGGAATGGTGTGGCTGAACGCAAGCCGCGGCAATTGCGGAAAGGTCGGCGCATCCCTTGGCCAGCCAATATAGGGGCGCACGGCATTCTCCGAGAAGTATTGCGGCCGCGGCAGGCGGTAGGTGTCGGCGAGCGCAACCGCCAACATGTATTTGACCCAGTGGGTGCCGGAATTCTTCGACGTCACGAGGAAACCGTCGAACGGGCGGTGGCGAAGGACGGAAAAATTCGTCCAGTTGTCGCTGAAGACGCGGGCTGAATAGCTCATGGCCGCGCGTTTAGCCGGCCCTAAGCGCTTTTGGAACTGCCAGAGCGGTCGCCGGCGCTCAGGTGCGCAGGCCGATCTTGTCGCGATAGGCCTGCAACAGGTCGAGCTGGTCGGCATTCGGCCGTCCCTCGGCCTCCGACACAGTGACCAGCATGCCGTCGAGATCGACAAGCTGCTCCGGGCCCATGCCGGGCGACTTCATCACGAAATCCGCCATCCGGTCGATGACGATGTGCGCAATGGTGGCGTCGCGTGCGACCCAGCCGGCATGGGCGATCAGCGCGCCGGCATCCTCAGCGCCCAGTTCGAAGTCACGCTGGATAATGTCCGAGATCACTGCCTTGTGTTCGGCAGACACGTCGCCTGCAGCGCGCGCGACTTCCAGCATCATGATCGTCGCCGCCTCGCGCGGGTCATCGACAAGGGACAGGCCTCGCCGTCCCGTCTTGCGCTTGAAGGCGAGGCGCCGGGGCAGGTTGACCGCCGTCTCGACGATCTTCTTCGCCTCCTTGCCGGCCTGCGCCACAGCCTTCATTCGCCAGTACCAGATGGATATCGCGCCGATGATGGCAATGAGAATGCCGAGGATGTGCATGGGGCGGAGGCTCCGGCTCTTGAACAGGTCTGCCTCAGTGTAGTCGATTTCATTCGCCGGAAGAACCGGGAAACCGGCTATTGCACGCCCCCGGCGGGCGCCTCCGTGTCGGCGGCGATGTGCGCCTGTTTCACCACATAGGCGCGCACCGCCTCGATCTCCTCCCCCGTCAGGACATCGCTGAAGGAGACCATGCCATTGCTGGCGAGCAGGCCATCGGCGACGATCTGGCGCCAGAGCGCCTCATCGCCTGAACTCGCTGCCCAGCGCAGATCCGGCAGCACGCCTGAGGACACTGCGAACACGCCATGGCAGACGGCGCAATTGCGGTGGTAGTGCACCGCGCCGTCCTCCAGCATCTGCGCCGAGCCGAAGGGGTCGGCCCTTGGTGTCATGTCGATGGCGGCCAGGTCGGCATCGGCGATCCGCCCGGTCCCGCCCAGCCTGAAGGTCACGACCTTGCCGACCGATGGCGGCACCGGGTCGCCATAGCCAAACCCGGAGGCAAGCGCGTAGGCCGAGCCCCATCCGGTTGTGATGGTCACATACTGCTCGCCGTCGATCATGTAGGTGCCGGGCCCGGAAGCGCCGCCGGACTTCAGGTTGGCCGACCAGAGCGCCTTGCCAGTGGCGGCGTCATAGGCGGCAAACTTGCCCGACAGCTTGCCCTGGAAGACGAGGCCGCCGGAGGTCGCCAGTACCCCGCCATTCCAGGCATTGTCATGCTCCACGCTCCAGCGCGGCTCCTGGGCGACCGGGTCCCAGGCGATGAGGCGGCCCTTCAGCCCCGAGCGGAGCGCCTCCAGGGTGCCGGGCGGCGGCTCGACCGGGACGCCGGCTGCAAAGTCCGCCCCGGTGTTCCACTTGGCAGGCTTGTCGAAATGGCGCGGGTCTAGGGCGTAGGCCTGCGGGATTTCCTGTGCCGGGATATAGGCGAGACCGAGTTCGGGGTTGAACGCCATGGGCTGCCAATTGTGCCCGCCGAGCGGACCCGGCGTCTGCAGGAAGGGCACCTCGCTATAGCGCGCCTGCGCCACCTCGATCGGCCGGCCGGTCTCGTCAAGCCCCGTGGTCCAGTTCTGCGGCACGAAATTACTGCCGGAAATGAACGCGCCGGTCTGGGCGTCGAGTACATAGAAAAAGCCATTCTTCGGCGCCTGCATGACGACGCGCTGTTCCGCCCCGTCCTCGCCCACCGGCAGGTCCGCGAGGATGATTGTCTGGGTGGCGGTGTAGTCCCAGTGATCGCGCGGGGTCGTCTGGAAATGCCAGCGATACGCACCGGTATCCGCATCGACCGCGACGATGGAGGAGAGAAAGAGATTGTCGCCCTTGCTGTCCGGGTCGCGGATGTCGGCATTCCACGGCGAGCCATTGCCGACGCCGAAGACGACCTGATCGTTGACCTGATCATAGACGATGGAGTCCCATACCGTGCCGCCGCCACCATCGCGCGTCCAGGCGCCGGTGTCTCCCCAGGTCGGGTTGGCGATCTCGGCCAGCGCCGCATCAGAAGCCGCGGTGTCGGCAGCCTTCCTCGGATGGGGGACAGTATAGAAGCGCCACAGCAGCTTTCCGCTGTTGGCGTCATAAGCCGACAGGTAGCCGCGCACGCCGAGTTCCGCACCGCCATTGCCAATCAGGACCTTCCCCTTCACGACGCGCGGTGCGCCGGTGATGGTGTAGGGTCTGGACTGGTCGACGGTAACCGTGGACCAGAGCCGCTCGCCAGTCCTCGCGTCGAGCGCTTCCAGACGGCCGTCGATGACGCCGACATAGACCTTGCCTTCATAGACCGCGACGCCGCGATTGACGACATCACAACAGGCCTTGACGCCGACCGCGCGGTCCACCTCCGGGTCATGCACCCAGAGTTCCTCGCCCGTCCGGGCGTTCAGGGCGTAGACCACTGACCAGGCCGAGGTGACATACATAACCCCATCAACGACGATCGGGGTCGATTCCACCCCGCGCGCGGTGGCGAGGTCATAGGTCCAGGCCACGCCGAGATCGCCGACATTTCCGGTGTTAATGGCATCGAGGCGGGCATAGCGTTGCTCGTCATAGGTCCCGCCATGGGTCAGCCATTCCTCAGGCGTCGCCGCGGCATTGCGAAGCCGGGCATCGTCGAGCGCCGCAAACGGGGCAGACGCTGGAGCCGGATCGTCCGGTGCCGCGTCCATGGCCGCCAAGTCGGCGACCCTGTCCGGCGCCGTGTCATTGCAGGCGACGAGCGCGACGAGCGCGCCTGTTGCCGCGCCCAAGAGCCATGTGCGTGCCATCTTCTGTCCTCTTCTCGTTTCCTCGTGCCACCGGTCTGACGCCGGCCTGGTGCGAACTTGATGTTATCCCGGATCGGCGCGGTGTCGAGCGCTGACGCACGGCACGGTCCGGGACCTGGCGTCGCGATGCAGCAGGGTCAGGCTCCCGCCGCCGCCCTGAGATCGGCCTGGGCGGCCTCGATCGCTGCAGCGACTTCCTCACGCCAGGTGTCCAGAGTGGTCGCCGCGTCCGCTGCCGGCGGGAAGGTGACGGCCCGCGAGGCATTGACGACGCCGCCTTCCAGGCCGTGCGGCCCGGCAACGAGACCGGCCAGCGCATCGCTGGCGCCCGCCCCCTGCGCGCCATAGCCGGGCACCAGAAAGAGATTGTTCGGCGCGAACCGGCGGATCATGCGGGCTTCCTCCGGCCCGGTTGCGCCTACCACCATCATCAGGCCCGACCAGCCACTCTCGCCGGTGAGATCCGCCCCGGCCGCGGCAAGGGCCTCGGCAATGCGGACATGGAGCGGGGCGCCTTCCAAATCTCGGGCCTGGAAATCGGCCGCGCCGGGATTTGATGTACGCACCAGTACGGCGAGGCCACGCCCGGTGGCGGCCGCAGTGCGCAGAAAGGGGACCAGAGTATCGAGGCCCAAATAGGGGTTTACCGTCAAGGCATCGCAGGCAAACGGCGCCCCATCGGCCAGCCAGGCTGCGGCATAGCCTTCCGCGGTGGAGCCGATATCGCCGCGCTTGGCATCGGCAATGACCAGAAGGCCGGCCTCGCTGGCCGCGCGGCAGACCGCCTGCAGGGCCACGAGCCCGGCAGGGCCCAGGCGCTCGAAAAGGCCGACCTGCGGCTTGACCACGCCGACGCGTCCCGCCGCCAGCGCCACCAGCGCCTCGCCCCAGGCTGCCAGCCCCTCCGGCGTGTCGCCGCCAAACAGTGTCGGCACACGGCCCGCATGCGGGTCGATCCCGAGACAGAGCGGCCCGAACTGCCGCGTGGCATCAATCAGTCGGTCAGCGAACATGGACCCCGTGCGTATACCAGGATGCATGGACCTGAAACCCATCCTTGCCGCGCGAGGCCGAGCGCGACTGCGCGTCGGCGCTGATGCGCCGCATGCGCAGAGAGGCTATCGTCTGCGCCTCCGCTACCAGGCCAACGCGTCGTCCCGGGAAAGCCCGCCTCAGGCGAACCGGGCGGCCCCGGCGATCCCGGCCTGGACTTCGCCTGCCGGGGTCATACCAATCTGCGCGGATGAAGACTCATCCGCGGCCCCGGCGCATGGGGCGCCGACGCGCAGTCGCGCTTGCCCTGCTCTGCAAGGGATCGGTTTTGGGTCCATGCAGCTTGGTATCAGTCCGGACAGTGGCAAGCTGCCATGGACCGTTCATCGAGCGACGGCCCGGGCAGGTCTGCTCTAACAGGCTGCTGAAAAAGTGTCGCGTTTGGTTTCGAATGCTGATTCCTTG
>CAYPQD010000050.1:0-18454 GCA_964412785.1 uncultured Hyphomonadaceae bacterium
GGCGGTTTCCGTCCAAATTGACCCACTTGGAGGGGTATATTTTGGGGTCTGGCCAAGAGCATGCCGGAGCGGGATGAAAGCATGCTGCGAGGATTGCGATGCCGCCAGAGCGCAAAGGATGCCCAAGCGTGAGGCCACGAAGAGGGCCATGAATTCATGCACTTGAACCAAAGTGCGCGGATAAAGACCCATCCGCAGCCACGGCGCATGGGGCGCCGACGCGCAGTCGCGTTTGCCCTCGCGCTGCTTGGATCGGTTCCGATCCATGCAGCTTGGCATTAAAGCAAGTTCGGAGCAAATGGTCTCATTTGCGCCAAATTTGCGGTAGGGTGCAGCCCAGCGGAACCGGTCGTGGCGAGCGGGTCAGCCGCGTTCGGCGGGCTTGCCCTCCTTGTCGGCTTGACCGTCGGCCCCGTCCTGGCGGCGACTGCCTTCCAGGTCGCGGGTCATCTCCTCGATCTTGCCGATCAGCGCATCGGCAGAGCCGTTGGTTCGATCGAGGATGGAGAGGAACTGCGCACGCTGCTCCAGCGCCAGCCAGAACAGGTTGCCATCGATATTAAGACCGACATCGACGACCTGGTAGACGCCCTCGCGGGTCAGTACCCGCCAGCGCACGTCCACCGGATCCCCGCCATCACGCCGGATCAGCGTGCGCACGATCGAATCGGTCGCAGAACGGTCGTCAGAGCCAACGATTTCCACCGACTCGCCGCGATAGCTGTCCAGCTGGAATTCATAGGTCGCGAGGGCATAGGTGCGGAAGGCTTCGCGGTAGCGAGCGAGGTCCTCTGCGCTCAGCCGGCGGGCATACTTGCCGATGACGAAGTTCGACACGGCCTCGATGTCGGTGAACTGGTCCATATAGCGGCTGAACGCGGCGCGCCGGCCGGCGGAGTCGAGGTCCGGATCATTCAGCGATTGCAGCACCACACTGGCATTGTCACGAACGAACTGCTCGGTCACCTCATCGGCCTTGGCGACCGGCGCTGCGAATGCCAGGGCGGCAGCCGCAAACAGGGCCTTCAATTGGGTTTTCATGTCGCGTGTTCCCCTTGTCCTGCTGCGCCGGGGGGGCCTGTCCCGGCGCTTGAAATCAGAAGTCTGCATCGAAATCAGGCAAATCTTTGTACGGATTCTGTTCTTCCCGGCCATTTCTGATCTCCGCTTCGCGCTGGGATGTGTAGGCGCGTCGCAGGGCGATATAGGGCTCGGGCTGCTGGCGCAGTTGTTCCAGCTGCGCATCGATCGCAACGCGCCCCTGCAGGACCGTCAGGACAGTGCGGGTGATCTGGATGGTGTCATCGAGATCGTCATCGCCCTCGAACTCAGTCCAGTTGAGCGGGTCAAAGACAGTGTCAACGCCGCGCCCCACAAGATCGCGAAAATTGCTCGGTCCCATCAGTGGCAGGACGAGGAAGGGACCCTCCCCGACACCCCAGACGGCGAGGGTCTGGCCGAAATCCTCAGAATGGCCCTCAATCCCGAAATGGGCCGCGGCGTCCCAGACGCCCAGCACACCGATCGTGGAATTGACGACAAATCGCACGCCTGTATCCGAGGCCCGGGCCGGCTCGCCCTGCAGCACGTCATTGATGAAGACCACCGGCGAATTCAGGTTGCTCAGTACATTGCCGATGCCGCCGCGCACGGGGCCTGGCAGAACGGCCTCGTAGCCTCGCGCAACTGGGCCGAGAACCGCCTTGTCGGCCGCCTCGTTGAAGGCGAACATTTGCCGGTTGAACCCCTCCAACGGGTCGTAGACGGTATCGGGCGCGCTTGCGCAGGACGCCACGCCGACGAGAAGTATGCCTGCACCGATCAGTCGCCGCATCCCGGCCTCCGTCTTTTCCGCTGGTTGATATGTCGACCCGCCGCGCGTGTTCAACACACGTCGCTGTGAGGCCGTGACAAGAATTTGCGGCGGTTCGCAACGTCACGCTTGCATAGCGATATAAAGATATGTTTATCTCCTGATATGAGATTGGGCATCAGCCACATCGTCGATGCACTGCGCGCCGCCGGGGAACCGACGCGAATGCGCATTCTTGCATTGCTGCGCGAGGGCGACCTGGCCGTCGGGGAACTTGTCCAGATCCTTGGCCTCAGCCAGCCACGCCTCTCCCATCACCTGAAGGTGCTCTCCGCGGCCGGACTGGTGGAGCGCCTGCCGGAAGGCGCATGGGTGTTCCACCGGGCCACCTCGCAGGGCACCGCATCGCGCTTCCTGGACCATTTGTTCCGAACCCTCGACGCGTCCGACCCCGACATCCAGCGCGACCGCGAGGCCCTTGAGTCGATCCGCGAAGACCGCGCAGCGGCCGCCTCGTCCTATTTTGCGCAGATGGCCGACACGTGGGACACGGTGCGAGCGCTGCACTATCCGAATGACGCGATCGAATCGGCGGTGATCGAGCAGGTTGGCCAGGGCCCGTTCGACCAGGTGATCGACATCGGCACCGGCACCGGGCGAATGCTGACCCTGCTCGCTCCGTTCGCACGCCGGGCGGAGGGCATCGACCTGAGCCACCAGATGCTGACGGTCGCGCGGGCCAATCTTGATGCTAGCGGCGTCACCAATGCCCGCGTGCGCAAGGGCGACGCGGCGGCGATGCCGTTTGCCGACGCCTCGGCCGACCTCGTGATTGTCCACCAGGTGCTGCACTATGTGGATGCGCCAAAGCGGGTGCTCGCCGAAGCGGGCCGCCTGTTACGCCCGGGGGGGCGGCTGGTGGTCGTCGATTTCGCGCCGCACGGGCTGGAATTCCTGCGCGACAGGCACGGCCACCGGCGCCTCGGCATCCGCCATGATGCCATGGTCGACTGGAGCGATGCGGCCGGCCTCGTGCTGGAGGCGCCGCAGCGCTTCGACCCGCCGGACGAGAATGGCCTCGCCGTTCTCATCTGGTCAGCCCACAAGCCCCGACGCGACACGGAGGTCGCCGCATGAGCCTTGCATCCATCGCCGCCCGCCAACAAGGCGGTGCGCCCGGGGTCTCCTTCGAGTTCTTTCCGCCGAAGACGGACAGCATGGAGACCGGACTCTGGGAGACGGTGCGCCGTCTTGAGCCCCTGCAGCCAACCTTCGTATCGGTGACCTATGGCGCCGGTGGATCGACCCGCGACCGGACCCACCGCACGGTGAAGCGCCTGGCGGAGGAGACAAGCCTGACACCGGCGGGCCACCTCACCTGCGTGGGCGCCACCCGCGAGGCCGTTCTGGCAGTCGCGGAAGACTACTGGCAGGCGGGTGTCAAGCATATCGTCGCCCTGCGCGGCGACCCGCCGGCCGGCATGGGTCAGGCGTTCGAGCCCCACCCTGGCGGCTATGAGAGCGCGCTCGACCTGGTGCGCGGGCTGCGCGCGCACCTGCCGGAGATCGGCAAGGTGTTCGAGATCTCAGTGGCCTGTTATCCGGAACTGCATCTGGAAAGTCGCGGGCTGGAGGCGGAACTGGCCTATCTCAGGGCCAAGCAGGAAGCCGGTGCTGACCGGGCGATCACTCAGTTCTTCTTCGAACCGGAGACCTTCCTGCGCTTTCGTGACAAGGCGGCGGCCGCTGGCATCACCCTGCCGATCGTGCCCGGCATCATGCTGCAGCCGAATTTCAGGGGCCTGAAGCGTATTGCCGGCCTGTGTGGAGCGCACCTGCCGGACTGGCTGCATGCGCTTTATGACGGCCTCGACGAAGATGCCGAGACGCGCGAACTGGTCACCGCCAATGTTGCCGCCGAGATCTGCTACAAACTGGCTGACGAAGCGGTAGGCGACTTTCACTTCTACACGCTCAACCGGGCGAGCCTGGCCTTGTCGACCTGCTATCTGCTTGGCTTGAAGCCCCTGCAGGCAGAGGCAGCCTGAGCCATGCAGACCCGTGACAGGCTGGCGGCGCTGGAGGCGGCCGCCGGGACCCGTGTCCTCATCCTCGACGGGGCGATGGGCACCGAACTGCAGACCTTGTCGCTCGAAGAGGCCGATTTCCGCGGCCGGCGCTTTGCCGACTGGGACCGCCCGCTGCGAGGCAACAATGATATCCTCAACCTGACCCGCCCCGACGCCGTTCATGAGGTGCACCGCCGCTATATCAAGGCGGGGGCCGACATGGTGGAGACCAACACCTTCAGTGCAACCTCGATCGCCCAAGCCGATTACGGGATGGAGGCGCTGGCCCCTGAGATCGCCGCGGAAGGCGCCAGGCTGGCGCGCGAGGCTGCCGACGCAGAGGCCCGGCCAATTGCCGTGCTGGGGGCCATCGGACCGACCAACAAGACCCTGTCGCTGTCGCCGGACGTCAATGACCCGGGCTACCGGGATGTCACCTTCGAGGCCGTCTGCGCCGCCTATCGCGACCAGGCGCGCGCCATGGCGCCCCATCTCGACCTGTTCCTGATAGAGACTGTGTTCGACACGCTGAACGCCAAGGCCGCGATCAAGGCGCTGATCGACCTGCGCAGCGTGGAGGGCATAGACCTTCCAATCATTGTCTCCGGCACCATCACCGATGCCTCGGGCCGCACCCTGTCGGGCCAGACGGCCGAGGCGTTCTGGTATTCAGTGCGCCATGCCCGGCCGTGGGCGGTCGGGCTCAACTGTGCCCTTGGGGCAGACCTCATGCGCCCGCATATCGCCGCCCTGTCACGGATCGCCGATACGCGGACCATCGCCTATCCCAATGCCGGCCTGCCAAACGCATTCGGCGGCTATGACGAAACACCGCAGCAGACAGCCACCCATCTCGGCGAGTGGGCAGCGAGCGGCCTTGTCAACATCCTCGGTGGCTGCTGTGGCACGACGCAGGCCCATATCGCGGCGATTGCACAGGCAACCGCAGGCGCGCCCCCACGGCGGGTCCCGGACCTTCCTCCGGCGCTGCGCCTGTCGGGGCTTGAGCCCTTCGTGGTCCCAGCATGAGCGCGATCGCCCCCATTATCGGCGTCGGTGCGCTCGGCGGCAGCGGGACGCGGGTCGTCTCCGACATCCTGCAGCGCGCCGGACTGTATTTCGGCAGCGACCAGAACCCCGCGCGTGACACACTGGCCTTCACGCTCGTCTTCAAGCGGCCGGAGGCGCTGAACCTCGACGCCGCCGCATTCGCCGCCGACGCGGACCTGTTCCGCCGCGCACTCCTGCGCGCGCCGCTGACCAATAGCGACACCGCGCGCCTGCGCACGCTTGCAGCCGAGGACCGGCGCCAGCACGACCGTGCCTGGCTCGCTGAACGAGCAGAGCGCCTGATCGCCGGGGCCGCCACGCCCCATGACGGGCCCTGGGGCTGGAAGGAACCGAACACCCGCCGGATTGCCGATCGGCTGCTTGCCCTGTGGCCGGCCTTCCGCCTTGTCATGGTCTACCGGGACGGCTTCGACATGGCCATGTCCGGCAATCGCCAGCAGATCCGGTTCTGGCGCGGCGCTGAGGGCGGGCCGCGCTTCTCGCCAACGCCGAATGGGGCGCTGCGCTACTGGGCTTGGGCCCACCGGCGCATGCTGCGCATTGCCGACGGCTATCCCGGGCGGGTGCTGTTCCTGTCCTTCGAATGGCTCTGCGACGCGCCGGAGGCGCAGATCGACCGCCTCCTGGCATTTGCCGGCCGTCCCGTCAGCGAGGCAGAGCGCGCCGGACTGGCAGCCCTGCCCCGCGCGCCAGCCTCACGCGGCCGCGGCCGGGACCTCGACACGTCGCAGATCGATGGGGCCACACTCGCCTTCGTGCGCCGCTTCGATGACAGGGTCGGTCAGCTGGACAGCCTGCAGGAGCTGCACGCATGACCCAGGTCTCCGCCGCCCAGTCCTTCGTGAATATCGGTGAGCGCACCAATGTCACCGGCTCGGCCCGCTTCCGCAAGCTGGTTGCCGCCGGCGACTATGCCGCCGCCGTGGAGGTCGCACGCCAGCAGGTGGAAAACGGCGCACAGATGATCGACGTCAACATGGATGAGGGCCTGCTCGATTCGCAGGCGGCCATGGTGACCTTCCTCAGCCTGATCGCGGCCGAGCCGGATATCGCACGCGTGCCCGTTATGGTCGACAGTTCCAAATGGTCGGTGATCGAGGCCGGCCTGCAATGCGTTCAGGGCAAGGCGGTGGTCAATTCCATCTCGCTGAAGGAGGGCGAGGGGCCGTTCCTGGAGCAGGCCCGCACCTGCCTTGCCTATGGCGCCGCGGTCGTGGTCATGGCGTTCGACGAAAAGGGCCAGGCCGATACCGCACCGCGCAAGGTGGCGATCTGCCAGCGCGCCTACCGGCTGCTGACAGAAGACGCCGGTCTGCCGCCGGAAGACATCATTTTCGATCCCAACATCTTTGCCGTGGCAACCGGCATTGCAGAACACAACACTTACGCGCTGGATTTCATCGAGGCGGTCCGCGAGATCCGGGCGACCTGCCCCGGCGCCCACGTCTCCGGCGGGCTGTCGAACATTTCCTTCAGCTTCCGTGGAAACGAGCCGGTCCGCCGGGCGATGCACTCGGTGTTTCTCTACCATGCGATCCCCGCCGGCATGGACATGGGCATCGTCAATGCCGGCCAGCTCGATATCTATGACGAGATTGACGGGGCGCTGCGCGAGCGTGTCGAGGACGTGATCCTCAACCGCCGTGAGGATGCCACAGAACGCCTCGTCGAGATCGCCGAGCAGTACCGCGGCGGCGCCGCGCGCATCTCCGTGAAGGACATGAGCTGGCGCGAGCGAACGGTCGAGGCTCGGCTGTCCCACGCGTTGATCCACGGCATCGCCGATTTCATCGAAGAGGATACCGAGGCCGCGCGCCAGGCGCTCGGCCGTCCCCTCGACGTGATCGAGGGCCCGCTGATGGACGGCATGAACACCGTTGGCGACCTGTTCGGCGCCGGCAAGATGTTCCTGCCGCAGGTGGTGAAGTCGGCACGGGTGATGAAACGCGCCGTCGCCCATTTGGAACCCTACCTGGCGGCGGAAAAGACCGGAGCACGGACCAAGGGCAAGGTGCTGCTCGCCACCGTGAAAGGCGATGTCCACGATATCGGCAAGAACATTGTCGGTGTGGTGCTGGGCTGTAATGGCTATGATATCGTCGACCTTGGCGTCATGGTGCCGGGCGAGACGATTCTCGATACCGCGATATGTGAGGGCTGCCACATGATCGGGCTGTCGGGCCTGATCACGCCAAGCCTCGACGAGATGGTGCAGGTCGCCGGCGAGATGGCGCGGCGTGGTATGACACTGCCGCTGCTGATCGGCGGTGCGACGACCAGCCCGGCGCATACCGCGGTGAAGATCGAACCGGCCTACGCGGCGGCTCCCGTTGTGCATGTCCGCGATGCCAGCCGCGCGGTCGGCGTCGTCGGCCAGCTGATGAGCGAACGCGACAGGCCGGTCCTCTGGGAGACCATGCGCCAGCGCTACCGCCAGCTGCGCGAGTCACGCTCGGGCGGGCCGCCGACCCGGCGCCTGGCGCTTGCCGAAGCCAGGGCGCGGCGCTTTGACCCGCTAGCCGGCCACGTCGCAACCCCGGCGCCAAGCTTTACCGGGGTGCGCACGCTGGAGGATTTCGACCTCGCTGAGCTCTCCCGCTTCATCGACTGGACGCCCTACTTTGCGAGCTGGGATCTTGCCGGCCGGTACCCGGCGATCCTTGAGGACGAGGTGGTCGGCGAGGCGGCCCGCGACCTCTGGTGCGAAACCGAGGCCATGCTGAAGCAGGTGATTGGCGAGCGCTGGTTCACGCCAAAGGCAGTCGTCGGCTTCTGGGGCGCCGGGGCTGACGGTGACGACATCCGGCTGGAGGATGGCAGCGTGCTGCATACGCTGCGCCAGCAGATGCCCAAGACCAATGAGCGGGCCAACCTGGCGCTCGCCGACTTCATCCGTCCGCACGGCGGTGACCATGTCGGTGCATTCTGCGTCACCGCCGGGCCGGAGGCCGACCGGCTGGCCCGCGAGTTCGAGGCGGCGGGCGATGACTACCGCGCGATCATGGTGAAGGCGCTGGCCGACCGCTTCGCAGAAGCGATGGCGGAATATGTGCACTGGAAGGTGCGCTGCGAGCTCTGGGGCTATGCTCCCCGGGAGTCCCTCGACAACGCGGCCCTGATTGCCGAGGCCTATCGCGGCATCCGGCCGGCGCCCGGCTATCCGGCCCAGCCTGACCATACCGAAAAGGCGACGATCTTCCGTCTCCTGCAGGCCGAGGCGCGGATCGGCGTCTGCCTTACCACCAGCTTCGCCATGGACCCTGCTCCGAGCGTTTCGGGGCTGTACCTTGCCCATCCGGAGGCCGCGTACTTCGCCGTCGGCCGGATTGCGCGCGACCAGGTGGAGGACTATGCCGCCCGCAAGGGCTGGGACCTGCGCACTGCCGAGCGCTGGCTCGCGCCCATCCTCGCCTACGACCCGTTCGAGCAGGTTGCAGCGGAATAGGGCGGTTTGCGCCCAAGCCGCCTACCGCGCCCGGCGCCAGACGGAAAGCGGATCGAACGTGCCGCGGTCAGCGGCCTCGCGCAGGCGGGCGATCTGCTGGTTGACCGGGCTTTCGACCGCCTGCGCAGGCCCGTAGAGCGCAAGATCGAGCCGGCAGATCCGCTCATAGAGCGCCTCGGTGCGCCGGACCAGTTCAAGGAAATGCTCCGGCAGGCCAAGGCCCGTCTGCGCATCCGCATTGAGCGCCGGTTCGTCCCTCGTGATCCGGTATTTCGGCAGGGCTGCATCCTGCTGCGGCATGTCACCGTCACGGACTGCACGCTGCATCACCAGCCAGCTCGCCGCCTGCATCAGCCGGGTCGTGAGATCCATGCTCCAGGCGGCATAGGTGAGGCTTGCTTCCCGCGGCAGCCTTGACGAGGCATCCCGGCCCGGGCCGTCGAGATAGGCCGCGGTTTCCTCAACCAGCGCCATGCCTTCGGCGAATACACGATCAAACAGGCGGTCCGACGCAAAGGGCCTGGCTTTGTCCGACCTTGCTTCGGCCATCAGTGCACGCTCCTGCCTGTCGGAATCCTCACCGCGACCCATGACCTAGACCGATCCTTCTTTCCGAGACTTTAATTCTCAGCGCCACCGAACAAGGCGTCCGCGGCTGCGCGCTGCGCCTCCTTGGCGCCGAGCAGGCGCTCGCACTCTGCGATCTGCGTCCTCAGTGCCGCGATTCGGACCTTCAGGTCGTCAATGGAAAGCCGCTCAAGTGGGGTATCGGGTCGCTCTGCCGGCGCCGGTTCCTCCATGGTGCACGCCTTGCCTGTTGCCTGAAGGCAGGAAACCCTATGCTTCCTCCATGGACAAGGCGAAACATGACAGGACGGTTACCATGCACGCCATCGAGACCACGGCCGACAGCCCCCTGAGACTGGTCGAGCGGCCCCTGCCCGAGCCGGGACCCGGGCAGGTGCGGATCGCAATCCGCGCCGCCGGCCTCAATCGCGGCGACCTCCTGCAACGGCGCGGACTCTATCCGCCGCCGAAGGGGGCCAGCGACGTGATGGGCCTGGAATGCGCCGGCGTCATCGACGCGCTCGGCGAGGGCGTTGACCGCTGGACAACCGGCGCGCGGGTCGCCGCCCTGCTGCCCGGTGGAGGGTATGCCACACACACGCTTGCCGATGAGGGCTGCCTTCTGCCAATTCCCGACGGTCTCAGCTTTACCGAAGCCGCCTGCCTGCCCGAGGCGATGATGACCGTGTGGGCGAATGTCTTCCTGCGCTGCGACCTGAAACAGGGCGAAGCGTTTCTCTGCCAGGGGGGCACAAGTGGCATCGGTGTCATGGCGATCCAGATGGCAAGGCTGGCCGGCGCCGATCCGGTATTTGCAACCGCCGGCAGCGACGCGAAATGCGCCCTCATGCGTGAGCTTGGCGCAACCCACGCGATCAACTACCGACTGGGCAGCTTCGCCGAAATCGTCAGGGCGGAGGGCGGCGCCGATGTCATACTCGACATGGTCGGCGGCGATTATGTTGCGCAGCATATCGAGGTGGCGAAACCCGATGGACGCATCTGTAACATCGCGTACCAGGCGGGCTCGAAGGTGACCATCGACCTGATGCGGCTGATGCTGAAGCGCCTCGTGCTGACCGGCACCACACTCCGCGCGCGCACGCCCGCGGAAAAACGCCGGATCCGCGATGCAATCGAGCGCGATTTCTGGCCAGCCGTGGCCGACGGGCGCCTCCGCACCGTCATCGACTCCACCTTCCCGCTGGACAATGCAGAGGCCGCGCAGGCGCGGATGAGCGCGGGTGGCCATTCCGGCAAGATCATCCTCACCGTGGAGCCCGGATGAGCGGCGCCCTTACCGTCCTCGGGATTGAATCAAGCTGCGACGAGACCGCCGCGGCGGTGCTGCGCCTTCGGGACGGACACACCACCCTGCTCGCCGATATCATCCGCGGGCAGGCCGACGCCCACGCGCCCTATGGCGGCGTCGTGCCGGAAATCGCCGCCCGCGCCCATGCCCGGGTCGCCGACACCGTGGTCGCCGAGGCCATGGCCACGGCAGAGCTTGGCTTCGCCGATCTCGACGCGGTCGCCGCGACCACCGGCCCCGGCCTGATCGGCGGCGTCCTCGTCGGCATGATGACCGGCAAGGCGATCGCGATGGCCGCCGGCAAACCGTTCATTCCGGTCAACCATCTGGAAGGCCATGCCCTGTCGCCGCGCCTTTCGACCGACTGTCCCTTCCCCTACCTGCTGCTGCTGGTATCGGGCGGGCATTGCCAGTTCCTGGAGGTGCGCGGCCTTGGCGACTATCGCCGGCTCGGCTCGACCATCGACGACGCCGCCGGCGAGGCATTCGACAAGACAGCCAGGCGGCTCGGACTCGGCTTTCCCGGTGGGCCGCAGGTGGAGCGCCTTGCCCTGCGGGGCGACCCGGCTGGCGTGCCCCTGCCGCGGCCCCTGCTGGACCGGCCAGGCCTCGACATGAGTTTTGCCGGGCTGAAGACTGCGCTTGCCCGCGCTGCCGATGCCGAGCCTCTCAGCGAACAGCGGATCGCCGATCTCGCCGCCAGCTTCCAGGCAGCCGTCTGCGACATCCTCGGCGGGAAATCGGCGCACGCCCTGGCCGGCTTCGATGTGGGAAGCGGCGGCAGGCGCTTCGTTGTCGCCGGCGGGGTTGCCGCGAACCTGGCCATCCGCGCACGGCTGGAGGCCGTTGCCCGGGACGCCGGCGCGCAGCTTATCGCCCCGCCTCTGCGCCACTGTACCGACAATGCCGCCATGATCGCGCTCGCCGGCGCTGAGCGGCTCGCCGCAGGGCTAGCCGGCGACGGGCTCGACTCGCAGGCCCGCCCGCGCTGGCCGCTGGATTCGGTCGCGGCCGACGCTGCTCCGGTGTATGGCGCCGGCCGGCGTGGCGCCAAGGCCTGAACGCTCAGATCGCCAGTCCCCTCGGCGCGATCTGTTCCAGCTCAGCCATTTGCGCCGGCGCTGTCTCAAGGACCGTGCGGGCGTCGAGGTCGAAGGTGACCGCCACCGCCTCGCTGGTCATCCACGCCCGACCGCTCACCGGGTCGAGCGCCCAATGGACGAGGGAGTGGAACTTGCGCTCCACCCGCGCCAGTGAGGAGCGCACCTCGAACAGGTCGCCCGGCTTGGGCCAGCGGCGGTAGACCAGGCGGTATTCCAGAACGGCCGCGCCCATCCGCTTGCCACCGGCGCCAGCGGCCACGCGCTCACGCCAGTCATACAACAGGTTCGGAACGGCGTCTGACACCCGGCCCATGAACCAGGGCGCCCAAATCCGCCCATGCACGTCGCACTGGCCGGGTAATACCATCCCCATCCCGATGACCGGGACGCCGAGCGCGTCTGCCTCGTCGAGGGTGACCTCGCCCTCCGGAAGGCACGGCCCGCCGGGCTGCAGGCTGCGCGGCTCTGTGTCCTCCGGCGGGGTGCCTGAGAGTGCCGCGATCGCCTCGCGCGTGCGCCGGCTCCAGGGGAAGGGACGGCCGCTCGCCGCCTCTGCGTGGACCAGCCGGGTCCGGAAGGCTGCCGCAGGGGTGCCATCGCCATGGCGCATGTCCTGATAGACGAGGACATCGTCCTTTCCCGCCTCCAGAATGCAGGCTTGCATTGACAGGGGGCGGCCGGGCAGGACCTCGCGGATGAAGCGGATATGCTGGTCGACCGGGATCAGCGTCGACGTGGCGCCGGCGCGAAACGGGCGCGGCAGCTTCATCGCATGGGCCAGTGCGCCGAGCCCCTCCATTGCCTTCTCGACATAGACGCGCACATTCATGTGCCCCATCTCGTCGCAGTCCCAAGTGTTGGCGCTGCCCTGCCAGACCGTGATCATCCGCGTGCCGCCTCTGAAACTCCCAAGGCCATGACGGGTAGCCTGAAGGGCCCGATTCTGGAAGCGGGTCAGGATATCGCCGGGTTCGGCCGACAGTCGGGCGGCGCCGCGTCAGCCTCCACGGCCCGAAGACGCGCGGTCGCCACGGCGTTACCCCCTAGCTGGTAGTCGAGGACGAGCACCATCCCATCGGCCCGGTAGTCGACCTGCACGCGCGGCATGCAGCGCCCTTCGGGATCATCGGTGATGATCTCGTCACGGTCAGCATCGCCGCCCGACAAGGGCGGATGGTGTACGCCGGCGCAGAGGCCCGGATAGCTGACCCGGAAGACACCGCCGGGCCGCGCCGTGTCGATCACCACGGCATAGGGGGCAAAGCCCGGCTGGTCGACGCAACCGGCCCAGGCGCGCGCACCGAGGGCCATCTCGATCCCGGCGCCGTCAGCGCAAGCCGTCGCCATCAGGGCGCCTGCTGCCAGCGCGCAGCCGAGGAGCCGTGCCTTCAGGTGCATGCGCTACAGATCCCGCGGACCTCAATCACCGCGTGCGACACGCGAAAGCCTGCGGCCGCGGCGTCGGCGCGCAGGGCATCGCTTGTCGCCACCGCATCGAGCTCTTCCGCTACGCAGCAACTCTTGCAGATCAGGAAAACGGCCGAATGGCCATGCCGGGCATGACCGCAGGGCACGTACGCGTTGAGGCTCTCGATCTTGTGGGCGAGCCCCACCTTCTGCAGAAAATCGAGCGCACGATAGACTGTCGGTGGTTTGGCTGCGCCCTCACCGCCGAGCTTGCCGAGCAGGTCGTAGGCCTTGGCCGGCTCGCTGCTTTCGGCAAGCAGGCGCAGCACCTTCCGCCGGATCGGCGTCATCCGCTGGCCGCGCGCCTCGGCCAGCGCGTCAGCTTCGATGAGGAACGCCTCGACATCGGCCGGGCTGCAGGGCCGGCTGGCGTGAAGGTGCGGATCAAATTGGGCCATCATCGCTATAGTCGGACGCGCCGGTCGAAAAGTGAAGGGGCCGGGCTGTCGCGCGCCGTCAGCCCGTTCTGTCCGCGCCAGCCCGCAGGAAGAACAGCGGCACCTGGCCTGCCTCTGTCGCCGCCCAGTCGAGCACCTCGTCATGCGCCTCGGCAGGCAGACTTTCGACCATCTGCGCACGATACGCGATACCGCAGGCAAACACCCGGCCGCCGGACCTCAGCCCGGCAAGCGCCCGGTCATAATGGCCCTTGCCATAGCCCAGCCTGTGGCCGAGCCGGTCGAACGCAAGCAGCGGAACCAGCACCAGGGTGGGCGGCAATTCGGGGGCATCCTCCGGAGGTTGCAACAGGCCGAACGACGCGGCCTCCAGCGGTTCACCGAACGACCAGGCCCTGAAGGTCATCGCCCCGTCAGGCTCGATGCGCGGCAAGGCGAGGCTCGCCCCCGATTTCTCGAGCCGGCGCATCAGCGGTTCCGGGTCAAGCTCGCTGCCGATCGCTCGGTAGCCGGCCACCGCCGGGCCATAGCGCTCCAGCAGCCGGGCGGGAAACCCGTCCGCGAGCCTGGCGGCGGCGTCCGGATCCCGGGCGGCCATCTCGGCGCGCAGTGTGCGAAGGCGCGTGCGCAGGGCGCTCTTGTCGAGGCGTGGCCTGTTCACTCGCCCGCCAGCTCCGCGCGCCGTCGGTCTGCCGCCGAGACCTTTACACTGTCTGAGCGCAGCTGCCCGCAGGCAGCGAAGATGTCCCGTCCGCGCGGGGTGCGGATCGGCGAGGCATAGCCCGCCCGGTTCAGCACTTCGGCAAACGCCTCGATCGTGTCCCAGTCGGAGCATTGATAGGGCGCCCCCGGCCAGGGATTGAACGGGATCAGATTGATCTTGGACGGCACGCCGCGCATCAGCCTGACAAGGTCGCGGGCCTCAGCAAGGCTGTCATTGACGCCCTTCAGCATGACGTATTCGAATGTCACGCGTTTCGCGTTTGACAGGTCCGGATAGGCCCGGATTGCTTCGAACAGGGTCTTCAGATCATATTTCCGGTTGATCGGAACGATCTCGTCGCGCAGGTCGTCGCGAACTGCGTGCAGGGAGATTGCCAGCATCGCCCCGGTGCGTGTCCCGAGCTCAGGGATTTGCGGCGCCACACCCGCCGTCGACACCGTGATCCGGCGGCGGCCGATGGCAATGCCATCGCCATCGGATATGGTGTCGATCGCCTCGGCGACCTGATCGAGATTGTAGAGCGGCTCGCCCATCCCCATGAAGACAATGTTGGTGAGCCGACGGTTTTCCGTCGAGGTCGGCCATTCGCCCAGCGCATCGCGCGCGATCAGCACCTGGGCAACGATCTCGCTGGCTGTCAGGTTGCGCACGAGCTTCTGTGTTCCGGTATGGCAGAAGGTACAGTTGAGCGTGCAGCCGACCTGCGAGGACACGCAAAGCGCGCCGGCCTTGCCGACATCGGGGATGTAGACGCTCTCTCCTTCGATGCCGGGAGCAAAGCGCACGAGCCATTTCTGCGTGCCGTCCACCGACACAAGGTGTTCGGCGATTTCCGGACGCGCAAGGCTGAACCGCTCGGCAAGCTGCGCCCGCAGGTCCTTGGCAATGTCGGTCATGCCGTCAAACTGGAGAGCACCGAAATGGTGCAGCCAGCGGCGCAGCTGGCTGGCGCGCATTCCCGCCTGTTTCGCAGGCAGACCAAGCGCCTCCATCTCCGCCTTGAGCGCCGGCACGGAAAGGCCGGCGAGCGGTCGGCGGGAAGCCTGTGCGGCGGGCCGGCGGGAGAGGTCTAGCGGCATGGACATACGCCGTCAGATAGTGGATTTCCCGACCGATTGCGAGCGTGCGGCGGGCTCTAGCGGCAGACCGCTTCGGCCCGCTCAATGGCACTGGCAGAGCCGGACAGCGAGAAATGGTAGGCGACCGCGGTGTTGCGCGCCGAGACAGCCTCGACCCGCAGCTCGCTGCCCCGTTCCAGGGCGCGCACGAGCGCGGGGTCATCACTGTCATCGGCGAAGGCCTCGGTGTCTGCATTGAACAGCGTCCAGCCACTTCGCCCGATCTGGACACGCGTGGGCATGTCAGCGCGCAGGTCATAGCCGACCTTGAGGCTCGGCTGGTTGCGCGCCCGCCCCGATTTCCAGCTTGTGACATAGAACCAGACATCGCCATGGCTGGCCGCTCGGGGCGCCTTGTCGGTTGCCTCCGTTGCGGCAAAGCAGATCGTCTCGCCATCCGCCTCCACGGTGAAAACCGTCCAGTCCTTGAACCGCGCCACCGCCGTCGGTGCGGCTGCAAGGGCCTCCACAGCGAGGCCGGAAACGGCCAGACCGAGAAGCAGGAATCGCCAGAAACGCGGAGCAGGCAAAGTCATGTGAAGCGTCCCTTTGGAAGTCGCGGTGTGTCTAACCATCTAGGTGCTGCAACCGGGTTAAGGCGAGAATTCGGCGGAACAATCGGCGCGAGTACACATATATGTGATTGTATCGCGATGGTTGCTTCGCTGGCCTGAGCCGGTAGACTGAACGAGTGCGGCGACAAAGGGCATGGCACGTGGGCACCTTCTCAAGACCGGCTCCGGACGCGGCCCTCAGGGCCGAACATGCCGACTGCATGGTGCGGATCGCCACCGAGCGCTGCCGCACCTCTTTCACGACCCTGTTCGATTACTACGCCCCGCGCATCAAGACCTATTTGCGCCGGCTCGGTGCCGGCGATGGCGAGGCGGAAGAACTCGCCCAGGAGGTGATGGTGACCGTCTGGCGCAAGGCGACACTTTATGATCCCCGTCAGGCGGCCGTCAGCACCTGGATATTCAGGATCGCACGAAACCGGCGAATCGACTCACAGCGCCGGACAAACAAGCCACCGCTGGATGCCGACGACCCGATGCTGCGGCCTCCGGACGCTGAAGCGCCTGACGCCACCGTGAACCGTGCACAGCTTGAAGCGATCGTCCGCCACGAACTGGAAAGCCTTCCCGAGGAGCAGCTCGTCCTGGTGCGGGCCGCCTTCTATGACGGCCTTTCCCATTCGGAGATTGCCAAGGCGTTCGACCTCCCCCTCGGAACGGTCAAGTCGCGCATTCGGCTCGCCTTCAACAGGCTGCGCGGGCAATTGCAGGACAACGGCTGACGCGCCTGCGGCAATTGTCCGCTGCAAGAACTTGACGCGGTTTGCATGCGGACAATATCCGATGCCAAGCCAGATGCATGTCAGGTTCGGAGGGCAGCGGGTGACGGCCAACAGCACAGAAGCATTCAGCGAACTCTACAGCGCTTATGCGGCAGGCTGTCTTGATCCGGCCTTTGCCCTGCTGGTCGAGACCCAGGCGGCACTGCGCGGCGATGTCCGGCGGGCGATCGATCTCGGCGAGATGATCGCTGGCGCCTTCCTGCAGCGTGAATCGGTGAGCGGCCTGTCGCGCCTGAGTGCGGAGGATGTGCTTGACCAGATCGATGCGCTGGAGCCGGCGAGCGGGAAGAACACACTCTCTGCAGTGCGGGCTGCCTGCGGTGCGATGGACGAATTGGTCGCCCTTCCCGAACCGGTGCGCAGCCATGCCATCGAGGCGGCCGGCGCCGAAGGCTGGCAGTTTTCCGGACCGGGCATCCGCCGCATGACGCTTGATGTCGGCGGCGTTGCCGAGACAGAGCTTTATCGCATCGAGCCCGGCGTGACTGTGCCACGTCACACCCACGCCGGCCAGGAATTTACTCTCGTGATCGCTGGCGGGTTCACCGACGAAACGGGCAGCTATGGCCCGGGCGATCTTGTCATGAAGGGCCCGGACGATATCCACCGCCCAATTGGCGACCCGGGTGAGGCCTGCTACGCCCTTGCCGTGCGCGACGGCGCCCTGCGTTTCACCGGCGTTGCCGGCGTCGTGCAACGCCTGCTCGGGCGCTGAACGGACGCTGGCATTCAGACATCGCGAGGCGGTTTCAACCGCCGCTTGGTCTGGTGGCCCTCGCCGGCCGTCCCCGTGACGGTCTGCCCCTTCATGTAATGACGCTGCCAGCGCGCCTTCATGGCTTCGGCTTCCTTTGACTCCAGGCGCCTGTTGAAGTCCGAGCGGCTGTCGCGCCAGGCCTCGTACTCGGCAGTCAGGTCGGGATTGTCGGCAAGGCGCCGGCGCTGTGGCTCCACATCCTCAAGCCGGGTGTGCTCCATCAGAGTGATGAAGCAGAACGGCTCGCCTTTCTGAAACACGACTTCACCGGGCCGGGTCATCTGCCAGTTCATGGTGAAGGGAAATGGCAGCCAGTCAGTCTCGATGAGGCCGGTGAGCGGCGCAATCCCGTCCTTCGGCCAGTTGGGCGGCCCGCTCGCCCAAACGCCCCAGCCGGGCGGTGTGCGGAACAGGTGACCGGTATGGAAGGTGACGATGCCTCTGCGGAAATGACTGTCGGCAAAGCTCGGGATGGCGCGCGGGTCGCCATGAGTGAACAGCGTGATGTTCTGCTCCATCGGCCCGCCATCCCAGACGATCCTCAGGTCGATCGGGCATAGGATCTCCCAGCCGGTCGAGTTCGCCATGGTGAGCGGCAGGCAGCGATAGGGATGGCGGTCGGGGAAGGCGTCCATCCAGGCGCGACGGCTGCTGCCCGGGACGATCTCCGGGGCGACATCATGGATCCTGTAGCAGTCGAGATGCATCGGGCTGGGCCTCGCCGCTTGACGAATGGGCCTTCTGGTTTGCCCCTGGCAGGGCCATGCCCGCAACCCCGCACGACCTTCGCCGCGTCCTTGATGACCTCGCCATTGCGCATTCGAGCGTGGCGCACCCGGCGACGTTCACGGTCGAGGAGGGCCGTCACCTGAAGGCATTGATGCCGGATCGTCATTCAAAGACCCTGTTCCTGAAGGACAAGGACGGCACACCCATCCTCGTCTCGGCGTGGGCCGAAAGCGCGCTCAAGCTCAATCGCCTGCACCGGGCAATCGGGACGAAACGCCTGTCCTTCGCATCGGCAGAACTGATGGCCGAGGTCCTGGGCGTTGCGCCGGGCTCGGTCACGCCATTCGCGCTGATCAACGACACGGCGGCCCGCGTCCGCTTCATTCTCGATGCCGCGCTGGCTGCCTTTGAGCCGGTGAATTTCCACCCACTGGTCAACACCGAAACCCTGACGGTCTCTGTCAACGGTCTAAGGCGCTTTGTCGAGGCCACCGGCCATGGCTGGGAGGTGGTGGATTTCTCAG
>CAYPQD010000051.1:0-18368 GCA_964412785.1 uncultured Hyphomonadaceae bacterium
GCCGGACGGGGCGGAAAACGGCGGGCCGCTGACCTTGGCCTATGCTGCGCCGGAGCAGCTTGGCCGCGACGCCCTGACGGTGGCGACCGACATCTTCGCCCTCGGCATGGTGCTGCACGAATTGCTGGCCGGCGAACTGCCGGTGCGGCGCAGCGATGGCGGCGTGGAAATAGAGGAGGCCGCGCTGGCCAGCGCCGAGATTGCGGCGATCTGCCGCCGTGCCTGCGCCGCCGAGCCGTCGCAGCGCTATGCCTCCGCCGGCGCGCTCGGCGAGGATGTTCGCGCCGTGCTCGACCACCGGCCCGTCATGGCCCGCGCCGGCGGATCCGGCTATCGCTTCGGTAAGCTGCTGCGCCGCTTTCCGGTCGCCAGCACACTCGCCGCGGCGGCCGCTGCCGCGATCCTCGCCGGCCTCGTCGCCAGCACCCTGTTTGCCCTGCGCGCCGAACGCGAGGCCAACGAGGCCCGCGAGGCGCTGGCACGCTCTGAGTATTTTCTGAACACCGCGAAACGGCGCACGGCGACCCTGCTTGCCTATGGCGATGCGATGCAGCGCCTGTTCGGCGGCGAGGCCGATGTCGAACGCCAGACTCAGATCCTGTTCGACTACTGGCAGGAAGCCCATTCTCTGCGGGCGGAGAAGCCGGACAATGCCGCCCGGCTGAGCTTTGCGATCGGCCGGCACTTCCTGTTCCGGAACGACTACGAGACAGCCGAGGAGATCCTGTCTGCCTGGGTCAGCGAGGGCTATGGCGATCCCGACCTCCTCGCTGACGGGAAGCAGTTCCTTGCGCTTGTCTACATGAACACCAGCCGCCCCGCCCTTGCCGAGCCTCTGACTCGCGAAACGGTCGCGCGGTATGCCGGCAGCTATGAGGCAAACTCCAGCAACCATGCGGCCTCGGCGATCCAGTTGGCGTCGATCACCAACGCGTCGGAGGACGTTGCCGAAGCGGAGCGGATCATCTCGAAGATGCTGAATGGCGACCACGGCCTCGGCGACCAGACGCTCGCCTATTTCTACAGCAAGCTCGGGCAGCTGCGCGCGGGCCGGGGAGATTTCGAGGGCGCCTATGAGGCGACAGCCCAAGCCGTCGCTGTGGAGGAGGGAAACCCGATCTCCGGGGCCCATGGCCGCGACACCCGCCGGCTGAACCTTGCCGAGTACGAACTGTTCCTGCGGCGCGATCCCGCGGCGGCCCGTGCGCTGGTCCGCAAGGCGCTGGACGAGGAGACCGGCGAGACCAACAATCGCTGGAATGCCGGCAGGGCCAAGACGCTGCTGGGCCTGGTTGCCCTGAAAGAGGGGGATGCGCCGGGGGCGCGCGCACTCCTTGACGAGGCGCGCCGCGCCCTCGCTGACACCGGAACCGGGACAAGCGAGTATTTCGGCGCGCTGATGGCGCTCGCCGAGGCCGAAGCCGCCGCCGGCGATCTTGCGTCCGCCGAAGCGCGTCTTGAGGAAGGCCGTGCGCTGGTCGGTCCCCCTGCGGACGCCTCGCCGGACTACCGCACGCTGCGCCTGCGCCTTGCTGAGGCCCGTGTGCGGCAGCGCGCGCCCGATCTGACGTCAGTCGACGAGGCCGCCATACGGATCGCCGGCGATCTGGAACTGACGGACCGCTACCGCGACCTGGCCGAGGCGGGCCTCGCCGCCCCCCTGCCCTGATCAGCGCCGGATGCCCATCTGCTCGGCGAGCCAGGCGCGGACATCGGCCCATTCCCGGCGCACGGTACGGCGCGACAGGCCGAGCGCCTCGGCCGCCTCCTCCTCTGTCATGCCGCCAAAATAGCGCGCATCGACAATCCGCATCCAGCGCGGGCGTGTCTCGCGCAGTTTCTCAAGCAGGTCGGCGATGATGACGATCTCCTCCGGGTCCTCGCCGAATTCCGGCATCAGACCGTCGCCCTCCTCATAGGCCACATGGGCCGCGCCGCCGCCGCGCCGGACCGCCAGCTTCCGGCGGGCATGGTCGACGATCACATGGCGCATGGCCAGCGCCACCGCGCGCAGGAAATGCATCGTCGAGGCCCAGTCGCCGCGGGCCGACACCCTGATCAGGCTCTCATGCAGCAGGTCGCTGGTCGCCAGCGTGTCGCGCAGGCGAGCCCGGCGCCGCTTGGCGCGCGCCATTTCCACCAGACCGTCATAGTGGGCCTCGACCAGCCGACGGGCCATGTCACGCTCTGCCTCGGTATAATCCGAGGCCGCGTCGAGGCGGACGGGGTCTTGCATCTGCCCAGATTATAGGCGCTGCGCCGCGGGCGGGCCAGTCCGCCAGACGCAATGGCCGCCCGGGGATACTAAGACGCGGAGAAACCAGTTAAGACACGCAGACACTGATCGACGAGGGCGCGGCACACAATGCAAACCATCAACTATCTCGAACGGCTGGAGAGCGAGGCCATCCAGATCCTGCGCGACGGGGTGGCCGAAGCCGAACGCCCGGTCC
Organism: uncultured Hyphomonadaceae bacterium; assembly: GCA_964412785.1. GTDB lineage: Bacteria > Pseudomonadota > Alphaproteobacteria > Caulobacterales > Hyphomonadaceae > UBA5336. Next base: position 2,454 of record CAYPQD010000051.1, read on the forward strand.
TCCTCTTTTCCGGCGGCAAGGACTCAACCGTGCTGGCGCACCTTGCCATGCGCGCCTTCTACCCCTCGCCGCCGCCTCTGCCGCTGCTGCATGTCAACTCCACCTGGGAGTTCCGCGAGGTGATCGAATTCCGTGACGCCTTCGCCACGCGCCATGGTTTCCGCCTGGAAGAGCACCACAATGCCGAGGGCAAGGGGCTCGGTCTCAACCCGATCCACCATGGCGACACCTACACCACGATGATGCGCACCGAGGCGCTGAAACAGGCGCTCGATCTCGGCAATTACGATGTCATCTTCGGCGGCGCCCGGCGGGACGAGGAAGCGACCCGCGCCAAGGAGCGGATCGTCTCGGTGCGCGGGCGCGGCCACAGCTGGGACCCGAAGAACCAGCGCCCTGAACTCTGGGCCAATTACAACTGGCGGCGCAGCGATGACCAGTCCCTGCGCGCCTACCCGATCTCGAACTGGACAGAGTATGACCTCTGGACCTACATCCTGACCCGCGACATTGCGCTTTGCCCGCTCTATTTCGCCGCCGACCGGCCGGTGGTGGAGCGCAACGGCCAGTTCATCGTCATCGACAGCCAGGAGCAGGCAGACGCGCTCGGCTTTGGCGCGACGGTGTCGCGGCGTGTGCGCTTCCGCTCGCTCGGCTGCTGGCCGGTCACGGCTGCCGTGCTGTCACAGGCCGACAGCCTCGAAGGCGTCGTCAGCGAGACGTTCGCCACCCGCAACTCCGAGCGCAGCGGCCGGGTGAGCGATGCCGGCTCGCTGGAATCCCAGAAACGGGAGGGGTATTTCTGAACACTCCGGCGCGGGCGCCCTAACGCTGCCAGCGCAGCGCGATGCCGAAGGTCTGCGGCTCGTTGACGAAACCGGTCAGGTTGTTGAAATCGATCGCGCCCGTCAGCGCCTGCTCGTCAAGGATATTGCGGCCAAACACCGAAACGTCATAACCGGCATTGGCGGCATAGCCCACGCGCAGGCCGCCCTCCCAATAGCCCTCCTGGCCGAACTCGGCGCTGTCATACAGGAAGAAATTGGTGTCTCCCTTGTAGGCCCAGTCGGTATAGCCATAGACCTCGCCACCCGGCGCCGGGATCGCGTAGCGCGCCGTTACATTGCCGATCCACTCCGGCGCATTGGGGAAACTGTTGCCGGAGATGTTGTAGCCGAGGAGCGCGCCGTCCTCGTCGAACACCGGCGGGTCGAGCACGGTGCACGGCGCGCCGCAGCCCGGCGCCACCAGCAGGTCGTCCTTGATCTCGGTATGATTGTAGGAGAGCCCGGCCGTCACCAGCAGCTCCGGAACCGGCAGCGCCTCAATGTCCAGCTCGAAACCATAGCCCTCGCCCTTGTCGGCGTTGAACAGCGCGACGGTGTTGTCGAGACCACCGACAATGGTGAGTTGCTGGTCGCTGACCTCGTAGAAATACAGGCTCGTATTTGCGCGCAGGCGGTCGTCGAACAGCTCCGACTTGCTGCCGAACTCATAGGAGAGCACCGTCTCGCTGTCGGCGATGGATACCGTATCGCCGAACACCAGCCGGCCCTGGATGGACGGGCCGCGGTAGCCGCGCGCGATGCGCGCGTAGAGATTGGTCTGATCATTCGCGGCATAGGTGGCCGAGATGTCCCAACTCGGCTGCTCATCGCTTGCCGAGCCCTCGATCGGGCCGAGGGGTGGCGCGCCGAACGGCCCCAGCGTCCGCTCCACGGAAAAGTCCTTGGTGTCCTCCGTCCAGCGGGCGCCACCGGCCAGCGTCAGCCGGTCGGTCGCCGCATAGGCAAGCGATGCGAAAACGCCAACGCTGTCGGCATTGTTGGTGCGAATGGCAATGCCGTTGACCGGCTGGCCTGGCGCCAGCGTGTCATAACTGCGCGAGGTGATCTGCACGTCCTCGTCGAACAGGAACAGCCCCGCCTGGCCCGTGAGGCGCCCGCCGCCATCATAGGCAAAGCGCAACTCATGGGTGACCTGGGACAGGTCGTCGACCTCGCCGGAGCTTTCCGACGGAAACGGGATGAAACCCGGGCCGAAATTCCCCTCGCCGAGGAAGGCCGCGCCGAACCCGCCGTCAATGTCACCGCGCGAGAAAATCTCGGCATTTTCCCAGCCGAAAATATAGGTCGCCTGCCACGCCTGGCTGAGAGACTGTTCAAGGGTCAGCGTAACGCCCCAGGCGGTCTGCTCCAGCGGGCTGTTGTCGGCCTGCGAGGCATCCTGGAACACGGTTTCGAAGTCGAAATCCTCAACCAGGCCGCCAGTACCCGGGCGGATGATGTTCGCCCGGAACAGGCGGCCATTGCTGTCATTCTCGCGGGCATGGACGTTGAGGAGGGCAGAGAAGTCACTGTCGAACGGCGTGAACAGGGCCTGCAGGCGGATCGCCTTCTCCTCAAATCCCTCATAGATGTCGTCCTCACCGGTAAAGCGATTGTCGACGAAATTCTCGCGCCGCTGGTACAGGCCGGACGCGCGCACCGCCAGCGCCGGATCGACACGCCCGCCGACCGCCCCTTCCAGGTCGACAAGATCATGACTGCCATAGGCGGCGCGGACATATGCCTCGAAATCATCGCCCGGGCGAACACTGTCGAACTTGATGATGCCGCCGGGGCTGTTGCGGCCGAACAGTGTCCCCTGCGGACCGCGCAGCACCTCGATCGCGGCGATGTCGAAGACCGGGTAGCCCTTCAGGATCGGGTTCTCATACGGCACGCCATCATAAACCAGCGAGATCGGCTGGGTGGCGTTAAGGTCGAAATCGGTGTTGCCGAAGCCACGGATATAGAAGCGCGGAAACGCCCGGCCAAAGGAGCTTTCCGCGATCACGCTCGGCACCCGCGCCGACAGGAAACGCACATCGGCGCCGCTCGCCTTCAGCGTGTCCAGCTTCTCGCCGCCGACCGTGGTGATCGAGATCGGCACGTCCTGCAGGTTCTCTTCGACCTTCTGGGCTGTCACGGTCACGGTCGACAGGCGCGCCTCCAACGGCTCGCCCTCCTGCCCCAGCGCCATCATTGGCACGGTCAGGCCCAGCGCAGCGACGGTGGTCGCGCGAAGGAAGAGGGTACGTGTCATGGAAGAGGAGCCCCTGATTGGTCTTCTGCGACCATGACGGAAATGTGAAAAACGCGCCCGCGGTCAAGTTCGCAGGCGCACAACAGCGCGTGATCGACGCCGTCAGTGGCCAGGCGTGGCGCAATTGCCACAAAACCGGTCAGGGACAGCTTGCCCGACAAGCAGGTTTGCCCGACCCTTGGCCGTCATGGACCGGATAGATGCCTGGAGCCTTTTCCTGCCGGCCCCCGCGCAAGCGAACGGCCCGGTCGTGTATCAGGACCCGACGACCGGTCGGGGCCGGGCATTGCCGCCGATCAGTTCCAGGGATTGAACCGCGTCGCTGGCTTCGGCGCCGGGGCTTCGCCGTCATCCTCCTCGTCATCATCATCGCAAGCGTCATTGTCGGACGGCCCGCCGCCAAGCGCGGCTGAGACATCGCCGGCCGCCTCGCGCGCGGCGTCTCCCGCCGCGCCGAGGCCCGAGCGTGCCGCGCCGAAGACGCCGCCCATTACGGTCCCGGCCGTGTCGGCGACCGGCTCGCCCGCCTCGGCCACAGTCTCGCCCGCAGACAATGTTGCATTGCCGGCCTCGTCCAAGACCCCCTCGCCTGCACCGATGGCGGCGCTGAGTGTTTCGTTGGCGCGCTCTGGCGCAGACGCCTCGACGCTGTCGCCAGCCTCGTCGGCAAGGTCGGATGCACTGTCAGCAAGGCTGTCGGCCTCCGCCTCCGGCATGTCGACCAGTGCGGGGTCAGGCATCGCCTCGGCAAAGGGCAAGTCGGCAATCACGTCATCGGTTGCATCGATAAAGGCGCGGGTTTTCACCGTCACGGACTCACCGGTGTCGGCCACGGCCTCACCCTCCGGCGAAGCAAACGCCTCAGGCGCCGACTCCCGGATCGCACCATATCCCGCTCCGCCGAGCACACCCAGGCCGAAGCCTGCCGCCGGCATGCTGGTCGGCGGGGCGGCCGGCGCACCTGCCGGGGGCGCCTCCTGCGGCTCGCCGACCACACCCGCGACCGGGACCGGCGCGGCATCGTCGCCCGCGCCAGCCTCTGGCAAGTCGCCGGACGCAGCGCCGGACCCGGCGAGCGGCGCGGTCATGCCAAACGGTGTGAAATCGGACGGCATGGGGTCAGCGGTGCCCGTCGAGCCAGGCTCGACCGCGGCCGCGTCACCGGTCTCGGCCCCGACCTCGTCCGGGATGGCGGCTTCCGCCAGCGCATGGCCCGCCTCGCCCGGCATGTCCGACAGGTCGCCGGCCGCTTCGACACCGGCATCCAGCCCGGCCTCGACGACAGCGGACGCGTCCTCAGCCACATCACCGGCCAGCGCCGGGGCGCCTTCGAGCATGTCGCCCGCGATACCGGCACCGCTCTCCAGCGATGTCGACAGCACATCAGATGCGCTCGCCGTGAAGGCATCGGTCGCCGACGCAGCTTCCTCAGCGGCGTCCGCCATGGCCGTCCCGGCGGTCTCGGAGAGGGTTTCTCCCGGGGCAGCGGCCTCCGGGCCCGGAGTGCCGGCGCTGTCGCCGGGCATTTCGGAATCTGTCATCGCGCCGGGCTCGCCGGATGCATCGGCGTCCGGCTGCGCCGCCGCCTCGTCGGCAGCTGCGCCCAGTTGCGCGCCAAGCGCGCCGCCGGCGAAACCAAGGCCGGCCACCGCGACGCCGGTCCCGAAGGCCGGTTCCGACTGCGGCTGGATTTCCGCATGCGGCTCGTTGGCGCCCAGGGGGGCGCCAATGGGGGCCTCGACGGGGATGTCATCGGACGGCGGCTCAAGGTCGGGCTCGCTCAGGCCGGCCGCCGCTTGGCCGGCCGTGTCATCAGCGGCAGGGACGTCCGGCATCACCGGCTGGCCGGTCCAATTCGTGCCGGCATCGGCGGTGACGGCCGCAGGGGTCGGGTCGATACCGGGCGCCGTTTCGTCAATGTCCCCGGCATGAGCCGGACCCGCTTGCGGTGACACCTCTTCGGTTGCAGGCTCGCCGTGCATGTCCGGCCCGCCCTCGGGCCCGTCGGTCGGCCCTTCCGCGGCAAGGGCGTTGCCCCATCCCATGCCGGTCACGGGCTGCGACACGGCGTCCGCCGGCGTGACGGAGACGACCGGTTCGACGATGGGGGCCACCTCGCGGGCGACCTGCGTCTCCTCGACCGGATCCTCGACAGCGCCCTCCAGCGCATCGCCATCAATGCCCTCGTCATCGCCCGGTCTGTCCACCTCAGCCTCCGGCACCAGGGCGAGGGACGGACTGTCGGGCATGCCATCACCTCCCAGGTCGAGCTCGGCCAGCACCCGGTCGATCGCTGCATCGGTGCCACGCGCCTGGCGCGCAGCTTCACGGTACAGCTCGTACACCATCTTGGTGTAGGGGCGGCCATCCACGGTGAGCTCGTCGTTCTGCTCCTCCGGCGTCACCTCCTCCAGCAGCTTGCCGCCACTGTCGCGCAGATAGATGAAGTGCGGTGCTGACCGGATCTCGATCCGATAACCCTCGGTTTCATAAGCCAGAATGCCTTCGTCTGCCTCGACCCAGTCGATCCTGCGCTGACGGGTGAGGTCGCCGAGCTTCTCGATGAGTTTCTTCGTGGATGGATGGATCATGAAATGTTCGCCCGCCTAGTGTTTGATTCCACTGACCCGCGTCATACCGCTCATCGCGCGAATTTACAAATGCCAATGGCTCTCCACCGGCGTGAATTTGCAGACAGGCCAGACCGCGCGGAACGGCTCGTCTCATTATGAGTGTTTCCGAGATCGGCTCGATTCGCTCGGTTTCGATGCGATTTCGCGGCCGCTGCTCGCCATGGCGCTGCCATGGGGGCGCGGCGGTGCGGCGCGCTTGGCGAACGGCGCCGCGCGCCCCATCTCTCTGCCGTGTTGAGCGATGTCCTCCTCCGTCCCCTCATTCTCGCCGCGGGCTTCATGCTCCTGGCTGGCCTTGAGGCATCGCACCCCTGGCGGCACGTCTCGGCCAGCCGACGCGAGCGCTGGCCGGGCTCGGCCCTTCTCTTCGCCATCGGCAGCGCACTCAGCCGGCTGGTCCTGCCGGCGGGACTGGTTGGCCTCGCCCTGCTGGCCGACGACGCCGGCATCGGTCTGTTCAACCTGATCGACCTGCCGCCGCTGGTCACGGCACTTGGCGCACTCATCCTTCTCGACCTCGCCGTCTGGGCCCAGCACGTGGCGCTCCACCATGTGCCATTCCTTTGGAGACTGCACCGGGTCCACCATGCCGACCCGCATCTCGACGTGATGTCGGCGCTGCGTTTCCACCCTGGCGAATTCCTCGTCTCGCTGGCCTGGAAGGGTGCTATTGTCGTCGCGCTCGGGGTCCCGGCATCTGTCGTCCTGGTCTTCGAGATCCTGTTGAACCTGTTCGCCATGCTGACCCATGCCAATTTGGCCCTCCCGCCCCGGCTCGATGCGGCGGTCCGCCGCGTCTTCGTCACGCCGGACATGCACCGCATCCACCACAGCGTGATGCGCGCGGAAAGCAATACCAATTTCGGCTTCTGCCTGTCGTTCTGGGACCGGCTCGCCGGCCTCTACACGCCGGAAGCCGCGCGCGGCCGGCAGCATCTCAGGCTTGGCCAGGAGGACTGGCGCAGCGCCCGTGACCAGCGCCTGCCGGCGCTGCTCACCCAGCCACTTCGCCGTCCCGCGCCTCAGCCGCCATCGCCGGCGCCGGCCGGCAGCGGCCGCTGGGGCACATAGCGCATTTCCACCAGCACCCCGTCAGCCTTCACCTCGGGCCCGGCCGCCGGGAAAAGGCCCTCAAACCCCTCCGGCGCGGCGAACACCCGGTAGAATTCGGCGGCCTCGGAACGCCCGCAGATCAGCCGCTCGGCATCCTCCTCCAGCCCTCCCATGCAGGCGAACCGCTCCGCCTCCGGCACGTCGGCGAGCCGTGTCTTGCCGATCACCTCGCCCGCCGGCCCGGTGACGGAGGGATCACGTGCAATGGCCATCCTGACGTGCGCCCGGTCCCAGGTCGGCAGGATGTGGAGCAGCGCAACATCCGGCGCATTGGCCGCCGCGATCCGGAAGCGCGGATAGGCCTCGCTCTCGCTCATGCCCCTGTCGGCGATCACCACATGACCTGGAAAGGCGCGCTCCAGCGCCGGGCGGGCGAACACCGTCTGCGCCGTGAGCCCGCCGACACCGCCAGGACCGATGGTGAGCCCGGCAACCGGCTGGGGCGCTGCATGGTCGCGCTTGACCCGGGCGACATCCTTCAGGAAATCCTTCACCGGTTCGCCGCCCGCCACGGAAAGATCGGTGCGGAAGGCGACGATCCGCCCGTCCGGCGAAACCAGCAGATAGCTCGGTGTCCACACCACACCGAGCAGGTCGCGGATCGACGCATCCGCGTCGATCACGGTCGGGTAGCCGATCCCCCGCTCGGCGAAATAGGCCTCCACCGACCCGTAACGACCAAACGCCTCGTCGGCGCGCGCCGCGCTTGGCGGGGTGTGAATGGAGAGGAAGGCGAGGTCCGGGTCCTGATCGATCGCCCGGGCGAGCGCGGCCACATAGGGCGCATCCGACATGCAGTCTGAGCACCAGATCCCCCAGACGTCGAGGACGGTCCAGCCCTCAAGGCCTGTGCTGTCGAAGGTGCCACCGCCGACCCTGCGGCCGGTGAAGGCCGGCAGGCGCTCGCCGAGCAGCGCATAGGAGAAGGGCCGGCCCGCCGCATCGCGCGCAATCCCGGTCTCGTCGATCCGGTCATAAGCCTGCGGCTGCGCATTCTCGGTGATGAAGACGGTCGCCTCAGGCCCCGCCGGCGCGTCCGCGTCAGGCGGCGGCGCCTCTCCGCCACAGGCTGCAAGGGCAAGCAGGCTGGCAGCAAAAAAGGCAAGGCGCATGGGAGGGGCTCTGAGGGTGACCGCGCCGCAGTGTCCGGTGTTCACCGGCCGACTGCAACCCCCGGAGGGACAGCGTGCCGCACTCAGGTGCGCTGGCCGAGGAACCAGCGATAGGTGCCGGCAATGCCATCGCGCAGGGAAATCTGCGGTGTCCAGCCGAGCGCCTTCAGCCGGGCCGACTGCATCAGCTTGCGCGGCGTTCCGTCGGGCTTTGCGGTATCGAAGACCAGCTCGCCACGGAAGCCGACCACGTCGATGACCGTTTCAGTCAGCTCGCGGATGGAGACATCATCGCCATAGCCGACATTGACATGTTCGGCGCCGGAATAGTGCATCACCAGGTGGATGATCGCGTCGGCGCAGTCATCCACGTGCAGGAATTCGCGCCGCGGCGTGCCGGTGCCCCAGACCTCCAGCGCGGTGTCGCCGCGCGTCTTCGCCTCATGGGCCTTGCGCAGCAGCGCCGGCAGGACGTGGCTGGTCGTCAGGTCGAAATTGTCGAATGGCCCGTAGAGATTGGTCGGCATGGCGGAGATGAAGTCGCGGCCATGCTGGCGGCGATATGCCTCGCACAGCTTGATGCCGGCGATCTTGGCGATCGCATACCATTCATTGGTCGGCTCCAGCGGCCCGGTCAGCAGGGCAGCCTCCGGGATCGGCTGTGGCGCCAGCCTGGGGTAAATGCAGGACGAGCCGAGAAAGCACAGCTTGGCGACATCGGTCTCATGCGCAGCGCGGATGATGTTCGCCTCGATCATCAGGTTGTCATAGAGAAAGTCCGCCGGCCAGGTGTCGTTGGCAAGGATGCCCCCAACCCTTGCGGCGGCGACGATCACCAATTCGGGCCGGTTCGCCGCCATCCATGCCTCGACCTCCGCCTGGCGGGTCAGGTCGGCATCGTCGCGGGTTGCGGTGACGACCTCGCAGGGCTCACGCTCAAGCCGGCGCATCAGCGCCTGGCCGACCATGCCGCGATGACCGGCGACCCAGACCCGCCGGCCGGCAAGATCGAACACCGGCTCAGCCATGGCGGTCGCGCCGCTTGGCCTCCTCGGCCACAGCAATGAGGTCGGAGGCGACCATTTCCGCAACCAGCTCGCGGAAGCTCGTCTCGTGCTGCCAGCCGAGTTCACGCCTGGCCTTAGACGGGTCGGCGACCAGCAGGTCGACCTCAGCCGGGCGGAAATAGCGCGGGTCGACGGCAACCAGCACCTCGCCGCTGGTAACATCGCGGCCGATCTCGCTGGCGCCCTCGCCCTCCCAGGTCAGGGTGCGACCGACCTCGGCGAACGCCAGTTCCACGAACTCGCGCACTGAGTGGGTCTCGCCCGTGCCGAGCACGAAATCATCGGGCCGGTCATGCTGCAGGATGCGCCACATGCCCTCCACATAGTCCGCTGCATGGCCCCAGTCGCGCTTGGCGTCGAGATTGCCGAGATACAGCGTTTCAGAAAAGCCAAGCTCGATCGCCGCGACGGCGCGGGTGATCTTGCGGGTGACGAAGGTCTCGCCGCGCATCGGGCTCTCATGGTTGAAGAGGATGCCATTCGCCGCGAACAGGCCATAGGCCTCCCGGTAATTCACCGTGATCCAATAGGCGTAGAGCTTGGCGACGCCATAGGGCGAGCGCGGGTAGAAGGGTGTCATTTCCGTCTGCGGCACCTCCTGCACCAGGCCGTAAAGCTCCGAGGTGGACGCCTGATAGAAGCGCGTTGAGCGCTCCATGCGGAGAATGCGCAGCGCTTCCAGCAGGCGCAAGGTGCCGATGGCGTCGGACTGGGCGGTGTATTCCGGCGTCTCGAAGCTGACCTGCACATGGCTCTGGGCGCCGAGATTGTAGATCTCGTCGGGCTGGACCTGCTGCACCAGCCGGATCAGGTTGGTCGCATCGGTGAGGTCGCCGTAATGCAGGAAGAAGCGGGCGTCCGGCTCGTGCGGGTCCTGGTAGATGTCATCCACCCGCTCGGTGTTGAAGCTGGAGGAGCGACGCTTGATGCCGTGAACCTCATAGCCCTTGTCGAGCAGCAGGCGGGCGAGATAGGCCCCGTCCTGGCCGGTGACGCCTGTGATGAGGGCTTTTCGTGTCATTGGGGCCTTGTCGGCTGCAGCGCAATGGGGCCTAGTCCTGCTGGGGGAGGAGATCAAGTCGCGGCCGCAGGGCTTGCCTGCAACGCGTCGGGCGGGCCTCCTGACGGCCCTGATCCGCTCTCTTTCCCGAAGAGTGAAGGATTTCGGACGCTGCACTGCAGCCGAACGGTAGAGTGATGAGCCCGTCAGACCCCGTGTTTGCGATCTCCCTGCCCATAGGGGCATTCCACGCCGGGCTGGCGACAGCCCTGAAGTCTCTGCGCGCCCAGTCCTGCCCGGTGCGGGTCGCGGTGATGGATGCCTCGGCCGACCCGCGCACCACGGCCGTCCTGGACCCCTATACCGATTGGCTCGGCTATTACCGCAGCGGACCCGATAATGGACAGGCGGCGGCGATCCAGGAAGGCTGGGACGCCCTTGACGGTGATATTTATGGCTGGCTGAACGCCGATGATTTCCTCTATCCTGACAGCCTTGCGCGGGTCGCCTCGCGGTTTGCCGCCAGTCCTGCCATTGATGTGGTCACCGGCACCAGCATGATGGTCAATGGAGCATTCCACTTCAAGGGCCTGCACGCCGGCGTCCATCCGCCGGGGCCGAACCTCACCCGCGCCAATACGGTCTCGCAGCCGTCCACCTTCGTACGGCGCGAGGCGCTGGCCCGGGTCGGCGGGCTCAACACCAGCCTTCACTACGCCATGGACTGGGATCTGTGGATCCGGCTCTACAAGTCCGGCGCAACCTTCGACTTCCTGCCGGAATGCCTGTCCGGCGTGGTGCTGGAACGCGGCACCAAGACCGCCCAGTTCAACGCCCGCCGGGCGGCGGAGATCCGGCGCATCGTCGCGGCCAATTCCGGGCCGGTAACGGTCGCCAAGTCACTCTTCGGCTTCTGGCTGAACCACCGGGCGGAGTTCGGCCCGTTCAAGGGCCTGTTCCGCGCGCTGCACTCGCGCCTGCGCACCCGCCAGGACGAGCAGGCGCTCGGGCGGGGCGTCGCTATCGGCGACCGGGCGGCGCGCGAGCACGTCCTGCCGATCGTCCACTATGGCGACCACCCGGCGCGCGGCATAGCGATCGATGCCAGCGCCGTGGCCATGGTGTCGGTATGCCCAGAAGAGGGCGGCAATGGCTCCCTGCGCGAGGCCCGCTCAGGCCAGCTGATCGAGCATGAGATCGCTCCGGGCAAGACCCACTATGTCCGCCTGCGCCCCGCCGGGAAGTCACCCCTGAAGCTTGAAGCCATCCGGATCGTCTGACCCGGCCGGGATGCGGCGAGGCGGCGGGCCGGCCATCGCGGCCCTACCCGACGCGGCGGTCGACGCCCCTCCAGAAGGGCTCGCGCAGGTCCTTCCTCAGGATCTTGCCGGATGGGTTGCGCGGCAGGGCCTCGGCAAAATCGACCGATTTCGGCAATTTGAAGCCGGCGATCCGCGCGCGCGCGAAAGCGATGATCTCCTCGGGCGTGGGCGGCGTCTCGCCGGGCTTGGGCACGACAATCGCCTTGACCTCCTCGCCCCATGTCTCGCTGGGCACCCCGATCACGGCGACGTCGGCAACCCCCGGATGACCGAAGATCGCATTCTCCACCTCCGCCGGATAGACGTTCTCGCCGCCGGAGACGATCATGTCCTTCACCCGGTCGTGGATGTGGAAGAAGCCGTCCTCGTCCATGTAGCCGGCATCGCCGGTATGGAAGAACCCGCCGCGGATCGCTTCCGCCGTCGCCTCCGGCCGGTTCCAATACCCCTTCATCACGAAGCCGGCCCTGATGACAATCTCGCCGACCTCTCCGACCGGTACGTCACGGCCCTGCGGATCAACGCAGCGCACCAGCGCATGCGGCCATGGCACGCCGCACGAGCGCAGCTTGCCCCAGGCCGGGTCATGGGCTTCCGGCGGCAGGAAGGTCCCTGCGCCGCAGGTCTCGGTCAGTCCGTAGAGCTGGGTAAAGCGCGCGCCCATCAGGTCGACAGCCGCGCGCAGGAGGTCCTCCGCGATCGGTGAGGCACCGTAGAAGACCTGCCTCAGGCTGGAGAAATCGCGCTCGCGCACCCCCGGCACCTGGGTCAGCATCAGGATGACGGCGGGCACCCAGAAGGCGTGGACGATCTTCTGCTGCTCCACCAGGTCGAGAATCGCCACCGGGTCGATGTCGCGCACGACCACCGTCCTTGCCCCCTGCAGAACCGCCAGCAGGCCGATATTGACCCCGGCGACGTGAAACAGCGGCATCGCATTCATCACCGGATCGCCGGCATCATAGCTTGACCATTCCAGGATCCCGGCCTGGGCGAAGAACGCCGTGTAGTTGGCGTCGGTCAGCTGCACGCCCTTCGGCAGGCCCGTGGTGCCGGAGGTATAGAGCTGCACCACGTCGTCATCGGCAAGGACTTCGATCATCGGGTCATCCCCGGGCTGGCTGTCGCGCCAGGTCTGGTAGTCCGGCCAGGTCGGATGGCCGCCATCAATCGCGACGATCAGCCTGAGGTCAGGGCATTCGGGCGCGACCGCCTCGATCACGTCGTAAAAGTCGCGGGTGACAAACAGGACACTGGCGGCGCTGTCGGCCAGGATGAACCGGATTTCCGGCGGCGCCAGGCGGTTGTTGATCCCCGTGATTGCCATCCGCGCCTTCATGCAGCCGAAGGCCATCTCGTAATAGACGTCGGTGTTCCTGCCGAGATAGCCGATCCGGTCCTGCACATGCGCACCGGCCGCACGCAGGCCGTTGGCGACCCGGGAGGCGCGCGCATCAAGCTGCGCGAAAGTGGTGTCGCGGCCCTCGAACCGCAGGGCGACCTCGCCGGGGCGGGAGCGGGCCTGGACCCGCGGGATGTCGGCAAGGCAGCTGAGGGGCTCAAGGTCGATCATGGCGCTCTCCCGGGCGTCGGCGGATATCCGCACTGTGCTTGACACGGTTTTATGTGGACCGACGCCCCCCGCCAAGGGAGGACGTGCTGCCCGCCCCGACCGGCAGGGCCTTTGCAGGCGCGGCAAAGCGGGAGATGATACCTCACCGCCGGTCTAAGGGAGGGCGAATGAGCCATGGCTGACGCGCGCAGCATCATCCTTCACCATTACGAGACCTCGCCCTTCTCGGAGAAGGTCCGGCTGGCGCTCCGGCTGAAGAATTTGGCCTGGGAGAGCGTGGAGATCCCGGTGATCATGCCCAAGCCGGACCTCACCGCGCTGACCGGCGGCTATCGCCGCACGCCGGTGATGCAGATCGGCGCCGACATCTACTGCGACACCGCGATCATCCTGCGGGAGCTGGAGCGGCGCTTTCCGATGCCGAGCCTGCGCCTGCCGGGCCATGAAGGGCTCGCCTCGATTGTCGCCCACTGGACCGACAGGCTGTGGTTCCAGTCCAGTGTCGCGGTTATCTTCGGCGAGATCGGTGACAGTGTGCCGGAGGCATTCAGGAAGGACCGCGAGGCGCTGTCCGGGCGGCCCTTCGACACCGAGGCGATGAAGGCGGCCGCGCCAATGCTGCGCGACCAGTGGCGGGCGCAGCTGATGTGGCTTGAGAGCCGGCTGGATGGCGGGCGCGGCGCCGGCGCAGGGCTCTACCTTATCGGCGCGCGGCCGGGCCTCGTCGATGTCCACGCCCACATGAACATCTGGTTCGTCGCCCGCAATGTCCCGGACTTCCTCAAGGCCTGTTTCGAGACCGCCCCGCTGACCGAGGCCTGGTATGAGCGCCTCGGTGACACGGAGGGGCAGACACCGGGCAAGCTCACCGCCGAGGAGGCCCTCACGATCGCCCGCGACGCCGCCCCGCGGCTGAAGGCGGCCACCGTCGAGCATGAGTCGCAGCGCTTCGTCCCCGGCGAGCGGGTTTCCATCGCACCGGACGATTATGGCCGCGACTGGGTAGAGGGCGCGCTTGTCCATGCCGACAGCCAGTCGATCATTCTCCAGCGGTCCGACCCGCGCGCGGAAACGGTGCACGTCCACTTTCCGCGGGCGGGCTATCTCGTCCGGCGGGCCTGAGCGGAGCCGCCGGTTACCATGAGCGCGCCCGCACCGCCCGACTGGCCGGCGATCGGCCGGCGCCTCGGCCTGCCGGACCTGGAAGGCTTCGTCCGAAGCGAGGTGATCCCGGAAATCCGCGACGTGCCCCAGGTCGAGCGCCGCCGCGATGGCCGGCCCAAAACGCGGCTGGAATTGCCGCTTTCGCTCGCCCTTGGCCTGTTCACGGTGCTGTTCCTGTCTACCGGCGCCTTGCTGTCCGATACCTTTATCGGCGTGACCCTGCGCTTGCTGCTCTTCCCCCTGCTCTTCTTCGGCTGCATCGCGCTGATGGTCTATCTGTTCCGCGGGCGCTTCCTCGCCGCGCTGATGGCCGGGCAGACCCGCTTCCTCGCCCGCTCCCGGGCGCTGACGCAGATCGCAGGGGCGCTCGACCTGAACTACGTCCCATCGCCCGGCGGGGCGCCACCGGTGCTCAAGGCGATCGCCGCCCTGCCAATCGCCCCGCGGGAAATCCGCGAAGCGGTCGAGACGCTCGACGGCCATGCCGGCATGGACGCTCCGCTCGCGGTGGCGCGTCGCTCCGGTGCGCTTGCTGCCGACATCACGGTGATCGGCTCGCAGGAGACCCGCGAGCGCTATCTCGACCAGGCCGCGGCCAATCTCAGGGTTGAGGACGGCTTCCAGGGGCGGCGTGGTGGCGTCCCCTTCAGCGCCTTCGAATGGGTGGAGCCTGTGTCCGAGGCGCCGGACATCCATCACCTCACCCTTGTCTTTGATGGCCCCTACAGGCTGCAGGGCCTGACGCAGCTGCGCACCCGCAGGATTGCCTGGCCGGCGGTGCGCGAGGGGACGGCGATGCAGACGGTCCGGCTCGGCATCCCGCAATTCGAGGACCGCTTCCGCCTGCGCGCCTCCGACCAGGTGGAAGCGCACATGATCTTCGACCCGGCCGTGGTCGAGCGCCTTGCCGCGCTGGCCCAGACAGACCCCCTGCGCGCGGTCGCCTTCGAGAGCCACCTGGTCGTCGATGTCGCCGGCGAGGACCGCTTCAACCTGTTGGAGCTGACCACCGGCGAATGGAGCGAGGAGCGGGCCGCTGCAACCCTTGCCCAGATCGCCGACATGCTCGACCTCGCCGACGCGGTGTCACACGCCTTCCGCCTGCGCTCCGCCGCGCCGGCCTCCTAGGCAGGCAGTGTCGGCGCCGCTAGGCTGGCGTGAAAGCAACCATCAAGGCAGGCAGGACATGCAATTTGAGGTGATCGCCGAGGGACTTGGCTTTCCGGAGGGACCGGTGGTGATGGATGACGGGTCCGTGATCGTGGTCGAGATCGGCCGCGGCTGCATCAGCCGGGTCTGGACAGACGGCCGACGGGAGGTCGTCGCAGAGCCCGGCGGTGGGCCGAATGGCGCGGCAATCGGACCTGATGGCGCGCTCTGGGTCTGCAACAATGGCGGCATGCTGATCCAAGAGGTCGACGGTTTGCTGATCCCCGGCAACGCTCCCGACGATTATTCCGGCGGACGGATCGAGCGCGTGGACCTGGCCACGGGCAAGGTGGAGCGGGTGCTCGACACCGTCGGCGGCCATCCCCTGAAGGGGCCCAACGACCTCGTCTTCGACCGTCATGGCAATCTCTACTTCACCGACCACGGCAAGAGCTATTCCCGCCACCGCGACTATGGCGGGCTCTATTTCCTTGCAGCGGGCGGGGGCAGCGCCACGGAACTCGATTTCCATCACACGTCTCCCAACGGGGTCGGCCTCTCCCCCGACCAGCAAACTGTCTACATGGCCGATACCCTGACCGGGCGTCTCTGGGCCTTCGACCTGGCCGCGCCCGGAGAGGTGTCGGCATTCATGCCTCCTTTCCAATCCGGCCGGGTCGTCGCCGCCATGCCGG
>CAYPQD010000052.1:0-18190 GCA_964412785.1 uncultured Hyphomonadaceae bacterium
GCAGCGGTTTTTGGTACCGCCATTCCCAGGTTCGAATCCTGGCACCCCAGCCATCTCCCGGAGACGCCGCTCGCCCCGGCGCGTCGCAGTGTGGCTGCTGCTCCTGTGTTGCCCTGAAACCCCGGCGGCATCAAAATCCTAAATGAAACCTGAACCGTGTTGATCCGCGGGTTCGCCCTTGCTAGCGTCATTTGGCCGCCCGAGAGGGGTAAACGGGACGGCCCTGCCAGAATGGCGTCCGGGATGCCGGCAAACGGCACGACGGAATGGGATTTCAAAGAGGGCGGCCAACGCTCCGGTCACATTGGGGAAAGGGATGCCCGCTGCGGGTGCGCCCTGGTCGGTCTCCACAACCTTGTGTGTGTTGCAAAAAGCAGAGTGGGCGAACGCCATTAAGCGGGTTTCGCTTGAGATGACGAGTTTCACCCGTGGGCTCTGCCCGCGGCCCTTCGGAGAGTGAGAGGCAGACCTCATGAAGAATGTCCTGACACCGGTCCGCGGACTTGTGGGCGCTGTTGCGCTCCTCGCACTTGCGGTTCCGGCGCACGCCCAATTGCGCGACGCGCTGAACACGGGCGAACAGGCGACCCGCCGCGCCGAGCAGGTCCAAGACCAGATCAACCAGCTCGACGACGAGCGCTCAGACATGGTGCGCGAATTTCGCACGCTGCTTCAGCGCCGCAACGCCGCAGAGCTTTACGCCCGCCAGCAGCAAAAGGTGGTGGAAAGCCAGCGCCGCGAACTGGTCTCGCTCACCGACCAGCTCTCCCGGGTCGACGAGATCACAGAGCAGACCGTGCCGATGATGCTCGACATGATCACCGACCTGAAGACCTTCGTGGCTGCCGACCTGCCATTCAAGCAGGAGGAGCGCCAGGCGCGGCTTGAGGCGCTCGACGCGGCGATGGAAAACCCGCAGGTTCCCGACCCTGAGCGCTACCGTCTGATCATCGAGGCCTACCAGGCTGAGATGGAATATGGCTCGACCATCGACACCTGGCAGGAGACCGTTCAGATCGATAATGCTCCGCAGACCGTCGATTTCTTCCAGTATGGCCGCGTCGCGCTGGTCTGGATCACAACCGATGACAAGCGCGCCCAGCGCTACAACCGCAATCAAGGGTCGTGGGAAGATATCGGCGGTGCCTATCTCGGCGACATTCGCGAGGCGATCCGCGTCGCGGCCGGAACCAAGCAGCAGGAAGTGCTGTTCGGCCCGGTCTCGCCATTCACCGTCCAGTAGTCCGAAGCCCCGAGATCCCAGAGGTTCCGTCCAGATGAAACCGTCCATTCTCTCGCTCAAGGCCCTCGGCGCTGCCGCGCTGTTCGGCCTGTCCACCCTCGTCACTGCCCTGCCTGCCCAGGCCCAGTCGCTCAATGACGTGCTGCAGGCGGTGCGCCGCGACTCCACCGAGATGAGCGCTGAAGACCAGCGCCGGCTCGATCAGTTCCGCCGTGAGCGCAACCAGCAGGAAGCGCAGATGGCCGAAGCCCGCCAGGCGCTGGCGCAGGCCGAGGCGAAGGGCCGCGCCCTGTCGGCCGAGTTTGATACCAATGAAGCCGAGCTTTCTCAGCTGCAGGCGCAGCTTGAGGCCGAGGCCGGCGACTTCGCCGAACTGCTCGGCCAGTTCCGCACCGCGGCCGGCGAGACCATGCCGGAAATCGCTGAGAGCTTTGCCAATTTCCATTATCCGGGGCGGGTCGACCAGCTGGCCGAAATCGCCCAGGCCCGGACGCTTCCCAGCCGGACAGACCTTGACCGCCTGCCCAAGGCGATCCTGCAGGAAATGATCGCCCAGTCGGAGGTCACCACCTTCAACGCGCTGGTCGCCAATATCGGCCCGAATGGTGAGGACGATGAGGTCAAGCTTGTCCGCGTCGGCGTGTTCAACGCGGCCACCGCCGATGATGGAAATTTCGTCGAGGTGCGCAATCCCGAGGGCGGCGAGACCTTCCTGCGCGCTTTCCGCGCGCAGCCGCTCGGCGAGTTCCGCGGCCCGATGAAGACGCTCGCGGGCGCCCTTGCGGCGGGCAACACGGATGTGGTCGTGCGCGCACCCGTTGACCCGTCCAAGGGTAATCTGTTCGGCATCCTCGGCGACCTGCCGAGCCTTGGAGACCGGCTCGGCCAGGGCGGGATTGTCGGCTTCATCATCTTCTACATCCTGTTGCCGATCGGCGTCCTGCTGGCCCTGTTCAAGATCGTGAGCCTCTTCATAATGGGCATGGCGATGGGCTCCACGGCCAAGACCGAAAAGGCCGGCGACGGCAATCCGCTGGCACGCGTGTTCGAGGTCTATGAGGAGAACCGTGGAGCCGATCTGGAGACGCTTGAGCTGAAGCTTGACAAGCAGATCCTGACAGACACGCCGAAGATCGAGCGCTTCAACGAGATCGTGAAGGTGCTGGCGGCCGTCGCCCCGCTGCTCGGCCTGCTCGGCACCGTGATCGGCATGATCATCACCTTCACCGCGATCACCATTTATGGCGCCGGCGATCCGCAGCTCATGGCCGGGGGTATTTCCACCGCGCTGGTCACGACAGTGCTCGGTCTGGTTGCGGCGATCCCGCTGATCCTTCTGCATGCGATTGCCTCGTCAATGGCGCGCGGAAACCAGCAAATGCTCGACGAACAGGCCGCCGGCCTGGTGGCTAAACGCGCAGAGAGCGCCCCTCGTGGGACGGTGGCCTGACGGCCACCGTCTTCCCGACGGAGAGAGGTTTGAAACGATATGGGTTTCAACGAGCTACAGGCTTTTCTGGACCGGGGCGGACCGGTGCTCCTGATCATTCTCGCGGCCACATTCGTGATGTGGGCGCTGATCCTGGAGCGCTTGTTCTACTTCCGCTTCGCCCACAGGGCCTTCGCTGACCAGGCGGTCGAGGAGTGGCAATCGCGCTCCGACCGCAAATCGATCCTGGCCCACTGGGTCCGCGACAAGCTGGTGTCAGAAGTGCGCCAGAAGGCTGAGCAGAATGTCTCGCTGACCAAGGCAATGGTGGCGCTGGCGCCGCTGCTCGGCCTGCTCGGGACGGTGACCGGCATGGTGGCGGTGTTCGACATCATGGCGCTGACCCAGGGCGCGGACGCCAAGGCGATGGCCGCCGGCGTGTCGCGTGCCACCATCCCGACCATGGCCGGCATGGTGGCGTCACTGTCGGGTATTCTCTTCACCTCGGGCATGGACCGTCGCGTCAATCGCTCGGTCCAGCAGCTTGAAGACCAGTTGGAGTTAGGCTGATGCGCGGACGTGGCCTCAGAAAACCCGAAGAGGCGGAAGTCGATCTCACGCCGATGCTCGACGTGGTCTTCATCCTGCTGATCTTCTTCATCGTGACCGCAGTGTTCACCCGCGAGGAGGCGATCGGCCTGGAGCCGCCGCCGCCGCCGCCTCCGCCAAACGTGCAGCCTCCGGAAACGCCGACCATCCGCATCTATGTGGATGATCGCAATTTGATCACGGTCAATGGCCGTGTGGCCGATATAGGCTCGGTCCGGGCGAATATCGAAAGGCTGAAGGCGGAGAACCCCGACAGCGCCGTGATCATACAGGCCCATCCCGAGGCGCGCACCGGTATCATCGTGAATATTCGCGACCAGGCCTACAGCGCCCGGGCGACGCCGGTGAACATCATCCTCAGTGATGTCTGACAGGAGGAGTTAGAGTCCATGGCCCGCAAACGTCGCGCCGCAGCAGGTGAAGGCAGCAATGAGCAGGACGTGAACCTCACGCCCATGCTGGACGTTGTCTTCATCCTTCTTATCTTCTTCATTGTTACAGCCCAGTTCATCAAGGAGCCGGGCGTTGATATCTTGCGGCAGGAGGTCGACAATGCCAGCAATGTGAAGCCGCTGGCGATACTGATCGCGCTGAGCGCCGATGACGAGATCTATATCGACCGCAAGCGCGTTGAGGAAAACGAAGTGGAGTTCCGCATCAAGGACCTGCGTGAGGACAACCCGAGGGGCGAACTCGTTCTGCAGGCAGACAATAACTCCTCTGCCGAGGCTCTTGTCGGGCTCCTTGAGACAATCAAGAAGGCCGAGGGAAACTCGGCAGTGAACATTTCCACGGCCCAGGAGTGATCGGAGACGCCCATGATGAACAACACACTTGTCAGATTGCTGGTCGGCCTGCCGCTGGCCGCCATCATCGCGATCGGCCTTTACTTCTTCATGATGTTCGCGATCGGCGGTGAGTTCAAGGAGCCGGACCAGCAGGAAAGCCGGGTGCTTGAGGCCATAACGCCGGAGCGTGACACGCAGGAAGCGCAGATGCGCGCCCGCTCCAAGCCGAAGCGCCTCGACCAGGCCGCCAAGCCGCCGCCGCCTCCGAAACTCTCGGCCTCGAAATCGGACATCGACCTTCCGACCCCATCCATTCAGGGCGCGGCGCCCACGGAGCTGAAGTTCGAGCGGCTTGACAGCCTTGCCATCGATCCTGTGGCAATTTCCGACCGGGACGCCCAACCCATCCGCCCGCCGGCGCCGTCCTATCCGCAGCGCGCTGCCGAACGTGGCATTGAGGGCAAGTGCGATGTCCGCTTCGATGTCGACACGCGCGGCAAGCCGTACAACATTGCTGCCACGTGCAGCGACTCGATCTTCAAGCGCGAGGCGGAGCGAGCAGTCAGCAAGGTTGAATTCGCTCCGAAGATCATCCGCGGCCAGGCCGCCGAGCGGAAAAACGTGGTTTATCCGCTGGTCTTTCAGCTCGGCGGCTGACGCAGACGACGCGGCCACGCGGCCGGTCATCACCTCAAGGGGCCGGGCGGCTTCCAGCGAGAGCCGCCCGGCGTTCTGTATTGCGGGGCAGCTCTGCGAATAAGGCGAACTGGGACCCGGCCCGCTTCGATCCCTTCTTGACGTTGCGTCACCTATTCCCATGCCATAACATCATGTCGATCAGGAAGAAGAGCGATGGATGGGCAACACGCAGAAAAAGCGGGTGACCGGCCGGACAGGATCCGGTTCAGTCTGACCGGCAGCTGGCGGCTGGGCCTCAGCCTGCTGCCGGCCGCGGCGATAACCGGCGGGCTGTTTGTCGCGATGGACCGGTTGGTCGCCACAAAGGAGGTTGTCCTTGCCAGCCTCGAGGATCGGCCGCTGCAAGCGATCGTCCCGACCCGGCCCGACACCCAAGAGCCGCGCATCAATGACCGGCGGCCCGAGCGCCTGGAAAGTGCCAGCCCGCCGCCGCCACCCCCGGTCTACACCGTGGGCGCTGGCGAGATCGACCTGCCACCGGTCAGCCTTGCCGGCCACGCGCCGGCGCTGATCCCGGCCCAGCTCGGCCCTATCGATCCCGGCAACCCGGTAATCACCGCCCGCGACGCGCGCCCGCTAAGCCCGCCGCAGCCCGCCTATCCCCGCCCCGCCGCAGAGCGACGGCTTGAGGGCAGCTGCGAGGTCCGGTTCTCGGTCAGCATCCGCGGCGAACCCTTCGATATTGACGCCAGGTGCACCGATCGCGTGTTTGCGCGCGCGGCCGAACAGGCGGTCGCCCGCGTGCGCTTCGCCCCGCTGGTGCGCCGCAGCGTGCCGCAGGTGCAGAAGAATGTCGTCTATCCGATCCGCTTCGAACTGGCGGAGTGACGCTGATGGAGGCCGGACTTGACGCAATGGAAGAAGCAGCCACGCGAAGAGCGTCTCCATGCCGGAACGGCAAGCCGGTCACACCGGCAGCGAAATGGGTGCAAAACAGGCCAGCGGTTCTTGTAAACAGGGCAAAGTTCCGGTTGACTATCGGGACATCGCCTGAGGGTGAGGAGGAGTGAGAGATGGCAATCAAACTGGCGTTCAAGGGCCTGTGTCTGGCTGGCGCGGTGGCGGTTCTCGCGGCGAGCGCCATCGCCCAGACCTGCACGGAAACCGAGTTCGGCTCCAAGGCCGGCCAGGAGTACCTCAAGGCGGAAAACGAGCTTCTGGTGAACAAGGACGCGCAGGCGGCGCTGGCGGCGCTTAACAGACTGCGGGCGCTGGAGCTCAACTGCTATGAGGAAGGCGCGGCCCTGCGCCTCGGCGCGGCCATCAAGGTCGAGACGCGTGACTATGCCGGGGCGGTCCGTGATTTCGAGACGGCGCTGGCGCGCGGTTACATCCCGGCATCGGAACGCACGACGATCTATCTCAATATCGGCCAACTCTACCTGCAGGCCAGCAACAATCCCAAGGCGCTGGAATACATGAACAAGTGGGTCCAGGCCGGCGGCAAGCCGGACCGGGACAAGGCCTGGCAGATGGCGGTCCTCAACCAGCAGGTCGACAATTTCTCCGAGGCGCTGAAGTGGGCCGAGGAAGTCTTCCGCATGGACGGTCCCAATGCGAAGAAGGAGGTCTATGACTTCCTGATTTTCCTCTATGACAAGACCGGAAACCTCGCGAAGAAGGCGCAGCTCCTGGAAGTGCTGCTGCAGCGTGAGCCGACCAACCGGAAATACTGGGACGCCATTGCTGGTGACTATTTCCGCGGCAATCAAGAGCGTAAGGCGTTCGAGGTGCAGAAGGCCATGTATCTTGGCGGTCTCTTGAAGACCGAGGATGAGCTGATGCGGATCGTCAACTTCTACAACCGCTTCAACGCTCCGTATCACGCGGCCCGCGTGCTCGAGAAGGAAATGAATGCTGGCCGGATCTCCAAGTCCTACAAGAATTTGGAGCTTCTGGTGAATCTTTACCAGGTCGCGCGCGAGTTTGAAAAGGCAATCCCGGTGATCGAGCAGGCTGCGCAGATGACCAATTCCGGCGAAATGTATGAGCGGCTTGGCCGCTCCTATGCCGAACTCAAGCAGTGGAAGAAGACAGAGGACGCCATGATCAAGGCGATCAATGCCGGCAACCTCAAGGACCCGGGCACGGCCTGGGTTCTCGTCGGCCAGGCGCGTTTCGAGCAGGGCGAGCGTGCAAGCGCGCGCGAGGCATTCCGTCAGGCCAACAGCCGCGGCGGCCGCGGATGGCTCGACTTCATGGCAGCAGAGGAGCGCACCGAGCGCGCGCTGGAATGCTTCGACATCCAGAGCCCGCTGCTGGAGCTTGAGAACGAGAAGAAGCTCTGCAAGTCGCTCGCCGTTGTGGGTGAGGGCAACATGCCGCAGGGCTGCGCGACGGTCGATGAGCGCCTGATCGCGGCGCAGACGAAATGGCAGGAATCAGGCTGCGCCGACGGCAGCTGACCGCGGTCCCGGCTCCCTGGAACAAATCCAGCGCCCCGGTCCCACACGGCCGGGGCGCTGGTGGTTGAAAACCCGCATGCCGCGCCAGCCTGAATGGAGCCAGTCATGACCGCGCTGGAGGTGAATTTCGATGGCCTGATCGGTCCCTCGCACAGCTATGCCGGCCTGTCGCGGGGCAATTTCGCCAGCGCGCGCCATGCCGGCGCCCTGTCGAGCCCGCGTGAGGCGGCGCTTCAGGGGCTTGCCAAGATGCGGCATCTGATGGGGCAGGGGCTGGCGCAGGGCATCCTGCCGCCGCCGCCGCGTCCGCACTGGCCCCTGCTTGCCGCGGCCGGCTTTTCCGGGCCCGACGCGATCGGGGCGGCGGCTGGCGCGGCGCCGGCCATACTGGCGGCGGCCTACAGCGCCAGCGCCATGTGGGCGGCCAATGCGGCGACGGTCTCGCCCTCGGCCGACACCGCAGACGAGCGCGTTCACATCACGCCGGCCAATCTCTCCACCATGCTGCACCGCTCAATCGAGGCGGAGACGACGAGGCGCCTCCTGCGCGCGGTGTTCGCCGACCCGGCTCGTTTCGCCGTCGGCGACCCGCTGCCCGGTCATGCCGACTTCGCCGATGAGGGGGCGGCGAACCATACCCGGCTTGCCGCCAGTTTTGGTGAGGCCGGGGTCGAGGTCTTTGTCCACGGGCGAGAGGCGGGCGAGGCGACGCCCGGCTTCCCGGCCCGTCAGTCGCGCCTCGCCAGCGAGGCGATCGCCCGGCGCCACGGCCTCGCCCCGGCGCGCACCGTGCATATCCGCCAGGCGCGCCGGGCAATCGAGGCGGGCGCCTTCCACAATGACGTGGTCGCGGTCGGCTCGCTCACCACACTGTTCTTCCACGAGGCCGCGTTCGAGGATACCGCTGCAGCTCTCGCCGCGATCGCGGCAGCGGCAGCGGGCCTGTTCGCGCCGGACTTCGTCATGGTGCCGGAGGCGGAGGTGCCGCTTGGCGATGCGATCACCTCCTATCTCTTCAATTCGCAGCTCGTGCAGCGTCCGGGCGAGACGCGACTGACGCTGCTGGCGCCGACCGAGACCCGGGACACGCCGTCAACCGCCGCGTTCTGCGCCAAGCTGGTTGCCAGCAATGGCCCCATCGGACGTGTCGAGTATGTTGATGTCCGCCAGTCCATGCGCAATGGCGGCGGGCCGGCCTGCCTGCGCCTGCGGGTCGTCCTCACCGAGGCGGAACGATCGGCCGTGCATCCCGGCGTCCTGCTCGACGAGGCGCGGCTGGTGGCGCTGGAGGCGGTGGTGCGGGCGCACTATCGCGAGACGCTCGCGCCGGCTGACCTCGCCGACCCGGCTTTCGCGGAGGACTGCTGCGCGGCGCGCAATGCGCTGCTCGATGTCCTCGACCTCGCGCCGCTGAAACAGGAGACGCCCGGCCGATGGACCTGACGCTGTATGATTACTGGCGATCGTCGGCCGCCTACCGGCTGCGGATCGCGCTCAACATGAAGGGGCTGTCCTACACGTCGCGCTCCGTCGACATTCATCCGGATGTGTCAGAGCAGACCGGCGCGGCCTATCGCTCGGTAAATCCGCAGATGCGGGTGCCCAGCCTCGCCATTGATGGTCGGGTGGCTGGCCAGTCCATGGCGATACTGGAATGGCTGGAGGAGACCCAACCGCAGCCGCCGCTGCTGCCGGCCGATCCGTGGCTGCGGCTGAAGGTGCGTGAGGTCGCCGGCATCATCGCCTGCGACATTCATCCGCTCAACAATATCTCGGTCCTCGGGGCCCTTCGCCATGACTTCGGTGCCGACGGGGCGGCGGTCAAGACGTGGTATGCCGGCTGGATCACCCGCGGGTTCGAGGCGATCGAGGCGCTGGCTGAGGCGCAGGGCTGGCCGGGGCCGTTCCTGTTCGGCCCCATGCCGATGCTGGCGGAGATCTGCCTGGTGCCGCAGGTCTACAATGCGCGGCGCTTCGACGTGCCGCTGGATGGCTATGTGCGGGTCCTGGCTGCGGATGCGGCATGCCGGGCGCTGCCGGCGTTTGCCAGAGCCGCGCCGGACGCTCATCCCGGCGCCCCGCTCGGGCGATGAGGGGTCAGTTGGAGACCTGCTTCTTCAGCCGGTAGGTGTTGTTCTCACCAATGTCGAAATAACGGATGATATCGGGATGGGCGACCGGCACGTCAGTGGGATCGGGCTCGAGGTTCTGCTCGGAAACATAAGCGACGTAATGGGTTTTGTCGTTTTCCGCGAACAGATGGTAGTAGGGCTGGTTCTTCGCGGGGCGGACCTCTTCCGGGATTGACTGGTACCATTCCTCGGTGTTGGAGAACACTGGGTCAACGTCGAAGATGACGCCACGGAAAGGGAACAGGCGGTGGCGGACGACCTGGCCGATCTGGTAGCGCGCAACCCGGGCATGGCTGAAAGGGCGCGTGGCCTCATTGGCCGCCGGCGCCGTCTCGCCTGCGTCCGGCTCCCCGTCGAGCCCGGCCGGCCGGCCCAGCCCGAAGGCGCGCGCCAGGCGCGTCAGAAATCCCTGCGTACTACTCATCCCGCTCCCATGTGCTACAGCTCTGCCCAACGAACAAGATTCAGGCCACACCCATGGCGAGCCCAAAGGGCCGCAGGCGGGGCAAGAGTGCCAGGCCGCGGCATAAACCCGTCGACGGGACGTTTTATGCGGCCGTCGATCTCGGGACAAACAATTGCCGGCTGCTGATCGCCGAGCCTCAGGGCGCGACGTTCCGCATTGTCGACAGCCATTCCCAGATTGCCCGCCTCGGCGAGGGGCTGGCGACAAGCGGGCGACTGTCGGACGCTGCGATCGAGCGGGCCCTGAATGTCCTGATGCGCATCCGGGAGAAACTGCGGGCCCGCCGGGTGGGCCATGTCCGCTGCATCGCCACCGAGGCCTGCCGGCAGGCGGAGAATGGCGCCGAGTTCATTGCCCGGGTGCGCGCGGAAACCGGGCTGACATTCCGGATCATCGCGCCGAAGGAGGAGGCGCGCCTCGCCATGATCGGCTGCCATGACCTGATCGATCCCCTGGCCAAGCGCGTCCTCGTGCTTGATGTCGGCGGTGGCTCGACGGAACTCTCGCTGGCGGATGCGGAGCGGGCCGCAGCAGTGCCCTCGCTCGCAGCGCTGGTGCAGGACACGCCGCTGATCGATTGGGCCTCCTTCCCGCTCGGCGTGGTGACGCTGTCGGAGGCCTTTGCTCACCTGTCCGACGCTGCGGCCTATCCGGCGATGCGCGAACACGCCCGCGCAGTGCTGTCGGGCTGGACCGCGTGCGAGCGGGTCCGCGAGGCGCTGGCCGGGGAGAATGCGCATATCATCGGCACGTCCGGCACGGTGACCTGCCTGGCCGGGGTGCACCTGGACCTGCCGCGCTATCGCCGCGATGCCGTTGACGGGCTCTGGCTGGATCAGGCCTCGGCGCAGGCGGCGATTGCGCGCCTGTGCAGCCTCGACGAGGCCGGCCGCGCCCGCCTGCCGACCATCGGGCCCGAGCGCGCCGCGCTTATGCTGTCAGGCTGTGCAATCATACAGGCAGCCTGGGACGTGTTCGCGCCGCAGCGCCTGCGGGTGGCGGACCGGGGCCTGCGCGAGGGCCTGCTGCTGTCGATGATGCATGGTCCGAGCCGGTCGCGGCGGCGGCGCCGTCCGCGCGGCGGGCGAGCCGTCGGGGGAAACAGCCCCGGCACAGACGCGAAGGAGGCCGGCCATGGCCGATGACGGCAAGCGGCGCTGGACTGGGCCGAAATCGACGGGGCCGACATCGGGCCGACGCGCACAAGAGCGCAAGGTGATCGCCCACAAGGCGCGCACCGAGAGTTCCAAGCGCTGGATCGAGCGCCAGCTCTCCGACCCGTATGTCAAGCAGGCGCGGGCGGAGGGGTATCGCGCCCGTGCGGCCTTCAAGCTGAAGGAGCTCGATCACAAGACCGGCCTGCTTGCGGGGCGGCGCCGCGTTGTCGATCTGGGCTGCGCGCCCGGTGGCTGGCTGCAGGTGGCGCTGGAGGCGGGCGCAAGGGAAGTGGTCGGCATCGACCTGCTTGAGGTCGAGCCGATCGCCGGCGCCCACATCGTCGCTGGCGATGTCAACGAGCCGGCCGATGTGGCGGCGATGCTCGCCGGCCTGAGCGGGCCGCCGGACCTTGTCCTTTCCGACATGGCCGCCAACACGACCGGGCACCGCCAGACCGACCATCTTCGCACAATCGCACTGGCTGAGAGCGCACTGGAGTTTGCCCGCGCACACCTCGCGCCGGGCGGGCATTTCTGCACCAAGGTCTTCCAGGGCGGCGCGTCGGCTGACCTGCTTGCCGGCCTCAAGGCAGGCTTTCGCAGCGTCAGGCATGTCAAGCCGCCGGCGAGCCGGGCAGGGTCTCCGGAAATCTATGTGGTTGCCCTTGATTTCAGGGGACGCGGGACCTGACCGGCCCCGCGCCCCTCATGCGTCCTTTATGTCCACCCACGCTCTGCCCGACCCATTAAGCGAAAAAAGCGCGGCAAGGCGGACAAGGGGGACACCGGAGCGCGCGGTTGTCCTGCAGGTTCGCCCTTCCCTTCGCCGGGCGACTCCCTTAAGGGGCCAAGAAGGGAGCTTGCGCCATGCAGATCCGACAGGCGATCACCTTCGATGACGTGCTGCTGCAGCCCGGCGCGAGCGAGGTCATGCCGGCGGAGGTGGACGTCACCACCCGCCTCACCCGCGAGATCGGTCTTAATATTCCGCTCCTTTCAGCCGCCATGGACACGGTCACCGAGGCGCCGCTTGCCATCGCCATGGCTCAGGCCGGCGGCATCGGCGTGATCCACCGCAACCTCTCCATCGAGGAACAGGCCGGTGAGGTCACCCAGGTGAAGAAGTTCGAGAGCGGGGTGGTGATGAACCCCGTCACCATCGCGCCCACGGCAACGCTCGGCGAACTGCAGGCGCTGAAGGCCCGCACCGGTTTCTCCGGCATACCGGTGGTGGAGGCCGATGGCCGGGTCGTCGGCATCATCACCAACCGGGACACCCGGTTCGTCGACGACCCCAACCAGCCGGTCGCCAGCCTGATGACCCGCAAGGTCGTCTGCGTGACCATGGATACCGACATCGCCGACGCCCGCCAGCTTCTGCACAAGCACCGGATCGAGCGGCTGATCATTGTCGACGAGGTCGGGCGCTGCGTTGGCCTTCTGACGATCAAGGACATGGACAAGGCGGCCTTTCACCCCAATGCGGCCAAAGATGCCCAGGGCAGGCTGCGCGTGGCGGCGGCCTCGACCGTCGGCGATGCCGGTTTTGCCCGCACCGAGGCGCTGATCGAGGCGGGCGCTGACGCCATCGTCATCGATACCGCCCACGGCCATTCCCGTGCGGTGATCGACGCGGTGGCCCGGGTGAAGCGGCTCTCCAATGCCGTGCAGGTGATTGCCGGCAATGTCGCCACGGGTGAGGCGACGAAGGCGCTGATCGATGCCGGCGCCGATGCGGTGAAGGTCGGCATCGGGCCGGGCTCGATCTGCACCACGCGGATCGTTGCCGGTGTTGGTGTGCCCCAGCTCACCGCGATTTCGGACTGCGCCGAGGCCGCAGCATCGACCGGCACACCGCTGATCGCCGATGGCGGGATCAAGTTTTCCGGTGACTTTGCCAAGGCGCTCGCCGCCGGCGCCTCGACTGCGATGATGGGCTCGATCTTCGCCGGTACCGAGGAAGCGCCGGGCGAGGTCTTCCTCTACCAGGGGCGCAGCTACAAGGCCTATCGCGGCATGGGCTCGATCGGCGCCATGGCGCGCGGCTCAGCCGACCGGTATTTCCAGAAGGATGCCGCCCAGGACAAGCTGGTCCCGGAGGGCATTGAGGGGCAGGTGCCATTCAAGGGGCCGATCGGGCCAATCCTTCACCAGATGGTGGGCGGACTGCGCGCGGCCATGGGTTATGTCGGCGCCCGCGACATTGCCGAGCTGCACGGCAAGGCGCAGTTCATCCAGATCACCGGCGCTGGCCTGCGTGAAAGCCACGTCCACGACGTCACCATGACCCGTGAGACGCCGAACTACTCAATCCCGCGGGGGTAGTGTCGGGGTGGCCTGCGGATCGGGCGCGTGACGGTCAACCAGTCAGGTGGAGGGGCTGCAAGCGGGTCCCGGGTTGCCATCTGCCGCGCCAGTTCAGGCAAGAAAGGGAACGCCCAAGCGATGAAGACCGGCGGCCGGATCTCCGCGGCGATCAGCGTGCTTGATGACGTGCTGGCTCGCCACCAGCCCGTGAAGGTGGCGGTGCGCGACTGGGGCAAGCGGGCACGCTATGCCGGCGCGAAGGATCGCGCCTGGGTCTCTGGGCTGGTGCTGGATGCGCTGCGCCGGAAAAACTCGCTCGCCCACGCCATGGGTGAGGGCGATGCGCGCGCGCTTATCCTCGGTGCCCTTCGCCATGCCTGGGACTGGAACCCGCGAGAGATCGAGCAGGCCGCCTATGAGGCGCATGGTCCGACGCCGCTGACCGAGGCAGAGCGCGAGGCTCTGACCCTCGCGCCCGATCCCGCCGCACCGATCCATGTTTCGGGCGACTTCCCGGACTGGCTGGCTCCCTGCATGGCGCGGGCGTTCGGCGAGGAGGCCGTGATCGAGGCGCAGGCAATGGCCGTGCGCGCCGGCGTCGATGTGCGCATCAACACGCTGAAGACCGACCGGGAGCGCGCGGCCAGGGCGCTGCGGACGGCCGGCGCGGAAGCCTCGCCCCTGCTCGTCAACGCCATGCACATCCCCGCTCGCGACCCGGCCGAGCGTGAGGCCAGTCTCGACGCCATCCCGGCCTATTCGAAGGGCTGGGTCGAGGTGCAGGATGCGGGTTCACAGCTCGCTGCGCTCGCCGCGAACGCCAGGGCCGGCGAGCAGGTGCTCGACTATTGCGCCGGCGGCGGCGGCAAGACCCTGTCTCTGGCCGCGCAGATGGGCGGCAAGGGCCAGGTCTTCGCCTATGACATTGACGGGCGGCGCCTCTCGGCCCTGATCCCGCGGCTGAAGCGTTCCGGCGCGCACAATGTCCAGCTGGTCCACCCGGACGAGGGCGAGAGTGCGCTCGCCCCGCTTGAGGAGGCAATGGATTGCGTGTTCGTCGATGCGCCGTGCACCGGCACGGGCACATGGCGGCGCCGGCCCGACACCAAATGGCGCGTCAGCGAGACCGCGCTCGCCCGCCGGATCGACGAGCAGGACACGATCCTTGCCGCGGCTGCCCGCTATGTGAAGCCGGGCGGGCGGCTCGTCTACGCCACCTGCTCCTTCCTGGTGGAGGAGGATGACGACCGGGTCGCGCAGTTTCTCGCCGGCCATTCGCAATTCGCCGAGACCGACGCCGCCAATGCGGCCATCGCCAGCGGGGGGCTCACCGAATTGGGGGCGGCGACGCTGAAGCGCTGGCGCGGCCCCTCCGGCAGCGTCCGCCTGACCCCGCGCCGCGCCGGCACCGACGGCTTCTTCTTCGCGGTGCTGAAGCGGGCAGGCTGACGCCGGCGCCCCCCGCTCACATTCCGCCCATGACCTCGAACAGGCGCGTCAGCAGGGTGCGGTGGCGTTCGGGGATGGCCGGGTGCCAGATTTCGAAGATCAGGACGGTGCGCGGCGCGGTGGCGCGGTTCCAGGCCTCGTGCTCGACGCTGTCGTCGAAGAGGAACATCCGGCCTTCCTGCCAGGTGCGCGTGTCATTGCCGACCCGGAAGCTGCAGCCGTCGGGCACCACCAGCGGCAGATGGCAGATCAGCCGCGAGTTCAGCATGCCGTGGTGTGGCGGGATGTGGGTGCCAGGCATCAGCCGCGAGAACAGGACCGACGGGGCCGGCGCGGGCAGGGCGCCCGGAACGGCCTCGACGGTGGCCAGGGTGTGCGGGCAGAGGGCGATGCCGGCCGCTTCGCGCGTGCCCTGCCTGACGAGGTAGAAGGCGCTCCAGTCGGGATTGTCTGCAAGCGGGTGCGCGCCCGACGGGCCCTCGCGTCCGCCGGTCTCCAGATAGGGATTGAACGCTGCGCCCGCTGCCAGCACGCCCTCAAGCTCTTGGCGTATGGCGGCGGTGTGCGCCTCCAGCGCCGGCACCCAGTCGAAGGCTTCGCGCGGGTAGAAGCCGCGATGGGGCAGGCCCGGATAGAAAAAGCGTGTCGGCTGCGACAGCGCCGGCGCGCTGCGGGCAAAGACGATGTCGATCGCCTCGGCGATCTCGCAGTCGGCCCCGTCCGGGCAATAGCCAAGGCCGTCCAGCGCATCCCGCAGCCGGCCTTCCAGCGCGTCCCGGGCCTCCAGGCTTGCCGCAGCTGCGGCGTCGAGCCGGGCGGTGAGGTCGCCTGGCAGGTCATTCCGGCTCCCGGCGAGCTTCAAGGCAGCAGCGAAATGGGGCAGGGCGGAGGCGGTCGCGCCGGCCGCGTGCAGGCACTCGCCAAGGAAGAGGCGGGCACGCAGGTCGCCGGGGTCGAGGCGGGTGGCCTCCTCCAGTGCGGCCCGCCGGGCGGCGGTATCGCCGAGAAGCCGGCAGGCCTCCGACAGGACCACCCGCACCGCCGCCCCCGGCCAGCCGGCGGCAATCGCGGCCTCGAACCGTCCGCGCGCTGTCGCCGCGTCGCCCGACCTGAGCGCCGCCATGCCCTGTTCGGCAAGTGTGCGTGCCCCCCCTGCTGGCGTGCCTGTCACCGCTCCGTCCTCGTCACTTCCTATGCGCTATCGAAACGGCTACCACATCGCATGGCCAGCCCCGATTCCCCGCGTCACGAGCGCGCGCTCATCGTCGATTTCGGCAGCCAGGTGACGCAGCTGATTGCACGGCGCCTGCGCGAGAGCGGCGTCTATTGCGAGATCCATCCCTTCCAGTCTGTCGACGCAGCGTTTCTTGCCGCGTTCCGGCCGAAGGCGGTGATCCTCTCTGGCGGACCGGCAAGCGTGACCGAGCCAGGCAGCCCGCGCGTGCCGGATGCCCTGTTCAGGGCCGGCGTGCCGGTGCTTGGCATCTGCTATGGCCAGCAGGTGATGGTCGCCCAGCTCGGTGGGCGGGTGGAGAGCGGCACCAGCCGGGAGTTCGGCCGCGCCTATCTGGAACAGGCTGCCGACGATCCCCTGCTGGAGGGCCTGTTCGCGAGCGGGCCGGAACAGGTGTGGATGAGCCATGGCGACCATGTGGCGACGATGCCGGAGGGCTTCGAGATCATCGCCCGCTCGCCCGGTGCGCGGTTTGCCGTGATCGCCGACCGGGCGCGGCGACTGTATGGCACGCAGTTCCACCCCGAAGTGGTCCACACCGTTCACGGCGCGCGGCTCCTGAGCAACTTCACCCATGGTGTTGCCGGGTTTTCCGGGGACTGGACCATGGCGGCCTACCGGGACGAAGCGGTCGAGGCGATCCGCCGGCAGGTCGGGCCCGGCCGGGTGATCTGCGGCCTCTCGGGCGGGGTCGACAGTTCCGTCGCCGCGGTGCTGATCCACGAGGCGATCGGCGAGCAGCTCACCTGTGTCTATGTCGATCATGGCCTGATGCGCCTTGGCGAGAGCGCGGAGGTGGTCGCGCTCTTTCGCGGCCACTATAACATCCCGCTGGTGCATGTGGACGCGAGCGACACCTTTCTTTCCGCGTTGGACGGCGTCACCGACCCGGAAGCCAAGCGCAAGACCATCGGCCGTCTGTTCATCGACGTGTTCGAGGCGGAGGCCGGCCGGATTGGCGGGGCGGATTTCCTCGCCCAGGGCACGCTCTATCCCGATGTCATCGAAAGCGTGTCGGCGACCGGCGGGCCCAGCGTCACCATCAAGAGTCACCATAATGTCGGCGGGCTGCCTGAGCGGATGAGGCTGAAGCTCGTGGAGCCCCTGCGCGAGCTTTTCAAGGACGAGGTGCGCGCGCTGGGGCGCGCGCTCGGCCTGCCGGAGGCGTTTGTCGGGCGCCATCCCTTCCCCGGGCCGGGGCTTGCCATTCGCATTCCCGGCGCGGTGACCCGGGAGAAGGCCGACATCCTGCGCCGGGCGGACGCGATCTATCTGGATGAGATCCGCGCCGCCGGGCTGTATGATGCGATCTGGCAGGCCTTTGCGGTTCTGCTGCCGGTCAACACCGTCGGCGTGATGGGCGATGAGCGCACCTATGAGAATGTGCTGGCGTTGCGCGCGGTAACCTCCACCGATGGCATGACCGCCGACGTCTACCCCTTCGACCACGCCTTCCTCGGCCGGGTCGCGACCCGGATCATAAACGAGGTCAAGGGCATCAACCGCGTCGTCTATGACGTGACAAGCAAACCCCCAGGGACTATCGAGTGGGAATAGAGGGCGCCCCTTCGGCAGCTATCGGACTCAATCGAAAAATTCAATAAAATCATAAGCATATAAAGATGACAGTATCGCCGTCTATCGCCGTCTATCGCCCCCTAGCGGAAACATTTGACGGCATCTGAAACGGTACATTTATCGTTGTTCAGAGCGCCTTTGCGCGGTACCGTTAGAGCCATAACGCGTCTGACGGTATTGTTTTGATGCTTAGTGCGCTGAAAAATAGACAGAAAAAAGGCGATGCCGGCAGATAGAAGTGCTGCGGTATCGTGGCTCGAAAGAGGTGGTACCGTGTTGACTGATACAGCGCTGAAGCGACTGAAACCAAAGGAGAAAGCCTACAAGGTCTCCGACCGGGACGGCATGTATGTCTTCGTCACGAAGGCCGGTACCGTCTCGTTTCGTTACGACTATCGGATCAACGGTCGGCGCGAGACGTATGTGATCGGACAGTATGGCCGCGGCGGGATCTCTTTGTCTGAGGCGAGAGAGCGTTGCCTTGAGGCCCGCCGACAGGTTGCCGACGGTGTTTCGCCTGCGCTGGAAAAGCGGCGACGCAAGGAACAACAAACCGTGGGCGATCGATTCGCGTCGCATGCAGCGCATTGGATTGAGAATGCCGATCTTGCCAACAGCACGAGGGCCATGCGCCGCCATATACTTGAGCGCGATGTGCTTCCATCTTTTGGCTCCCGGCTCATGACGGAGATCG
>CAYPQD010000053.1:0-11057 GCA_964412785.1 uncultured Hyphomonadaceae bacterium
CCCCCGAAGAGACCGCCTACGACCTGTTCCGCCAGGCGCTGGCCGCCACCACCAAGGCGATGAGCGCGGAGCGGGACGTGGAGGTGACATTTGCCAGCGAGGCGCCGCATGCGAGCCGCGAGCGCATCGTCATGCCCGCCCCGCCGCGCGAGCTGTCGGCCCGGCGCGCGGCCGAGGCGCGCGGGCTTGCCGATGCGCTGGCGCTGCGCCTTGCCCACCATAACGCCGCCGCCCATGCGAAACACCGGCCCCAGGGCGACCTGCCACGCGAGGTCTATGAGGCCGCCGAGACCGCGCGGATCGAGGCGATCGGTGCCAATGCCATGGACGGCACGGCCGGCAATCTCGACGCGGCGCTGGCCGTGCGCTGTGAACGGGCGGGCTTCACCCGGATGCAGGACCGCCAGCAGGCGCCCCTCGGCGCGGCGATCGAGTTCCTGCTGCGCGAGAAGCTGACCGGACGGAAGCTGCCGCCCGAGGCGGAGGGCATCGCCGCCCTGTGGCGCGAGGAGGTCGAGGCGAAGGCGGGCAGCGCGCTCTCCACCCTGGTCACCCAACTCGGCGACCAGCCGGCCTTTGCGCGCACCGTGCGTGACATGATCCGCGACCTCACCGCCGGTGACGAGACCGGCGAGGAGCAGGAGCCCGATGAGGCCGCCAGCGAGGAGACCG
This sequence comes from uncultured Hyphomonadaceae bacterium, assembly GCA_964412785.1. GTDB lineage: Bacteria > Pseudomonadota > Alphaproteobacteria > Caulobacterales > Hyphomonadaceae > UBA5336. The sequence goes on from CAYPQD010000053.1 coordinate 673, forward strand.
AGACCGAACAGCCCGGCGACACGTCCGGCGACGACCGGGAGAGCGAGGGCGCACCGGAAGGCGCCTCGGTCGAGCAGGTCGAGATGCAGGGCGACGAGCTGGACGGCGAGGAGGTCAATGTCTCGGTCGATGCCGAGGCAGAGATGGACGGCGATGACCGCCCCGACGAGGCCGATGATGGCGGCGAGCCGGTCCGCCCGAACTATCGCGACGGCGACGAGCGCCGCGACTTCACCTACCGCGTGTTCAGCGACCAGTTCGACGAGATCGCGCTCGCCCAGGACCTGTGCGACCCGGAGGAACTGGCCCGCCTGCGCGCCTATCTGGACCACCAGCTTCAGGGCCTGCAGGGGGCGGTGTCGAAGCTCGCCAACCGGCTGCAGCGCCGGCTGATGGCGCAGCAGAGCCGGTCCTGGATGTTCGACCTGGAGGAGGGCGTGCTCGATACCGCGCGCCTGACCCGCGTCGTCACCGAGCCGACGGCGCCGCTCTCCTTCAAGCAGGAGGAGGAGTCCGATTTCCGCGACACGGTGGTCAGCCTGCTGATCGACAATTCCGGCTCCATGCGCGGGCGGCCGATCATGGTCGCAGCCCTGTGCGCCGATATCCTGGCGCGCACGCTGGAGCGCTGCTCGGTCAAGGTGGAGGTCCTAGGCTTCACCACCAAGGCCTGGAAGGGCGGGCAGGCGCGCGAGGCCTGGGTCAAGGATGACAAGCCGGCGGGGCCGGGACGGCTCAACGACCTGCGTCATATCGTCTACAAGGCGGCCGATGCGCCCTGGCGGCGGGCGCGGCGCAATCTCGGCCTGATGATGCGCGAGGGGCTGCTGAAGGAGAACATCGACGGCGAGGCCCTGCTGTGGGCGCACAACCGCCTGCTCGCCCGACCGGAACAGCGCCGCATCCTGATGGTGATCTCCGACGGCGCGCCGGTCGACGATTCCACGCTCAGCGTCAATGTCGGCAATTACCTGGAGCGCCACCTGCGCCAGGTGATCGCGGAGATCGAGACAAAGAGCCCGGTCGAACTGATTGCCATCGGCATCGGCCATGACGTGACGCGCTATTACAAGCGCGCCGTCACCATCGTCGATGCCGAACAGCTCGGCGGGGCGATGACGGAACAGCTGGCATCCCTGTTCGATCCGGCCGGGCCGCACCCTGAGGCCATGGCGGTGCCGCCGCTGGCCTCGCGGCCGGTGGTCGGCCCGGCCGTCTCCGGGGGGGGCGCGCCGCGCTATGGCGGGCGGACCGACCTCGGTCGCGCGGTCCGCAGGACGACGCTGCAGGAAGTGAAGGGCCCGCGCGGCTGACGCTGCGGCAGTGCTTCCCGCCGGCCCGGATGTTTTGCTAGGGCATCTCACAAGTGCCCGGATCTGGTGTGTATGGTTGCGTATTGTGAACATCCCTTCGTGATCTTCTCGCATGGCCGGTGCGGGTCGAATTTCCTTGTCCAGCAGCTCAATCGCCACCCGGCGGTGCGGGGATACATGGAAATGCTGCGCGATGATGTGGACGGCGATCATCGCGGGCCGGAAGGCGAGGATCCGGTGGCCTATCTCGTGCGGACCGTCTACGCGCGCGACGCTGATCCGGCCCCGGTGCGCGGCTTCAAGATGTTCTATTTCCATCGTGCCCCCGGCGAGCGCGAGCGGGTCTGGGACTGGCTGGCCAGCCTGCCGAGCATGCGGGCGGTGTTTCTTGAACGGCGCAATCTGCTGGCGCTTTACCTCAGCAGCCTGCGGGCACGGCAGACCAACACCTGGCACCCGATCGGACACCGCGGACGCGACGCCTATCTTGGCCGGTCGGTGCGGCTGCGCGTTGATCCAAACGAGGCGATTGTCGCGATCCGTACCGCGGCTGAAACGGCAGCCGGCGCCCGGCGCTATCTCGACCGGTGCCTGCCACGGCCAGCCCGGCTGGAGCTCTCCACCGAGGCGCTCGCCGCCGACCCGGCAGGCAGCATTGCGCGCGTGCTGCGTTTCATCGGCGCGCCGGACTGCCCGGACCTCGCTCTCGGGCAGTATATCGGCTCAGGCGTGCGCAAGGGGCCGCTTGAGATCGACAATGAGCGCGAACTGGGCGCCGCGATGGAATATCACGGCTATGCCTGGATGTATGAGGATCTCGGTTTCGAGGTGCCCTATCCCGGCCCTGCCAGGCGCCTCGCCCGCGGTGCAGCGAAACTCCTCCGCCGCTCCAATGGCGAGGCCTGAGGGCTCCTCGAGGGCCAGTGAAACAGGTCCCGGGAACCGCGCGCCGTGGCGGCGTGAACGGGTCAGAGTGCCTCGGTCAGTTCCGGCACGGCCTTGAAAAGGTCGGCAACAAGACCGTAGTCCGCCACCTGGAAAATCGGCGCTTCCTCGTCCTTGTTGATGGCGACGATGATCTTGCTGTCCTTCATGCCGGCCAGGTGCTGGATCGCGCCGGAAATGCCAACAGCGACATAGAGCGCGGGTGCGACGATCTTGCCGGTCTGGCCGACCTGGTAGTCATTGGGCGCATACCCTGCGTCGACGGCCGCACGGGAGGCGCCGACGGCCGCACCAAGCTTGTCTGCAAGCGGAATGATGACCTTCTCGAACTCCTCCTCCGAGCCAAGGGCACGGCCGCCGGAGACGATCCGCCCTGCGGCGGTCAGTTCCGGCCGATCGGTCTTGACCATTTCCTCGGAGACGAATTCGGACCTGAACGGCCCGCCGGGTGCATCCACCGTCTCAACGCTGGCCGCGCCATCGGTTCCGGCTGCCTCGAACGCGGTGCCGCGCACGGTGACGACCTTTTTGGGGTCCGACGAGGTCACGGTCATGATCGCGTTTCCGGCATAGATCGGTCGCTCGAACGTGTCTGTGCCCTCAAGGCCGGTGATGTCGGAAAGCTGCATCACGTCAAGTCTTGCAGCGATGCGCGGGGCAACATTCTTGCCCATGGTGGTGGCCGGAGCGAACAGTGCGTCATAGTCCGACATCAGCGGGACAATCAGCGCTTCCATCGCTTCGGCAAGCTGCTTGCGATAGGGCTCGCCATCGGCGTGCAGCACCTTGCGCACACCGGAAATCCGCGCCGCGTCCCCGGCGACCTCGCCAGCCCCCTCGCCGGCCACGAGGACATCCACCTCGCCGGAAAACTTCAGGGCCGCCGTGACGGTCTTGTGGGTTGCGTCATTGAGGGACGCATTGTCGTGATCGGCAATGACGAGGACAGCCATCAGATTGCTCCTTCCGCTTTGAGTTTGGACACCAGGGCCGCGACATCCTCGACCTTCTCACCTGCCTCGCGCACTGGCGGCTCGGTCACCTTCAACACGCTGAGGCGCGGGGTGACATCGACGCCATAGTCGCCCGGCTCCTTCATCTCGATCGGCTTCTTCTTGGCTTTCATGATGTTCGGCAGGGAGGCGTAGCGCGGCTCGTTGAGGCGAAGGTCCGTAGTCACCACGGCCGGCCCCTCAAGGGCGACGGTCTGCAGGCCGCCATCGACCTCACGGGTGATGTGAAGCCGGTCGCCATCCTTCTTCACCTCGCTGGCGAAGGTGCCCTGCGGCCAGCCGAGAAGGGCGGCGAGCATCTGGCCGGTCTGGTTGCAGTCATCGTCGATCGCCTGCTTGCCGAGAATGACGAGGTCGGGGCTCTCCTGCTCGACCACGGCCTTGAGAAGCTTGGCGACAGCCAGCGGCTCCATGATCTCATCTGTCTTGATGAGGATGCCCCGGTCCGCGCCCATGGCAAGGGCGGTCCGGATCGTCTCCTGCGCCTGTTGCGGGCCGATCGAGACCGCGATGACCTCCTGCGCCGTGCCGGCCTCCTTCAGGCGCACGGCCTCCTCCACGGCGATTTCGTCAAACGGGTTCATCGACATCTTGACATTGGCAAGATCGACGCCGGTCTGGTCGGGCTTCACCCGCACCTTGACGTTGTAATCGATGACCCGTTTGACGGGGACGAGCACCTTCATGGGCGAACTCCGGATCTTTCTATGGCGGCGTGTCGCCAGACTAGCGCAACTTGCGGGCCACGCAACAAACCTTGCTTGATTGGATAGCGGCGGCGTCCGACGAACTCAATGTTGACGTTGACGTTAGCGTCATTCTGGCGCGGTTCAGCCAAGCTCCCGCGCCCAGGCCCGCACGTCCTGCACGTAAAGGTCGGGCGCCTCCATCGCGGCAAAGTGGCCGCCGCGCGGCATGTCGCTCCAGCGGATGAGCGTGTAGGCCCGTTCCACCCAGCTGCGCGGTGGCGGGGTGTAGAGCGCTTCACGGGGGAAGTTTGCGAATGCCGTCGGGGTCTCGCAGCGCTGGCCCTCTGCCAGCACGTTGCCGCCTTCCTGGAACAGGGCATTGTAATACCAGACCGAGGTCGCAAAGGCATCATTGACCAGGTAGATCATGATATTGGTGAGCAGCTGGTCGCGGCTGTAGACCTCCAGGAGGTCCTTGTCGGTCAGGTCCGACCAGCCGTGGAACTTCTCCAGGATCCAGGCCGCCTGGCCCATCGGGCTGTCCATCAGCGCGAGGGCCAGCGTCTGCGGCTTGGTGGCCTGCTGGTAGAAATAGCTGCCCTCGGCCTGCATGCGCTCGCTGGTTTGCTGAAGCCAGGCTGCCTCCTCGGGGGTTTGCGGTGTCGCCGGGGTCGGGCGCAGGCCGACCATGTTGAGGTGGATCGCACGGCAGCCGCCCCGGCGGTCCACGGTGCCATGGTTGACACCGAGCCAGGAGGTGACGACCGCGCCCCAGTCTCCGCCCTGGGCCAGATAGCTGTCATAGCCGAGCGTCTCACGCATCAGCCTATCCCAAAGCGCGGCAGTCGCACGCTGGCCGAGCGGCGAGGCGGGCTTGCCCGACCAGCCATAGCCCGGCAGGGACGGAATCACGAGATCGAACGCGTCGGCCGGATCGCCGCCATGGCGGCCTGGAAAGGCGAGCGGCTCGATCGCCTGCCAGAACTCATAGACCGAGCCCGGCCAGCCATGGGTGACCAGCAGCGGCCGACATCCCTGCGCCTGCCCGACAACATGGACAAAGTGGATATCAAGGTCGCCCACCCTGGCGCGGTAATGCGGAAAGCGGTTGAGGTCGGCCTCGGCGGTGCGCCAGTCATAGCGCTCAAGCCAGTGGGACTGGATGTCCCGCAGAACGGGCGTCGACATGCCATATTCCCAGCCGGTCACCGCATTGGCCGGCGCGTCGAACCAGCGATAGGCGGCGACCCGCTCGCGGATTCGCGCCAGCATCGCGTCATCGACCGAAATCGCGAAGGCATCAGGTCCCGCCATGGCGTTGTCCTCCCGTCCCAGTCCCGCCGCTGATCAGCGGGCCGGCGCGCCATTGGGACCGTTTCGCGACCCGCCCGTCAATGCCGGGCCCGCCTGCAAGGCCCGGTCCCCCGCAGTCGCCGGCACAGGTCGCGATGGCGCGGAATTTGCGCGTTGCTGACAAAGGCGTTATGCTGCACCGCAACAACGGAGACCGGCCATGCTCTACAGTCTTGTCGAACTGAACCGGGCCGCCCTGGCGCCGCTGCGCATTGCGGCCGTCGGCGGCCGCAACATGCTGCACTCGCCCTCCAGCCTGTTCGGTCGGACGGGGTTGGGCCGCTCGGTCGCCGCCGCAGTGGACATTTTCGAGAGCGTCACCCGCTATTACGGCAAGCCGGAGTGGAACATCGAGGCGACCCGCATCAACGGGGTCGAGGTCGGCGTGACCCCGCGTACCGTCTGGGCCACGCCCTGGTGCCAGCTGGTCCATTTCGAGCGGGACCGCGAAACCATTGCCGCCGCCCGCCGATCGAACAGCGATCCGCAGCCAACCCTGCTGATCGTTGCGCCCCTGTCCGGCCATTATGCGACCCTGCTGCGCGGCACGGTGGAGGCCTTCCTGCCGACCCATGAGGTCTATATCACCGACTGGAGCGATGCCCGCCTGGCACCGATCTGGCTGGGGCGGTTCGACCTCGACGACTATATCGATCAGATTCGCAACATGCTGGGGGTGCTCGGGCCCCGCGCCCATGTGCTGGCGGTGTGCCAGCCTGGGCCGCCCGTGCTCGCTGCGATCGCCATGATGGCGGAGGAGAACGATCCCGCCCGGCCGGCGACGATGACCTTCATGGGCTCGCCGATCGACGCGCGCCGCTCGCCCACGGTTCCGAACCTGCTGGCCGAGGAGCGCAGCTTTGACTGGTTCAAGGAGCACATGATCTACACGGTGCCGGCGCCCTGGCCCGGCGTGATGCGCCGTGTCTATCCGGGCTTCGTTCAGCTTACCAGCTTCATGAACATGAACTGGGAACGGCATGTGAACGCCCAGTGGCGCTTCTTCAACCACCTGATCGAGGGGGATGGCGACAATGCCGAGAAGCACCGCGAATTCTACGATGAATACCTTTCTGTTCTTGACCTGACCGAGGAATTCTACCTCCAGACGATCCAGCGGGTGTTCCAGGAGCACCACCTGCCGCGCGGCGTGTTTCGCTATCGCGGCCGGCTTGTGCGGCCCGAAGCGATCCGCGACGTCGCTCTTATGACGGTGGAGGGCGAGAAGGACGACATTTCCGGGATCGGCCAGACCCAGGCCGCCCATGATCTTTGCGTCAACATTCCGGCCGACATGCAGCTTGACTACATCCAGGAGGGCGTCGGCCACTATGGCGTGTTCAACGGCTCGCGCTTCCGTACCGAGATCGTACCCCGGGTCAGCGAATTCATTGCCCGCTTTGACGACCCGGACGCGCGCCTGGCCCTTGTGCGCCCGCACCGCAGGGCGGCGATGACGCACCCGCACTGAGCAGGACGGATTGTCTGGCCTACCGCGTCCGCAGGTACACCGCGCAGGCATCATCGCGGCTCTTGAGCCGGCCGCGTTCGGCCTCGTTCGTGGCGGAGGTGTCCTCCGCGCGCAGGCGGCGAAGGACCGCGAAAAGGTCCTCTCGGCGCACGGCCTCCATCAGGCTGGCCGGCGTGTGCACGCCGTAGGGTGAGACGAGCCGGTAGAACCCGTCGCTCATCATCAAGATGTCGGTGCCGGGCGGGATGGCAATCGTGCGCAGGTTCAGGAATTGCGCCGCCGACGGATCGATACCGAAGATCGCGCGCCCAGGCTGATTGCGGTGGCGGCGCGCTGCGCGCAGCGCCTCCAGCCGCTCTTCCGGCGTCAGTTGCAGCAGGCGCCGCGCCGTCTCGGTCTCCTCGTCGGCCTTTTCCGGCGCGCCGAGCGTTTCGACACCGCCGGCCAGGGCGACAAGGGCCAGACAGTCACCTAGCCAGGCGAACTCGACCCGCTCGCCCTGCGGCAGGGCGCGCATCCACACCCCCGCCGCGATTGGGCGCGCCTCGGGCGGCAGGCTGTCGAGTACGACATCGCTCTCGCGGGCCGCGCGCGTGCGCACATCGGTGAGGACGTCGTGCCAGTAGTCGCTGGCCGGCTGGTCCGGGCCCGGGGCGATCATAAGCCGGGCACTCAGCGCCTCGGCCACCCAGGCGGCCCCGCTCTCTGCCCGCGGGAAGGGTTTCAGGTCGGTGACATCGGTCGCCCCGTCGAGCACCCAGGCCGTGCCTGCGCCCGGGTCATAGCCGAACCGGTCATCCCCGCTGCGCCCCGGCTCGCCCGGATCGTTGACGACGTCGATAACCTCGAACCGGCTCATGGGCGGCCCTCCCTGCTGCGGCGCCCATTGTAGACCGGTTCGGTGACGCGCGCATGTCCGGCCCCCGGCGCAGGGAAGCTCAGCCCGCCTCGCGCGCCACGAGGCCGGCCAGGCTGGCGCGCCAGTGTTCGGCGAGGCGCTGCTGCAGCGGCATGAGCGCCGCGCCGTGCCGCGCGGCCGAGGCCTGCGGGATCGTGTCCCAGGCCCGGTGCTCAACCGTGACCCGGGTCTCCTCCCCGACGGGCTCGAACCGCACCTCCAGTTCGGTCGCCTCGTCCGGCCCGAAGCGGCTGGTGCGCCAGCTGGTGACCAGCCTTTCGCCGGGCTGCCAGACCGAGATGCGGCCAATCTCGAAAACCGTCCCGTCGTCCAGGGTGGTGACCAGCCGCCCGCCCTCGCCCGGCTCGAAGGCAAGGACGCCGTCGCCGGCCGGGGTCAGTGGAAAGAGCGGGTGGGGGCGCCACCACGCGCCAATGTTGCGGGTAAAGGCCTCGAAGGCCTGCAAGGGCGTGGCCGCGACACGGACCGACACGATGACGGCCGAACTCATGGCCCGTCATCCTCAAGGTGCGCCCTGAAAGCGGCGAGCTGGCGGGACCAGAGCGCATCCATGGCGGCGAGCCAGTCGCGCACGTCGTCCATTGCGCCGCTCCTCAGGGCATAGACACGCACCCGCGCATCGAAGTCGGGGTGGGTTTCCTCAACCAGGCCGGCATCCTTCAGCCTGCGCAGGTGACGGCTCATGGTCGGCGCGGGCAGGCCGAGAGCCTCGGCGAGGTCACCCGCCCGCCGCGGCGCCTCGCCGAGCAGTTCGAGGGCCGCGCGCCGGTGCGGATCGGCGAGCGCCTGCAGCGTCCGGTCGAGCGCCGCGCTCAATCGAGGCGCGTCCGATGAACGAGGCCGGTCTCGGCTTCCCAGTCTTCCGGCGGCACGTCCTTCACCCGCACGCCGAAGGTCCAGATGTGGCCTTCCGGATCCTTGGCGCGGTAGGTGCGGTCGCCGTAGAACTGGGTGTCCGGCGGCTGGATGATCTCCGCGCCGGCATCGCGGGCGGCGGCGCAGTGGGCGTCGATGTCGGTGCCCTCGTCCAGCTGGACATGCACCGACTGGGTGTTGCGGCCATCGAGGCTGAGCGGGCTGCGGTGGGCCGCGCTCCACTCGCCGCCGACCATCACCACGGACTGGCCGAAACGCATCTCCGAATGGCCGAGATTGCCCTCTGCATCGAGGAGCACGAACACGGGCTCGAAACCGAATGCCTGTTCGAGCCAGCGGAAGGCGGCCTTCGGGTCGCGGTAGCTGAGGGCGCTGGAAAGGCCCTTGGGGCGGGGCTGGTCTGTCATGGAGACCTCCTGTTCTCGCAGGCCAATGATTGTCCCAAAGCATAATATTTTTAATACGTGAAATTATCATCGCCGAAAGCGCCCGGCTGGCCATCCGCCCGTCACACCGACCGGCGAAGGCCGGAGATCGCCGGGAGTCGTCGTCGGAGCCCACCCGCGTCATGACCGGGTGTGACGCAAACCGGACGCGGACCGGCTACAAATCTCTGTAGCAGTTGGGTCCCTGGTTCCGAAAACGACAGCAATCAGTCCGGGCTCGGGCAGGCGAACGGGAGAGGCGTTGCAGGTCTGGGACGAACGCCACGATCCTCAAGAAACCCAGAGAAATTCGGTAGCCGGCTCGGATCGAAGTAGGGATGTCGGAACATGAGCAGGAAGGGTTCAAAGCGTCCCTCAGCGTCTGTTTTCTCGAGCTCAGCATAGGCCCTGTCCTCTTCTCCGAGGATCATGAATACCTCCCAAACATAGCCCATACGGGGGTTGGAGCCCAGCAACTCCAGCAACTCATCGCCAACGGCACGCGCTTCACCGATCCGTCGCTCCGCGCACAGCTGGCTCAAGCGCGCCCTTTGTTGGGTGAGCGGGGCGATGTCTTCACTCTGTATCTGGTCAAGCGTGCGCCGCGCGCTTTCGGTTTCACCAAGCGTGAGTTGGAGACGGTGAATGTTTGAAAGGATTTGGTACTCAAGGTCGGGGACGATCTCGTTCAAACGTTGATAGGCCATGAGTGAGAGGTCCGGTGCCCCGACAATGTATGCCCAAACCATTGCGTTATGGACGTCGGGATCATTGTAAGCCGGATCATATCTGGCTCTCAAATAGGCTTCAGCTTCCTCGGGCTTACCGACAACAGCTGCGGTCAAGGGAAAGTAGAGACTGTCAACCTCGGCGCCATCAGTCTTCAGCTCCAGAAACACGCTGTAGGCGGTGTCGAAATCGAAACTCGTGAACGCGTTGATGGCGCGGACACGGCGCTGGAGGGTCGGGTTCTGCGCATGGATCTCTGCAGCACGTCGATGCATCCGCACCTTGCGCAACAGGGCCTCATTGTCGAATTCAGTGACGTTGCTTCCGTCGCGAAGGGCGCCAATGACAAGCGCTTGCCACCAGGCTTCGGCGGCCAGATTCTGGGCGACCGCGAACGTCGGATCGAGTTCGGTTGCGCGTGTATAGAACGATACCGCCGCCTCGAAGTCTGCCGACTCGCCTCTCGAATTGCCCCGGATGTTCGCCTGCCGCCCTTCCAGATAGGTGAGATAAGCTTCGACATTGTTTGTGCCGAGATTGACCATCTGGGAAAGCTCTTCATCGCTGAGAAGCGTGCGAAGCGCCCGGGCGATTGCCGCAGCAGTGTCCTCCTGAATTGCAATGATGTCACTGCCGGCCACGTCCTCATTGG
>CAYPQD010000053.1:11157-18082 GCA_964412785.1 uncultured Hyphomonadaceae bacterium
AAGGTCATCGCGCAGATCGATGATCCAGCCTTGATGGCGCTCTATCGCGGGGACACGGGCCGGGGGTCCTCCGCGGCTCAATTTGCTCAGCGCAACTGATCCCGGCCGAATTGCCGAGATCAGGAATTGCCCAGAACCGGCTGCGGGTGCCTCGATGAGGTGCCCGCAAACCGGTCAGAGGTCTTGTGCCCAGGCCATATGAAGCGCCGGACAGCGCGAGCCGTCCGGGCCCTCAAATGTTCCCGGGGGACCAGCATCCAGTTAACCGAGGAATGCCGGCATTGCACCGAAAAGCATCACTGGCTGTACGAGGCCAGGCGCTGTCCACCCGACTCCGGCTTTGCGCGCAGTGCTCAGCCGGCGAGGCGCTCCATTTCGGCGTCGGACAGTTCGGAATTGTCGTAGACGTTCTGCACGTCGTCGAGTTCGTCGAGGATATCGAGAAGCTTCATCAGCGTGTCGGCCGCATCGCCCTCCACCGGCACGGTGTTCTGGGGTTTCCAGATCAACTTGGTGGAGGTCGCCTCGACGTCCGGATAGGCGCCGTCGAGCGCGCCGGCGACCTCGGCGAGGTCTTCGCGCGCGGTGTAGATGACATAAGCCTCGCCATCCTTCTGCATGTCCTGGGCCCCGGCCTCAAGGGCCGCTTCCATGACACTGTCTTCGTCACCGATTGAGGCCGGATAGACGATCTCGCCGACCTGGTCGAAGCCAAAGGAGACAGAGCCGGTCTCGCCGAGATTGCCGCCATTCTTGTTGAAGGCGGTGCGCACCTCGCTGGCCGCGCGGTTGCGGTTGTCGGTTGACACCTCCACGATCAGGCCGACGCCGCCCGGGCCGAAGCCCTCATATCGGATATCCTCGTAATCCGCCCCACCGCCGCCGGCGCCCTTGTCGATGGCGCGCTTGATGTTGTCCTTCGGCATGGACTCGCCGCGGGCGTTCTTGATCGCCAGGCGCAGGCGCGGATTGGAATCGGGATCGGGGCCGCCAAGCTTCGAGGCGATCGTGATCTCCTTCGACAGGCGCGAGAACAGGACGGCGCGTTTCTTGTCCTGTGCGCCCTTGCGGTGCTGGATGTTTGCCCATTTGGAATGGCCGGCCATGGGAGCCTCATCTCTCTTCGGGGTGGTGCCGTGAACGTCAGCGCGATGCCCTAACCCAAACACAGCGCAACCGAAAGCCTGCCAAAGCCGGCGATCTCAGGCCGAGGCCCGGACCCCTGCCGGCTCCGGCACGCTCTCGCCAAGCCGCCCGCCGACCCGGATCGGTGCGGCGCTGACGGCCAGGCCACTTGCGTCGTCGGTTTCCACATAGACACCGCACAGCGTCCCCTCGCCGAGCGCCGGCTGGTAACGCTCGCCGGGCAGCTGGGTCTGGAAGCGAAACAAAGAGATATCCTTCTGCATGCCGATGACGCTGTCATAATCTCCGCACATGCCGGCATCGCTCTGATAGGCGGTGCCTCCGGTCAGGACCATGGTGTCGGCTGTGGGGACATGGGTGTGACTGCCGACAACCAGGCTGGCGCGGCCATCGCAATGGTGACCCATCGCCATCTTTTCCGACGTGGCCTCGCAGTGGATGTCGACGATCACCGCATCGCACGCCGCGCCAAGGGCAAGCGTGTCGAGGGCGGCATCGGCCGCTGCGAACGGGTTCTCCAGCGTGAGGCGCATGAAGACGGTACCGAGAATGAGCACGACGCCGACCCGTCGCCCGTCCGGCAGGGTGAAGACGTTGAGGCCCCGGCCAGGCGCGCCGGAATGGCCGGGATAGTTGACCGGGCGAAGGATGCGCGGCTCACGGTCAATGCAGGTCAGCATGTCCCGCTGGTCCCAGGCGTGGTCGCCGAGCGTCAGGCAATCTGCGCCGGCATCGAACAGCTCGGCGGCGATCGCCTCGGTGAGGCCGAAGCCTCCGGCGGCGTTCTCGCCATTGACGACGCAGAAGTCGAGCGCGAGGTCGCGCCTCAGGCCGGGCAGGTGGTCGGCCACGGCCTGCCGGCCCGGGCGGCCAACCACGTCTCCGAAATACGCCAGTCTCATGGGAGGGATATGCGCGCGCGCGCATCAAAAGAAAAGCGCGCGGGAGGGAATGGCTCCCGCCCGCGCGCCCCGATTGCGTGGCACATATAGCGCAGCAGACTAGTCGTTGCTGGCCGAGAAGCCGAGATAGGTCTTGGTGATCTCGCTCGGATCCTCGATCTCGGCAACGCTCCCCATCGACAGGGGCGTTTGCGGCTTCAGCTTGATGGTCAGGGTTTTCGGCTCCTGCAGAAAGCTTGAGATCGCCTGCGCCGCCTCATTGACCAGTTCCATGTCGACGCCGGAGCCAGCCGCCATCATCGGCCCCATGGCGACCATCGCAACAGCCTGCTGGCGCAGGGCAGCCGGGTCCTCGCCGGACTGGGCCGCAGCGACGTTGAACATGCGGTCGACGAAGCTGTCATCGACGAATTTCAGCTCCATGTCGTGCAGCACGAGCTTGCCAAGGGCTTCCTGCATCAGCATCGGATCGGGCTCGCCCCCCTCGATCATCTCCGCGAAATCCATGTCCGCAAAGGAGGATGCGTAGGCGGAATAGCCCTCAAGCTTGCCGCCGAAGCTGAAGGTGAAGCCATCCTTGAGCGCGAGATAGTTTCGGGCGGCGTCGTAGGAAATGATGTCCTTGTCGGGATCATACTTTCCGAAGCCCTCGCCGCTCAGTTCCACGGTCTCATACCCGACCATGCCAAGCGCGGCACCAAGCTGCGCCCCTTGCTCGCCGGCCGCCGGATCGGCGCTCAGCGTCAGATTGAACGGCCGGGTGATGAATTCCACGGGCACGCCGTCGCCGTCGCGCTTGATCTCGACATCATAGGACGGCATGGCGAACGCGACGCCGCCGCCTGCGAAATCGATGTCGGTGATTTCCAGGCCGTCATAACCAGGCTCGACCGGGTTGCTGTAGACCGCCTCCAGGACGGCCGCCGCCATCTCGTCCTCATTGCCGACATTCTCCTGAATGGCATTCAGGAGAGACAATTTAGCCCCCTGCAGCGCCATCTTTCCGACGGTCATGGTAAACTCCATGTCCTCGTAGGGGTCGGTTGCGTTGAAGCTGAGGCCGCCGATCACCGCGCCGTCCATTTCCTCGTCGTCAACGCCTGACAGAGAGAAGGTTTTCAGCGCGAAAGCCGCGCTGGAGTCGCCATCGTCGAACTGGAAGTTGATGTCGTCGATCGCGGCAAGGTCGAAGCCAATCTGGCCCGCTCCGGGAAATTCAGCCGGCTCACCCTCGCCGAGCAGGCTGGCCACCCAAGCAGACAGTTCCGGCGACGGGTTGACAAGGCGCACCGTACCAATGTCGAGCGAGCCTTCCTCGGCATCATCGGGGTCGTTCGGGACGATCGCGATATCGCTGAGCACCATTTCAGAGAAGCTCGCGCCCGCCTCGGTCATGTCGAGGCCCTTGAAGGTCAGGGACGCGGCCGTGATCGCGGCCCCTTCATCCTCGTCCTCGCCCGGGATGGCGATCGAGATGGCCGAGAATTCGGCCCCTGCGCCGTCGAGGTCACGGGCGTCGAAAGTGACGCGGCCGTCTCCGGAAGCGGCCAGCGACATCGCCGCCAGCGCCGCCTCTGCCTCGGACGGGTCGCCCTTGCGCAGCTTGACCACCGCCTCGACCGCATCCCCGGCCGCACGCTCGGCGCTCTTGACTGCCTGGTCGACAACCTCGCCGGCTTCGTTAGCGATGGTGTCGTCGGCGTTGTTGCCGCAACCGGCCAGAAGCGCGAGCGCAGCCGCACTGATCATGAAAGTCCGCATTCCAGTTCCCCTTTGGTCAGGTGAAGCCATACACTCACCCTGAGTCGATACGGTGTTTAGCATGAATATCGATAAAGGCCAGAAAATGGCACTGCGGAGCTCGGCGGGCGAGTTGGTTACCGTCCGGATCGAGGTCAATCCGAAGGCGCGGCGCCTGATCCTGAGGCTGGACGAGCGCGCCCGCGAGGCGGTGGCCGTCGCCCCCTCGCCGCGGCTGGTGCGCGAGGCGGCGGCGTTTGCGGCAGAACGGGTGGACTGGATTGCCGCCCGGTTGCGTCACCTGCCGGACACCACGCCGTTCGTTGAGGGCACCGTGATTCCCCTGCGCGGCGAACCGTGCCGGCTGACAGCCAGCGGCTCCGGCCGTCTGGCACGGCTTGTGGCCGAGCCGGAACTGGTCCTCACAGCGCCCGGCGATCCGTCAGGCCTCGCCGCCAGGGTGGAGCGTTATCTGCGACGAACAGCCCGCTCAGACCTCTGCGACGCCGTCACGCACCATTGCGAGACGCTGGGCGTCGTGCCGCGGCGGGTCACGGTCAAGGACACGCGCTCGCGCTGGGGCTCGTGCACATCAGACGGCAGGCTCGCCTTTTCCTGGCGCCTGATCTGCGCGCCGCCCGATGTGCTCGACTATGTTGCCGCCCATGAGTGCGCCCACCTGCTTGAGATGAACCATTCGCCAGCCTTCTGGGCGCATGTGGCGCGCTGCCGGCCGGACTGGAAGCGCCAGCGCGCCTGGCTGCGCCGGCATGGCCCGGCCCTTCACGCCATCGGCACAGGCTGAGGCCGGGCTTTCAGAGTGCCGAGCACAGATGCCCGCCATCCACAGGGATGACGGTGCCGGTCATGTAGGCCGAGGCAGGTGAGGCGAGCAGCAGCAGCGGGCCGTCGAGGTCGGCCATCTCGCCGGTGCGGCGCTGCGGGATCCGGCGGATCATGGTCTGCCCGTACGCGCTGGCCAGGAAATCGCGGTTGATGTCGGTCTCGAAATAGCCCGGCGCCAGCGCGTTGACGCGGATGTCGTGGCGCGCCCAGTCGAGGGCAAGGCACTTCGTCAGGTGCGCTACCGCCGCCTTGGAGGAGGCATAGGCGGCGCTGCCCGCCGGCGGGCGGAAACTGGTGATCGAGGCGATGTTGATGATCGAGCCGCCGCGGCCGGCCTCGAGGAGTTTCTGCGCGCCGGCCCGGGCGACGAAGAACAGCCCGTCCACATTGACACCATAGGTCCAGCGCCATTCCTCCGGCGAGGTCTCGAGCGCCCGCGAGGCCCCGGCGACGCCGGCATTGTTGACGATGATGTCAACAGCCCCGGTCCGCTCGAAGGCGGCGCCGACCGCCGCTGCATCGGCGACGTCGAGCGCCAGCGCCTCCGCAGAACCGCCCGCGCCTTCGATCTGCGTCGTCAGCGCCGCAAGGCGGTCGGCCCGGCGCGCCGCGAGGATGACATGCGCCCCGGCGCCGGCCAGGGTCATGGCAAAGTGCGCCCCGAAGCCCGACGAGGCCCCGGTGACGAGGGCCCGAAGGCCGGTAAGGTCGGTCTGGAACATGGCGCGCCTCCGGTTCTGGCTGCTCGGCGCAGGATTGAAACCGTTCCGGCGGGCGCGGCAAGGGCCCGCCTCCAGGCCCGCCCCATTGCGAAGCGCTCCGGGGCGGTCACAATGGCGCGGGAAACGACCCCAAGGGACCTCAGGAAGGAAAGCGGCGGTGAGCGAGACTGGACCAACTGCAAAAGGCACGGGACCGCTCGGCGGCGTGCGCATCATCGACATGTCGAGCGTGGTGCTCGGCCCGTTCGCAACGCTGATCCTTGCCGATCTCGGCGCTGAGGTGATCAAGGTCGAACCACCCGGCCGCGGCGACATGATGCGCTATGCCGGCGCCTCGCCGACCGGTGACCTCGGGCCGATCTATACCAGCCTCAACCGCAACAAGCGCTCCGTCACGATCGATGGCAAGACCGGCTCGGGCCGGGCCGCTCTTACGGCCCTCTTGAAGGGCGCCGACGTGTTCTTCCACAATGTCCGGCTTGCAGGGATGGAACGCATGGGCTTCGGCTATGATGCGGTGCGCGGGCTGAAGCGCGATATCGTCTACGTTCACTGCGCCGGCTTTGGCCGCGGCGGCCCCTATGAGACACGCCAGGCTTATGACGACCTGATCCAGGGGGCGAGCGGCTTTGCCGCGCTGAATGCCATGCGTTCAGGCGGCGACCCGGAATACGCGCCCTCGCTGGTGGCTGACAAGACCGTCGGCCTGTTTGCCGTCTATGCAACTCTCGCCGCGCTGTTCCATCGCGAGCGGACCGGCGAAGGCCAGTTCGTGCAAGTGCCGATGATGGAGAGCTTTGCCTTCTTCAACCTTGTTGAGAATCTCTATGGCGAGACCTTTCTTCCCGGCAATGGCCGGCTTGCCTACACCCGCTCGATCAATGCCAACCGCAGGCCCTACCCGACGAAGGACGGCTTCATCGGCCTTGTGCCCTACAATGACGAGCAGTGGGCGACCTTCTTCGAACTGGGCGGCCGGCCGGGTGTCTTCGACGATCCGCGCTTTGCTGACTATTCCAGCCGCACCGAACACATCGGCGAGCTTTATGCCCTGATCGGCGAGGTCGCGCAGACCAGGACCACTGACGAATGGCTGGAGAAGCTCGGTGAGGCCAACATCCCCGCGATGAAGTACAACACCATGGCGGACGTGCTGACCGACCCTCACCTGACTGCCGTCGACTTCTTCACCGAGCGCACGCATCCGGACGCGGGCCCCTACCGCTCCATGCGCCACCCGGTGCACTTCTCTGCAACCCCGGCCTCGGTGCGCCTCGATCCGCCGCGCCATGGAGCCGATACCGAGACCGTGCTCGCCAGCCTCGGCTTGGGAGATGCCGAATGAGTGATGTCCTGAAGATCGACCCTGACGGACCGGTCGACTGGGTGACCCTCACCCGGCCAGGATGGCTGAACGCGCTCAACGACCGGATGGTCAGCGCCCTGGTCTCTCATTTCGAGGGACTGTAGCGAAAGCAGGACACCCGCATCGTGGTGCTGCGCGCAGCCGGGCGGGCGTTCTGCGCCGGCCTCGACATGGCTCAGCGCGAGACCCCCGGCAGCGGCTGG
>CAYPQD010000054.1:0-17869 GCA_964412785.1 uncultured Hyphomonadaceae bacterium
CGCCGCCCGGATCGCCGCCTGCCGGGCCGGGTTGGCAGGGTTTCGCGTCAGCGGGATCGCAGGCTCACTCATTATCCCCCACCCTGCCCCTGTGGGCCTTGATCTCGCCGCGCTGGCGCTTGGCCTGCAGCCGCCGGCGGACGGCGCTGCGGGTCGGCTTTGTGGCGATACGGCGCTTGGGCGGCTCGGCGGCGCTGGCGATCATCGCCGCCAGGCGCGCGCGCGCATCCTGGCGGTTGAGCGCCTGGCTGCGGTGGCGCCGCGCCTCGATCACCACGTCGCCCTCACCGGTCAGCCGGCTTTTCCATAGCCGCTCGAAGCGGGACTTGACGGCGCCCGGCAGCGACGAGGCGTGAACGTTCCAGCGCAGCTGCACCGCGGTTGAGACCTTGTTGACATTCTGGCCACCCGGCCCGCTGGCGCGGATGAACTGCTCGCTGAGCTCCCAGGCCGGCACGCTCAGCGTCTCGCTGATGAAAAGGTCGGATGAGAAGTCGTCTGCCATGTTGAATGAGCCATTCAGATCAAATTCAGGCCGGACACGCGAGCCTGCAATTAAAGTTATCAGACAGGGAGACAGCCATGAGCTTCGTCTCACGCCTTACCAGATTGATCGCCGCACTGGCCCTTACAAGTATGCTGGCCGCGCCGGCTGCCCTTGCCGACCGCGATGACCGGCGTGGACATCATGGCGACTATCGCGGCTACAAATCCGACCATCGCGGATATCGCGGCGACCACTACCGATATCGCGGCGATGATCGCCACCATGGCAAGCGGCACTATCCCCGCCATGTCTACCGCGATCATGGATTTCGCCACTATGACTACGGCACCGCCTGGCCGCGCTTCACCGGCTACCGCAAGGGATATTACGGCCGACCCTCCCATTACACGCCGCGCTACTATGCACCGCGCTATTACGCGCCGCGCCGGAAGATTTACACCCACCGGCCGATTCACCGGTCCTATCACGCCCCGCGCTACAGGATCGGCAGCCATTACCACCGCCATCCGAAGACAGTGATCATTCACGACTATGGGCGGCATGGCCTCTACCATCCGCCGCGCGGCTATCACTGGGTCCATGATCATGATTCCGGCGACGCGATCCTGGCGTCGATTGCCACCGGGGCGATCATCGGCCTCGTGGTCGGGGCGCTGTCGGGCCATTGATCGCGCGCCGGGTTTTGACGCCGGCGCAGATCGTGCAATACATCCCTGTGCCTGCGCCCGATCTCCGGGGCGGGCACTGTCGTCAACAGCAGAAAGGAGGTGATCCAATGTCAAGTGAGAAAACCGGAGTGGCCATTGGGTCCGACCGTTTTGGGATTTGCTTGGAGCAGCCTCTGAGCGCGTCCTAGACCTGTCTCCAAGCGCGTGGGGCCCCTGATGAAGGCCTGCACGTGCTGGGTCCAAGAGCCAGCCCGGCTCACGGGAGCCGCCCCCAACGGGGCGGCTCTTGTCATTTTAACGAGATACTGCCTGCGCGCGACCTCAACCTCTGTTTGACCAAATCCGACTTGCCCCCCCTCCTCCTTCTGCTACACGGCCTTAAGTGGTGTTTGGTTTTTCTTCAACAGGAGCAGAGAATGTTTATTATTGGTTCGTCCTTAAAAGGGCTGTTCGTCAGTCTTGGCGCGCTCGCTTGCGCGGGTGCAGCGTCGGCGTCTTGCTTGAGCGGGGTTCCCGATGCGTGCAATTCCGGGGTGTACAACCCAGATGTGGTCATTGACTTTTACAAGGGCATTTATGCACAATCCTTCTCACCCGAGTACGGCGGGATCGACCCCGGTGATGGGGAATCTGCAACCTGCATTGCGATATGTGACGCCGCTTTTCGAGCCCACGTGAACGCCTGTATGTCGATCGACACGAGCGAGGGAACTGTATCTAGGGAACTTTGCCTGCAAACTGCAGAAACAGCGCTGTCCCAATGTTATCTACGCTGTGTGAATGATCCGTCCTAGCCGTCCCGTATTCGATCATCGCCAGAGCCGCCCCCAACGGGGAGGCTCTTGTCGTTTTGGGGGCGCCCTGACCCGCCAGCGCCCCGCCGAATTGAAATAAAACCTTCATCCACCAGCCATCTGACCGACACATTTCACGGGCATTCAAAATACTCCGGCGGGGTTGGCTCGCCGCGTGAGGTTCGGAGCGCCGCCATGGCCCGACATGCAGGATGCAGTATGAAACCCTGCCCTCCGGACCTGCGGAGGGCCGTCGGGGCCGCCGCGCGTTTGCCGTCCGGCATCTGACAGACATCGCAATATCCCATGAATTGACGGCGCGCTGCCAGCAAGGACACGCGGCCGCCGCCTGATGATGGAGGCTGCCATGGCCAAGGCCATGACCGCACGGGGTTTGCGTCCCATGGGCAAGTGGGCGCAGCCAACGCCGCTGCTCGCCTTCCTGGCGGGCCCGCACTCCCAGGCGATCGCCCGGCTGTGGCCGGCCCCGCACGAGCGCTTCCTCGCCCTGCCGGCCGCACGCCGGCATGCGGCGGCGATCCTGCTCGCGCGCGAGCCGTCCGACCTCGCCGAGGTCGCCCATGCGGTCGAGTTCGCCCGTGACGGCGACCTGGCAGCCCGGCTCACGCCCGAGCCCCAGCCCGGGCTGATGAAGGCGCTCGGCAAGCTCGGCGAGACCCACTGGAGCGCGGCCGGTTATGACCGCTTCCTGGAGCTCTTCGCCGATCCGCGGGCCAACACGGTGCTGCGCCACATGGGCGATATCCGCCCGGAGCAGCTGGAACTCATCTACACCCTGCCGCCCCACCTGCGGGAGGCACGGATCGTGGAGAACGTCCCGACCCGCGCCGCGGCCCGCGACCTGGCGCTCGCCTTCAGCCTGGCGCTGCGTATCCACGCGGACCAGCGCGAGGCGGACCTGGCCGGGCGCTGGATCCGGGCGAAGCGGACGGCGGCGCTGTTCGACATGGCGCAGGACAGCCTGCATCCGGCAACCTTCGGGGTACCGACGCCGGCACCGGTCCTGCCCAGCCCGTTCGAGGCCGTCACCAATGCGGCCCGGCTCAAGGCAATCGCGCTGGAGTTCCACAACTGCCTGCGCGACTTCAGCTACGAGCTCGCCCATGGCCGGATGGCGGTCTATGTGTGGCGCGCCCTGCCGAACCTGGCGGTCGCGCTGCGCTGGGACCCGGCCGGCTGGCGCCTGGCCGAAGCGGAGGCAAAGGCAAATGCCGAAGCCCCGGAAGAGGCCCTGCGCGAGGTCGTCGCGGCGGTCGAAGCGGCCGGTGTGCGCACCGGCCCGGCGGTTGCCACCGTCCAGCGTCGTCTCGGCGCCTGGGGGGCCGGCAATGGCCACAACCTGCCCGAGATCGGCGATCGCTGGATCGACCGGCTCGAACTCGGCGACCTCTGGGACTGAAACCCCGGGCGGCCGGCCTGTCCCCTCGCGGACAGGCCGGCCGTTTGCTTCCAACGGGAGGCGCGGGGCGACTGTTTGCCCACCCCAACCCTCCCCTCAGGGGAGGGTTGGGGTGGGGCCGGGCTCGCGCGGCCGCCAGCCTTGCGGTCAGACGGTTTCCTCGGTCTCGTCTTCCTCGTCCGATTTCGGCCGCTTGGACTTGTCGGCCTCGAAGGTGAAGGCGAGCTTGGTCTTGTCGTCCGGGTCGGTATCGACATGGACGGTGCCGCCGCGCTGGAGGTCGCCGAACAGGAGTTCCTCCGCCATCGGCTTCTTCACATGTTCCTGGATCACCCGGGCGAGCGGGCGCGCGCCCATGTCCGGGTCGAAGCCGCGTTCGGCCAGCCAGGCCTTCGCCGCATCGGAGAGATTGATCGAGACATTGCGGTCTTCCAGCTGGATTTCCAGCTGCAGGACGAATTTCTCCACCACGCGCTCGATGATCTCCGGCGTCAGGCCGCCAAAGGTGATGGTGGCATCCAGCCGGTTGCGGAATTCAGGGGTGAAATAGCGCTTCAGCGCCTCGCCCATCTCGTCATCCTTGCGGCCCGCGCCGAAGCCGATGGCATTCTTCGCCGCGTCGGAGGCGCCGGCATTGGTGGTCATGATCAGGATGACATTGCGGAAGTCGACGGTTCGGCCGTTCGCATCGGTCAGCGTG
This sequence comes from uncultured Hyphomonadaceae bacterium, assembly GCA_964412785.1. Lineage (GTDB taxonomy): Bacteria > Pseudomonadota > Alphaproteobacteria > Caulobacterales > Hyphomonadaceae > UBA5336. The sequence continues at coordinate 4,091 of CAYPQD010000054.1, forward strand.
CCATTGTCCATGACCTGCAGGAGGATGTTGAACAGGTCCGGATGGGCCTTCTCGATTTCGTCAAGCAGGAGGACGCAATGGGGGTGCTGGTCGACCCCATCGGTCAGCAGGCCGCCCTGATCATAGCCGACATAGCCGGGCGGTGCGCCGATGAGGCGCGAAACCGAATGGCGTTCCATGTATTCCGACATGTCGAAGCGCAGGATTTCCACGCCCATGATGGAAGCGAGCTGGCGGGCGACCTCGGTCTTGCCCACGCCGGTTGGGCCGGTGAAGAGATAGCAGCCGATCGGCTTGTCCGGCTCGCGCAGGCCGGCGCGGGCGAGCTTGATCGAGGAGGACAGCGCATCGATCGCCGCGTCCTGGCCATAAACCACCCGTTTCAGGTCCGATTCCAGGGTCTTCAGGCGCAGGGCGTCGTCCTTGGTGACCTGTTTCGGGGGAATACGCGCGATCTTTGCCACGATCGCCTCGATATCCTTCACAGATACGGTCTTGCGGCGCTTGCTTTCAGGCTTCAGCCACTGGGCGGCGCCGGCCTCGTCGATCACGTCGATGGCCTTGTCGGGCAGCTTGCGGTCGGTGATGTAGCGGTCGGCCAGCTCGACAGAAGCCTTGATTGCCTCGTTCGTGTAGCGCAGCCCGTGGAACTCCTCGAAGCGCGACTTCAGCCCCTGCAGGATCTTGATGGCATCGGGCACGGTTGGCTCGACCACGTCGATCTTGCGGAAACGGCGGCTGAGGGCGCGGTCCTTCTCGAAATGCTGCTTGTATTCCTTGTAGGTGGTGGACCCCATGCAGCGCAGTTCGCCCGACTGCAGGGCGGGCTTGAGGAGGTTTGAGGCGTCCATGGCCCCGCCGGAGGTCGCCCCGGCGCCGATCACGGTGTGGATCTCGTCGATGAAGAGGATGCCCTTGTGCAGGCTTTCCATCTCCTTCATCACCGATTTCAGCCGCTCCTCGAAATCGCCGCGATAGCGCGTGCCTGCAAGCAGTGCGCCCATGTCGAGCGCCCAGATTGTGGCGTCGGCAAGGATTTCCGGCACCTCGCCCTCCACGATCATCAGCGCCAGGCCCTCCGCGATCGCGGTCTTGCCCACGCCCGGATCGCCGACCAGGATCGGGTTGTTCTTGTTGCGCCGGCACAGCACCTCGATGCAGCGCTCGATCTCGGTCTGGCGGCCGATCAGCGGGTCGATCTTGCCGGCCCGGGCCTTGTCATTGAGATTGACACAATAGGCTTCCAGCGCCTCGTGACCGGTCTTCACATTGCCATCCTCGTTAGCCTCCGACCCGCGCGGCGTCGACGGACGCGACAGGCCGGCCTTTTTGGCGACACCGTGAGAGACATAATTGACCGCGTCATAGCGGGTCATTTCCTGCTCCTGCAGGAAATAGGCAGCGTGGCTTTCGCGCTCGGAGAAGATTGAGATCAGGACGTTGGCGCCAGTGACCTCATCGCGGCCTGAGCTTTCCACATGCAGGATGGCACGCTGGACAACCCGCTGGAAGGCGGCTGTCGGCTGCACGCGCCCCTCGCTGTCCTCGACGACCAGACTGGCGAGGTCCTCATCGAGATAGCGCGTCAGGTCGTCGCGCAATTCGTCGATCTCGACCTTGCACGCCGTCATCACCTCGATCGCTTCCTCGTCCTCGGTGAGCGCAAGGAGCAGGTGCTCCAGCGTGGCGTATTCGTGCTCGCGTTCGGCGGCGAGCGTCAGTGCCCTTTCGAGCGCGGTTTCGAGGGAGGGGGTAAGGCTGGGCAAGGGCTCGGTCCTTTAGTCTTCTTTTTCCATCACACACTGAAGGGGGTGCTCGTTGCGCTGGGCCATGTCGAGCACCTGGGCCACCTTGGTTTCGGCAACCTCATAGGTATAGACCCCGCACAGGCCGACGCCCTTCTGGTGGACGTGCAACATGATGCGGGTGGCCTCTTCCCGGCTCTTGTTGAAGAACCGTTCGAGAATGAAGACGACAAACTCCATCGGAGTATAGTCGTCATTGAGCAGCATCACGCGATAGAGCGAGGGCTTCGTGGTGCGCGTGCGGGTCTTGGTCGTGAGACCGGGCGTGAGGTCGTCATCGCCGTCCACGGGGCCGGCGGGGCCCTCCGGGTCGCTCATAAGACGTCGCTCGTTCAGTCCAGTCATGGGCCTAAGATAAGTCCTTTCGGGCTGAGACAAAGCCTGACGATCAGCCGCGCCCTGCGCAAGCCCCCCGATCAGGCCGCCTGTAGAAAACCGAGGAGTTCGTGCACCCGCTGGCGGTTCTTGCCAAGATCGGAATAGCCAATGCGCGAGCGGGAATAGATCGCCATGCGCGCGCCGCTCTCGCCATCACCGGCCTGCGGCCCGGGCGGGATGAAGCGCACGTCGACATCGTCCCTGAACCGAAGCAGAGGCGTCACCGCGACGAAGGACAGCTGCAGCGCGTCCGGCGCCTCGACCGCCAGCCGCCAGGTGCCGCCGCGCTTCAGCCGGTCCAGCAGGCGGGCATAGCCCTCGCGCGCGGATATCGCCAGCACGGGCGAGTCCGCGTCCGGCACCGCCTGCTCACAGAGCCCGGGCGGCGCAACAAGATAGCTGTTCGGGGAAGCCGGCCGGATGAGCGTGCGGAAGTCGACAAGCGGTTTCATGATATCTGTCTACGCCGAAACCGCGTTCGCCGGAACAAGGAAAGCCGGCCATTCCAGGCCGGCTTTCCCGAGATAAGCAACATGCACTCTGCACCCGGCCAGGCGGCGGACCGCCAGGCAAGGCCGCAGACGGCCCTAGTTGGCCGACTGGTATTTCTCGATCATCTCGCCGGCCTGGGCGTTGATCGGCTCGAACACTTCGCGCATCGTGTTGGCCATGATGCCGGCGATGGCGTTCATTTCCTGAAGGTAGGTTTCCATTGCGGTCTTGGCGAAGTTGGTCTGCAACTCGACTGCCTCATGGACCGACTTGGCGGACGCAATGGTGCGGCCAGCCTCGATGGAGTTGGCCATGGCACCCTGAAAATAGGTCATCGCGCGTGTATTGATGTCCTGCGCACCCTTGGCGGTGGCGCGGGCACATACCGAAGCGGTCGTCATGTTCTTGCGGGAGATTTCGCCCATGTCGCCGCTGAGGCTCATGAAGCGCTCCATGTTCTCGCGGAACATGTCGGTCGACATGCCATTCATCGGCGGGAACATGCTGAATTCGGGTTTGGTGTTGGCGGTCTTGGCCATGGCAGGCTCCTTCACGTTCGGTTAGGCAGGGCAGGTGTTCTTGACTATGTCTGGGAGATAACACACCCACTTCGCAATTGCAAGAACTTTTTGTGCGCCGCACAATAAGGGCCGCCCCCCGGGCTTCCGGCACGGCACTTGAAGGGCCCGACTGGGCGCCTGCAGCAGGATGACATGACCGCAAGGTACACCTTAACGGCTGGTCAACGGTTTTGGTCGAACCTAAACTCATTGTTCGCAAGTTCGGGCGCGGGTGTGTCTGGTGGGAGGAGTTCTGTATGGCGCGTCGTACTGCCTTTCTGTCGCTGCGGGGCATGGCTGCGGTGACCCTCGCCGCCAGCACGACGGCGATCGCCGGCGAGGCTTCCGCGGAGAAATACGCCTCGATCGTCATCGACACGCAGACCGACACAGTGCTGCACGCGCGCCATGCCGACGCACCGCGCTATCCGGCCTCTCTCACCAAGGTGATGACGCTCTATATGCTGTTTGACGAGATCAAGGCCGGCCGGATCGATTATGACGAGGACATGGTCGTCTCAAGCGAGGCCGCGCGCCAGCCGCCGTCAAACCTGCGCCTGAAAGCCGGCGACCGCATTACCGTGCGCGATGCCATCCATGTGCTCACCACCAAGTCGGCCAATGACGTGGCCGTTGTCGTGGCCGAACGCCTTGGCGGGACAGAGGCGCGCTTTGCCGCGCTGATGACCGTGAAGGCGCGCATGCTTGGCCTTGAGAATACGAGCTTCTACAATGCGTCCGGTCTGCCCGAGCCGCGCCAGCAGACGACCGCGCGCGACATGGCCCGCCTCGCCGAGGCAATGCTGGAAGACCATGCCGACATGTATCACGTCTTTTCCACCCAGTCGTTTCGGTGGAATGGGCGAACCTACACCAACCACAATGAACTGCTCGGCGACGTCCTCGGGGTCGACGGCATCAAGACCGGCTACACCCGTGCATCGGGCTTCAACCTCATGAGTTCTGCAGAGCGCGACGGCCACCGCATCGTCGCGATCATGCTGGGGGGCCGCACCGCAAAGGCGCGCAACGCCCATGTCGCCGAACTGCTCGAAGCGGCCTTTGCAAGTTTCGATGGCCCATCAGGCAACCGCGCCTACGAGACCCGCATCGCCTTCGACGTGATCGAACGCCCTGCCGATCCCAACGCCGCCGCCACGCCGACCCTCAACGGCAAGCCCTTCCTCGTCGGCGAAGGTGACACCGTCTGGTAGCGCGCAGCGGCGGCTGCCCGCAGCACCTTACCCATCCACTGCTGCGAGCAGGCTGGCATTGCCGCCGGCGGCGGTGGTGTCGACGCACAGATGGCGTTCCAGGCGGCAGGCGGCGCGCAGCGAAGCGAGGCCGTCGGTCACAAGCGCAAGCAGGGGGCCGTCCCGGCGGGCCAGCGCCTGGCGCAGGGCGCGGGCAGTCTGCGGGTCTCCGAACCAGGCGACCACGGCAAAGCCGTCGGCGAGCGCCAGCGTGCCGGGATCGATGACACCGCTCACCGCCGCCTCGCCCTCCGCGCCGGGTGCGACCACCAGGGCCTGGCTGCCGGCCGCGCGCACGGCATCGGACTGCGCAGCGGCAAGCATGCGTCCCGGCCCGAGGCAAAGCACGGGGCCGCGGGCGTGAAGCGACAGCCGGTTCGACTCCCCCGTCGGGCCCGACAGGTCAAGCGTTTCCAGCGCCTCGTCGGAGATGGGGGGCAGCGCGGCCAGCGCGGTCTCCAGCCGTTGCAGCGGCACCGGCACAGCGCCCGCCTCCAGCACATCCCCGGCGGGGCATTCGGGCGCGCGCGCCTTGAAACGCGGCACATAGTGCGGTCCACCCGCCTTTGGCCCGGTGCCGGACAGCCCCTCGCCACCGAATGGCTGGGAGCCGACGATTGCGCCGATCTGGTTGCGGTTGACATAGAGATTGCCGACGCGCAGCCGCCGGGTGATCGTGTCGACCCGGTCATCGATCCGCGTGTGCAGGCCGAAGGTGAGGCCATAGCCGCGCCGGTTGATGGCCTCGACCACCTGCTCGATCGCGTCCGCCCGGAACCGGGCGACATGCAGGACCGGCCCGAACACCTCCCGCTCCAGCGACCCGATGCCGGCCAGCGCGATTACCGCTGGGGCAGCGAAGGACCCGGTGGACGGTGCGCCGGAGCGATGGATCAGCCGCCCGTCATGGCGCGCCGCCGCCACATGGGCCTCGATATCCGCGGCGGCCTGCTGTGAGATCACCGGGCCGATATCGGTCGACAGCGCCCACGGGTCACCGAGTGCCAGCTCGTCGATGGCGCCCTTCAGCATGGTGAGGAAGTCGTCGGCGACATCATCCTGGAGGTAAAGAAGGCGCAGCGCGGAACAGCGCTGGCCGGCAGAGCGGAAGGCGCTGTCGACAATGTCGCGCACGGCCTGCTCCGGCAGGGCGGTAGAGTCGACGATCATGGCGTTAAGCCCGCCGGTCTCGGCAATCAGCGGCGCGCCGGGATCGAGCGCGTCGGCCATCGCGCGGTGGATTGCCCGGGCCGTCGCGGTTGAGCCGGTAAAGCAGACGCCGCTCACCGCCGGATCACTGACGAGCGCCTGGCCGAGCGTGCGCCCCTCGCCCGGCAGGAGCTGCAGCGCGGTTTCCGGCACGCCCGCTTCCAGCATCAGCCGCACGGCAAGGTCGGCAATCAGCGGTGTCGCCTCGGCGGGCTTGGCGAGGACGGCATTGCCGGCCGCCAGCGCCGCGGCGACCTGCCCGGAGAAGATCGCCAGCGGGAAGTTCCAGGGCGAGATGCACGCAACCGTGCCGAGCGGGCCGAGCGCATCGCCGAGCCGTTCGCCCTCGCCGGCATAATAGCGCAGGAAGTCGACCGCCTCGCGCAGCTCCGCGACGGCATCGGGCACACCCTTGCCCGCCTCGCGCGCCAGCAGGGCGAGGATCTCGCCGGTGCGCGCCTCAAAGAGGTCGCCCGCGCGGCGCAGGATATCGGCGCGTTCAGCCGCACTGGCGGCCCAGGGGCGTGCAGCGGCGCGGGCGCGGGCGGCATCGCCGGGAACGGCCTCCTGCACCTCGCCGACCGGGTCGGCAGGATTGGCGGGGTTGCAGATCGTGCGCACCGTGCCGCCGCCGCTCGCCGCCGCCGCCAGTCGGGGGGCGGCCTCCCAGCGGGCCTTGCGAAACGGGGCGCGGGCGGCCTGAAGGCGGGTCCGGTCGCCCTCATGGGCGATATCCCAGCCCTGCGAATTGCGCCGCGCCGGCCCGAACAGGTCAGCTGGGCGGCGGATCGCGGCAGGGCGGCGCTGGGCAGCCTCCAGGGCAGCGAACGGGTCGGCGGCGATGGTGCCAGCCGGCAGGCTGCCATCGACGATCTGGTTGACGAAGCTGGAATTCGCGCCGTTCTCCAAGAGCCGGCGGACAAGGTAGGCGAGCAGGTCGCGGTGGGCGCCGACAGGCGCATAGATGCGGCAGCGCGTGCCCTCGCGTTCGCGCACCGCCTCATGCAGCGCCTCGCCCATGCCGTGCAGGCGCTGGAACTCGAACGCCCTGTCGGGCGCGGCGAGGTGCAGGACGGCGGCAACGGTGTGGGCGTTGTGGGTTGCAAACTGCGGGTAGATGCGCGCGCCCATGTCGAGCAGCCGGCGCGCGCAGGCGATGTAGGAAATGTCGGTCGCCGCCTTGCGGGTGAACACCGGAAAATCGGAAACGCCGTCGACCTGGGCGCGCTTGATCTCGGTGTCCCAATAGGCCCCCTTGACCAGCCGCAGCATGAGGCGCCGGTCGTGGCGCACCGCAAGGTCATGGACCCAGTCGATCACCGGCAGGGCGCGCTTGCCATAGGCCTGCACGACGACGCCGAAACCGTCCCAGCCGGCAAGCTCCGGATCGGCCACCACCGCCTCGATCACGTCGAGACTGAGCTCCAGGCGGGCGGCCTCCTCCGCGTCGATGTTGAAGCCCATGTTCGCCGCCGCGGCCCGCCGGGCGAGCGCGGAGAGGCGCGGCACCAGCTCGGCGATCACCCGCTCGCGCTTGACCGCCTCATAGCGCGGGTGCAGCGCCGACAGCTTGACCGAGATCCCCGGGCGGTCGCGCGCATCCTCGCCCTCCGCCGTCGCCGCGAGATGGTCGATCGCGTCGGCGTAGGCGGTGAAATAGGCCTGCGCATCGCCGGCCGTCATCGCGGCCTCGCCGAGCATGTCGTAGGAATAGGTATAGCCGCGTCGCACGTCGGCCCGACCGCGGCGCACTGCCTCGCCAATCGTCTCGCCAAGGACGAACTGGTTGCCCATCTCCTTCATCGCCCGGCGAACCGCAACGCGGATGACCGGCTCGCCGAGGCGCTTGATCGCGCCGTGCAGGACGCCCGGAATTCCGCGGGCGTCGCGGTCGTCGAGCACCCGCCCGGTCAGCATCAGCGCCCAGGTGGAGGCGTTGACCAGCGGCGAGGTGGAGTGGCCGAGATGGGCGCCCCATTCCGATGGCGCGATCTTGTCTTCGATCAGTGCGTCGATCGTCTCCGCATCCGGCACGCGAAGCAGCGCCTCGGCAAGGCACATCAGCGCGACGCCCTCCTGCGTCGACAGGCCGTATTCGGCGAGGAACAGCTCCATCAGGCCCGGGCGCGCCGCCTCGCGGATCGCTGTCACGAGATGGGCGCCACGCTCGGCGATGGCGGCGCGGGCGGAGCGGTCGAGTCCGGCCTCGGCGATGAGGCGCTCCAGCAGCCTGGCCTCGTCGGCACGGTGCTGCGCCGCGATCTCCGTCCGCAGCGTGCTGGCCGGCTGGCCGGTCGAAACGGTGTCGGTCATCAGCGCTCGGGCCTCCCTGAAAGCCCCAAGATGGGCCCGCCCACCCCGCCGCGGCAAGCCTGCCATGCCGCCGCAGGCCGGCCCGCCCGCCGGGTTACCAAAGTATCACTGCCAGACGCGGAAGGGTTTACGCGGCATTAACCAATCGCGCGCACTTTCATCCTTGTCTTCCTTTGGAGACACCCACCATCACCCAACGCCTCGGCGGGTGCTCTGCACCCGCCGCTTTTTTTGGGTGGCCGGTCTGGATGGCCTGCAGGAGAAGCCTTTGACAGCGCGCCTCATCCTGCTATGACGCGCGCTCGCTGTCGGCGATCCGCGATAGCTCAGTTGGTAGAGCAGGTGACTGTTAATCACCGGGTCGCAGGTTCGAGTCCTGCTCGCGGAGCCAGCGAAACCGAATGATTGAAAGGAAAGCCTCGCTCACATCTGGGAGCGTCCGCCATGATGCGCGCCACAGTCGCGTCGACGCGCAGTCGCGCTTGCCCTGCGCTGCAAGGATCGGTTTTGGGTCCATGCAGCTTGGTATCACTGCGGCGTCGCCGCGTGGCGGTTCCTAAAAGAACGATCACCCGCGAAGGAGGGGGCTGCCCGCATCAGGGCGCGCGGGCTGCACAGGCCGAGAACAGCGCCCGCCTGACTTTCTTGGCCGCATCTGAGCAAAACTGCGTTCTGCCTTCCACAGACCGTGGGAGAGGACCATGCCGCAGACCCCTGAAACCTGGCTCGACGAGCTGACCGTCAACACCGTCACCATCGGCGCCCAGACCGATCCGGACGTCATCCAGCTGGCCAATGGCAACATCCTGGTCGCCTGGACGAGCTATCAGGACACCGGCGCCGGAAGCCCGTCCGGCTCCGACATCATCGCCCGGATCTTCGATCCGCTCGGCAATCCGGTCAGCGGCGAGTTCCGGCTGAACACCTTCTCCACCGTGACCGAAGAATTTCGCCAGGCATTGGCGCCGACCAATGATGGCGGCTTCATCGTCGTCTATGAGGACATGCAGAGCGGGGTCTCCTCGATCCTGTTCGATCGCTTCGACGCGAGCGGCACGCGCCTCAATGGCGGGTATGTGCAGCAGGACACCTCCGGCGCAACGCCGAGCTACCGCAATCCCGACGTCGCCGTGAACGCGAACAATCTCGCCTTCGCGACCTTTGTTCTCGACCAGGCGAGCTTCTCCGATGCGGTGCAATACAAGGTGTTCAATGCCAGCACCGGCACCCCGGGCGGCTTCATCTCTGCCATCTCCACCTCGACCGGCACGATCGGCGAGCATGAGGTGACCGCGCTCGCCGGCGGCGGCTTCGTCGTGGTCGCCCACATCAATGAGGATGCCGGCTCCAGCTTCGACAGCATCCAGTACAAGGTGTTTGACCCGTTCGGCTCCGCCCTCACTGGCCAGCTTGCGGTAGCGTCTACCGCCTCCGACAGCGATTTCGACTTCGACCCCAGTGTCATCGGCCTCGCCGGCGGCGGCTTTGCCATCGCGTGGAGAAACCAGGACAGCACAGATGATGACATTGCCGTGCGCGTCTATGATGCGGCCGGCAATGATATCGGCGGCGGCCGTGTCGGCAGTTCCATCGACGATCACAACGAACCAAGCCTCGTCGCGCTGGCCGATGGCACCTTCATCGTGCTCTTCGATGATGACGGCAATGACCAGTTGCTCGCCCAGCGCTACAGCGCGACCGGCAGCAAGATCGGCACGGTCTTCGCCTACGAGAGCCAGAACAGCGCCCTGCCCGTCGGCACCGGGCTCGCCGATGGCCGCGCTGCGGTGGCCTTCCAGGATGGCGGCACGGGCGAGATCTCGCTGGAAATCCTCGACACCCGCGACAACGCCAATCCGGACGCCGTCTACACTCCGGGTGAATGGCAGGTCGGCACCATCGGAAACGACAATTTCATCGCCGATAGTGGCGCCGATTTCGTCTATGCCTATGACGGCGATGATACGGTCCAGGCCAGTGGTATTGTGAAGACCTATGACCTTGGTGCCGGCGACGACTTCCTGAGCGTCACCTCTCTCATCAACAGCGACGTCTATATCGGCGGCGCCGGAAACGACTGGATCGACTGGCAGACGCTCTCGTTCACAGGCGCCGTCTTCGACCTGGCGGCCGGCAAGGCCACCGCCGGCGTCAACGTCGAGCCCATGACCGGCTTTGAGAACATCTATGCGAGCAAGGGCAATGACCGCGTCATCGGCACCACCGGCCCGAACCAGATTCTCGCCATGGCCGGCGCAGACACGGTCGAGGCCGGCAGCGGCAATGACATCGTCCTCGGCCTTGAGGGCAATGACAGCCTGCTTGGCGAGATCGGCAATGACACGCTGGAGGGCGGCGACGGCGATGACCTGCTTGATGGCGGCGGCTCCATTGATTCGCTGAGCGGCGGCGATGGCAATGACACGCTGCTGGGCGGATTCTCCAACGACACGCTCGACGGCGGCGCCGGCAATGACCTGTTCATCATCCGAAATGGCGAGTTCATCGACGATATTGTCGGCGGCACAGGCACAGACGCGCTCGACGCCAGCGACGAGACCGGCACGCCGATCTCCGTCACGCTGAACAGCACTTGGGCCGGCCTCGGCGGGACACGCTCGATCACCGGGATTGAGCACGTCATCGGCACGCAGGCGAATGACACGCTCGATGCCGACAACATCAACGGTGTCACCCTCGACGGCTTCGACGGCGGTGACAGCCTGGTTGGCGGGTTCGGCAGTCAAACCCTCCTCGGTGGTGACGGGAACGACACGATCGATGGCGGCTTCGCAGCGGGGTCGTCTGCAAGTGACCGCCTGGAAGGCGGCAGCGGCAATGACAGCATAAACGGCGCCAATGCTGGCGACGTGATCCTCGGCGACAGCGGCAATGACACGCTGCGCGGCAATGGCGGCAATGACCACATTCAGGGCGGAACGGGCGGCGACTCCCTGTGGGGTGGCAGCGGCAATGACACGCTCGCCGGCGAGCTTGGTGCGGACACCGTGTTCGGTGACGGTGGCAACGACCTCATCCTCTCGATCGACGCCGACACAGTCGATGGCGGGGCCGGCGATGACACGATCGATGCGGTGCTTGGCGGCTTCTCGATTGGCAACAGCGGCGACGATGTCTTCCGCCTCAAGACCGCGGCTGTCTCCGGCAGCATGATCGAGGGCGAAGGCGGCTTCGACACCTTCGACATGTCCGGCTCGAACTTCTCCGCACTGGTCGCCGATCTCGCCGCGGAGACCTTTTCGCTCGGCAGCACCGTGTATTCCACGCTCGGCGATATCGAGCGGGTGCTCGGCAGCCAGAACGACGACGAGATCACAGGCAATGACGCCGCCAACACGTTGCAGGGCAATGCCGGTGACGACACGATTTCCGGCGGGCTCGGCAACGACACCCTGTCCGGCGGCACGGGCGATGATTCCATCGCCGGCGGCGAGGGCGATGACACCATCGAGAGCGGGCTCGGCGCCGACACCCTGGACGGCGGCGCCGGCGCCGACAGGCTCATCATTGACGAGGGCTTTACCGAAGCCAATGGCGGCAATGGCGACGATGTCTTCCTGTTCTCCGGCAATGCCAACCCGGCCTTCACCGGCGATTTCGATGGCGACAGCGGCACCGACACGCTCCTGCTCTTTGTCGTCGGAAGCAGCGCACTTGACCGGCCCGACCTCGATTTCAGCTCGATCGAGAAGCTGGTCTTCGAGGATCTCGGAGATGGCGCGGGCACGCGCTCCGTCGAGCTCGGGGCCCAGGAGATTTCCAGCAGCGAGATCAGCCTCTCCGCCACAATCGAGGGAATCGATGCGACCGGTTTCATCGAGCGCATCGAGATCAACATGAATGTGCCAACGAGCCTCGACCTGTCCGGCTGGACATTCACCAACTGGGGCTTGCAGGGCGAGACCATCCAGGTCAATGGCGATGACGCGGCCGAGCACATCACCGGCTCGCTGGCCCAGGACAACCTCTACGGCGCCGGCGGCAATGACAGCCTCAACGGCTTCAATGGCGATGACGGCATCTGGAGCGGCACCGGCGATGACTTCGTCCTCGGCGGCGCCGGTTTTGACAGCATGTGGGGCGACACCGGCGAGGACACGCTGCTCGGCGAGGTCGGCAACGACATCATGTGGGGGATGAAGGACAATGACCTCCTCAATGGCGGCAATGGCGAGGACACCGGTTTCGGCGGCCTCGGCGACGACAAGGTGTTCGGCGGCAATGGCGCCGACAGCCTGTTCGGCAATGAGGGCAATGACACCCTCGTCGGCGGCCGCTCGGCGAGCAGTGACACGCTCCACGGCGATGAGGGCGACGATGTCGTCCTCGGCCAGGAGGGCGAGGACCTGTTGTTCGGCGGCGCCGGCAATGACCGCGTCTCCGGCGGCTCGCAGATCGATTGCCTGTATGGCGGCGAGGGCAGCGACACCCTGATCGCTGGCGGCGGGCGCGACACCCTTTTTGGCGGGGCCGGCGACGACATCCTGATCGGCGACGGCCAGGCCGACCTGTTCGTCTTCTTCGACAATTTCGGCGACGACGTGATCCTCGACTTCGCTGCCCTCGCCGGGGCGGAGAAGCTGCAGCTCGGCGGGGTGACCGCGATCACCGACTTCAACGACCTTCAGCAGAACCATCTGACCCAGGTCGGCAATGACGCCGTGATCAGTGACGGCGCCGGCAACACGATCACCCTGAAGAACGTGAACATCGCCGATCTCGACGCCAGCGATTTCGACTTCACGCCCGGCTTCACCGACACGGTCGTAGGCGAGATGCCGGGCAGTACCACAGCCGCAGCGGGCGACCTGGCGCTGGCAATCGAACGGGCCGTGGAAACGGTCGTGGAGGCCGGTGGGCCGGCCGCCTCCGATGTCCCGGTCGACGACGCCTTTGTGAACGGCCTCATCATGGAGGCGACGTACGACATCGATGCCATCGCCTGATCCGCGCCCACCCCTTCCCATCCGGCGGTTTCCCGCAAATACTGGTCTCTGTGCCGGGGTTGCGGAGCGCGGGATGGATTGGCGGCGGCTCACTCGGGAAGTCGACATGGCAGGCGGCCTAACCCCCGAGGCGCAGGCCGCCCACCTGGCGGCGCTGACCCGGGAGGAGCCCGCACTCGCGGACGCCGTCGCAGGGGCGATCGCCCGCCATCGCACCGCCCGCGGCTTCATGCTGACCGCGGCGGACGAGGCCGGGCCGGCCGGCGCTCCCCTGCTGGCCCCCGGCGAGCGCGTCGGGGTGTGGCGGATCGAGGGCCTGATCGGTGCCGGCGGCATGGGCGAGGTCTACCGCGCCGCGCGCGATGACGGGCTTTATGAGCAGACGGTCGCCCTGAAGGTCCTGAAGGGCGAGGACCCGGCCTGGCAGGCGCGCTTCAACACCGAACGCCGCCGCCTCGCGCGGATGGACCATCGCGGCATCAGCCGCATTGTCGATGGCGGGGCGACAGAGGCCGGGCGCCCCTTCATGGTCATGGAATATGTCGACGGCGAACCGCTCGACCGGCATGTCGAGCGCCTGCGCCTTGACCGCCGGGCACGCCTCATTCTCTTCGTGCAGCTCTGCGACGCGCTCGCCCACGCCCATGGCAAGCTGATCCTGCACCGCGACATCAAGCCGGCCAACGCGCTGATTGACCGCGCCGGCCAGGTGCGCCTCATCGATTTCGGCATTTCCAGTCTGATCACGCCGGACGGGGCGGAAAACGGCGGGCCGCTGACCTTGGCCTATGCTGCGCCGGAG
>CAYPQD010000055.1:0-16557 GCA_964412785.1 uncultured Hyphomonadaceae bacterium
TCAGTCCTCGCCCTGCGGTGTCACGACCACGGCGAGGCGGGCGAGCACCGCCTTGCGCCGGTAAGCGGCCAGTGGCCGGCCCGCGGCCTCTTCAAGCGTGATCCGGAAATGCAGCGCCTGTCCGTCCGGCGCCCCGGGACGTGCGGCGGTCTTTGCCGGCCAGTCGAGCAGTCTCAGAGTGGCGCCAGCCATCAGGGCGACCGGCCCATCCGATGCCTGGTTGCCAGCCTCGGCGTGCGGGCCGACCGCTTCGAGGATGACGCGTGCACTGACCCCGTCAGGCAGGCCGACTTCCGGCACCATCAGGTCGACGGTAAAGCGGCAGTTCGAGGCGATGGCGAAGCGGCCACCGAGCGCGCTGAAGGCATGTTCGGGCCATAGCGCGCCGCCGGACAGCGGGCCGCCAGGTCCGGCGCCCGTCACCACGAGGGGTGGCCCGTCGCCGGCCCAGACCAGCGCCTGCGGCGGCGCAGCAAGGCGCACGGTGTGGATCACCTCGGCCGTTGCCGGCAGGCTGGCCAGAATGGCTGTCACGAGCATCAACCGCGCCTGCTGCCACGCCCTGCCTGCCATCATCCCCGCCCTGCCTGCCATCATCCCCGCCCTGCCGGCTTTTGCGCGTTAACGGTGCAGAAACCATGCCGCAGCGGGGCGCGCCCGGTGGATTGACGCGGCGGCTGCGCCTGCCTACCCGGGACTATTGCTGGAGAATTGCAGGAGAGCGCGCCATGGCGGATGACTGGACCCTTCCCGAAGGCACCCTGATGGCCGGCCGGCGCGGCCTCGTCATGGGCGTTGCAAACCAGAACTCGATCGCATGGGGGATTGCTCGGCAGCTCGCTGCCCAGGGCGCCGAACTCGCCTTTACCTATCAGGGCGAGATGCTGGACAAGCGCGTGCGCCCGCTGGTCCAGTCGATCGGCATGGACTTCATGGTGCCCGCCGACGTCACCGATGATGCGCAGATGGACCTCGCCTTCGCGCAGATCGCCGAAAAGTGGGGCAAGATCGACTTCCTCGTCCACGCCATCGCCTTTGCCGGCAAGGAGGAGCTGCAGGGCTCGTTCGTTGAGAATACGACGCGCCAGGGCTTTGCCCGCGCCATGGACATTTCCGTCTTCTCCTTCGTCGATGCCGCCCGGCGCGCCTCCGCCCTGATGCCCGATGGCGGCGCGATGGTGACGATGACCTATCTCGGAGCAGAACGGGTGGTGCCGTCCTATAACGTCATGGGCGTTGCCAAGGCAGCGCTGGAGGCGGCGACGCGCTATGCCGCGCGCGACCTGGGGCCGAAGGGCATCCGCGTGAACGCGATCTCGGCCGGGCCGATGCGCACACTCGCCATGGCCGGCATCCGCGGCGGCAAGAGCCTGATGAGCACCGGCCGCGACTGGTCCCTGCTGAGGGAGGACACCCGCATGGAAGGGGTCGCCGGCTGCGCGCTCTACCTGCTGTCCCCGCTCGGCCAGTCGATCGCCGGCGAGGTCATCCATGTGGACGCCGGCTTCCACGTCGTCGGCGTGCCGGATCTGGGCGAGGGGTGAGCGCGGCCTCATGATCACTCGCAAGCACGGCAATTTGCACATTCGCCCGCCCGGCAAGGTGCCAGAGGTGGCGCGCCAGCTCGAGGAGGAGGGCTGGACCGTCCTGAGGGGTGTGCTCGATGGCGACGCTGTGGCCGCTCTGGCTGGCGAGATCATGGCGGTGTTCGAGACGAGCCCGCCCGACCGCGACAGCGACAGCCATGACGAGTTCCGCCACAACATGCTGAGCCGCTCTGCCCTCAGCCAGGCGGCGATCGGCCATCCGCGCATCCTGGAGGCGATCGAGCCCCTGCTCGGCGAGGACTGCCACGTCATCGCCAACACCGCCTGGCGTAACCGCCCCGGCCATGAGGGCGGACCCTGGCATACAGATGCCGGCCCGCACGTGCCGCGGCCGAAGGGCGTGCCCTGGCCGGAAGGCGTGCCCTATCCGGTGTTCGCGATCGGCCTGCACCTCTTCCTGGAGGACTGCCCGATGGCCTGCGGGCCGACGGCCGTCATCCCCGGCTCGCACAGGTCCGGCCGCTTCCCTGATGGCGGGCGCACGGTGACCCGGCATATGGAATATGACGGCCGCGGCCCGATCTTCCTCACCGCCCGTGCCGGCGATGCCGCGCTGTTTGTCTCCGACGCCTGGCATCGCGGGACCCCGGCCGAGCCGGGCCGGCGCCGCTTCTTCCTGCAGGCCCATTACGGCCGCCGCGATATCGCCCAGAGGCTGGAGCCTGCCGGCGCGGCCCGCCAGGTGAGCGCCGAGGCTGCGGCCCGGGCCACCACCGTGCGCGCCCGACAGCTGATCGGCCTGCACGATGAGATGTATTATGACGGCTGAGCCGGCCGCCGGACCCGGCCCTGGCCCTGGCCCTAGCCCAGCACGTCCTTCAGGAAGGTCTTGAGCGCTTCGCTGCTGCGGTGGTCGGCTGCGGCGCTGTAGACGGTCCCGAAGTCGGGATTGTTCGCGTCGGGGTTGGTGAAGGCGTGCAGGGTGTGACCATAGGCATGGAGCTGCCAGTCGGCGCCGGCCTCGGTCATTTCGCGGGCGAAACCCATCGCGTCGTCCGGTTTGGCCATCGGATCGTCCCAGCCATGATAGGCGACCACCTTCGCGCTGATCTTCGGGCTGTCGAGATTGTCCGGCCGGCCGAACAGGCCGTGAAAGCTCGCTACGCCGGCGACATCCATGCCGGCACGGGCCATGTCGAGGACGCACAGGCCGCCAAAGCAGAAGCCGATGGCCGCCCGCTTTCCGGTATCGACGCCCGGCAGGCGCCTGGCGTGCTCGACACCAACCCTGAGGCGCGCCTGCAGCTCGCCTCGGTTCTCCGCCAGCGGGGTCATCAGGCGCTGGCATTCCTCGGTGGTTGTGCCACGCTTGCCAACGCCATAGACGTCAATGGCAAAACCGGCATAGCCGAGATGGGCGAGCGCTTCGGCCTTCTGCTTCTCGAACGCGCCAAGCCCGCCCCAGGCATGGCAAACCAGCACCACGGGCACCGGGTCGCCCTCCGGCCTTGCGAGATACCCCTCAAAGCTGTGGTCGTGACCCTGATACTCAAAGCGGTCTGTGGTGATGCCCATGCGGTGTCTCCCTGCAGATGGCGTGTTGGCTCCGCCCATCTGGATGACACAGGAAAACGTGCCTGTCACACCTTCTTCTCTGGCCAGTCGCCGGGAAGACGGATATGCCTTCGTGCATGCTGGCAGGGGATCAGGATCGCGTGCCAACCGCCATGCTGGAGCTTTCTGGTCTTTGCAAATCCTATGGCCGCCAGCGCGCGGTGGATGGCGTCAGTTTCTCCGTTGCAAGGGGCGAGGTGGTGGGCTTTCTTGGCCCCAATGGCGCGGGCAAGTCGACGACAATGCGAATGCTGGCCGGCGTGCTGGAGCCCGATGCCGGTGATGCGACCATTGCCGGACATTCGGTGACCCGCGCGCGGCGGGCTGCGCAGGCGGCGCTCGGCTACCTGCCCGAGGGCGCACCGCTCTATGGTGACCTGACGCCGCCGCAATTCCTCGCCTTCCTCGCCGATGCCCGGGCAATGCCGCAGGCGGCGCGGGCCGATGCCATCGACCGGGCGATTGCCGACACGCGCATTCTCAGCGTCTGCCACAAGCCGATTGCTGCCTTGTCGAAGGGCTATCGCCGCCGGGTCGGGCTGGCCGGCGCGCTTGTGCATGACCCGGACGTGCTGATCCTCGACGAGCCGACCGACGGGCTCGACCCGAACCAGAAGCGCACAGTGCGGGCACTGATCCGCCGGCTGTCCGAAACCCGCGCAATCCTGATTTCGACCCATTCGCTTGAGGAGGTCCCGGCGGTCTGCACCCGCACGGTGGTGATCGACCGCGGCCGCATCCGCGCCGACATGACGCCGGCCGCGCTGGCCGGCGAGGACGGGCTGGAGGCGGCGTTCCGTGCGCTGACGGCCAGCGACGACGGCGAGGAGGCGGCGGCCTGATGGCTGGAAGCGGCGGCCTTTTCAGCGGCCTTGGCGCGGTCTACCGCCGCGAGCTGGCGGCCTATGGCCGGGCACCGCTGGCCTATGTGTTCCTCGTGGTCTTCCTGCTGGCGCTTGGCCTTTTCACCTGGGAGGCGGCGCGCTTCTTCGACACCGCCAGCGTCGATCTCGGGCCGTTCTTCGTCTGGCACCCCTGGCTCTACATGATCTTCATGCCGGCGATCTCCATGCGATTGTGGGCGGAGGAACGCAGCGCCGGCACCGACGAGTTGCTGCTGTCGCTGCCGGTGGGGCTGCCGGGTGTCGTGCTCGGCAAGCTGCTGGCAGCGTGGACTGTGGTGGCCCTGGCGCTTCTGCTGACGACGCCGATCTGGGCGAGTGCCGCCTATCTTGGCGAGCCGGACCATGCGGCGATCGCGGCGGCCTATCTGGTGAGCTTGGTCATGGCCGGGGCGTATCTTGCCATCGGCGCAGCCTTTTCCGCGTTGAGCTCCAGCCAGGTCAGCGCCTTCGTGATCGGGGTGGTGGTCGCGTTCCTGTTCACCGCCGCTGGCTGGCCGCTGGTCCTGAACGGGCTGGCCGGGATGTTCGGTCCGGGTGTGGCCGAGCAGATCGCACGGTTTTCCTTCCTCACCCATTTCGAGGCAGCCCAGCGCGGCGTCATCGAACTACGCGCGGTGGTGTTCTTTGCCAGCGTCATTGCCCTGTTCGTGACCCTGAATGCCCTTTGGGCAAGCGCGCGGCGGATGGCCTGAGGCGATGAACGGACGGCGCTACCTCCTGCTTTCGACCTTGCTGCTGACAGCCATTTTCGTGATGGCGAACCTCATGGTGCAGCCGCGGCTTGCCGGCGTGCGCCTCGACCTGACCGAGAACCGGCTCTACTCCCTGTCACCGGGGACGAAAGCGACCCTGCGCAACCTCGCCGAGCCGGTGGAGCTCACCCTTGTCTATTCCCGCGTAACGGGGCGGGAGTATCCGGCGATCCGGGCGCATGCGGCGCGGGTGCGAGAACTCCTCGCCGCCTATGGCGCAATGGCTGGCGGGCGGCTGCAGGTCACGGAGATCGACCCCGCCCCCTTCACCGAGGCCGAGGACAAGGCGCTGGCGGCCGGCGTGAGCGCGTTGGAAACGAACAGCGGCGACCCGCTCTATCTTGGTCTCATCGGGCGCAACACGGTGGACGATACCCGCCTCATCGCCTTCCTGTCGCCGGACCGCGAGGCGACGCTGGAATATGACCTGACGCGCCTGATCGCCCGGCTGGATGACCCCGAGCCACCGCGGGTCGGCGTGCTGACGACGCTGGAGGGCATGCGCGGTATTGGCGAGGAGCGCGGCTATTTCGTCCTGAAGGAGCTCGCCCGCAGTTTCCGGCTGGTCGAGATCCCCGAAGACTTCACCGACCTGCCGCAGGACCTCGATGCACTTTTGCTGGCACACCCTCCGGACCTGACAGACACGCAGGCCTGGTGGATCGACCAGTTCGTCCTGCGTCAGGGCCGGCTGATGGTGCTGGTCGATCCGGCGGCGAAGGCGGCCGGCGGTGGCGACCCGTTCGTGATCGGCGGGGCGGCGGCGCGCTCCGACATCCCACGGCTTCTGCGCCATTGGGGCGTAGCGCTCAGCCGCGATGCCCTGGCCGATGCGGCAACTGCCCTGCCGGTCGAGGCGCGCACGCCGGATGGCCGGGTCGAGGTGGTCGGCCAGCCACTCTTCCTGGCACCGCCGCCAGCGATGATGAACCGGCAGGATGTCGTTACCGCAGAGCTGATGCGTGCGGTGCATTTCGGCGCACCGGGGGCGATCGAACCGCTCCCGGGCCTGACCCTGACGCTTGTGCCGCTGGTGCGGACCGGTCCGTCGCCTGCCTTCATAGACGCCGGGCAGGCGATGCGCGACGTGACGCCGGTGGAGGTGATCCGGGCCTATGATGCCCTTGACGGGGCGAGGCACCTGGCGGTGCGCCTGTCCGGGCCGGTGACAACGGCATTTCCGGACGGGCCGCCGCAGCCGGACCTGACCGGCGACCGGGTGCGTGACGACCTTGCCCGCGCCGCTCTGGCGTCGGCGCCGGAGCATCTGGCAGGCAGCGCGAGGCCAGTCGAAATCGTGCTGGTCGCCGACACCGACCTGCTGAATGACGGGTTCTATATCAACCCGGCGACCGGGCGGGCCCTCGCCGACAATGCCGCCTTTGTCCTCAACGGAATGGATGTGCTCTCAGGCGCGGGAAACCTGCTGTCGCTCCGTGCCCGCGCGCCGGCGCAGCGCGCAATGAGCCGGGTGGAGCGGATGCGCCGACGCGCCGAGGCGCGCTATTTCGACCGGCAGGCGGCGCTGCAGACCGAGCTTGCCGCCAGCGAGGCGCGCCTGTCGGAGCTGCAGGACAAGGCGCGGGCTGGCGAGCCCCTTTCCGGTCCGGCGGGCTTGACGCTGCCGCCGGACGAGACGGCCGAACTGGAGCGACTGCGCGCGCGCATTGTCGCGGCGCGTACCCAGTTGCGGGCGATCGAGCGGGATTTCCGCAGTGAGATCGACCGCCTGGAGACTGTCCTGAAAGCGGTCAACATCTGGGCGGCGCCGCTCCTGGTGGCGCTGACCGGTCTTATCGTCTGGCTGTTGCGCCGGGGCGGGACGGCATGAGCGCGCCGCTGGATGCACGCCGCCGGCAGGTGGTGCTGGCGCTTGCCGCCTCCGCCGGCGCGCTCGCCCTGGTCGCCGCCGGAGTGTCCGCCATCGGCCGGACGACCGCACCGGTGCCCGAGCGCCTTGGCCGCGCAGTTCTGCCCGGCTTTGCCGACTGGCGCAGCGAGCTTGCTGCGATCCGCGTGTCGCTGGCCGATGACCGCTACACGCTGGTGCGCGAGGGCGAGGCGTGGGGGCTGGCCGAGGCCGGCGGCTACCCAGTGCGCGAGGACCGGCTGCAGGCGCTGGCGGCCGGGCTGGAGGGCCTCGCCTGGCAGGCTGCGCGCACCAGCGACCCGCGCAAGCTGGACCGGATCGCGCTCGGTGACCCGGGCAAGGGCGGACGCGGCGCGCGGGTGGACCTTCTCGACGGCGCCGGCCAGACGCTGGGTGCCTTGATCACCGGGCGGCGCGGCGAACGGCTCTATGCCCGCCAGCCGGACGAGACCGCGGCCTTTCTTGTGGAGGGCGACCTGCCGCCGCTGATGACACGCGATGCCTGGCTGGACCTGGAGGTGATTACGCTGCGGCCGGAGACCGTGCGCGCCGTCCGGATCACCGACCGCACGGGCGAGAGCCTCTTCCTTATGCGCGACGCCGGCGAGGGGCGCAGCGCCTTCCGGCCCGGCCCGCCGAACGGGGATGACCGGCTGGTCAACCCGCTGGCGGCGGCGACACCAGCCCTGGCGCTGGCGCGGTTTGCGCCGGTGGATGTGAAGCCGGCGGCCGACCTCGTCACCGCGCCGGTGGCGCGGCACGAAACGATCACCTTTGATGGTCTGGAGGTGACGACGCAGGCCTTTGACGAGCCCGACGGACGGTATGTCACCGTGTATGCGGTGGAGGCCGGCGAGGGGGCAAGGCGGGCGGCGGCAATCAATGAGCGGGCGAAGGACTGGGCATTCCGCCTGCCGGCGATCGACTGGTCCGAATTTGCACCAACAGTCTCCAGCATTGTGGAACGCGCTCTGGTCGAGCCACCCGAGCGCTGAGGCGCCGGTTGATCTGCGGAAACGAAGACACCCGGCCGTGCAACCGGCCAGGTGTCGGGTCTTGTCGGCCTGTCCCGGACCGGGACAGGCGGGATGGCTAGTAGACGCCGCCGCAGGCGCAGGCCGCGGTGCCGATATTGATGGTGATCGGTGCAGCGCGCTGGGTCTCGTAGCGGACTGGCTGGGTGATTGTCTCGCTCTGGGTGCGGACGCGGCGGATTTCCACCGGCTGGATCACGGTGCGCACGACCGGCTGGATGATCTCGCGGCGGGTGACAGCCTCGAAATAGGTCTCGCTGACCTCTTCCACGCGGTTCTCGGTGACCTGCGGGATGTAGTTGACCACGGTCTCCGGGATCATCGCTTCCTCAACGATCACCGGCAGGCGCTCTTCCTCAAAGCGGGTGGCCTCGGTGATGGTCTCGGTCTCGCCACGCAGGCGGCGACGTTCGATGGGCTGGATGTTGGTGACGACGACCGGCTGGATCACATTGCGGGTGATCTGGTCGATGTAGACATCCTGCACCTCGTAGACGACGCGCTCGGTGACGTCCTCGATCACGGTCTCGGTCACCTGCGGGGCCGGGTCGGTCTCGACGCGCACCGGCAGGCGCTCTTCCTCATAGACGGTGTCTCGGGTGATCGTCTCGGTGCGCGGCTGCAGGATGCGGCGCTCGATCGGCTGGATGATGGTCCGCTCCACCGGCTGGTAGACGTCGCGCTGGGTGACGGCGTCGATGAAGACCTCACTGACCTCCTCGACGCGGTTCTCGGTGACCTGCGGGATGTAGGTCTCGCTGACGGCCGGCACCGGATCCTCCTCGACAATGGTCGGCAGCGTGTTGGTCTCATAGCGGGTGTCGGCGGTCACCGTCTCGGTGCGCGGACGCACGATGCGGCGCTGCACCGGAACAATGACGGTGCGTTCGACCGGCTGGATGATGTCGCGGCGGTCGATGGCGTCATAATAGGTCTCGGTGACGTCCTCGCGGGTCTGCACGGTCTCGTCGACGGTGACGGTCTCAACGACCTGCGGGACCGGGTCTTCCTCGACGATGACCGGCAGGCGGTCTTCCTCATAGCGCACAGTCTCGGTCACGGTCTCGGTCCGGGGCTGCAGGACCTGGCGTTCGATCGGCTGGACGATGGTGCGTTCGACCGGCTGGATGATCTCGCGCTGGGTGATCGCGTCGAAATAGGTCTCCATGACCTCCTCGCGGGTCTCGGTCGTGACCTCTTCCTGAACCGGCTCGCAGCACACCTGTGTTTCGATCGGCGCATCGTCGCCGCCGAGATACTGCACGTCCGCCTGGTCGCGCGAGACGTCGAGGCCGGCTGCGCGCGAGCGCTCGATCAGCTGCTGGATCTCGTCCTCGGTGAGCGTGCGCCCGTCTGCGCCCATCGGCGCGGTGTAGGGCTGGTCAGTCGCCTGGCCTTCCCAGCTCAGCATGTCCTGGGCTGCCGCGCTCATCGGCAGCGAAATCACGGCCAGGGCACTGACCGCCACGAGACTCTTCAGGATTGTCATTCCATCACCCCTTGATGTTCCATCGCTTGATGCGAAACCCCGGCCCCTTCCAATTGCTCACTCGGGGCACGCACGAAGCGTTCTCAGGCACGCTCGCCATGAGCTATATGCAAGGCGCAGGCCGGACGAAATCGGTTTCGCTTCCAGCGGGAAATAAACGCAGGAGGTGTGTCCACACACGTGAAGCCTAGACGGGGATCTCGGCAAATCATGTGCGAGACAAAGACCGGTAGCGTTAACGATTACAAGTGGGACAGGCGCCGGTCTCGATCAATTCACAGCGCCCTTGCCTTGGCCGTGATTGACGGGCGACTGGAAAACCGGGGCGCCCGCCAAGCAGATCGCCCGGATGGTTAATCATCCGGGCCGCATCCTGTATTTCCGGAAACGGTGCTGGCCCGCCCTAGCCGGCACCGCCAGGCGTCGGGCCGACCTCCAGCACGTCCTCGACGGTGCGCAGGCCCGGCTGCGGGCTCTGCACGAGGACGGCCATGTTTCCGGGCAGGTGCCTGTTGTCGAGCATCTTCTCATGGGCGAGCGGAATGTCGCTCCAGGTGAAGACCTCCGACATGCCCGGGTCAATGCGCCGGTCTATGACGAGCTGGTTGGCCGCCGACGCCTGCATCAGATTGGCGAAGTGCGAGCCCTGGACCCGCTTCTGGCGCATCCACAGGAAGCGCGCATCCATGGTCAGGTTGAAGCCGGTCGTACCGGCACAGATGACCACCATGCCGCCGCGCTTGGTGACGAAGACAGAGACGGGGAAGGTCGACTCACCCGGGTGTTCAAACACGATGTCGACATCGCGCCCTCCGGTGATGTCCCAGATCGCCTTGCCGAACTTGCGGCATTCCTTCATGTAGGCCCCGAAGTCCGGGCCGTTGACCTGCGGCAGCTGGCCCCAGCAGTCGAAGTCCTTTCGATTGAGGACGCCCTTGGCGCCCATGGAATAGACGAAGTCGAACTTGTCCTCTGACGAGACAACGCCGATGGCATGCGCCCCTGTGACGGCGCACAACTGCACCCCGAAGCTGCCGAGCCCGCCCGAGGCGCCCCAGACGAGAACATGCTGGCCAGGCTTGATGATGTGCGGGCGATGGCCGAACAGCATCCGGTAGGCGGTCGCAAGCGTCAGGGTGTAGCAGGCGCTCTCCTCCCAGGTGAGGTGTTTCGGGCGGGGCATGCACTGGCGCGCCTGCACCCGGGCAAACTGGGCGAAGGCGCCATCATCGGTCTCATAGCCCCATATGCGCTGGGACTTGGAAAACATCGGGTCGCCGCCATTGCATTCCTCATCGTCGCCATCGTCCTGGTTGCAATGGATGACGATCTCGTCGCCCGGCTTGACCCGGGTGACCTTGCGCCCGACGGCCCAGACAATCCCGGCGGCGTCGGAGCCGGCGACAAGGTAGTCCTTGGTGACGTGCCGGTTGTCGAAGCAGGAGACCGGCTCTCCAAGACAGGCCCACACACCATTATAGTTGACGCCTGCAGCCATCACCAGGACGAGCACCTCGTCGCTGTCGATCTCCGGCACCGGCACCTGTTCCACCTGCATGGCGGTGGCAGGGCGCCCATGGCGCTCCTTCCGGATCGCCCAGGCGTGCATCATTTTCGGAACGTGAAACTCCGGCGGTATCTCGCCCAGCTCGTAAATGTCTTTCTGGACGCGCCCCGTTTGCGTGTCTGCCATGGTGTCAATCCCTCCTGCAAGGACCCTGTGTGCGCTGTTTGCATCTTGCCGGGCAAGCCTCATGCCTAGATTGAAACAGCGGGGCCGGCTTGGCAAGTTGAAATTGTGCGCTGCACCATAGGGCGGCCTGCCGACGCCCCTTGCGCCTGACCTCGGACTGGGCGAGCGCTTGGCATTGATGGACATGAATGAAGGGGACGCCAATGGCTGTCTGCTCAGAGATGTATCTCAACGGCGCCTTTGTCGACCCGGCCAGGGCGCAGGTGCCCGTGTTCGACCGCGGCCTTCTGATGGCGCATGCGGCCTATGAGGTGACGGCGGTCTATGGCGGGCGCTTGATTGACCTTGGCCGCCACCTTGACCGGCTTGAGCGCACGCTTGCAGGCATCGCCCTGACACTGCCGCTTGCGCGCGACGCGCTGGAGGCGATGCACCATGAGCTGGTCGCCCGCAACGCCCTTGAGGAGGGCCTTGTCTATCTGCAGGTCACCGGCGGGGCCTATGGCTTTCGCGATTTTGCCGGCCCGGAGAGGTTCGAGCCCTGCCTGTTTGCCTGGGCCGACCGGCGCACGCTGATCGGTGAGGCGCAGCAGCGCGGGATCAGGGCGATCAGCGTGCCGGACCAGCGCTGGGCCCGCCGGGACATGAAGACGACGCAGCTGCTGTCCCAGGCGCTGGCCTACCGGGCGGCGCGCGAGGCCGGGGCCGACACCGCGCTGATGCATGAGGACGGCGTCGTCACCGAAGCTGCGTCGGCGAATGCGTGGCTGGTGACTGCGGATGGTGGCCTCGTCACCCGGGACCTGTCGCCCGCCCTGCTTGCGGGGATCACGCGGGGCGTTGTGGCAGAGCTTGGACTGCCGGTGGAGGAACGCGCCTTCACGCTGGACGAGGCGCGCACGGCGGCGGAGCTGTTCACCAGTTCCACCGGCAATGTCATCGCGCCGGTGACGCACCTGGACGGCGCGCCGGTTGGCCCGGGCCAGCCGGGGCCGGTGACGCGGCGGGTGCAGGCGCTCTATTTCGAACGGATGGGCGCCGACGTGGCCGCCATTGCGCCGTGGGCTATGTCCCGGGCTTGAACGGATCGGTCTCGTCACCGGGGACTTCGCGGTAGTCCGCGTCGATGATGGTGTCCTCCGGCTCACTGCCCCGGGAGGCCGGTCCGCGGCGCCGGAACAGAGCGTCGGTGGATCGGAACATGGCCTCTGCCTCGCGGACCTGGTCGCCGATCAGGCGGGCTGATACGGCGCCGAGAATGAGGGAGACGCCCCATCCGCCGAGCACGAGCCACGCATCGACCCCGTCCACGCTGCGCGCAAGCTCTGTCTCGCGGAACAGGGCGAGGATGCCGACAGCAATCACGAACAGGGCCAGCGACAGCACGAGCCGGGTGGCGAAGACTGTCAGCAGGGTCGGCACCAGCCGCCTTTCCAGGCTTAGGGCGGCAAGGCCCGACTGTCCCCTCGCGAGTGCATGGCCGGCCGTCATTGCGAGGGCGAGGCCGGCCACGCTCGCAAGCCCGCGCTCCAGGATCGCCGCCAGCACGACACAGGCCGGCAGGACCAGAAGAGCAGCAATGCGCAGCCAGATCGCAGCGGAGAGCGTCACCGGCATCGTACGTCCCCTGTCGCCCGGCGCCGCCCGCGGCCAGTCCGCGGACGGGTAGTTTCCCGATTAGTCGATGGCGAGCACCTTCTCAAGGAACAGGGTCTCGGCCTCGCGCTGGTAATCGCGGTTGGATTTCTTGCGGAAGCCATGGCCCTCGTCCATCGCCAGCAGATACCAGGCCTCGCCGCCATTCCCGCGGACTGCGGCGAGGATCTGCTCGGCCTCGGAGGCCGGCACCCGCGGGTCGTTGGCGCCCTGGATGATGAACAGGGGCTTGGTGATCTTTCCGGCATTGCCGAGCGGCGAGATTGCCTCGAAGAACGCGGCAATGTCCGGATCGCGCTCGTCGCCATATTCGGCGCGGCGCAGGTCGCGGCGATAGCCCTTTGTGTTCTCAAGAAAGGTGCGGAAATCGGAAATGCCGACAATATTGACCCCGCCGGCGAGCCGCTCGCCATAGTCGATCATGGAGGCGAGCACCATGTAGCCGCCATAGGACCCGCCAAAGACAACGACCCTGTCGTGATCAAGGTCAGGCTGCTCGGCGATCCAGTCCAGAAGGGCGCCAATATCCTCCACCGATTTCTTGCGGTTGAGGCCATTGTCGAGGCTGACATAGGTCTTGCCATACCCCGAAGAACCGCGAACATTCGGCACCACCACGGCCGCGCCAAGCTCGTTTACCCAGTACTGATAGGTCGATGAGAAGGACGGCCGCGACTGCGATTCCGGACCGCCATGGATCGAGAGGATCACCGGGAAGGGGCCCTCGCCGACGGGGCGGTAGACGAAGGCCGGAATGTCCATGCTGTCGGCATTGGCATAGGTGATGAGCTCAGGCTCGACAAAGGTGTCCGGGTTGAGCCCGCCAACCTCGGCCCGGGTCCAGCGGGTCAGCGCCAGGGTGCGCGCATCGAACGACCAGGCGTCCGACGGGCTGGTGGCGCTGTTGAAGGTGAAGCCGACATGGCGGCTGTCCGGGCTCCAGGTCAGGCCGGAAGCGATGCCGACGGGCAGTCGCGGGCCCCGGCGCACCGTGCCGCTGGCCAGGTCGAGCAGGCGGATGGTGCCGAGCCCGCCCTCATTGAGGGTGAAGGCGACGGTGCGTTCGTCAGGCGACACGGCCCATCCCGACACGTCCCAGTCGATCGCGTCGGTGAAGGATGTCATCGCGCCGGTTTCCGCGTCGATGCGGACCAGATTGCCGAATTCGGAGCCCTTGTCGGTGACCGTCAGGATGTCGCCATTGGCGAGCAGGGCAGCGCCGGAATAGGCGACGTCATCGTCCGGGTTGACCTCGGTGAAGGTGCCTGCGGCGAGGTCGAGGACATGGATCTCGCTCTTGGTGATCGAGATGTATTTCTGCACCGCGATCCGGTTTCCGTCCGGCGACCAGTCGACCGGGTAGAGTGCGCCTGCGCCCTCATGGGCGACGCGAACGCTGGCGGGATCGGCCGGATCGCCGACCATGATGTCCCAGTCCGGGTCACCGTCGAGGGCGCGGTACCAGACCGCCTGCATGCCGTCATCGGACCAGGACACGCCGCCATTGCGGGTGCCCGGCTCGGTGAAGCGCGTCACCGAGCCGTCGATGAGGTCGTAGAGATAGCCCTGATAGAACTCGTCCCCGCCGGTGTCCTTGGCAAAGACGAAGCCGTCGCCGGCCGGGCTTACATCGGCGCCGCTGACCGGCTCGTCATAGAAGGTGATCTGGTGGCGCGCACCGAGGGGCGTGTCGACCCTGTGGATCTGGCTCGTTTCGGCAAACCGGGTGGAGATCAGCACGCTGTCGCCGGTCCAGTCCTGGAAGCCGTGGCCGCGGACATTCTGGTAGGTGCGCAGGCGCTCCGACACGGCGGCGGGGATGTCGGGGATCCCCTCGATGACGAGATTGCCGCGCTCGATCCGTTCAGTCCCGCCGGCACGCTCGCCCACGCCTGACGGTGCGGCTTGTGTCAGGGACGGGCTCGCGCATGTGGCGAGCGCCAGTGCGCCCGCGCCAAGTCCCACGCTCTGCCAGATTGTCATCGAAGGGCCCCTTCTGTCGCTTTGCACCGGGAGCCTAGGCTATCGGCGGCAGGTGGCAACCGTCTGGCGCGCCGCTTCAGGACGTTTTGCAGGGCGATTGCGAAGACGAGGGCGGCCAGCGCGGTCCGTGATCGTGTTGGCGAGGATGATCGGCGCGCTTGCGATCATCAGGCCTCACAGCGCAAGCCCCATTTCGGCAAGGGTGGCCCTCATCAGCGGGCCGATCTCCGTTTTGAGGACAAGGTCGGCGACCGCATCGTGCTCGGTTGGTTCGCGGTTGACGATGACCAGTCCGGCCCCGGCACGCCTGGCCATCAGGGGCAGGGCGGCGGCCGGGTAGACGACGAGGGAGGAGCCCATCACCAGCATCAGGTCGCAGGCTTCCGCCTCTTCGGTCGCGCGCGCCATCTCCGCCTCCGGCATGGCCTGGCCAAAGGAGATGGTCGCCGACTTGATGAGCCCGCCGCAGACCTCGCAGGTCAGTTCGCCGCCGGCTTCCCAGATCGGGCGAAGCTCGTCGAACGCGTAACGGGAGGCGCAGTCGAGGCATTTGGCGTAGGATGCGTTGCCGTGGACCTCGATCACCCGGTCGTGCGGCGTGCCGGCATCCTGGTGGAGGTTGTCGACATTCTGGGTGATGACGACGGAGGCGCGGCCCTCGCCGACGAGGCGCGCGACAGCGCGGTGGCCGTCATTGGGCGTTGCGCCGGTCCAGCCGGCGGTGCGGTTGAACACGCGGGTCCAGGCCTCGCGGCGCGCCTGCGGGTCGCGCACGAAATCGTCGAAATAGATCGGCGCCATCTTGCTCCACACCCCGCCCGGCGAGCGGAAATCCGGGATGCCGCTCTCCGTGGAGATGCCGGCGCCGGTGAAGACGCAGATGCGCTGCGCCGCATCGAGGCGGCGGGCGAGCTGGCGAGCGAGTTGGGCAGTATCGGTCATCGTCCGCTAGGTTAGGACAGGGCGCTCCGGCCGTGAAGGACCCGCCGCCCCGGCCCCGCGCTTGCACGGGGCGGTGGGCTTCGGCATGGTGCGCCGCAATGAGAGATGACGAGGAGATCGGCCATGGCCGACGGTGTGTTCCAGCATGAGCCCGATGCCCCCTGGATCTTCCGGACCTATGCCGGCCATTCCACGGCGGAGAAGTCGAACGCGCTTTACCGCGCCAACCTCGCCAAGGGGCAGACGGGCCTGTCCATCGCCTTCGACCTGCCGACCCAGACCGCCTATGATGGCGACCACATCCTCTCACGGGGGGAGGTCGGCAAGGTCGGCGTGCCGGTCAGCCATCTGGGCGACATGCGCACCCTGTTCGCCGACCTGCCGCTGGAGGAGATGAACACCTCCATGACGATCAACGCGCCGGCAGCCTGGCTGCTGGCGCTCTATGTGGCGCTGGCCGACGAGCGCGGCGATGACCGGGCGAAGCTGCGCGGCACGACCCAGAACGATATCGTCAAGGAATACCTCTCGCGCGGCACCTATGTGTTCCCGCCGCAGCCCTCCATGCGCCTGATCGCCGACATGGTCGCCTGGTGCTATACCGAAGTGCCGAAATGGAACCCGATGAATGTCTGCTCCTACCATTTGCAGGAAGCGGGCGCGACGCCGGAGCAGGAACTCGCCTTTGCGCTGGCGACCGCGATCTCGGTGATCGACGCGGTGAAGGCGGGCGGCCAGGTGCCCGAGGCGGACATCCCGGTCGTGTTCGGGCGTATTTCCTTCTTCGTGAATGCCGGCGTGCGCTTCGTCACCGAGCTGTGCAAGATGCGCGCATTCGTTGACCTGTGGGAACAGATCGGCCGGGAGCGTTATGGCGTCAGCGATGAGAAGGCCCTGCGTTTCCGCTATGGCGTGCAGGTCAATTCCCTCGGCCTGACCGAGCCGCAGCCGGAGAACAATGTCTACCGGATCCTGATCGAGGCGCTGGCGGTGACCCTGTCGAAGCGGGCCCGGTGCCGGGCGCTGCAGCTGCCGGCGTGGAACGAGGCGCTCGGCCTGCCGCGGCCCTGGG
>CAYPQD010000056.1:0-15779 GCA_964412785.1 uncultured Hyphomonadaceae bacterium
TCCATGCAGCTTGGTATCAGACCCTGCGCCAGGTGGAGCCGGCGGCGCTGTCCATCACCTCGATGCCTTCGGCCGCCAGTTCATCGCGGATCTGATCGGCGCGGGCAAAATCCCTCGCCCGGCGCGCCTCGAGGCGTTCGGCCACGAGCGCGTCGATGCGGGCCCGCTCGCCGGTGTCGGCACCCTTTTCCCAGTCCTCCGGTGTGCTCTGCAACAGGCCGAGCAGTGCCCCCGCGGCGAGCAGATTGGCCCGTGCGCGCGCCATGGCCGGCCCGTCATCCTGGTCGGCGGCGGTGTTGGCCTCGCCGGCAAGACGGGCGAACTCGGCGAGCGCTTGCGGTGTGTTGAGATCATCCTCCAGCGCCTCGCGCACGCCGGTGTCATCGGCCCCGACGGCGCCAGCCTCCCAGACCCGGCGCAGCGCGCCATAGGCCCGGTCGAGCGTCACCTTTGCCTGGGCGAGCAGGTCGTCGGTCCACTCCAACGGCGCGCGGTAGTGCGCACTCAGCATGGCAAGGCGGATGACCTCACCCGGCCAGTGCTCCAGCAGGTCGTGCACGGTGACGATATTGCCGAGCGATTTCGACATCTTCTCACCGGCGAGGTCGAGGAAGCCATTGTGCATCCAGACCCGGGCCAGTGGCTTGCCATGGGCGCATTCGGACTGGGCGATCTCGTTCTCATGGTGGGGGAATTGCAGGTCGATGCCGCCGCCATGGATGTCGATGGTCTCGCCGAGATGCGTCTCCGCCATGGCCGAGCACTCGATGTGCCAGCCCGGCCGGCCGGGGCCCCAGGGGCTGTCGAACACCGCATCCTCAGGCTCCTCCGGCTTGGCGGCTTTCCACAGGGCAAAGTCGCCCGGATGGCGCTTGTCTCCGGAGACCTCCACGCGCGCGCCGGCGAGGTTGTCCTCCAGCCGGCGGCCCGACAGCTTGCCATAACCCGCCATGGAGGTGACATCGAAGAAGACGCCGGACGGTGCCAGATAGGCATGGCCCTTGTCCACCAGCGCCGCAATCATTGCGATCATCTCCGCCAGGTGCGCCGTCGCCCAGGGCTCGATGGTCGGCGGCAGGACGTTGAGCGCGGCGGTGTCGTCATTGTAGAGGCGCGCATACCGCGCCGTGATGTCGCGGATCGGCTCGCCGCTCTCCAGGCTGGCCGCAATGATCTTGTCTTCGATGTCAGTGATGTTGCGGGCATAGACCACGTGTTCGGCGCCATAGGTCGTGCGCAGCAGCCGGAACAGGGTGTCGAACACCACAGGCGGGCGGGCATTGCCGATATGCGCGGTGGAATACACCGTCGGGCCGCAGACATAGAGCGTCACCCGCTGCGGATCTGCAGGTTCAAAAATCCGTTTCTCGCGTCCGAGCGTAGAATAGAGCTGGATCGGCAAGGGCGCTTCCCTTTCGCGCTGGGTCAGTTGGACCCGGAGCTATACAGGCGCGCCCCTGCCGCCGCAAACATTTGGCGAAGGCGGGTTCCCGCCTTATGTCAGACAGACCGCCTGAGGGCATCAACCCGGGCGGGCGTTAAGTCCGGGCACGGACGGGGGGCATCGCCTGCGGCGAGCCCCCCGCCGGGCCCCGGCTCGACCCCCGTCCCTCAGCTGGAAGGAATTCCACGGCAATGGACGCCATCACCCCGAAAACAGACATCGTGCGCTCCGATCCCATCAAGCGCCCCAGCCGCGAGGAAGCCGAGGAGGCGGTGCGCACGCTGATCGCCTGGGCCGGCGACGACCCGATGCGCGAGGGCCTGCTCGACACGCCCAAGCGCGTGGTCAAGGCGTATCAGGAGTTCTTTGCCGGCTATGAGATGGACCCGATAGCGGAACTCAGCCGGACATTCGAAGATGTGCAGGGATATGATGATATCGTCATGCTCAAGGACATCGACGTGGAGAGCCATTGCGAGCACCACATGGTGCCGATCCTCGGCAAGGCGCATGTGGCCTACATGCCAACCCAGGCCGTGGTCGGTATCTCCAAGATTGCGCGC
Source organism: uncultured Hyphomonadaceae bacterium (assembly GCA_964412785.1). Classification (GTDB taxonomy): domain Bacteria; phylum Pseudomonadota; class Alphaproteobacteria; order Caulobacterales; family Hyphomonadaceae; genus UBA5336. The sequence goes on from CAYPQD010000056.1 coordinate 2,008, forward strand.
GTGGTGGAGATTTTCTGCAAGCGCCTGCAGACGCAGGAAACGATGACGCAGCAGATCTGCGATGCGATCTCCGAGTGCCTGACGCCGATGGGTGTCGCCGTGCTGATCGATGCCAAGCACCAGTGCATGACCACGCGCGGCGTGCATCACCCGAACGTGTCGACAATCACCACCCAGTTCACCGGTGTGTTCAAGACCGACAGGGACCTGCGCAATCGCTTCCTGAGGCTTGCGGGAAAATGAACCCCGTGAGGGGTTGACGGAACGACGATCTTCCCCCTCCGATGCGTCGCGGGGGAAGACGCCCATGGGTCAGGCCTTTTGGATTCCGCTCGTCGTGCTCGCCGCGCTTGCCGTGCTCTACAGCCTCGGCGTGCCGGCGCGCTCCATCTGGTTCGACGAAGCCTATACCCTTCACACGTTGGCGGGCCTGAAGCCCGTCGCCATCCCGGTGGGGCTGGTGGAGGCATCGGCGCTGAAGCCCTACGTCACCGGTATCGACAGCCCGGTAGGGGTCGTCACCCAGCTGATCAACCACGACGTCCACCCGCCATTCTATTTCCTGCTCGCCAATGCCTGGGCGGCACTGTTCGGCAACACGATCGAGGCGGTGCGGATGCTGAGCGTCGTGTTCGCCCTGGCCGCGGTCTATGGCTTCTGGCGCCTGGTCGAAGCGCATGGGGTTCGCCCGGCCCTGCCCTACGCCCTTGTGTTCGGCCTGAGCTTCGGCCTCGTCACCAGTGCGCACGAGGCGCGCTATGGCGCCCTTGTGATCCTGCTCGCGCTCGCCGCCCTGTGGCTTAGCGCAAGGCGGCCGGCCAACGAGGCGCCTGACTGGCGCGGGCAGGTTGCGCTCGGCGCTGTCTGTACCGCCCTGCTCTACAGCTTCTATTTCACCGCCTTTGTGGTGGCACCGCTGCTGGCCCTGCCGGCCCTTCGTTTCCTGCGCACGCGCAACCCGGTGCACGCGATCGCGCCGGTGATGGCAACGCTGCTGTTCCTGCCCTGGCTGCCGGTGGTCATCCAGCACATGGGCGCGCGGCCCGACCAGGCAAACGGCTTTGTCGGCCTGGTCGAGTGGGTCCGCATCCTGACGCTGGTCTCGACGGACTCGCTGTTTGAGCGCACCACGCCGGACTATCCGCGTCTCATCGGGCTGGTGGCGTCGCTGATCGTCTTCGCCGGCCTTGTCACGGGTGGGCTGATCGTCCTGCGCGGACTTGCCGGCGGACCGGCGGCGCCGCGACCGCTCTGGATCTCGGTTTGGACGGTCGGCTGCGGCTATCTGCTGTACACCGGGCTCCTCATCGCCACCGACAAGTCGCTCGCCTCGATTCGCCACTTCATCCACTTCCTGCCCTTCCTCGCGGTGATCGCGACCTATGGACTGGCAAGCCTTGGCGGGGCGCTCGCCGCGCGCCTCGCCGGGCCGGATGGCTCCCGGACCGCCGCGCTGGCGTCGGTGCCGGTGCTGCTGCTGGGCGGCATCCAGCTCACCTCAAGCCAGTTCGGCCATGAGGTCACCCACAAGCGCCTTGGCTCCCATTTCAAGAGCCTGTCGGCGGATCTCGAGGCGACGGGCATCGACTATGGGCTCGTGATCGCTGATTCCGGCGTCGAGATCGGCGATATCCTCGTCACGGGTGCGGCCCTGCCGGACAAGGCGGCCGTCTTCGTGCTCGACCCGAGGACGGAGGCCTGGCGCGACCAGGTCTCCCTCGCGCTGCCGGCGGCGCTGGAGGGGCGGAACACGGTCTGGCTGCGCCGGGCGCGCAACCGTCCCGGCGGTTCGCCCGCGCTCTACGCACCGGTCGCCGAGGCCCTGCAGGCCGCCGGCTTCCGCGAGACCGAGCCGTGGACGGATCGCTGGGAACACCGCTATGCCGTCTGGAGCCGCGATCTGCCGCCGCCCGCTCAGCCATCCTCGCGATAGGCGACCACCGTCAGCGCAGTGAACAGGGCAAACAGCGCCGGCGACCACGCCGCCACGGCCGGGGGCACCGCACCGGACGAGCCCAGCGAGAACGCCAGCTGGGTGACGAAGAAAAGGCCCACCGCGGCTACGCCGCCCATGGCGATCAGCTGCGACGTCCCGCCAAGCCGGCCGAGCCGCAGGCAGACGATCGCCCCGATCAGCGCCATCGCCATGAACAGCACCGGTGCTGCCAGCAGGCTGTGCCAGCGCATCCGGTAGCGCGAGGCATCGAGGCCGGCCGCCATGGTCTGCTTTACAAAGGCCGGAAGCGCCCAGAAGCCTATCGTCGCCGGCGAGGCGAAGCGGTCGAGCAGCTGGTCGGCGTCCAGATCGGTCGGGATGGAGAGCACTTCGCGGCGCACCGGCGCCTCGCCGGGCACGTTCTCGATGAGGTCCTCAAGCTGCCAGAACCCGTCGCGGATCAGCGCACGGGCCGCATCGATCCGTCGCACAAAGCGGAAAGTATCGGTCGGCGTAGCGTTCAAGAAGACCCGCTCCTCCTCCAGCAGCTTGACACCGGCAAGCACCGCGCCGTTGTCCTCGATGCGTTCGGCATGAATGACGATCTGGCTGGTCTGGTCGCCCTGGCGAAGCCAGATGTCATTGCGCCCGCCCGTCACCGCGAGCGGCCGCGCCTCGCGCAAAAGGTTTGCGCGGGTCTGCTCATAGGAGGCGTTCAGCCGTGCGCCGACCGGGTTGAGAAGCGTGGTTGACGCCGCGCCGAGGAGGATGGCGAGGATCAGCAGCGGGCTGAGGAAGCGCCAGGCCGACACCCCGCTCGCCCGGATGATCGCCAGCTCGCCGCGCCGGTTGAGCCGGGAAAACGCGATCATCGCAGCCACCAGCATGGCGAAGGAAAGGGTCTGCTCCATCAGCATGGGAAGTTTCATCAGCGACAGGCCGAGCGCATCACGCGCGGTGAGGTCGACATCGCTGCCGACGGTGCGCAATTGCTCAACCACATCAACCAGCAGGATCGACAGGAACAGGACGGATATCACGAGCAACAGCGCCGACAGGCATTGCATCAGGACATAGCGCTGTATCCGCGATCCGATCATGCCGCCTGCTCCTGGTAACCCGTCGGGACCTGCATGCGCCGGCCGCGCAGCGTGCGCCCGCGACCGAAATAAACCCAGGACAGGACAACGATCACACCGAGCGGAAACGCCCATTGCGCCGCATTCAGCGCCGGGTCGGCAGCGCTTTCCGACTGTACGGCGAGTTGGACAATCACCACGGTGAGCGCGCCCGCCGTCGCCACCATGATCCGCCGGCCATAGCCGTGCCGGGAAAAGTCGCCGCCGGTCACCGCCATGACGGCGATCAGCGCCATCACGATATTGAGCAGCGGACTGGTCAGGCGTGCGTGCGCCTCGGCAAGGAAGCGGTCCTCATTCTTGACCTGCTCGAAATTGCGCCGGTCGATGAACAGAAGCTCGTGCAGATAGCGATCCGATGATTTCAGGACGACCTCACCCTCCTCGGCCATGAAGGGGGTCAGGTCGAAGGTGTACTGGTCGAAATCGAGGATATTGAGCGCACCGGTCTCGGAGATGTCATGCCACTGGCCATTGCGCATGACAATGGCCGGTCGGCCATCGACATAGATCACGGCACCGGACTGGGCGAGATAGTCGCGCGGCTGGTCGGGGTCGCGCGCGTCGGAAATCAGGATACCCTTCAACTCGCCGCCGCGGCTTTCGCGGGCATAGAACGTCAGCTGGTTGCTGGCTGACGTGAACTGACCCGGCCGGATCAGCGAGGCGGCGAGGTCCGCGCGCGCATCGGAGACGGTCGCACGCAGCTCCCTCTGGGCGCTCGGCTGGACCCAGAGATTGATCGCAAGGTGCGCCAGCCCACAGATCACCGCCAGCCGGATCAGCGGCGCGGCAATCTGCCAGCGCGTCATCCCGGCGGCCTGGGCCACCACGATTTCGCTGTCCCGGTGAATCCGGTTGAGCGACCAGATACCGGCGACGAAAAGTGCAAGCGGTGTCAGCAGGGCGATGACTTGCGGCGCACCGAGCAGCACCACGGCAAAATAGGTCAAGGCCGATTGACGGTTTTCCACGATCAGTTCGGTACGCGACAGACCCTGCGCCATCAGCGCAATCAGGGCCAGTCCGCCGACAATCACGAGCGCCGTGCGCAGGACCCGGTTGAACAGATAGGTCTGGATGCGTGTCATCCGGCCGGCCGCCTCCGTACTCTCTTGCGTCACCGCCTCAACAGCTAGCGAGTTGCGCGCCCCTCGTCGATCCTTACCTTCCAGCGCAAACGGAGTTCCAGCACATGAAAATTGCATTCAGCGAGACGGCCAAGGCGGACATCATCACCTTCCTCGTCGACGAGGGCGCCAGCCTGCCGGACCAGGCGAGTGAGCTTGACGCCAGTGTGGACGGCCTGCTCGGCGAAGCGCTGGCGTCGAACGGCTTCAAGGGCCGGACCGGCCAGCAGGTGAGCGTCGTCCTGCCGGCCAGCGCTCCCTTTCGCCGGGCCGTGCTGATCGGCGCCGGCAAGCCGGGCGAGCGCACCGCGCGCACCTTCGAGACGATCGGCGCCAATCTGGTCAAGGCCCACGCCACGAGCGGCTTCAAGTCGCTCGCCATTGACGCGCCGGACGCTGACCCGGAGGACCTCGCCCGCATTGCAACCGGCGCCAAGCTCGCCGCCTACCGCTTTGACGGCTATTTCACCCGTCAGAAGCCCGACGAGCGGCCCAGCCTCAAGGAGTTCAGCCTCGTCACTGCCGCCACCAAGCCGGCAAAGGCCGCCTTCAAGCCGCTCGATGCGGCGACGGACGGCACCTTTCTGGCCCGCGACCTCGTCAACGAGCCGCCGAACATCCTGCACCCGGAGAGCTTTGCCGACCGCGTGAAGGAGCTTGAGAAACAGGGCCTTGAGGTGGAGATCCTGAACGAGGCGGCGATGGCCGAGCTTGGCATGAACGCGCTGCTCGGCGTCGGCCAGGGCTCAGCGCGCGAGAGCCGGCTGGCGGTGATGAAATGGAGCGGCGCGAAGTCGAAGACCGCCAGGCCGGTCGTCCTGGTCGGCAAGGGCGTGTGTTTTGACACCGGCGGCATTTCGCTGAAACCCGGTCCGCAGATGGAGGACATGCGCGGCGACATGGGCGGGGCTGCCGCGGTCACCGGCGCGATGCTGGCCCTGGCGAAACGCAAGGCCCGCGTCAATGCAGTCGGCCTGATCGGGCTTGTGGAGAACATGCCCGACGGCAACGCCCAGCGGCCCGGCGACATCATCACCTCCGCATCGGGCCAGACCATCGAAATCCAGAACACCGACGCAGAAGGCCGCCTCGTCCTTGCCGATGTGCTTTGGTACGCCCAGAAACACTTCAAGCCGGCTGCCCTGGTTGATCTCGCCACATTGACCGGCGCGGTCGTCATCTCGCTCGGCCATGAGCACGCCGGCCTGTTCACCCCGGACGATGCGCTCGCCGAGGAACTGGCCGCCGCCGGCGAGGCCGAGGGCGAGACCGTCTGGCGACTGCCGCTCGGCGACACCTATGACCGACAACTGAAATCGAGGTTTGCCGATATGCGCAATATCGGCGGACGCGCGGCCGGCTCGATCACGGCGGCGCAGTTCCTCAAGCGCTTTGTCGACGACAAGGTCCGCTGGGCGCACCTCGATATCGCCGGCGTCGCCTGGGTCGAGGGCGAGAAAAAGCCGACCGACCCGGCCTGGGGCTCAGGCTTCGGCCCGCGCCTGCTCGACCGCTGGATCTCCAACACTTACGAGGACTGAGCGGGCCACCGCAAGCCGGCAGGTCCCACCTGGCGCCGGCTGGCTTGCGGGCGAGGCGGACTCCGCTTAAGGCCAGCGGCGCAATCTGCAAAGGTCCGATGCCGCGCGCCGCGTACACCTACCCGTTCGCCCACCGCCACCTGTTGGGCATAGACGGCCTCAACCGGCTGGACCTGCAAGCAATTCTGGACACTGCTGACGCCTATGCCGACCTTGCCCGCGCGGGCCGGCGGCCGGAGCCAAGGCTGGCAGAGCGCACCGTCGTCAACCTGTTCTTCGAGAACTCCACGCGCACCATGTCGAGCTTCGAGATTGCGGCGAAGCGGCTCGGCGCCGACGTGGTCAACATGGCGGTTGCCGCCTCGTCGATGAAAAAGGGCGAGACGCTGATCGATACGGCGATGACGCTGAACGCCATGAAGCCGGATGTGCTGGTCATTCGCCATTCCGCCTCCGGCGGGGTTAAGCTCCTGTCACGCAAGGTCGACTGCCATGTCATCAATGCCGGTGACGGCACCCATGAGCACCCGACCCAGGGCCTGCTGGACACCCTCACCATCCGGCGCGCCTTCGGACGGGTGGAGGGACTGAAGATCGTCATCTGCGGCGACATCCTGCACAGCCGGGTCGCCCGCTCCGCAACGCTGGCCCTGCACCTCCTCGGCGCGCGCGTCCACCTTGTCGGGCCGGCAACCCTGCTGCCGGGCGGGGCGCGGGACTGGGGCGCCGAGGCGCTTCACACCGAGCTCGAGGCGGCGCTGAAGGACGCCGACGTGGTGATGATGCTGCGCCTGCAGCTGGAGCGCATGGACGGCGCCTACCTGCCGAGCCGGAGGGAGTATTTCCGCTATTACGGCCTGACCCGCGCCCGCCTCGCCCTCGCCAGGCCCGAGGTGCGGGTCATGCATCCGGGGCCCATGAACCGGGGCATCGAGATCGAGAGCGCCATCGCCGACGGCCCCGCCTCCCTGATCACCGAGCAGGTGGAGATGGGCGTTGCGGTGCGCATGGCCGTGCTCGACCTCATCGCAGGGACGGCGCCATGATCCGCGCGATCGTCAATGCCCGCCTGATCGACCCGGCGAGCGGCCTCGACGCGCCGGGCGGCGTCGTCATCAAGGACGGGCGGATCGTCGCCATGGGGCCGCAGGTCAGCGAGGCCCCGTCTGGCGCAGGCGAGTGCATTGACGCCGGAGGATGCTGCCTCGCGCCAGGGCTCATCGACCTGAGGGCAAAGACCGGCGAGCCGGGCGAGGAGCACCGCGAGACCCTGGAGACCGCCTCGCGCGCGGCTGTCGCCGGCGGCATAACCCGCATGGTGGTGATGCCGGACACCCAACCGGTGATCGACGATGTCGCTCTGGTCCAGTTCGTCCTCAACCGCGGCCGCGAGACTGCGCTCAACCGGGTCCATGTCGCCGGTGCGCTCACCGTCGCACTCGCCGGCGCGGCGATGGCCGAGATCGGGCTGATGCACGAGGCAGGGGCGGTGTTCATGACCAATGGCGACCTCCCGGTCAGCGATGCTGGCGTGATGAAGCGCGCCATGGCCTATGCCGCCGGCCGCGGTATCCCGGTCGCCTCCCGCCCCGATGAGCGCACCCTGTCGGGCAGCGGCGTGATGAATGCCGGCGTGCGGGCCGCCCGGATGGGACTGGCCGGCCTGCCGCCGGAGGCCGAATGGATCGGCGCGGCGCGCGACCTCATGCTGGCCGAGCGTACCGGCTGCCGGCTGATCCTCGACCAGGTCTCGACCGCCCGGACGCTGGAGCTGGTCGATGGCGCCCGCTCGCGCGGCGCCGATGTCGCCTGCACTCTGGCGGCCCACACCCTCACCTTCAACGAACTCGACGTCGGCGATTATCTCACCTACTGCAAGGTCAACCCGCCCTTCCGCGCGGAAGATGAGCGTCAGGCGATGATTACGGCGGTGCGCGAGGGCCGGATTGACGCCATCGTGTCCGCCCACGACCCGCAGCCGCCCGAAGCCAAGCGCCTGCCCTATGGCGAGGCCAAGTTCGGCGCGGCCGGCCTTGAAACCGTGCTGCCGGCGCTGCTCAGTCTCGTCGCCGACGGCGCGCTGGACCTGATCTCGGCCCTGAAACCGGTGACATGCGGCCCGGCGGACCTGCTCGGCATGCCCGGCGGGCGCCTCGCCATCGGGGTGCCCGCCGACCTTGTCCTGTTCGACCCGGACAAGCCCTGGCTTTGCGACCGGGCCAGCCTGCGCTCGCGCTCCACCAACTCCCCCTATGACGGCCGCCGCCTGACGGGCCGCGCCGTCACCACCTGGGTCGCCGGCGAACCGGTCCATGGCGGGTAGGCTCAGGCGGCGGGAAGCAGGCGCTGCCTCATGACAAGCTGCATGGACCCAAAACCGATCCATGCAGTGCAGGCCGAGCGCGACTGCGCGTCGGCGCCCCATGCGCCGGATGCGCAGATGAGTCCCTCTGCTCGACCGTCACGCGTGTTCCGCGGATGACGGGCTTGCCTTGCATGACTGCCGGATCGATCTTGATGCGTTCATGCGCCATCGCTGGATTATAGTCGGGCAACCGGCAGGGCGCCAGCGCTGCCCGCCACCCCCTAAAACCCGTCCGCCTGGCCATCCTTGCGCATTTCGGTGGCGGCGATCCAGGCGCCTGTCTCGAAATCGCGCATGATCGCCTGGTATCCGCCGGCATTGGCCCCGCAGCAGGACACCTCATGGCCGCGCCGCTCCAGCTCGGCGCGCGTGCCGGGCGGGATGCCGCGCTCAAGGTAGACAATGCCCGTGTCCGTCTCGCACGCATCGCCTGTGAGATCGTCAGTCGGCTCGCAGCCGCCGCGGTGCTCCCAGCGCGCAGCATCGCCGGCTTCCTGCAGGCCCATGTCGAAATCGACCAGATTGAGAATGATCTGCACATGTCCCTGGGGCTGCATGCCGCCGCCCATCAGGCCGAAGCTCAGCCATGGCTCATAGGGACACGCCATTTCCATGGGCACGGCACGGACCTGGCAGCCCGGCATGTCCTTCCTGAAGGCAAAGGCCGGGATGATGGTGTGGAAGGGCCGCTTGCCCGGCTCGAAGGCATTCGGGTGTTCCGGGTCGAGGGAGAAGAGCTGGCCGCGGTCCTGCAACATGAAGCCGAGCCCGTCCGGCACCAGGCCAGAGCCCATGCCGCGATAGTTCGACTGGATCAGCGAGACCATCATGCCGTCCGCGTCGGCGACGGTCAGGTAGGTCGTGTCGCCATCGGCGAGGCGGTCCTCGACCGCGTCATATCCCGGCGCGGGTGAAGGCATGGCACGGTCAGGATCGATCAGGGCCGAGCGCATCCGGGCATAGCCCGGGCGCACGAACACGGCGGGATCGACCCCGCTGAAGGCCGGGTCGGCATAGCCGGCGGCCCTGTCGGCAAAGGCGAGGCGTTTGGCTTCCACCTGCGCCATCAGCGCGTCGGCCGAGCCCCAGCCCATGCCGGCAAGGTCAAAGCGCTCCAGCATCTGCAGCATCTGCAGCGCCGCGACGCCCTGCGTGTTCGGCCCCAGTTCGCAGAGCTTCACCTCGCCGCGATACTCAACGCAGATGGGCTCGACCCATTCGCCCCTGTGGGCGGCGAGGTCCTCATAAGTGAGATACCCGCCAATCCGCTCGAAATAGGCGTCCATGGTGCGCGCCGTCTCGCCGGTATAGAACTCGGCAGGGCCCAGCCGGGCGATCCGTTCCAGCGTGTCGGCAAGGTCCGGATTGCGAAACAGGCTGCCCTCGCGGGGGGTGGGGGAGAAATAGGTCGCCTCGGCATTGGCGAACTCCTCCAGCATCCCGCTCTCGTGTGCCTCGCGCAGGCGCGTCTCGTTGCGGCCCCAGTAATACGCGATGACCTCCGGGATCGGCGCCCCCTCGCGGGCATAGTCGATTGCCGGTCCCATCAGCGTGTTGAACGGACGCCGGCCGAAGCGCGCATGCAGCGCGCCCCAGGCCTCCACCGTGCCCGGCACCGAGACGGGCGCCGCACCAAAGGGCGGGATCTCGTCGCCATCCCCATGGGCGTCGGCAGCGGCCTGCATGTCGGCAAGCGTCGCCCCCCGGGGTGAGCGTCCCGAGCCATTATAGCCGTAGAGTCTCTGCGTCTTCGGGTCCCAGACGATGGCAAAGAGATCGCCGCCAATGCCATTGCCCGTGGGCTCGACCAGGCCCAGCATGGCATTCGCTGCAATCGCCGCATCAAGCGCGTTACCGCCAGCCTTCATAACATCGAGCGCGGTTTGCGTGGCCAGCGGATGCGCCGTCGCTGCCGCCGCATTCGGGGCAACCACGGCAGACCGCGTGCCGAGCGGGTACCCGGCCGGCATGCGCTCGCCCGGCCCGATGGCGAGCGCGGCCCCGCCGCTTGACGGCGCGGGTGGCGGCGCCGGTGTCGCACAGGCGGCCATCAGGAGGGCAAGCCCGGCCACAGGACCGCTACCCCGCATCCATCCGAACCGCTTTTCCATCGCCGACTCCATCCTCTCATTCCATCCGTAAAGCCATCTAGATCACTTCGTCGGCGCCCGGGTCAAACCCGATCTCGGCGACGTCATACCCGGCGCGGTGCATCCGGTCGGCCATGCTGCGCGGGCGGTCTGCCGGCGCCCGACCGCGAAGCCGGCGCGCCATTGGCCGCCAGGCCGCCTCCCAGCCGGCCACCCGCTCCAGGGCGCCGCGCGGGCGCAGGATCAGCGACAGGAACTCCGACGAGACGAGGAGGTCCGGCCGGCCCGCCGCGTCGATCTCGGCGCGCAGGCGCTCTGGCAAGTCCGCCTGTTTCGGCCCGAGCTGCAGGCCCGCCAGAGCCTGGACCAGTGCATGATGGGCCCCGGTTTCCGCGCTCTGGCCGGTCCGGGCGACATGCAACCCGCTCGCGGCAAGGTGCGCGCGTTCGCTCAGGAGGCCCGCCTGAATGGCAGTCGTCCCGGTCTTGAACAAGCCTGCATGAAGATGGGCCGTCGGCATTGCCGTCCTCCGCGCGCACTGGGGACCCTACCTCTGGCCCGGACCTTTTGGGAAATAGTGCTGCGCCAGCCGTTCGGCGATCACCCGCCCGTCGGCGGCAAAGGCCGCTTCGGCCTCCACCGCGGACTCGTCGCAATAGGGATAGCGTGCCTGCGCCGACTGGAAGCCATTGTTGAACGCGTTGACGAGCGAGCTTCGGAAACCACCGGCCATGGGCGCCTCCAGGTCGAGCAGGTCCTTCATCCGTACCCGCCAGTACTGATCATCGACGCCATTGCATGAATAGCGCACCGCGTGGCATTCGCCGAGAATGCGCGCCAGCGAGGCGGCGTCGCGGAAATAGTCGGGGGTGCGCACCGCGATCCCCGCCTGTTGTGCGAGAGCCGGCGGGGCGCCCACCATGGCCATCAGGCCAAGCGCAAGGAAAAGGACCGGTCCATGCCGACGCTGTTCTGTCATTCCGCCACCTTCGCCCGCATCGCAGCGCGGCTCAAGGCATCGCCGCACGCTGTCACGCCGCAAGTGATGGACGATGCCGGAACGCTCAGCCATCCCTGGGGCGCGCCGCCAGCAGGTGATAATGACCTCATCGCCTATGCCACCCAGGACGCCTATTTCTCTAGCGCCGCCGGAGAGTTCCTCGGCCGGGTGATGCAGGCCGACCCGCTCGTCTGGTTCCAGTCGAGCGCGGCGGGCCTGGAGCACCCGGTGCTGCGCGCCATTGGCCGCAAGTCCGGCGTCTACACCTCCAGCCATGAGCAATCGGCCGCGATCGCGGAATGGGTGCTCTGGGCGGGCCTCGACCATTTCCAGCGCGGCCCGGAGCGGCGCGCCCTGCAGGCGGAGAGGACGTGGCGCCGCATGGACTTCCGGGAAATCTCCGCCACCCACTGGCTGGTTGTCGGCTTTGGCCATATCGGCCGGGCGAGTGCGCTCCGCCTGCGCGCACTCGGCGCACGGGTCACCGGCATCCGCCGCACGCCGGGCCCCGACCCGGAGGCCGATGCCATCGCCTCACCCGACGCCCTGCCGGAGCTGCTGCCGGGCGCCGATGCCGTCCTGCTCTGCGCGCCGCTGACCCCGGAGACGGAAGGCATGGCCGACGCGCGCTTTTTCGCCGCCATGGCACCGGGCGCGTTGCTGCTGAATGTCGGGCGCGGCCGGCTGGTCGATGAGGCCGCTCTGCTGGCGGGCCTCGATGCCGGCCGGCCCGGGCGCGCGGCCCTCGACGTTGCCGCGGTGGAGCCGCTTGCGCAGGAGAGCCCGCTCTGGCGCCACCCCCAGGTTACGCTGACCCCTCACATCTCCGCCCTCACCGAACAGGCCAAGGCCCGCACGGACGCGCTCTTCCTCGCCAATCTCGACGCCTTCATGGCCGGCAGGCCGCTCTGCAACACCGTCCCGCGCGAGACCTTCGCCGACTGATACCAAGCTGCATGGACCCAAAACCGATCCACGCAGCGCGGGGCAAGCGCGACTGCGCGTCGGCGCCCCATGCGCCGGATGCGCAGATGGACCCTCATCTGCGCACACTGGTATGAGACGCGCCCGGCCTAGGTAATCGTCCGAGGTTGAGCAACCGGACCTGACGGCGATATTCCCCAAACACGCCCACGGGAGGGCAAGCATCATGGAAATGCCCCCGAACACGGAACTCGGCGACCCGCCCCCATTGTTCGAGGCCGACATCACGCTCGATGGCCTCCCCGCCGCTTTGGGCCTGAGGCTCGTAGGCCCGATCGTGCAGGACCGGGTGGGCAACGCGGTCTCCAGCGCCGGCGATATCAATGGCGACGGAATCGATGACATCATCATCGCCGGCTACCTTGCTGACGCCAATGGCAACATCAACAGCGGTCAGAGCTATATCGTCTTCGGCAGCGCCACCGGCTTCGGGACGAGTCTCGATCTCACCAGCCTTGATGGCAGCGACGGCTTCGTCATCAACGGGATCGATGCATACGACTTCAGCGGCTATTCCGTTTCCGCAGCCGGCGATGTCAATGGCGACGGCATTGATGACGTCATCATCGGCGCCTATCAGGCCGACCCGAATGGCAATGTCGACGCCGGCGAAAGCTATGTGGTATTCGGCTCCAGCGCGGGCTTTGGCGCCAGCCTCGATCTCTCCACACTCGACGGCAGCAATGGCTTTGTCATCAACGGGATCGATGCGGGCGACCAGAGCGGCGTCTCCGTCTCCGCAGCCGGCGATGTCAATGGCGACGGCATCGATGACGTCATCATCGGCGCCCGGTTCGCCGGCTCGAACGGCAACCCCGAGGCCGGCGAGAGCTATGTGGTGTTCGGCTCCAGCGCGGGCTTTGGCGCCAGTATCGATCTCTCCGCGCTCAATGGCAGCAATGGCTTCGTGATCAATGGGATAGATCCTGAAGACTCGAGCGGTGTTTCCGTCTCCTCGGCCGGCGACGTCAATGGCGATGGCATTGATGACGTCATCATAGGCGCCTGGAAGGCCGATCCGTACGGATTGTTCAATGCCGGCGAGAGCTATGTGGTCTTCGGATCGGCCTCCGGTTTCGCCGCAAGCCTTGACCTCTCCTCGCTCGATGGCAGCAATGGCTTCGTGATCAATGGGGAAGGTCCTTGGGACAGGATCGGCTGGTCGGTCTCCTCCGCCGGCGACGTCAATGGCGATGGCGTCGATGACCTCACTATCGGCACGCCGGGTTTTTTGTCTGACGATAACGCCTTTGTGGTTTTCGGATCGGCGCTCGGTTTCGCAGCGAGCCTCGACCTCGCCTCGCTCGACGGCAGCAATGGTTTCGAGATCCGCGGCAAGCGTCGCGTTGGTGAACTAGCCGACTCCAAGCGGGTCTTCGGCGCCGGCGATATCAATGGCGATGGCGTCGATGACCTCGTCGTGGCCGACGGGAACGGCAGCTCCTATCTCGTGTTCGGATCCACCACGGGCTTTTCCGCACAACTCGACCTCGCCTCGCTCGACGGACGCAATGGTTTCAGGATCACCGATTCCGGCGATCGGGCCGGCGTGTCAGCGGCGGGCGACCTCAATGGCGATGGCGTGGA
>CAYPQD010000057.1:0-3081 GCA_964412785.1 uncultured Hyphomonadaceae bacterium
GATGCCGTCAAGGGCTGCCATGGGGGCGGACATATGCACCGCCCTGTCAATGCCGCTGTGGGCGCGCCAGGCGGCATCCAGACCCGTGGCGCGGGCACCAGCGAGCTGCACCCGGCCGTCGGGCGCCTCAGTCCCAACCCAACCGGACGCTGCCGCCAGCCGGGCCAGCAGCAGGCGGCCGAGCGCGCCGCCCTCGCCGCCTGTCCCTTCCGGCCCGCTGTCGGAGCCATCATGGGGCAAGTCGCTCGCGCCCTGCGCCACGCCGCGCGCGAGCGATGCCCGCACATGAGGGCAGTGCAGCACATGCCAGAGCCCGCCATCCCGGCGTACCAGCAGGCCGGCGGCTTCAAGTCTATCATCGCTCAGGAGGCGCGGCCGACCGCCCACAATCCCCACCGACCAGCGCCAATAATCCTGCAGGCTGGCTTCCTTCCAGGCCGTCTCGCCCTCGCCATGCACCGCGCCCTCGCCCGGAAAGCCCGCCGGCGCCCGCCAGCGCTTGAGCGCCTGCGCAGAATTTTCGTTGCCGCCTCGCGCCCAGCCGGCATCGGCGAGCCCCGCCCAGGAGAAATCGAAGGCCTGCCACAGCGCCTCCCACAGCGGGAAAAACTCCGCATGCCGCTTCGGCCGGCGCGGCCTGCCGTCCTCGCCCGGCACCGTCCGTCCCTCGTGATAGGCCTTCAGCGCCGCCTCGATCGCCGCATCCCGTTGCGCCTGCCCGTCCCCGCCGTCCATGCTGTCCCTCGCTCGCGTGTGACGCGATCCTACACAGCCGCGGCGTGCAGGCAACGCCCGCCCCCTTTCCCTCGCCCGCTGGGTGCCCCATCTTGTCTGGCATGACCAAGGCTCAGGGCGTGGCGGAGGCGTCCGCCCTTTTCACCTTCGACCACCTGACCGGCCCGGTGCCGAAGCGCGCACCCGATGGCGTGCCGTCGGCCGACTGGACGCCGCACCGGCCGGAGCGCGCCTGGGAGAAGCTGGAGGGCGGCCGGCGCTTCCGCCTGCACGCGCCCTACACGCCCGCCGGCGACCAGGTGACGGCGATCCCGGAACTGGTGGCCGGCATCAGCGAGGCCGGCGAGCGTGACCAGGTCCTGCTCGGCGCCACCGGCACCGGCAAGACCTTCACCATGGCCAAGGTGATCGAGGAGACCCAGCGCCCGGCGCTCATCCTCGCCCCCAACAAGACGCTGGCCGCCCAGCTCTATGGCGAGTTCAAGAGCTTCTTCCCGGATAACGCTGTCGAATACTTCGTTTCCTACTATGACTATTACCAGCCGGAAGCGTACGTCCCCAATCGCGATCTCTATATAGAGAAGGAAAGCTCGATCAACGAGGCGATCGACAGGATGCGCCACGCCGCCACCCGCGCCATACTGGAGCGCGATGACGTCATCATCGTCGCCTCGGTGTCGTGCATCTACGGCATCGGCTCGGTGGAGACCTACACCTCCATGACCGTCACCCTGAAACAGGGCGAGCGCATCGACCAGAAGGCGGTCATCCGCAACCTCGTGGCGCTGCAGTACACCCGCAATGACGTCGCCTTCCAGCGCGGCAGCTTCCGCGTGCGCGGCGATACCGTCGACCTGTTCCCCGCCCATTATGAGGACCGCGCCTGGCGCCTCGCCTTCTTCGGCGACGAGCTTGACGCCATCACCGAGTTCGACCCGCTGACCGGGCGGACCCTGCAGCCCCTGCCGGCCATCAAGGTCTATGCCAACAGCCACTATGTGACGCCGAAGCCGACGCTCAACCAGGCCGTCGACCTGATCAAGCGCGAGCTGAAGGAGACGATCGCCCATTTCGAGGCGAACGGGAAACTGCTGGAGGCCCAGCGCATCGAGCAGCGCACCACCTATGATCTGGAAATGATGGCTGCCACCGGCTCGTGCAATGGCATCGAGAACTACTCGCGCTATCTCACCGGTCGCAAGCCCGGCGAGCCGCCACCGACCCTGTTCGAGTACATCCCGGACAATGCCCTCCTGTTCGTCGATGAGAGCCACCAGACCATCCCCCAGATCGGCGCCATGTTCCGCGGCGACTTCAACCGCAAGTCCACCCTCGCCCAGTATGGCTTCCGCCTGCCCTCCTGCGCCGACAACCGCCCGCTGCGCTTCGAGGAATGGGACGCCATGCGCCCGCAGACCGCCTACGTCTCCGCCACCCCCGGCCCCTGGGAGATGCAGCGGACCGGCGGCGTCTTCACAGAACAGGTGATCCGCCCGACCGGCCTCATCGACCCGCCGGTGGAGGTCCGCCCGGTGACCGGCGGCGGCAACAAGGCCAACCAGGTCGATGACGTCACCGCCGAGGTGAAGGCGACTGCGGCGAAGGGCTACCGCTCGCTGGTCACCACGCTGACCAAGAAGATGGCTGAGGATCTCACCGAGTATCTCGCCGAGCAGGGCGTGCGCGTGCGCTACATGCATTCGGATATCGACACGGTGGAGCGGATCGAGATCATCCGCGACCTGCGGCTGGGCGCGTTCGATGTGCTGGTCGGCATCAATTTGCTGCGCGAGGGGCTCGACATTCCCGAATGCGGCTTTGTCGGCATTCTCGACGCCGACAAGGAGGGCTTCCTGCGCTCGGAGACCTCCCTTGTCCAGACCATTGGCCGCGCCGCGCGCAATGCCGACGCCCGCGTCGTCCTCTATGCCGACCGGGTGACCGGCTCGATGCAGCGGGCAATGGATGAGACCGCACGCCGGCGGACCAAGCAGATCGCCTGGAACGAGGCGCACGGCATCACCCCGACGACGATCGTGCGCGCAGTCGCCGACATTCTCGGCGATCTCGGCCAGGCGCCGCGCGCCACCGCCGACACCGGCGCCGGCACGCTGAAGGGCGGCAAGTCCCGCCGCCGCCCGCGCGGCGTCGCCGAAGAGCGCGCGCCTGCCCTTGCTGGCCCGGGCGCCCCGGGACACAATCTGCAAGCCCACATCGCCGACCTCGAACGCCGCATGCGCGACGCCGCCGCAAACCTGGAATTCGAGGAAGCGGCGCGACTGAGGGATGAAGTGAAGAAGCTGCGGGAAAGCGAGCTGGGTGTGTAGGGCGCTTTACCGCCAATGC
>CAYPQD010000057.1:3181-15591 GCA_964412785.1 uncultured Hyphomonadaceae bacterium
TCTCCCCCGCACAGCCTCGCCCCAATCCGACCCCATTCGCCGTGGCCCTATAATCCGGGCCATGTTTCCTCGGATGCTTCTGTCTTTCTGGTGGGCTGCGGTGGCGCGGGGGCTGCTGGCTTGTGAGCGGGCGTGGCGGGCCGCCGGCGAGCCGGCGCGGTTGGCGCTGATGTTGCGCCCCGTGGAGGCGCTGGCCCGCCGGCTCCTCCTGATCGAGGCGCTGGAGGGCCGGGCACCGCCGCGGGAGGCAAGGCCCCGCGCACGCGTCCGTCAGGCACCCGCCAGGACGGGCGCACCCGCCTTCGCCATCGCCGAGCCCGTCCATTTCAATCTCGACTGGCTTGCGGATCCGGCCGGGCCGGCGCCGCGCACCGGCCCGTCCCCGGGAGACGGCGCCGCGCCCCTGCCGCGGGCCACGCCGCAACGGATCGAGCAGCGCCTCGCCGCCCTGTCGGCCGTTCTCGCCAGCCCGGCGCCGCGGGTTGCGGCCCTGCGCGCCTGGATCACCCGCCGCGAGCGCCGCGTTCCCTCCGGCCGGCGCCACCGCGCCCCCTCGGGCGTCGCCATTGCCTGGCCGGCGCCGATCCGCCTCAGGCCACCCGGAACCGCGCAGGGGGAGCTGCGCGAGGTGCTCGCGCGCGCCCA
Source organism: uncultured Hyphomonadaceae bacterium (assembly GCA_964412785.1). Lineage (GTDB taxonomy): Bacteria > Pseudomonadota > Alphaproteobacteria > Caulobacterales > Hyphomonadaceae > UBA5336. Next base: position 3,827 of record CAYPQD010000057.1, read on the forward strand.
CGCGGAGGCCTGGGCCCTCTGGCACCGGCGACGACGAAGGCCCTCAGCCCCGGTTGACGATCCACAGAATGACGGTGATCACCGCGCTGATCAGCAGCATGGTGGTGATCGGGATATACACGCGCAAGCCCTCGCCGCCGAAGGCGAGGTCTCCGGGCAGGCGGAACAGGGGCAGCCGGCTGTGCCATGGCCAGGCAAGGCCAGCGACCACCAGGATCACGCCGAGACCGACAAGAAGCTTGCCCATGACAGGCGAACGGGTGCGTGCTCAGCCGCCGGCGAGTTCGGCGCGCTGGCCGGCGCCCATGCGGCAGCAGCGCGCCTGCATCTCCAGGACGCGCGTGTTGAAGCGGCACTGCCGGTCGTCGATCTCGCGCAGGATCGAAAGCCCGCCAGCAGCATGGGTGTAGCGCGTCTGGGTGCAGCTCATCAGGGTCCAGCCCGGCTGGCAGGATCCGGTGTCGGTCTTCTGCAGGACGCGGGTCTCGCAGGTCATGTTCGAGGCGGCGAGCGCGGAGTTGGCCCGGCCCATGGCGTCGTCGGCGCGCACCAGCGCGCTGTTGGCGGTGCGCTGGGCGTAGTCGGCCTTGTCGAGGGCCTGGCTTGCCAGAGCCTGCGCATCCTGCAGGCGCATGTCGAGCGAAGCGATCGCGGTACGGTTGCCGTCGATCTCGACATGGAGCTGGCAGACCGCCTCGCCGCCATGGCGCGGATCGGCACAATGGTCGGCCACGGTCTGGCCGCGGGGGATCATCTGGCAGCCGGCCATGAGGGCGAGGCCGGCGGTGAGGAGCGTAAGGCGGGCAAGACGGGTCATGACGGCATCTCTGCAGTGGTTCCAGGCGAAGTGGGAACCGGTTCGCCGCCCGGAAACGCGCAAGGACAAAAATCCTCAGCGGCGCGACGATCCCATTCGACCGGGCGCTATGGGCAACGCCACGACCGCATCCAAACGCGTTGCCGCACCGGAGTCAAACCCGCTCGCCCGCCGGGGGAAGGGCGTTTCAGTCGGCCGCCTCGTCCATGTATCGGGCGAGTTCGACGTCGAGACCGGTCACCCCGCCGGCGTCATGGGTGGTCAGGGTCACGTCGACCGTGGCGTAGACATTGGTCCATTCCGGATGGTGGTCCATCTGCTCGGCCTTCATCGCGACCGCCGTCATGAAGGCGAAGGCCTGCTTGAAGTCGGGGAAGATGAAGGTCTTGGTGATCGCGTCGCGCTCGCCCCCCGCCGCGGTCCAGCCTTCCAGCTGCGCCATGGCGGCGTCGGCTCCGATCGTTTCGGCCATGTCAGTTCTCCTCCGTCTCATTGGCGTCCTGCAGGAAATAGACCCATCGCCCGTCGGCGGCGATGGCGGTCCGCACACCGGGAAATGGCCGGCCTGCGCGGATCGCCTCGATCCCGGCCTCGCCGACCATGTCGCGCAGCCGCGCCCGGTCGCGGAAACTCAGGCGCTCGGGCTGCAGGTCGTCCGGGTCCAGCGCAGCCAGGTCCGGCCAGACATACCAGCGGTCCTCGCCGACCGTGCGAACCCTGTAGGGCGTTTCGAACAGCGCGCGCAGCTGCCGGTTGGGATCGACCCCGGTGCGGCGCAACAGGTCCCAGTGGCGGAAATGGTTGGCATTGCCGAAATTGGAAACAAAGCCCTCCTGGGTCCTGGCAAAGCGTGCAAGGCGGGTCAGCGAGCCCCGTTCCGCGGCATCGAGAATGGCCGCCCGGGTCACCTCAACCGCCTCGGTCAGGGGCGGTGGCGGCTCCGGCACCGGCAGTTCGGTCAGGCTCTCGTCCGGCACCGGCCGCGGCGGCCGCGGTGCGTCACCGGGACCGCAGGCGCTGGCGGCGGACAGGCAGAGCGCTGCAAGGAGGCGCGCCATGTCACGTAACGGCATAGCCCGTGATCTCCGCCAGGTCGGCGAGCAACTGGTCCTCGCCTGTGACCTTGATGGTGGTCATGCCCATGGCGCGGGCGGGCTTCAGATTTATGCCAAGGTCGTCCAGATAGACGCACTCGGCTGGTTCCACGTCCAGCGACCCGCACATCAGCTCATAGATGCGCGGATCGGGTTTGCGAAGGCCGATCTTCGAGCTTTCGATGACATGGTCGAACAGGGCAAACACCGCCGTGATCTCGCTGGCGCGCGCGTCATCCTCGGTCATGCCGGCGCCCTTGCCGACGGGGGCGTTATTGGTGATGCAGCCGACAAGGCCATGACGCTTGCACACCTCAAGCGCGCGCACGACCCGCGGGCGCAGCCGGCCCGACAGCAGCGTCAGCACATCGGCCCCCGGCACGTCATGGCCGAATTCGCGCGCCTCGGCCCGGAACAGCTCGCTGAAATCGGCTGCCGTCACCTCAGAGCGCTCCAGCCGCGCCCAGGCATTGGTGTCGCCATTGCGGGCGTTGACCGAGCGGATGAAATCCTTCGGCAGGCCGCGCTCGGCCTCATACTGGTTGAATGCCTCGAAGGGGGAGGAGGTGATGACCCCGCCAAAATCCCAGATGACCGCCCGGAACTGCCTGCCCATGTTGCCTCCTCAGTCCGATCTGCGCGCAGTCGCGGCCGGCGGTCCCAATGCCTCACGGACCGCCGCCAGGTCGCGCGAGCCGAGAAACCCGCGCACATGCAGGGTTATCTGCCCATCCGGCGTGATCACGAAGGTTTCCGGAACCCCCGTCAAGCCGAATTCAAGCCCGCCCTGGCCCTGCGGGTCGTGGGCGATGACCGTGAACGGGTTGCCGAGCTCGGCCAGGAAGGCGCGGCCATTGGCTTGGGTATCGTCATAAAGCAGGCCGTGCAGCTGGCCGGGATGGCTCTGCGACAGGGCGATCAGGTTCGGGTGCTCCGCCCGGCATGGGCTGCACCAGCTCGCCCACAGGTTGACCGCGATCGGATGGTCCGCTGCAAGCTCCGGAAAGCGCACGGTTCCGCCGTCCAGCGTCGCGAAGGCCATGCCGGGCGCATCGCGCAGGACACGCTCGAATGTCGGCTTGGTGCCGTCATGGAGCTGGTAGAGCCCGATCCCGCCGAACAGGACGAGGGCGACAAGCGGCAGGGCGGCAAACCAGCGGGTCATGGTCGGCTCTCCTCCTCGCGCTCCAGCCGCTCCAGCCGTGTGCGGGCTGCCCCGGCGCGAGCCAGCACGACCGCCAGCAGCCCCAGGAACACCAGCGCGCTGAGCCCGTATGCCGCCCAGATATACGGGCCGGTGTGGTCGAACGCGGGGAGGAGGGCCATTGCCGTGCGCCTACCCGAAGGCGCGCCGGGCCAGCAGCACGTCGGCGCGGCGGTTGCGGATGTCGGCGCGCATGGTTGTCAGGGTCAGGGCCGCGGCGAACAGGGCAAAGCCCAGCGCCCCGATCAGCAATGGCATCAGGAAGTCTGCCGTCATGGTCGGTCCGTCAAGGCGCACCACGCTCGCCGGCTGGTGCAGGCTTGCCCAGATGTCCACCGAGAACTTGATGATCGGGACGTTGACGGCGCCGACGAGGGCGAGGATCGCACCGGCGCGGGCGGCCTTCTGGCGGGTCGGCATTGCCGCACGCAAAGCCATGTAGCCGAGATAGAGAAAGAACAGGACCAGCACCGAGGTCATGCGGGCGTCGTCCCACTGCCACCACGTGCCCCAGGTCGGCTTGCCCCAGACCGAGCCGGTCATCAGGCAGACGGCGGTGAAGGCGGCGCCGACCGGGGCGAGCGACTTGGCGGCAATGTCGGCAAGCTCGTGACGCCAGACGAACCAGACAAAGCTTGCCAACGCCATGCCGGCATAAAGCCCCATGCCGAGCCAGGCTGCCGGGACGTGCACGAACATGATCCGCGCACTGTCGCCCTGATAGCGTTCCGCCGGGACAATCCAGAGGCCCTGATGGAGCGCCCACGCGATCAGGGCACCGCCGAGGAGGTAGGCGGCCGGCTCCAGCCAGCGGCTTGTGGCCATGAAACGGTGCGGGTTGGCGAATGTGGCGATCATGGCGTTTCAGATAGCCCCCCTCTAGTCCGCAGCCAAGCGCAGCGCTGCCGCCATCGCAAACGGCGCGGCAGAAAGCGCGAACAGGGTGCTCGCGGCAAGAAACAGCGCGTTCGCCGCGAGGCCGTCGCTGCCGAGCGTCATCGCCCCGAAGATCGCCGTCGGGACGTACAGCGGCAGAGCGATCAGCGCGATCAGCAGGCCGCCGCGGCGCACCGTCGCGGTCAGCGCCGCGCCGACCCCGCCCCAGAAGAAGAAGGCCAGCCCGCCAATCCCATAGGCCAGAGCCGCCGGCACCAGGCGGGCCGGTTCCACCTGCAGCATCAGCCCGGGCAAGGGCGTGATCAGGGCGAGCGGCAGGCCGGCGGCAATCCAGTGCGCGAGCGTCTTCGCCGCGGCAATCGCCGACAGCGGCGCCTCGGCGCGGATCCAGAGATCCAGCGTGCCGTCCTCCAGGTCGGACTGGAACAGGCGCTCCATCGTCACCAGCGAGGCAAGCGCCAGCGTCACCCAGAGAATGCCGGGGCCGATCGCCCGCAGCTGGCTGGCTTCATGGCCGACGCCGAAGGGCACCAGCATCGCCGCGCCGGCGAAGAAGCCAACCGGCAGCAATGCGCCCGCCCCGCCGGCCCAGGCCTCTCCCAGGGCCTGGCGGAACGCCGCTCGGATGGGCGCGGGCCTGCTCATGCTGCTGCGCTCCTCTGTGCGCGGCTCTGTGCGCGGCGACTTTCATCCGGGCCGAAGCGTGCAGCGCGGAGAGCCGGGACCCAGGTCCGCCGACTGCAGCTGGGTCCCGGATCAGCGCTGCGCGCTGTCCGGGATGACAACCGCGCTGCGCACTCCGGCCGGGATGACAATCGGAACACCCCCGCGCTCATTTCGCAATCCGCCGCACCAGGTGCGCAATGCCGAGCGCGACCACCGCGAGGGTCAGGGCAACACTGGCCGCCGCGCCGGCCATCGGTCCGGCGCTGCGAAAGACAAGATATCCAAGGCCGAGCGCCAGCGGCAGGCCAATGGCGTGCAGCAGCGCGATCTCGATCCAGAGGCGCTGCGCCCCGCCATCCCGCCGGTCGCTCACAGCTGCACCTGCCGGCTTGCCGCAAAGCCGGCCTCGCCATGGATTGCGGCGATGACCGCGCCGCCCCTTGCCCGGTGGTCGCCGATCAGGCCTTCCACGAGGGCCCGTCCGCCGGTGTCGAGGGCGGAGAAGGGCTCGTCCAGAAGCCAGAGGGGGCGCTCCGTCAGGCCGAGCCGGGCAAGCGCCGCGCGCCGCCTCTGTCCGGCCGAGAGCAGCCGCGCGGGCACGTCGGCCGGTCGCGCCAGGCCGAACCGGTCGAGCAGCTCGGCAATCCGTGCCGCCGGCGCGCCCCAGGCGCTGGCCCACAGGGCGAGGTGCCGGCGCGGGGTCTCGTGCGGCTTCAGGCCCTCGCGATGGCCGACCCAATGGCTGGCGGCCGGGCACTGCACCATGCCGGCATCGGCGCGGGTCAGGCCGGCGAGGATGCGCAGGAGTGTCGTCTTGCCGGCGCCATTGGGGCCGCGCAGGACCAGCGCCTCGCCGGGCGCGACGGAAAAGGCGAGGTCGCGGAACAGCAGCCGCTCGCCGCGCAGGGCGCCAAGCCCGGTCACCGTGACCAGGCTCACGCGCGCCGCCCTGCGACGAAAGCAGGCCCTGCGCGCGATTGCACCGCCCGCCCGGGCGCCGTATCACTCGCGCAGATATTTGCCGCAGCCTGCGGTCTCGTCCACGTCAACATGCGAGGAGCCTCCCATGCCGTCTCTCGACAGCTTCAACGCCCGCCGCACCCTCACGCTTGGTGCGCGGACCTATACCTATTACTCGCTGCAGGCGGCCGGTGAAAACGGCCTCGGCGATGTGTCGCGGCTTCCGGCCTCGCTGAAGGTGCTGCTTGAGAACCTCCTGCGCCATGAGGACGGCAAGTCGGTGACGAAGGCCGACATCGAGGCGATGGCCGCCTGGCTGACCGACACGGGCTCTGCCCAGCACGAGATCGCCTACCGGCCGGCGCGGGTGCTGATGCAGGATTTCACCGGCGTGCCGGCGGTCGTCGACCTGGCGGCGATGCGCGACGCTGCAGCCAGGCTGGGCGGGGCGGCGGACGCGATCAACCCGCAAGTGCCGGTCGACCTCGTCATCGACCACTCCGTCATGGTCGACCATTTCGCCGGTCCGGACAGCTTTGAGAAGAATGTGGAGATGGAATACGTGCGCAATGGCGAGCGTTACGAGTTCCTTCGTTGGGGCTCGGGCGCGTTCCGCAACTTCCGCGTGGTGCCCCCGGGCACGGGTATCTGCCACCAGGTCAACCTGGAATACCTCGCCCAGACGGTGTGGACGTGCGAGGAGGCGGGCGAGACGCTGGCCTATCCCGACACCTGCGTCGGCACCGACAGCCATACCACCATGATCAACGGGCTTTCCGTGCTGGGTTGGGGCGTTGGCGGTATCGAGGCGGAGGCGGCGATGCTCGGCCAGCCTGTGTCCATGCTGATCCCGGAGGTGATCGGCTTCCGCCTGACCGGCAAGCTGCCGGAGGGCGCCACCGCCACCGACCTGGTGCTGACCGTGGTGGAGATGCTGCGCCAGAAGGGCGTCGTCGGAAAATTCGTGGAGTTCTATGGCGAGGGCCTCGCCAGCCTGACCCTCGAGGACCAGGCGACGATCTCCAACATGGCCCCGGAATATGGCGCCACTTGCGGCTTCTTCCCGGTCGATAACGAGACGCTGACCTATCTGCGCGACACCGGCCGCGAGCCGGACCGGGTGGCATTGGTGGAGGCCTATGCGAAGGCACAGGGTTATTGGGCGCCGGACATGGCCGACCCGGTCTTCACCGACACGCTCGCGCTCGACCTGGACAGCGTGAAGCCCTCGCTCGCTGGACCGAAACGCCCGCAGGACCGCGTGCTGCTCAATGTCGCCGACACGGCCTTCCGCGACGCGCTGCATGAGATCCGCGGCGGCCGCACGGTACCTTCCATGGTGCCCGGCTCGGCCGCGGAAAGCCGCTTCGTCGAGGAGGGGGCGGCGAACGTCAACACGGGCATGGCGCCGGCGGGTGTTGCCGAATACGCCGTCGATGGCCATGACTTCCAGCTGCATGACGGCGCGGTGGTGATTGCCGCGATCACCTCCTGCACCAATACCTCCAATCCGAGCGTGATGCTGGCCGCCGGCCTGCTCGCGCGCAATGCCCGCATGAAGGGGCTTTCGGTGAAGCCCTGGGTGAAGACCTCGCTGGCGCCGGGCTCGCAGGTGGTCACCGACTATCTCGACCGGGCTGGCGTGTCGGACGATCTCGACGCACTGGGCTTCAACCTGGTGGGCTATGGCTGCACCACCTGCATCGGCAATTCCGGCCCGCTGCCGCCGGCTATCTCCAGGGCGGTCAACGAGAACGACCTGGTGGTCGCCTCGGTGCTCTCCGGCAACCGCAATTTCGAGGGCCGGATCAGCCAGGACGTGCGCGCCAATTATCTCGCCTCGCCGCCTCTGGTGGTCGCCTACGCCATCGCCGGTTCGATGCATGTCAATCTTGCGACTGACCCGCTGGGTGCCGACGCGGCTGGCAATCTGGTCTACCTGAAGGATATCTGGCCGTCCTCGCAGGAGATCGCGGAGGTGATGCGCGCCTCGGTGACGCCTGAGATGTTCGAGCGCCGCTATGGCGACGTCTTCAAGGGCGACCAGCGCTGGCAGGCGATCTCGGTCACCGGCGGCAAGACCTATGACTGGCCGGCGCAGTCCACCTATGTCCAGAACCCGCCCTATTTCGCGGGCATGGGGCCGACCGCCGCGCCGCCTTCGGATATCCGCAGGGCGCGCGTCCTCGGCCTGTTTGCCGATTCCATCACCACCGACCACATCTCGCCGGCCGGAGCGATCAAGGCCGCCAGCCCGGCCGGGCGCTATCTGCGCGAACACGGCGTCGATGTGGTGGATTTCAACTCCTATGGCTCCAGGCGCGGCAATCATGAGGTGATGATGCGCGGCACCTTCGCCAATATCCGCATCAGGAACCAGATGGTGCCCGGCGTCGAGGGCGGGGTGACGATCCACCATCCCTCCGGCGAGCAGATGGACATCTATGACGCGGCGATGCGCTACAAGGCGGAGGGCGTGCCGCTGGTGGTGTTCGCCGGCGAGCAGTATGGGACCGGCTCCTCGCGCGACTGGGCGGCGAAGGGCACGATCCTGCTCGGTGTGCGGGCAGTAATCGCCGGGTCGTTTGAGCGTATCCACCGCTCCAATCTGATCGGCATGGGCGTCCTGCCGCTGCAGTTCGGGCCCGGCGTGACCTGGCAGGGCCTGGAGCTGACGGGCGACGAGACGGTCACCATCGAGGGCGTCAACGCCATCCGCCCGCGCCAGGAGGTCAGCGTTGAGATCATCCGCGCCGACGGCGCCAGGGTGACCGCGCAGACGATCGTGCGCATCGATACCGAGAACGAGCTCGACTATTTCCGCAATGGCGGGATCCTTCACTATGTGCTGCGCAACCTGGCGAAGGAGGCGGCCTGACGGGTATCCGCGCACACGGGTATCAGTCCTCGAAGAGGCCGGGCTGGGGCGGGATGTGCGGCGCCGGCAGGCCGAGCCGGGCATAGGCGAGCGGGGCGGCGACGCGTCCGCGAGGGGTGCGTGCGACATAGCCCTTCTGCATGAGGAAGGGCTCGATCACCTCCTCGACCGCATCGCGCGCCTCCGACAGGGCTGCAGCGAGGGTGTCGACGCCAACCGGCCCGCCGGCATAAGTGCGCACCAGGGCGTGGAGATAGCGCCGGTCGAGGGCGTCGAGGCCCTCCTCGTCGACCTCCAGCCGGGCGAGCGCGCGGGCGGCGGCAGCCTCGGTGATGTCGGAGCCCTCCGCTTCGGCAAAGTCACGGACCCGGCGCAGCAGGCGCAGGGCGATCCGCGGCGTGCCGCGCGCGCGCCGGGCGATCTCGACGGCGCCGTCGGGCGTAATCGGTGCGCCGAGCTTGCGGGCGGCGGCGCGGACGATGCGCGAGAGCTCCTCCGGCTCGTAGAATTCGAGCCGCACGGGAATACCGAACCGGTCGCGCAGCGGCGTCGCCAGCAGGCCGGCCCGGGTGGTCGCGCCGACCAGGGTGAAGGGCTGCAGGTCGAGCCGGACCGCGCGCGCCGACGGTCCCTCGCCGATGACGATATCGACGGCATAATCCTCCATTGCCGGGTAGAGCACCTCCTCCACCACGGCCGGCAGGCGGTGGATCTCGTCGATGAACAGGAGGTCGTTGGCCTCAAGGTTGGTGAGGATGGCGACGAGGTCGCCCGCCCGGGCGATCACCGGGCCGGACGTGGCGCGGAAGCCGACGCCCATTTCGCGGGCGAGGATCTGGGCAAGGGTGGTCTTGCCAAGGCCCGGCGGGCCGAACAGGAGGACATGGTCGAGCGCCTCGGCGCGCCCGCGGGCAGCCTCCACATACACCTTCAGATTGGCCTTGGCATGCGCCTGGCCGACATAGTCTTCAAAGGTCTGCGGCCTCAGCGCCCGGTCAAGCGCTTCGCCGATCTGCGCTTCCGGGTCCGTGACGGCGCCATCGCGGCTCATGGGGCTAGCTCCCGCAGCGCCGCCCGGATCAGGCTGGCGGTATCCTGCCCGCCCTCACCGCGGGCGGCTGCGGCCACGGCGCGTGCGGCATCGGTCGGGCTGTAACCGAGGCCGGTAAGGGCGGCGATGGCGTCGGCCCGCGCGCCGCTGGCAGGCGACGGGGCAGCCGGCTGCGGCGCGGCGCCGTCAGCGGCAAGGCGCGCCCCGAAGCGGACGGGCGGCGGCGGCTTGCCGGTCAGTTCGCCGACAATTCGTTCCGCGAGCTTCTTGCCGACGCCCTTCGCCCGCGTGATCGCCGTGGCGTCGCCGAGCGCGATCGCATCCATCAACTCAGCTGGCGTCAGCGCATCCATCAGCGCCAGCGCGGCCTTGCCACCGACACCGGGCACGTCTTGCAGCCGCGCGAACCATGCGCGCGCCTCGTCATTCTCGAACGCGTAGAGGGTGATCGATGCTTCGGTGACCCGGGTCTCGATGTGAAGCGTCGCCCGTTCTCCGGGGGTAAGGCGGGCCAGAAGGCGGGCCCCGGCCAGCGCCACATAGCCGACCCCGCCGACATCGATCAGCACGGTATCGGCGCCGGTGGCGGCGATCTCTCCGGTGAGGCGTCCGATGATCATGGCGCGGGGCTCGCAGCGGGCAGGCTCCAGTCTAACCGATCCCCGTTCAGGGGGGATAGCGCGGGCTGGTTCCCGCACTCCGGCGGGCCGGTCATGCTATGCCCCGCGCGCGGCGTTCCGCCGGCAGGTGGTGAGCGCAGCATATGGCACAGGCGAGCGCGTCAGCCGAGTCGGAGGTCAGCTTTCCGGCCCTCGGGAGGAGCCGGGCGACCATGAAGGCGACCTGCTCCTTCTCCGCTGCGCCGGTGCCCACAACGGTCTGCTTGATGCGGCGCGGGGCGTATTCGCTGACCGGCAGGCCGGCGCGGGCGAGCGCGGCCATGGCCGCACCGCGAGCCTGGCCGAGCTTCAGCGCCGAGCGGGGGCCGGCATTGACGAGGGTTTCCTCCACCGCCGCTGCATCGGGGGTGTGGGTCGCGGCCAGCGCCAGCACTTCGGAGAAGATCCCGCCAAGGCGGGCGGCGAGGCTGGCGGCCGGGTCGACACGGATAACGCCATGGGCCACATGGGTGAGGCGGGCGCCATCAAGGCCGATCACGCCCCAGCCGGTGGCGCGCAGGCCCGGATCGATGCCAAGAATGCGAATCGCGCCGCTCATCGGCGCACCCTAACAGGGGGCAGGGTTAATGCCAGCTTGCGTTTTCGTGATTTGTTCCGAACCCTGCGGCCGGGAGGTTATCCGATGATCGAGGCGTATTTCGACTGCTCCAGCCCGTGGACCTATCTCGGCTTCCACAACGCGCTGATCCTCGCTCAGGAGATCGGCGTTGGGATCGACTGGAAGCCGATCCTGGTGGGTGGGATCTTCAACACGGTGAACCCGAGCGTCTATGAGGCCCGCGCGGCCGGGCCGAACCCGAAGGCGCGATACCATGCCAAGGACCTGAAGGACTGGACGCGGCGCGCCGGGCTCACCATCAACATGCCACCGAGTGTCTTTCCGGTGAACAGCGTCAAGGCAATGCGCGCCTGCCTGCTTCTCAAGCCGGAGGGCAAGCTGGTCGATTTCGCCCGCGCAACCTTCGAAGCCTATTGGCGCGACGACCGCGACATCAGTCGCGACGATGTGATTGCCGACATCTGCGCCGCGGCCGGCATTGCGGCCGAGCGGGTGCTTGCCGGGATCGTACAGCCGGAAATCAAGGCCGGACTGAAGGCTCTGACCGACGAGGCGGTGGCGCGCGGCGCCTTCGGTTCGCCGACATGGTTCGTCGGCGAGGACATGTATTTCGGCAATGACCGTCTGGTGCTGGTGCGTGAGGCGGTGGAGCGGGCCGTAGCGCCTTAGGGCGGTTTCCGATCAAATTGCATCACTTGGCGGGGTGAATTTTGTGTTCTGGCGAGGAGCATACCGGACCAGCATGCGAGCATGCTGGGAGGATTGCGACGCTGTCAGAGCGCAAAAGGCACCCCAGCGTCGAACGGAAAAAACGTTTTCAATATAAAAATCTGCTGCGGGAGTTATCGATCGGCCACTCGTCTTTTCCGCCAGGATCGTCGTCGCGCAAAGGTCCGACGATGCCCGCATCGCCGGACTTTACGCTCCTAGCCCTGACGAAAAATCCAAGCGGCCAAGTG
>CAYPQD010000058.1:0-2179 GCA_964412785.1 uncultured Hyphomonadaceae bacterium
CCTCTTGCGCGCTCATACCACTATGCGCGGATGAAGACTCATCCGCGGCCACGGCGCATGAGCGCCGACGCGCAGTCGCGCTTTGCCTGCACTGCACGGATCGGTTCCGATCCATGCCGCTTGGTATCAAGTGTCTTTCCGTCCGGTTGGCGCTTCGGAGCTCATCCGTGTGGCCATACCCCACTCGCCCGCCCCGCCGTCTGATGCCGGTCGGCATCCGCGCAGGCTGGGATCATGGGTTCTGGCTGCTGTCGGCGCCGAGTGCGGCTTCCTCGCGGGGGCTGGCGTGCAGGGCTTCGAGGCGGGTTTCCAGGAAATTGCGCAGGTCGGTGACGCTGCGGGCCGGCGCTTCCTCCTGCGGAAGGTGACCAAGATCGTCATAAATGACCAGTGCCGCATCGCCAATCGTGTCGGCAAAGCGCCGCCCTGCCAAGACCGGGATCAGCCCGTCCCTCTCGCCATGCATCACCAGCGTCGGGACGGCAATCCGCGCCATCAGCTCCGGTGTTGCCGCCGCGCCGTCATCGGTAAGCGCGATCAGTTGCAGAAGTGCGTCGCGGTTGCCCGGCGCGCGCGACAGCGCGACATATCGCTCCACCATCGCATCGGTGACGAGCCCCGGATCGGCGACGGAATCCTCAAGGCCGGATCGGATCATCGCCGACATGTCGAGATCGCGGATTAACCTGCGCACCATCGCATGCCGCATCAACGAGAAGATCAGCGGCGGGTTGTCGCCGTCCAGGTGAGGCCAGCCTGCCGCAGCGACCAGAACCAGCCCGTCGACATCGCCCGGATGCTCCAGGGCATAGCGCCAGGCGACATGCCCGCCCATGGAGCTGCCGATCACCACCACGTCCTCAAGCGCCATCGTGTCGACAAGTTCGTCCACGAGGGCCACGAACCCATCGACAGTGATGTTCGACAGCGGCACACCGCGTGTCAGGCCATGGCCGGGAAGGTCGATCCGCACGACGCGGTAGTCTTCCGAAAGCATGGAGGCCCACGCCTCCCAGGTGTGCAGTGACGCGGAAAATCCGTGGATGAGCAGCAGTGTCGGTGCCCCTTCCGGACCCTCATCGACCATGTGCACCCTGGCGCCGCTGCGCAGCGTCAGAAACTGTGAGCCCTCCACCGAATAGGCCGCCTCCAGCGCATCATAGGGAATATCCGGACGGCGAAGTGCCAGCCATCCGGCCGCGAGGATTGCGATGACGGTCAGCAGGACTGCCAGGAACCGCCTGATCATACGCTCTAACCCCCCGCTTCGCCGGGCCCCGCCGCGGCCATTCTGCCGCTGTCACGAGAGTGTCACGCAGGGTAAAACCGGCTTGTCGCGCGGGAGTCAAAGGAAAGATTTACAAACCGCAGACTTGACAGGCCGGGTCTGGCCGGAATGCCACACTCCGCGTCGTCCCGGCGAGCCCGTCGATCAGGAGCAACCGGCCGACCAGCGGCGTGCCGGCCCCTGTCACCAGCTTCACAGCCTCAAGCGCCATCAGCGCGCCGACCATGCCGGTCACCGCACCGACGACACCCTCGGTGTCGCAATGCCCGCCCCCTTCAGGCGCCTCGGGCATGAGGCAGGCAAGGCAGGGCGCCCCCTGCCTGACCCCCGACGCATACACGCTGACCTGCCCGTGCCAGCGCTCTGCGGCGCCGGACACCAGCGCCCGGCCGCTGTCATGGGCAAGGCGATTGAGGGCGTGGCGGGCCGGGAAATTGTCGGTCGCATCGACCAGCAGGTCGCCGGGCAGTGGCAGGCCAGCCTCGAACCGTGTGCTAAGGGCCACCACATCCAGCGTCGGATCGATGGCGCGGCAGCGCCCGGCCAGTGTCAAGGCCTTGGGCGCGCCGATATCAGCGTCGGCAAACTGCACCTGGCGCTGAAGGTTGGAGCGCTCCACCCGGTCGTCATCGACCAGGGTCAGCCGGCCGACCCCGGCCGCGGCAAGGTAGAGCGCGGCCGGCCCGCCAAGCGCCCCGCAGCCGACAATCGTCACCGAGGCCGCGCGCAGCGCCTGCACGCCAGGCCCGCCGATTTCCCTAAGGAGAAGGTGGCGACGGTGGCGCTCGATCTGGTCGGGCGGAAGGGCCATGCGATGCCCTTAACAGCTTAGCGCCGGGTGACGAAGCACGATCCGCCGCGCTCGTTGAAGCGCTGGCAGAACAGCGCGGC
>CAYPQD010000058.1:2279-15223 GCA_964412785.1 uncultured Hyphomonadaceae bacterium
ACAGCGCGGCGCCGGCATCGTCCTGATGCGGCTGGTCCGCAGCCCCGGCGCGCGCTTCGGCCGTGCCGGCATCGTCAGCAGCCCTCTTGTGGCCCGTTTCGTTGGCGCTGGCGGACGCGTCGGTGTCATCGAGGTCGTGTGTGTTCCTCTGGACGGGCTCGCCCGCCTTGCGCGTGGCTTCGCCGATGCTGTCACCCGCCGGCTGTCGGCTTTCGCCATCCCCGGGCGCTTCAGGCGGCGCCGGCTCGTCGGGATGAGGATCGGGGGCCGGCTGCGCTTCGGTTGGCAGCGGTGCCCCACCCCCGTCCGATGTCGCGTCCGTGTCCGCCCTGAAGGGCGGCGTTCCGGCAGGGACACGCTCCGGCAGGGATCGGGCGATCTGCGGCCCGCCATCGGCAGCGACGGGTTCGGGCGCGGCCGCCCGGGCAACCCGCGCCGGCGGTGGCAACAGCCCCCCGCTCGCGCCTCCGGCTGGCCTGACGGGGTCATCACCGCCTACGGATCGCGATCCGCTGCACACGCGCACACCGGCCAGAACGATCACCAGCGTTGCCGCAAGAACGCCGAGCGCAGCCGCCGACGGCCGCCCGTCGCGCGCGGAAGGGCCGCCCTCGGTGTATCCCCCGGGAATGCCCCGACTGCCTGTCACCTTATTCACTCCCGTTAAAATCATTCGTTCCCTTGGCGCAACCTAAGAGGGAAGGATTAATGCGGACTTGTGCTTCTGCACCGATCTTCGGCACTGTCCGGCCATGGCCGAGACCACACCGCAGTCCGTCTATTCAGTACCGGAACGCTGGGCGACCTCCGGCGAGGGTGGGCTGGGAAACCTCTTCCTGACCGGCCGCGCTGGCACCGGCAAGACGACGCTCCTGCGCCGCGTGCTCGCCGAAGCGGGTGAGCGCACCGTGGTTCTCGCACCAACCGGTGTCGCGGCGATGAACGCGGGCGGCCAGACCCTGCATTCCTTCTTCAAGCTGCCACCGCGCCTGATCGAACCCGGCGATGTCCGCCGCCTGCGCAATGTTCGCCTGGTCAAGGCCCTGGAGACGGTGATCATCGACGAGGTCTCGATGGTTCGCGCCGACATGCTGGATGCTGTCGACCGGTCGCTGAAACTCAACCGTGGCTCGAAGCGCCCCTTCGGCGGCGTGCGCATCATCCTGTCCGGTGACCTGCACCAGCTGCCGCCGGTGGTGCGCGGCGAGGAGGCCGATATCCTGCGCCAGCGCTATGGTGGCGCCTATTTCTTCTCAGCGCCCGGCTTTCGCGAGGGCGACTTCACCCTGCTGGCGCTGAAGCACGTCTTCCGCCAGTCGGACCCGAAATTCCTTGCCCTGCTGGGCGCCCTGCGCCAGGGCCGGCTGACGCTGCCAGACGCGGCGCTGATCGCCTCGCGCGTTACCGGCCGCAGCGCCATCGAAGCGAGCGAGACCCACATCGTCCTTACCCCCAATAACGCCAAGGCCAACCGGATCAACGACGCCCGGCTGGGGGAACTCGTCACCCGCCAGCGCACCTTCGAGGCGAAGGTCGATGGCCAGTTCGACGAGGCGAGCTATCCGACCGATGCCGATCTCGTCCTCAAGGAAGGGGCCCGCATCATGCTGATCCGCAACGATCCGGAAGGGCGCTGGGTCAATGGCTCGATCGGCCAGGTGGAGGGCTTCACCGAGCGCGGCGTGATTGTCTCGCTCGACGGGCGCGCCCATGAGATCGAGGCGGTGGCCTGGGAGAAATACCGGTATGACGTGGACGCCGGCAGCGACAAGGTGAAGCGCAATGTGGTCGGCACTTTCCGGCAGGTGCCGCTGCGCCTTGCCTATGCGGTGACCATCCACAAGGCGCAGGGGCTCACCCTCGACAAGGTCTATCTCGACCTCGACCGCGGGCTGTTTGCCCATGGCCAGGCTTATGTCGCGCTGTCTCGCGCGCGCGCGCTGGAGGGGCTGGAGCTGTCGCGTGCCCTTCGCCCCGGCGACATCGTGATTGATCGGTCGGCATTCGCTTTCGGCAGGCTCGAACCGATCGAGGACACCCGGGCCTACCTGCTCGCGCGAATCCTCACCGATCCGGAGAAGCTGTTGTAAATCCCACCGTCCGGGTCTGGCGCAGAGGGCGAAGACGATTATCTTGGCGGTATGACACGGCCCTCCCTGATCGCCCTCGCCGCTGCCGCGCTCGTCATCCCCGCATGCTCGCGCGAGACCGCCCCTGAGACCGCAGCGGACGTGCCCATTATCATTGCCGACGCCACTCCGGCGGCATCGGGCAGCGGCGGGTCGGCAGCGCCCGCGCCGGGCCCGGACACCCCGTCAGGGGATGGCCCGCAGGTCGGCGACCGCATCAGGGACAGCGGCATAGCCGCCGCGGCCGCCCGCGAGGCTGAGCGCAAGGCAAGGCTGGACTCGCGCGGCATCCGCGAACTTGGCTGGGAAGAGCTGATGCCCGAAGGCGAGGAGGAACGCCTTGCCGCCCTGTATCAGCAGCAGATGGCCACGCTCTATTCCGGCGCACCGGTCGCGGAAGGCTCGGCCGCTGACCAGATGATCCAGATCGGAACCTTCAACACCGTAGCGGAGCTCAATGGCCAGAGGGTGCGCATACCGGGCTATACCGTGCCCTTCGAGTATGGCGCCGACGCGAAGATCACCGAGTTCCTACTCGTTCCCTATTTCGGCGCCTGCATCCACGCGCCGCCACCGCCGCCGAACCAGACGCTGTTCATCATCGCCAGCGAGCCGATCGCGCTGCGGGATCTCGCCCAGGCGGTCTGGGTGGAGGGCACCCTGAACACGCAGACCCAGGAATCAGACCTCGCCGATGCGGCCTACACGATCACGCTGGATCGGCTGGAAACCTACGATTACTGATACCAAGCTGCTTGGACCCGAAACCGATCCCGTGCAGTGCAGGGCAAGCGCGACTGTGCGTCGGCGCTGATGCGCCGAATACGCAGATGTACCCTCATCTGCGCACACTGGTATGAGCCGGCCCCGAAAGGAAACGGCCCCCGGAGCGATCCGGGGGCCGCCAGCATGGCGTGAGGCTGCCCGTGCGCGATCAGAAGGCGAGGCGCGCAACAATTTGGAAGACCGGACCGGCTTCCTCGGTCTCAAGCTCATACTCGTCGAAGTCGCGGTCGATCTGGTCCTGCAGCGTGTCAAACTTGTTGAACACCTCATCCTTGGAAGCATTCAGGAGGTTCTGGCCCACCGCCCGGATGGTGAAGCGCTCGCCAAAACTCTTCTCGACGAACACCTCAAGATCGGCCCCGTAGGAGGTTGTCACCTCCTCTGAGACGAAGCGGTCGAGCGCGTCGCCCTGCTTGCGATAGGTCGCCCCGAAGGCGACCTGCTGGGCCGGCAGGTCCTGGATGAAGCCGAAATTGTAGACATAGTCGGACTGGCCATTGAATGTCCGCTCTCCGAGCACGTCCTCGATCTCGCTCTCCAGCAGGGAGTAGTTCGCAAACACACCGGTATCGTCGAGGCCGAACATGGACAGCGGCGTGGAGAGGTCGAATTCTATGCCGTAAACGGTCCCGTCGCCGGTGTTGCGCGGCTGGAAGATCTCGAAGAAATCGCCATCATCCTCGCGGCGCTGGCCGGTGGCCTGCAATTCGACGAGGTCCTCAATGTCGCGATAGAAGACATTGACACCGAAAATCCCTGACCGTCCGATCCGCCGCTCATAGCCGAGATCAAAGCCGATCGACACCTCCGGCCGAAGGTTCGGATTGCCGAGGAAATCCTCGTCGCCGAATTCCTCCTCCAGATAGACGGGCGTGATGAAATCGAAGCGCGGACGGCGCACCGTGCGCGCACCCGACAGGGTGACGCGGTCCACCGCGGTGAGGTCGATGCGCGCCGACGCCGACGGCAGCAGGAAGTCGAACTCCTGGCTGGTGGTGGCAAGCGAGCCGGAGACCGTGCCGTCCTCTATGGTGACCTCCGTGGATTCATAGCGCAGGCCGACCTCCCAGGCGACGCCGCCCTTCTCGCCTTCCAGCAGGCCGAACACGTCGAACCGGTCTTCCTCGATCACACTCAGGCCACCGTCGACCGGCTCGAGGTCACCCAGCTCGATGCGGAAATCCTGCGGCTTGTCGGAGAACTGGTCATAGCTGGCAAAACCGTCGGCGAACTCGTAATCATCATCCGCCGCCAGGATGCTGGTATCACGCTCCTTGGACTGCCAGAACAGGCCGACTTCGAACCCGGTGTCGCGATCGACATCGAACCTGTGGGCGAGTTCGAGGCCGAATTCCTCATCGGTGATGTCGGTCTGCTCCAATTCGCCTTCCCATTCCGCCGGATCCTCCTCGTCGAACCCGACCTCCTCGGCGAGACTTGCATTGCTCTCCTCGAAGCTGGAGAAGCTCAGTTTCGCCTTGGTCTTGCCGAACGGGCCGTCATTCTCAAGCTTTACGCGGAAGGAGTAGCTGTCCTGCTCGATGTCCTCGAATTCGGCTTCGTCGGAGGCCAGCGAGCCGCCGCCCGACAGCGGGCCATCGATCGCCGTCGGGTCTTCATACTCCAGCGAGCGCTCTGTCTCGGTGCGCTCGGTCTTCACATAGACCCCATCTGCTGACAGCTCCAGGTCCTGCGACAGATCGAGGATATAGGAGCCGTTCAGCGAGTAATCGGTGCCGTCACGGGTATCGGTCTGGTACTCGCGGTCGTCGAACTCCTCGGTGCGGAAGGCCGGATTGTTTTCCGGGCTGTCGCCATATCGCAGGGACTTCTTGATCTTTGGGTTGTAGCGGCCCTGCAGGTTGCCGCCGATGAGCAGCCGGCCGCCACCCACTTCACCGCCATAGACCGCGCCAAGGCTCTCCTTGAACTCGCCATCATCGAACCGCAGCGCGCCGATGCGCACATAGCCGCCGTCGAGCTCGTAGGCGTCGCGCAGCACGATGTTCAGCGTGCCGGCGACAGCGTCGCCGGATCGCCGCGCCGAGGACGAGCGCACGATTTCGACCCGGTCGATCAGCTCCGCCGGTACCCGGTCGAGAAAGAAGGACCGGTCCGCATTGGAGCCGGGAACCTTTTCGCCATCGATCAGGATCTGCGTGTAGCCCGGATCGAGGCCGCGAAGGCGGGCGCCGTCGCTCTCGATCACGTCGGACAGGAAGGTCACCGAAGGCACGCGCTTGAGCGCATCGCCGGCGGTCAGCGGCTCGAAGCGCTGGAAGTAGTCCTGTCCGTATTCGAGCGTCTGGACGGTCTCGTCGGTGCGGTTGCGATAGCCGATCGAGCCCTGGACCACGACCTCGTCTGCGCGCAGGATCGGGTCTTCGCCTGCGGTTTCAGGCGGCGTGGTGGTCTGCTGGGCCAGTGCGGGCGTTATCCCGAGGCTCAGGCACATCCCGGCCAGTATGACCAGGCGGTCTAGTGTCTTCGTCATGCTCGATTCCCCTCTGCAGTATGACTGCAAAGCGCTAGCACTGACCCATTGCAGTTTTGCGACAGGCCGCGGGGCTCGAAAGTCTGTCCGCCGGCATGCCATGACGGAAATTCGCCGCGGCCGTCTCGACGCATCCCACCTTGCCGGGCTAAACGCTTGCACGACCCCGAAAACGCCCGGAGCCCTTATCCCATGCGCCTGACAACCGGCCTCGCATCCCTGATCCTGCTCGCACTCCTCGCAGCCTGCGCCAGCTCGCGCGATGCCGGCCTTGACGTCGCCATGGTGATGCCAGCCGCCGAAACCGTTCCCATGGCCGGCGAGGGTGACCGCGCCGATGACCCGGCGATCTGGGTGCACCCCAGCGATCCCGCTGCCTCGCGGATCCTCGCCACCAACAAGGATGAGGGGCTGCACGTCTACGCCCTCGACGGGCGCGAGCTGCAGGTGCTGCCAGTCGGTCCGCTTAACAATGTCGACCTGCGCCAGGGCGAGAGCGGCGACGGCAAACGCGTCGACCTCGCGGTCGCCAGCCATGACGGGATCAACGCGGTCAGCGTCTTTACCATTGCCAGGACCGATGGCCGCGTTGCCCACATCTCCGACCTGCCGACCGGCAAGGCCGAGCCCTATGGCATCTGCCTCGCCGAGACCCGCGCCGGCGCCCTCGTCGGCGTGACCTACAAGGATGGCACTGTGCAGGTCTGGATCATTGAGCTGGCCGATGGCGAGGTGGTCGGCTCGCTGCTGCGCAGTGTCGGCCTTTCCGGCCAGCCTGAGGGCTGCGTCTTCGATGAGGTCAATGGCCAGCTCTATATCGGCGAGGAGGGGCGCGGCATCTGGCGGCTCGATACCGCCAGCCAGACCTCGCGCCCACAGGCTGTGGACATGATCGCCGACCGCAATGGCCTCGCCGAGGACGTCGAGGGACTGTCGATCTGGCGTGGCTCTGACGGTGAGGGCTGGCTGGTCGCCTCCGCCCAGGGCGCCGACCGCTATGTGGTTTACGACCGGAAGCCGCCCAATGCCCCGCGCGGCCTGTTCCGTATCATTGCCAATGAGGCCGCCGGGCTTGACGGCGTCACCCACACCGACGGCCTTGATGTCAGCGCCAGGCCTCTGCCGGGCTATCCCCGGGGCCTGCTTGTCGTCCAGGATGACGCGAACCCGGACAAGGGGGTTGACCAGAATTTCAAGCTGGTCGACTGGGCGGGGGTGGAAGCCGCGCTCGCCCTGCCCCGCCTGGCGCCGGAAAACGGCGGAGTTTCCGCCACCAACTGATCCAGGACGCGCCCATGGCCGACACCACGCTGACGACCGACCTTCGCGCCGTGGGCGTGATCGGCCCGCCCGGTGCCATTCGCGATCCAGGCCGGTTCGATGAGGCGGCCATGCTCGCCATGCTGGGCGACAATTCCGGAAACCTGGTCTTCCAGCATGCGGCCACCTGCCTCCTGGAGAACCCGCGGGCGCATATCTCCAAGTCGGAGATGTCCTATAATGACGCCTACGGGCTCGACGTCGATGTCTTCGTGTTTCCAGCGGCCAACCATCTGCGAAGCGATGCAGACTGGCAGAGCCTTGCGCTCTACCTGCGCAGCCTGAAGAAGCCGCTGGTGGTGCTGGGCCTCGGCGCGCAGGCGCCGGCCCTCGGCATGGAGCGCGACACCATCGCAGAGCTGAAGGCCCATCCCACGCTTCACAGCCTGGTTGACGTCCTGCGCGAGCGGGCCGCCTTCATCTCCGTGCGCGGTGGCTTTAGCGAAACCGTCTGCCACGAGCTCGGCCTGGAGAATGTCGAGGCGCTCGGCTGCCCGTCGGCAATGATCAATCCCGACCCCACGCTCGGCACGCACATCGCCCTCGGCTTCGAGCGCGCGCGCGAGCGCTATCCCGATATACGCCCGGGACTTGCCGCGGCCGCGCCCTTCACGGTCAAGGACACTCCGGCCTTGCTCGCCCTGGAGCGCCGGCTGTTTGACTGGGTGGTCCGTGGTGGCGGCAGCTATGTCCAGCAATCGGGCGGCGAGACCGTCCTCAGGGTCTGTTCGCACCTGTTCGACAGCGCGAGCGACGAGGACTGGCGGTACATGCGCTTTGTTCTCGCGCCGGACACCCACATGGACGTTTTCCGGGCGTTCATGCAGGCCCGTGCGCACCTCTTTGTCAGTGCCGAGACCTGGTTTCGCGCACTGTCGGCGTGCGACGCGGTCCTCGGTACCCGGATACACGGGGTCATGGCCGCGCTGGCCAGCGGCACGCCGGGCGCGCTGATCGCCCATGACTCGCGAACTGGCGAACTGGCAGAGACCATGCGCCTGCCCTGCATTCCGTTCGCTATGGTGGAGGCGGCGCCGACCCTCGCGGAGGCGCTGGCTGCGGTCGAGTTCGACGCCGTCGCCTTCGACACCTGGCGCCAGCTGACGGCCGCGCGTTATGTCGAGGCGTTTACCCAACTTGGCCTGACGCCGAGCCGCGCTCTCACAGGCCTTGCCGCCATGGCCTGACAGGCCCGACGAAAGAAGGGCGGCCCATCAGGACCGCCCTTCCAGAACTCTACCCGTACTCTACTGCGTCGCATCCTAGCTCTGTTTGGCTAACAGATCACGAATTTCTTCCAGCAGGCGCTGCTCCTTCGGCGGCTCGGGGGCCTCCTCGGGCGCTTCCTCGGCCTGTTTCTTCATCGAATTCATGCCCTTGACGATGTAGAACATCGCCAGTGCAACGATCGCGAACGAGATCACGGTGTTGATGAAGTTGCCGTACTTGATTGCCACCGCCTCGGTCGTCACCGCGCCGTCGGCACCAAGCACCGCCGGCTTCAGGACCACCGCCAGCTGTGTGAAATCGACCCCGCCCAGTGCCAGGCCGACCGGCGGCATGATGATATCGGCCACCAGCGACGAGACAACCGTCGCAAAAGCTCCGCCGAGAATGAACCCCACCGCCAGGTCGACGAGGTTCCCCTTCATTGCAAATTCCCTGAATTCGTTCAGCATACGCCGCCCTCTTCTCATTATGCCCCAAATGCCGGTCCAGATGCGCCGGCCTTTTTCCTTGTGTTGGATTTGGGCGCAGGGTCAAGCGCGCGGGTCAGCGCGCCTCCGGGTCGTCTCCGTCATTGATGCGCGCGCGCAATTCCTTGCCCGGCTTGAAGAAGGGCACAGCCTTGGCGGGCACGTCGACCATCTCGCCGGTGCGCGGGTTGCGGCCCGCGCGCGCCTCCCGGCGGCGTACCGAAAAGGCACCGAAACCGCGCAGCTCCACCCGGTCGCCGCGGGCCAGCGCATCGGCAATCTCGTCGAGAATCACGGAGACCATGTCCGCCACCTTCTCCGGTGGCAGGTGGCTGAATTTTGCGGCCAGCTTGTCGACAAGATCTGATCTGAGCATGGTCTTGATATTAAACGCATTTGCGGAGGTAGCGTAAGCCCCCGCCGCAAACGTGTCGGAGTTTTCATGGGACCGGCCCCGGGGCGGACCCCCGGGGAGTGGCCTCAGCCTTCCATCAGCGCCTTCGCCTGGCTGATCCAGTCATCGCGCTCAATGCGGCCGGGGAAGCTCATTTCTTCCTCCAGCTCGGCGATCTGTTCCGGCGTCAGCGTCGCAACCTGCCAGTAGTGGAAGATGCCGGCGTCATGCAGCTTGCCCTCAAGCACCTTGCCGACGCCCTTGAGCTGCTGCAGGTCGTCGGGCTCGCCCTGCGGCCCGGACAGGCGGCCACGCCCGTCGGTCTCGCCGCTGGCCGGCCCGGAGCCCTTGGTCGCCGTGTCGCCGACTGCGGACTGCGAGGCGGCGTCGCCCTGCGAGCCTGCCAGTGCGGCGCCCAGAATGTCGCCGAGCGACGCGCCGCTGTCGGCAGAGCCATACTGGGCCACCGCCTCCTGCTCCTCGGCAATCTCCAGCGCCTTGATCGACACTGTGACCCTGCGCGAGCCCTTGTCGACCTGGATGACCTTGGCGTCGACCTTGTCGCCGACGGCAAAGCGTTCCGGCCGCTGCTCGGAGCGGTCGCGCGACAGGTCGGAGCGGCGGACGAAGCTCCTCACAGGCGGCTCGCCGAACTCCACCTCGATACCGCCAGACGCCACCTCGGTGACGACACAGGTGACGATTGTCCCGCGGCGCATGCTGCCGGCATCGATCGGGTCATCGCGCAGCTGCTTGATGCCGAGCGAGATCCGCTCCTTGTCCACATCGACATCGAGCACCCGCGCGCGCACCATGTCGCCCTTGTTGAAGGACTGGATCGCCTCCTCGCCGGACTTGTCCCAGGCAAGGTCATTGATGTGCACCATGCCATCGAGGTCGGGGCCGAGACCGACAAACAGGCCAAACTCGGTGATGCCGCGCACCTCGCCCTCGATGTCGGTGCCGACCGGGTGATCGGCGAGGAAGCTGGTCCAGGGATTGTCCTGGGTCTGCTTCAGGCCGAGCGAGATGCGCCGCTTCTCGGAATCGACATCGAGCACCTCCACATCGACCTGCTGGGAGGTGGAGACGATCTTGCCGGGATGGACATTCTTCTTCGTCCAGCTCATCTCCGACACGTGAATCAGGCCTTCGACGCCATCCTCCAGCTCCACGAAGGCGCCATAATCGGTGATGTTGGTGATCTGCCCGGCCAGGCGTATGCCGACCGGGTATTTCAGCTCCACATCCTCCCACGGATCGGAGCCCAGCTGTTTCATGCCGAGCGAGATGCGCTGGGTATCGGGATTGATCTTGATGATCTGCACCTTCACCGTGTCGCCGACATTGACGACCTGGCTGGGGTGGTTGATCCGCTTCCAGCTCATGTCGGTGACGTGCAGCAGGCCGTCAATGCCGCCGAGGTCGACGAATGCGCCATAGTCGGTGATGTTCTTCACCACGCCCTCGCGGACATCGCCCTCTCCCATGTTGCCGACGATTTCCGCGCGCTGTTCGGCCCGGCTCTCCTCAAGCACTGCCCGGCGCGAGACCACGACATTACCGCGCGGGCGGTCCATCTTCAGGATCGCGAAGGGCTGCACCTCGTTCATCAGGGGGCCGACATCGCGCACCGGGCGGATGTCCACCTGGGAGCCCGGAAGGAAGGCATTGACGCCGCCGAGATCGACAGTGAAGCCACCCTTCACCCGGCCGACAATCGCACCCTTGACCGGCTCGCTGGCGTTGAAGGCGTCCTCCAGCTTGATCCAGCGTTCCTCGCGGCGCGCGCGCTCGCGCGACAGCACCGCCTGGCCGAGCGCATTCTCAATGCGGTCGAGGAACACCTCGACAATCGCACCGGGCTCCGGCTTGACGTCGTCGAGCAGGAATTCCTTCAGCGGCACGCGGCCTTCGGTTTTCAGGCCGACATCAACGACAACGGCGTCATTCTCCACGGCGATGATGGTCGCCGGGACGACCTTGCCTTCGATCATCGCTGCGGCGGCAGGGCTGTCCTCGAACATGGCCGCGAAATCATCGGTCGAGGGGTTGAGGGACTCTTGGATGTCCATGGGGGCTCCGGTCAGGGTTTCGGGAGATCACACACGCATGGGCGCTCCGGCTGGTGAGCCGGGCACGGCACGGGAGCGTGCGTCATCGGTTAGTGGCGGCTACCCTTTGGTTTTA
Source organism: uncultured Hyphomonadaceae bacterium (assembly GCA_964412785.1). GTDB lineage: Bacteria > Pseudomonadota > Alphaproteobacteria > Caulobacterales > Hyphomonadaceae > UBA5336. The sequence goes on from CAYPQD010000058.1 coordinate 13,290, forward strand.
GGCCGGCCCCGCTGTCCGGGTGCCTGCCTAGGGGCGGCCAACGTCTCTTCGTCGCGCGCGACCCGCCTCAATGGCGGCAATCGCTCTATCCACAGCCGCCTCTATAGTCAGATCAGTGGTGTCGATCAAGATGGCGTCGGCTGCCCGCATGGCCGGGGCCGCCGTCCGGCGCTGGTCGCGGGCATCGCGCGCCTGCAATTGCGCGACCATTTCCGCCAGCGTGATCCCCTCTCCGCGGGCCCGGGACTCCTCCAGACGGCGCCGCGCACGCACCGCCACATCGGCATCGACCCAGAGCTTCACGTCCGCCTGAGGGCAAATCACAGTGCCGATATCGCGCCCGTCCAGCACCGCCCCGCCCGGCTGGCTGGCGAAGGCGCGCTGCAGGTCAAACAGCGCCGCGCGCACCTCAGGCAGGACGGCGACCCGGCTTGCCGCCTGGCCCGCCATCTCGCTGCGCAGGCTGCCTTCGTCGGCATCATCAAGGTCGAGCGCGGCCGCCAGCGCCGCCACGCCCGGCCCGTCATCCAGCGCCACGCCCTGCGCGAGCGCCTTCAGCCCGGCGGCACGGTAAAGCCGGCCGGTGTCCATGTGCGGCAGGCCGTACCAGCCGGCAATCCGGCGGGCGATCGTGCCCTTGCCCGAGGCGAGCGTCCCGTCGATGGCGATGATCATGGCCGCCGATGTCGCGTGGTTTGCGTGCGTGTCAAGCGGCGGCGTGGCCGCCCCGTCAGTCCTCCCTTGCCCGGTCGGGGCGCCCACGGTTCCGTCTCACTTCCCTCCGGGGCGATCAGCACGCGGCAGGCAGCCAGACTTCCGCTCTTTCCAATCGGTGCCGGAAACCCTAGTGTGGAGCAATCCGAGGGGCGCGCGTGCACGTGCTGAGATCGGGGTCTGCAACCCCGAGCACCCTTTGAACCTGATCCGGGAAATCCTCGAACACTCGGGGGTGGCCGGCGTAGGGACGGACCAAGAACCGCTCGCGCACCCTTCCCGGGTCTTCCATGCCAAGGAGACCCAGATGCCAGATAGCCAGACCTTCCCCGCCATCACCACCGGCCCGCTGCCGGCCAGCCGCAAGGTCTACACCGCGCCCGATGCCGACCCGTCCCTGCGTGTGCCGCGCCGCGAGATTGACCTGCACCCCAGCGCCAATGAGCCGCCGGTGCCGGTCTATGACACGTCAGGCCCCTATTGCGACCCCGACGTGACGATCGACCCCGACGCCGGCCTGCCACGCCACCGCACACCCTGGGTGCTGGAGCGTGGCGGTGTCGAAGAATATGACGGCCGCGAGGTTCGCCCCGAGGACAATGGCAATGTCGGCGCCGAAAAGCAGGCGCGCGAATTCCCCATCCGCCACCGCCCCCTGAAAGCCATCGATTTCGACCCGAAAGGTTGCGGAGCACCAGCCCTGAGCGCGACCCATCGCGAAGGCGAAGCCGGAGCGGGCGGGCAGACAACAAAAGCACCGCTCACCCAGTATCAGTATGCGGTGGCCGGCATCATCACCAGGGAGATGATCTACGTCGCCGAGCGGGAAAATCTCGGCCGCAAGGCCATGCTCGACCACGCCAAATCCGCCCTCGCCGACGGCGAGCCCTTCGGCGCCGACATCCCCCCCTTCATCACGCCGCAATTCGTCCGCTCGGAAATCGCCCGCGGCCGCGCCGTGATCCCGGCGAACATCAACCATCCGGAACTGGAGCCGATGATCATCGGCCGCAACTTCCTTGTGAAGATCAACGCCAATATCGGCAATTCCGCGGTGACGTCCTCGGTCGAGGAGGAAGTGGAAAAAATGGTCTGGGCGACCCGCTGGGGCGCCGACACGGTGATGGATCTTTCCACCGGGCGCAACATCCACACCACGCGCGAGTGGATCATCCGCAACAGCCCCGTCCCCATCGGCACCGTGCCGATCTACCAGGCGC
>CAYPQD010000059.1:0-3851 GCA_964412785.1 uncultured Hyphomonadaceae bacterium
CTCCTACCCGGTGATCGGCGGGGCGATCCTGGGACTGTCCGCCTTGCGCGTCGGCGCCCGGGTGATGGTGACGCTTTCCGGCGAGCATGGCGGGGCCGGCAGGCATTCCTCCACCGACGCCTTCATCACGGATGCCAAGGCGGTCATGGCGACCCTGACCGACTATCTGGGCACCGGGTCGGCCTTCGGGCTGCGCCACCTGATGACCGCCTTTCCGCCCGGCCGGCGGGTCGAACGGCCCGCCCACATCCTGATCGTGACCGACGACGACATATTCCGCCATCTGGAAGGCGAAGGGCCCGACGCCGCCCATCCGACCGGCTGGGACGTCGCCCGCACCACCCTGGCGCGGGCAGGCGGCGGCGGCACGCTGATCCTGCACAGCGTCCGGAACAAGTATCGGGACAAGGACGTCGCCCGGCTCAAGAAAGACGGCTGGGACATTGAATATGTCCGTGACTGGGAAGAGGTGATCGACTTCGCCCGGGCGTTCGCGCGCCGGACCTATGCCCGAAAGGATCGCCGTAACGCAGGCCAAGAGGGGGGCCGGCGATGGCCCTGATCACCACCGGCGAGGGGCCGGACCTCGCCCACCTGATGAACCGCCTGGCCGCCTGCCCGCCGATCTTCCTCGAAGCCCCGGTCGGGACACCCCATGGAAAAATCCACACGGCCGCGGTGGTGTCCGATATCATCCGCCGGATCGGCGGCCCGTTCCTGAGCGAGCGGGAAGCCAGGCGCCTGACCGAACGCAAGGCCAATGCCGGGCGCGTCCTGCGGCTGACCCAGGTCGCCGCCTGGGTCCTGGCCGATGACTGGTTCAAGGGCAAGAGCCGCTATCAGAAGAAGGCCCGGGAGCTCCTCACCGGGCGCCTCGCGGCCCTCGCCCGGGTGCTGCCCCCGGACAGCGTCATCGACGACATGGACCGGCGCGAAGAGCTGGTAAGGGTGATCCTGGCGGCTCTCGATCTTCGCCCGGCGGGGGAAAGCGAGGCGGCGGCCGTCGATCGCCTGGCGGCACTCGACAGCGGGTCCCGCATCAAGCTCGCCAAGGAGGCGGCGGAGGCCGAAGCCCGCGCCCGCAAGGTGCGCGAGGCGATGGCGCGCAAGGCAGCCCAGGAGGCCGCCAACAACTGGGGGCGGGAATAGACGGTCCGGCGGCCCCGGTTCAGTCGTCGCCGGCGGCGAGCTTGCCGTCGTCGCCCTTCGGCGCCGGGCGGCGCACCCTCGATGCCTCGACCATGGGTGCCGGCACCGCCTTGCGCACATCCTGGTTGCGCTCGGCCGATACCTGGGCCTCCCGGTGCGCGATGTAGATCGACGACAGCGCGATGATGCCGGCCCCGATCCAGGTGTTCGCCCCCACGACCTCCTCATAGGCGACCCAGCCGATCAGCGCCGTGACCGGCAGGTTCGTGTACTTGTAGGGCATCAGGGCCGAGGCATCGGCGAGCTGAAGGCCGCGCGTCACACAGATATGGGCGAGGCTGCCCATGGAAGAGACCAGGAAGATGATAGCCAGCACCTGGATCGACGGGGTCTGCCAGACCGCCAGCGCCGGGATCAGGGAGACCGGGGTCAACACCAGCACCATCCAGGTGACGATCGCCTGTGGCGGTTCCGTGCGCGACAGGACCTTGGTGACCAGAAGCGCCATCGACCCGAACGCGGCCGAGATCAGGACGAGGAAGGCATAGGGGCTCATCCCGTTCTCGCCGAACCCGGACCAGGGCTGGGTGATGATGATGGCCCCGAAGAAGCCGATCACGGTCGCCGACCACCGGCGCAAGCGCACCACCTCGTGCAGGAAGATCGCCGCCCCGATGGTACCGAACAGCGGGCCGGTGAAGCCGAGGGCCACGACATCGGCGAGCGGCATCAGGGTAAGGGCCGTGAACCAGGAACTCATCGCCACCACCTCCAGCCCGCCGCGCAGGAGATAGGTCGGCACCGCCTTGGTCCGGAACGCCGCCATGCCGTGCGAATGCAGGACGAAGGGCAGCAGGATCAGGAGGGCGAAGAAGTTGCGGAAGAAGACGATCTGAAGGGCATGCAGCTCGTCGCTCGCCAGCCGGATCAGCCCGAACATGGCGGAGAAGAAGACGGACGATCCGCAGGTCCACAGGGCCGCTTCCACCGCCGGCGAGAACAGGCGCCTGCGTGCGACCGGGGTCTCGGCGGCGGGGCTCTGGCCGGCGGGGTTCTGGGCGGCATCTGTCATGGCGGATCAGCTCGTCGGTTGCGGGGTCTTCGGGGTGACGGCGCGCTCCGCCTCGGCGGCGATCTGCGCCTCACGCCGGGCGATGTAGATGGCGGCGGCTGCGATGATCGCGGCGCCGGCCCAGGTCTCCACAGGTACCGTCTGACCGAAGGCGTACCAGCCGATCGCGGCGGCGACCGGAAGCTGGGCGTAGGTGAACGGCATCAGCGCCGAGGCATCGGCGCGCGCGAAGCCTTGTGCCATGCAATAGTGGGCAAGGTTGCCGCAGCAGCCGACCAGAACCAGCATGCCGATCTGGCGAAGGTCCGGCCAGACCCAGTCGTTGAGCGCCAGGAGGAAGGTGATCGGCGTCAGGTAGACCATCATGAAGAAGACGATGCGCTCCGACGGCTCGTCGGAGGACAGCGCCTTCACCGTCAGCATCGCGGCCGCCGCAAAGCCCGAGGAGACGAGCGGCAACGCGATGTAGACGGACAAGTCCGCCTGCCAGGGCTGGACGATGATCATCGCCCCGACGAAGCCGATCACCGTCGCCGACCAACGGCGGATGCGCACGATCTCGCCCAGGATCAGGGCCGCCCCGATGGTCGCCCAGAACGGCATGGTGAAGGTGAGCGAGACGACCTGGGCCAGCGGCAACAGCGTGATCGCGGTGAACCAGCAGGTCATCGCCACCACGTCGAAAACGCCGCGCATGCTGTAGAGGAGCATCTTGCGCCGGCCGAGCCCGCCGAATCCGATGCGGATCGCGAACGGGATCATGATCGTGAGGCCGATCAGGTTGCGGAAGAAGACAATCATGAAGACCGGCAGGCCTTCCTCCGACACCGTCCGGATGAGGCCGACCAGCGATCCAATGACCGCCGAAGAGGCGAGGACCCACAAGGCCGCCTCCACCGGGCGGGGCCGGTGGTCGACGGCAAGGGCGACCGCACCGGCCATCAACGGGCAGCCGGCGCAGCGACGGGGCGGAATTGTTCGCGTTGCATTGCAACAAGATCAGCACAGCCCGCCTCCGGCCGCAAGCCGGCGCCGGGACATTGCAGCACGGATCAGCCGTAGCGATGCAGGTCGTGGCCGTAGCGGCGCAGCCAGTCGCGCGAGGTTGTCATGGCCGCGGTCAGGCTCTCGCAGGTGCGCCAGAACCGCTTGCCGTGGTTCATGTGCGCAAGATGGGCGACCTCGTGGGCGACGACGTAGTCGAGCACCGGCTCCGGCGCGAGGATCAGCCGCCAAGAGAACATCAGCCGGCCATCCGCGGAACAGCTGCCCCACCGGCTGACGGTATCGCGCAGCACAAGCTGCTTCGCCTTGCGCCCGATCGCGGCCGCCTTGGTTTCGACCCGGGCTGCGATTTCCGTCCGGGCGGCGGCCTTCAGGTGATCGCGCACGCGCCGCGCGACATGGGGGCCGAGGCAGGGGACGCGGATCTCCCCGTCCTGGCGGCGGATGATCCCGGACGGCCGCTCGACATGGACGATCCGGTGCGGTTCCCCCAGGACCGGGACGACCTGGCCGTCGGCGAACGGGACGGCCGGCGGCAATGCCGCGATCTGGCGGGCCAGCCAGCCGCGGTGGCGCTGGACGAAGGCCGCCGCCGACGCGACCGTCGTGCCCCCGGGAACCACCA
>CAYPQD010000059.1:3861-12045 GCA_964412785.1 uncultured Hyphomonadaceae bacterium
GATCAAGCGGGCCGCGCGGTCGGAGATTTGCAGTTCCACCGGCAGGCCGACATCGTCGATCGCCAGCGGCAGCACGGTGTTTCCGGGCATCGGGTCTTCCTTGCGGCGCGGTTTCAGGCCGCGCCGTCCTCTGCCGGCGCGCGCCATGCCAGGAAGTAGAACAGCAAGCTCGCGGTCGATGCCAGCACCAGCAGAAGCAGGCCGGGAGTGATCGCCGAGGCCCCGATCAGCCCGATCCGGTCCACGAACGCCGGCAGGACCGCGACGATCACGCTGCCGAGGGTGCCGACCCCCATCTGCCCGAAGCCGATCAGCGACCACGCCGCCCCGGCCATGCGCGGGAACGGGGCCATCGCCCCGGCGGTCGCACAGGGCAGCACCAGCGCCATGCCGAACATCCACAACATGTGCGGGGCGACGACGGCGGACGGCGAATGATCGCCGGCCAGGGCCAGGCCGGCCAGGCCGCCGGCCGCCAGCACCTCCAGCCCGAGGCCGACGAGGATCAGCCGGTCGAGGCCGATGGCCGTGCCGATCCGGCCGACCAGCACCGATCCCAGGACATAGGTGGCGACCGGCGGCGACAAGGCCCAGCCGAAAACCACGGGCGACACGCCCAGGTGATCGATGAAGACGAAGGGAGCCGCCGCCTGGAAGCTGAAGGAGCCTCCGACCGACAGCGCACAGGCGGCCATGTAGCCGACATAGACGCGATTCCGCAGGAGATGGCCGATGTTGCCGACCAGTTTCCCGGGATTGAGGGCGCTCGGGTCGGGATGCCGGTTGGTTTCCGGGATCAGCCCGGTAACCCCGGCCATGAGGGCGACCCCGAACAGGGTGAGGGCGACGAAAGCCGCCTGCCAGCCGAAGGTCGCCTCCAGATAGCCGCCGGCGACCGGCCCGACCGCGGGCGTCGCGCCGAGGACGAGGGAAATCACCGCCATCACCTTGACCGCCTGGTCGCGCTCGGCGAGGTCGCGCACCACCGCACGGGCAACCGCCGCCCCGCCGCACGCCCCGATCGCCTGCAACAAGCGCCCGACGATCAGGACCTCGATGGTCGGCGCGAAGGCACAGGCGATCGACGCCGCGACGTAAAGGGAAAGGCCGCCGAGCAGCACGCGCCGCCGCCCGAAACGGTCGGACGCAGGGCCGTAGAACAACTGGCTGACCGCAAACCCGGCAAAGAAGACGGTGAGGGTCAGTTGCACCATCTGCTGGCTGGTGCCCAGGGCCTCGGTCAGTGCCGGCATCGACGGCGCGTAGATCGACATCGGCAGTGGCGCCAGCGTCGTAAGCGCTGCCAGGACACCGACCCGTCCCGCGGTCAGCGTGGGTCGATCGGCGGCATCAGCGTCCGGGTCGAGAGCGATGGCCAAGGTCGTCGTCAGCCGCGTCGGGGCAGGCCGACGACACCTTCCAGGCTGGCCACCTCCTCCAGGCTTTCCGGCAGCTTGGCGCCGGTCAACCGGGCGCCATCGAGCTTCACCCCCTTGAGCGAGGCCTTGCGCAGATCGGCGAAGGAGAAGTCGACCTCCGACATGTCGGCCTGGTCGAAGCGCGCCTCGGTAAAGATGCCGTAGCGCAGGCGGGCCCGGCTCAGATTGACCGGCATCAGGCGGCTGGCCGAGAGCGAGAGCGGGCGGAAGTCGGCGCCGGCGGCCTCGACATTGTCCAGCCGCGCCTCCTGAAGATTGGCGCCGCGCAAGTCGGCGTCGGTGAGGCAGGCGGTGCGCCCGTCGATCTGCATGAGGTTGGCGCCCTGGAGGGCCGTGCGGGTGAGATCCATGCCGTAGATGACCGCACCCACGGCCTTCAGCGCGGTCAGATGCATCCCCTTCAACATCTTGACCGTGCGCAGATCGAAACCGGAAACGTCGAGCGGGCGCCCCTCCGCCCCGGCGCTGTCGACGAAGGCGCCATGCTCGCGCAGGAGCTGCTCGAACGGGCGGCCGAGGTCGGTGATCGAACGCCCGGCCGGCGCATCGGTCAGGATCCCCGTCATGTTCGCCCCGTCGAGGGCCGCGGTGGATAGCTCCGCGCCGGTCAGCACCGCGCCGGAAAGGTCCGCGCCGGCGAGGTTGGCGGAGGAGAGGTCGGCATCCTCCAGATTGGCGTTCGAGAAGTTGGCGGAGGCGAGGTTGGCGCGCTGCATCTTGCAGCCGCGCAGGATCGCGTCCGAGAAATCGGTGTGATTGGCAACGATCGCCGCCATCTTGGCACCGGTCAGATTGGCCGACTGGAACGTCGCCTGCTGCGCCTCCGACGGGCCGAGTTCCAGTTGGCGCAGGCGCAGGTCACCGCCCCGCACCTTGTCGGCGATGGCACCGTCGCGCAGATCAGCGTGGAACAGGTTGGCATTCGTGAGATCGGCCCCGCGGACCACCGCCCCGCGCAGGTCGGCATGGCTGAGGTCCGCACTGCGCAGCTTCGCACGGCGCAGGTCCGCGCCGAACAGGACCGCACGGGTGAGGTTGGTGTTGTCGAGAATCGCCCCGCGCAGGCTGGCCCCGGTCAGGTCCGCGTCGGAGAGGTTGTGGGCGGTCAGGTTCACGCCGGAGAGATCGCAGAACGACAGGTTGGCGCGGACACCGCCCATGCGGGCATTCAGGAACGCCAAATGCTTGGCGAGGGCTTTGGAGAGATCCTCGCGCGCTATCCGGGTCAGGGCCGGTGTCTCTTTGGACGCTCGGCTACTCAAGGGGCGGTTGCCTTGGTCTCGGTCCAGGATCAGAACCTGCTGCTCCGGTTTAAAGCGAAACGCAAGTTGAAGCCTAGAGCTTTCTAGTTCCGGGGCCTTCTAATCATCGCGCACGCGTGTTCCGGCGACGTCGAACCACGTCGCGCTTTGGAACATTCCACCAACTAGGCCGTGTGGACGAATTGGACCAAGATGAATGCGATGGCGAGGGCAGTGAACGAGGCGAAGTTGGCCTTTGTCTTCTCGCAACGGAGCGCGATGCGCTTGAACCGCTTGAGTTTGCCCACGGCCTGCTCGATGCGGGCGCGGCCCCGGTAGAGAGCGCGCGCGAAGCGCTTGGCGGGCGCGGCGGCGTTGGTCTTCTGAGGGATCACCGGGATGGCGCCGCAGGCGCGGGCGGCGGCCCGGTTGGCGCGGCTGTCATAGCCCTTGTCGGCGACCACGGCGCGGGGCGCGCCATCCGGGCCGAGGTGGAGCAGGGTCTCGAACATCGGCGCGTCAGCCTTCTCACCCCCGGTGATCTCAAAGGCGATCGGATGACCGTCGAAATCAGTCTTCAGGTGGATTTTGGTTGAGTATCCGCCCCTTGAGCGCCCGAGCCCATGCGCCTCGGCCCCCCTTTGGCCCCCGCGGCGGACACGTGGGCGCGTACCACGGTGCTGTCGAACATCTGCACCACGCCCGCCGTCCGGCTGCACTCGGCCAGCATGGCGAAGAACGCCTCGAACACCCCCGCCCGGCTCAGCCGCGAGAACCGCTTCCACACGCTGTTCCACGGGCCGAACCGCTCGGGCAGCGCTCGCCAGGTGACGTTGTGCACCGCGAAATAGTGCAGCGCCTCCAGAAACAGCCGGTCGTCCCGGCCCTTCGCGCCTCGCCTCGGAAGACAGACGCGGAACACCTCCAGCGCCAGCTCCCAGTCCCGTTCCGTCATCTTCGTTGACATCGCCGATCCCTCATAAGGTCGGCTCTCCATGAATCAGACAAGTCGCCGTGCGGGAATCCCAAAACCTCTACCTGAGTCAATTCGTCCACACGGCCTAGATTCAATGGATTGCTAGTGTGATTCAGATCGAGAAGCGCGCGGGTCACGCCCTGGCAGCGAACTTCGGAATCAGGACACTAGTTGGTCTTGAGCCTCTTGCGATGAGGAAGTCTTGGTTGATCGAAGCCTTGACGGGGCTCAACCGAGGTCGGAGACGCGGACCATGCGCTTGCCCCGGTTTTCGCCGGCCAGAAGGCCGATCAGCGCAGACGGCGCCTGGTCCAGGCCGTCGACGATATCCTCCTGGCATTTGATCTTGCCCTCCTCCGCCCAGCGGGCGAGCTGGCGTTCCGCCTTCTGGTACTGGTCGGCGAAGTCCATGACGATGAAGCCTTCCAGGCGCAGGCGCTTCACGGTGACGAGGCCCGGCACGCCGGCCGGTCCGGGGTCCGGGCTGGCGACGTCGTATTGGGAGACGTTGCCGCAGGAAGCGATCCGGCCCCGGAGATTCATGCCGAACAGCGCCGCCGACAGGATCGGCCCGCCGGTGTTGTCGAAATAGACGTCGATACCGTCGGGGCAGGCCGCCTTGAGCGCCGTGGAAAGCCGTTCGGTGCGATGATTGATGGCGGCGTCGAAGCCCAGCGTGCCGGTCAGCCACGCGCATTTCTCGTCGGTCCCGGCGGTCCCGACCACCCGGCACCCCATGATCTTGCCGATCTGGCCGACCAGGGAGCCCACCGAACCGGCAGCGGCGGAGACGAGGATGGTCTCCCCCGGCTTCGGCCGGCCGACTTCGAGGAGGCCGAAATAGGCGGTCTTGCCGGCAATGCCGAGCAGTGACAACCGGTTGGACAGCGGGTTGGCGCGGGTGACCTTGGTGAGCTTGCGCGCCGGCATCGCCGCGTGGCTGCGCCAGCCGATCTCGCCCTCCACCAGGTCGCCGGGTTCGAGGCCCGGTGACCGGCTCTGTTCGACCACCCCGAGGGCGTAGCCGTGCATGGGTGCACCGGGCAGGACAGCGTCCTTGTAGGTCGCCCCCATCAGCCATGCCCGGTTCGCCGCATCGATCGAGAGATAGAGGGAGCGGACCAGGACCTCGCCCTCCGCCGGGGCCGGCATGGCGACGGTCTCGGCGCGGAAATGCTGCGGGGTAAGCGGGCCTGTCGGCTTCTCGACAAACAGGATCTGACGGGCTTCTTCGGGCATGGGGGGTCTCCGGGCGGGGGGCTTCAACCGGCAGCCTGGGCCATTGGCGCGGGGCCGGCGGCATGCCGGGCGAGGCGGTCGATGACGACGTCGAGAGCATCGCGCTCGACATTGGCGAAGGCGACGCGCAGATAGCCGTCCTGGCCTTCACCGAACATGCTGCCCGGCAGGGTCAGGAGACCGGCCGAACGAACCAAGTCGCGGGCGACGGCGGCTGCCGGCACGCCGGAAAACGGATGCGCCAGATAGGCGAAATAGGCGCCGCAACTGACCAGGCGATAGCCGGTCTGGCGACCCTGGAACGACGCCTCCAGCGCTGCGGCCCGATCCGCCATCAGGCGGCGGTTGCGTGCGCGGAAGTCGCCCAGTTCACGGCTGCCAAACAGGGCGGCCTCCTGGCCGAGGCGCGGGGCACAGATGGCGACACTGTCCATCAGCTTGACGATCCGCTCGATCATCGCCGGAGCGGCGATCGCCGAGCCGACCCGGTGGCCGGTCAGGCAATAGACCTTCGAGAAGCTGTAGAGGTGGACCAGCGTGTCTTCCCAGTCAGGGCGCTGGAAAAGGCGATGCGGCGGATCGGCCGTCGACCTGAAGTCGAGATAGGTTTCGTCGACCACAAGCGCGATGCCTCGCGCCCGCGCCAGATCGAACAGGGCGTCGATCAGGTCGGGCGGGAAGACCGCGCCGGTCGGATTGTTCGGGGTGATCAGGACAAGCGCCCGCGTGCGCTGGGTGATGCGGGCCGCGACCGCCGCCGGGTCGGGCATGCCGCCCCGTTCGGGATCGAACGGCACCGGGACCCCCCGGATGCCTAGTCCGTCCAGCCACATGCGGTGATTGAAGTATTCCGGCTGCGGCAGCAGCACCTCGTCGCCCGGCCCGGCGAGCGCCATCATGGCCAGACAGTAGGCTTGGTTGCAGCCCGCGGTGATCGCCACGTGGCGGGCGTCGAGGCCGCCGCCATAGGCCTCGCTCATCCGCTCGGCATGCGCCGAGCGCAGTTCCGGCAATCCGGGAATGTCGGTATAGCGGTGAACCGCCGGATCGGACAGGCGTTCGCCAAGATGGGCGGTCAGTTCAGGCGGCGGCGGATAGCCCGGGACCGCCTGGCTCAAGTCGATGAGCGGCAGGTCGGCCGGCAGCGGCCCCTGTTCGACCCAGCTCCGGGCCTCGGCGATCGGCGGCGCTGCGACGAGATCGACGGACGGACTTGTTCGGAATCGCATTATGCGAAGCGGTAAGATTGCGGGGTCATGATCCGGGCAGAGTGTGGTAACGGGGTCGGCGAGGCGGGAGACCGGCCGAGCGGCCGGCTTCCAGGGCCGAGTATTGGGGGCAGGAAATGCGGGTGATCCTCGCTGACGATCACGATCTCGTTCGCGATGCGATCAAGACCTACATCGAAACCTTGGAACCGGAAGCCCAGGTGCGGACCGCCTCCGACCTCGACGAGGCGGTGCGACTGGCCGGCGGCGACGACCCGCTCGAACTCATCCTTCTCGACCTCAACATGCCCGGCATGAACGGTTTCGAGGGGCTGGAGCGGATGCGGGCGCTCAAGCCCGACGTGCCGGTCGCGATCCTGTCCGGCACCACCGACCGCAAGGTGGTGATGGAGGCGATCGAGCGCGGGGCGGCCAGCTTCATCCCCAAGACGCTGAGCGGCGCGCGGCTTCTGAACGTGCTTCATCTCGTGATCTCAGGCGAAACCTACGTCCCAGTCAACTTGATGAGCGGCCCGGAAGCCGCCGCGGCGGAGCCGGAGAAGCCGGCCTTGACCAAGCGCGAGCAGGAGGTCCTGAACCTTCTCGCGGAGGGGGCATCGAACAAGGAGATCGCCCGCTCGCTCGGCCTCCAGGAGGTGACGGTGAAGCTTCACCTGCGCGGGCTGTTCCGCAAGCTCGACGCCAAGAACCGCACCCAGGCCGTCACCGCGGCCCTGGCCCAGGGTCTGGTCAGCCAGGCCGGGGCCTGATCCGGCACCCACCAGGTCAGGAAGACGGCGGCAGGGCCTCCTGGAAGGCGACCGGCTGTCCGATCGGTGCCGACACGATGGCCCCGTCACGCGCGATCACGGTCCCGCGCAGGATCGTCATGATCGGCCACCCGGTGACCTGGCGCCCGGCGAACGGCGACCAGCCGGTCTTCGAGGCCAGCCAGTCCAGCGTGATCTCCCGACGGGCCTTGAGATCGACCAGCGCGAAGTCGGCGTCATAGCCGACCGCGATGCGGCCCTTGCGGACGATCCCGAACAGCCGCTGCGGGCCATGGCACAGCAGGTCCACCAACCGGTCCAGCGTCAGCCGGCCGGCTGCGACATGGTCCAGCATCAGGGGCAGCATGGTCTGGACACCCGGCATGCCCGACGGCGTCGTCGGGTACGGGCCGGCCTTTTCCGACAGGGCATGGGGCGCGTGGTCGGACCCCATGACATCGACCACGCCGTTGGCGACGGCCTGCCACAAGGCGTCGTTGTGGTGGGCATCGCGGATCGGCGGGTTCATCTGGGCGTGGGTGCCGTGTTCCAGATAGCAGCCGGGGGCCACCAGGGTCAGGTGCTGGGGTGTGACCTCGACCGTCGCGACATCCTTGCTTTCGGCCAGGAAGGCCATCTCCTCGGCGGTCGTGATGTGCAGCACGTGAACCCGGCGCCCGGCCGTGCGCGCCAGGGAGACAAGCCGGCGTGTCGCCTTCAGGGCGGTTTCGACATCGCGCCATTCGGGATGGCGGGTCGGGCTGTCGCCGGTCCGCAGCATCGACTTACGCTCGACCAGCCGGGGCTCGTCCTCCGCATGTACCGAGATCCGGCGAAAACCGTTGGCAAGCACGCGGGCCAGGGTGGCGTCGTCCGCGACCAGGAGGCTGCCGGTCGAGGAGCCCATGAAGATCTTGACCCCCGCACAGCCGGGCAGCCGCTCCAGCCGGTGAAGCTCGTCGACATTGTCCGGGCTCGCCCCGATGAAAAAGGCGTGATCGACATGGGCGCGGCCGCGGCAGCGCTGGAACTTGTCGGCCAGGGCCTCTTCCGTGATCGTCAGCGGGTTGGTGTTCGGCATCTCGAAGATCGAGGTGACCCCGCCGAGGGCGGCGGAGCGGGTCCCGCTTTCCAAATCCTCCTTGTGTTCCGCCCCCGGTTCGCGGAAATGCACCTGGCTGTCGATGATGCCGGGCAGCACGGTCAGGCCGGTCGCGTCGATCTCGGTCGGTGCCGCCCCGGCGGCCACGTCACCGATGGCGACGATGCGACCGCCCGCGACAGCGATATCCGTTGCCACAAGGCCGCCGG
>CAYPQD010000059.1:12055-14547 GCA_964412785.1 uncultured Hyphomonadaceae bacterium
GGGCCATAGCACAGCATCGGCTCGTCGCTTTGTTCGACCTCGTAAAGCTCGGTCGCGGCGGGGTCGTTCTCGAACCGTGCCACAAGGCCGCCGGGGGTCGCCACCATCCCACCCCGGATCGCCATCTCGATCGCCTGTGTCACGCTGTCTCTCCCCTTTGCCCTCTGCCGCGCCGATACCCGGTCTCGAATGCCAGCGCCGTCGCGGTATGACAAGTCCCGGCGCCAGCGGCATGACAAGGCCATCGGCCAGCGGCTATGGTCGCCGGCATCGGACCGGGATGAGAACGATGGCATCGGGGAGGCCGCAGGCATGGATGCGCCGGTGATGGAGGACTTTGCGGATATCCGCGCGGGCGTGGCCGCCCTCTGCGAGCGGTTTCCGGATACCTACTGGCGGGAACTCGACCGCGATCGCGCCTATCCCACGGATTTCGTCAAGGCGTTGACGGAGGCCGGCTATCTCTCCGTCCTGATCCCGGAGGAGTATGGCGGGGCCGGCCTCGGCCTCAGGGCGGCGGTCGAGATCCTGAAGCAGATCCACGCCTCCGGCGGCAATGCCGCCGCGTGCCATGCCCAGATGTACACGATGGGCACGATCCTCCGGCATGGCAGTGCCGAGCAGAAGGAACGGTTCCTGCCCAAGATCGCGACCGGGGAACTGCGCCTGCAGGCGTTCGGCGTGACCGAACCGACCAGCGGCACCGACACGCTGTCGCTGCGTACGACCGCCCGGCGCGAGGGCGACAGGTACATCGTCAACGGCCAGAAGGTGTGGACCAGCCGTGCGGAGCATTCGGACCTGATGGTGCTGCTCGCCCGCACGACCCCGCGGGAGGAGGTCGAGAAGCGCACCGACGGCCTCTCCGTCTTCGTCGTCGACATGAGGAAGGCCCTGGGCAACGGGCTCACCATCCAGCCGATCCGCACCCTGATGAACCACGGCACCACCCAGATCTTCTTCGATGACATGGAAGTGCCGGCGGAGAACCTGATCGGGGAGGAGGGCAAGGGCTTCCGCTACATCCTGTCCGGCATGAATGCCGAGCGAATGCTGATCGCCGCCGAGTGCATCGGCGACGCCCGCTGGTTCATCGAACGGGCCACCAGCTACGCCCGAGAGCGGGTCGTTTTCGGCCGTCCGATCGGCCAGAACCAGGGCATCCAGTTCCCGATCGCGCGGGCCTATGCGGCGACCGAGGCCGCGGAGTTGATGGTCGACAAGTCCGCCCAGCTCTACGACCAGGGGGAGAACCCGGGCAAGGAAGCCAACATGGCGAAGCTGCTTGCGGCGGATGCGTCCTGGCAGGCGGCCGATATGTGCATCCAGACCCATGGCGGCTTCGGCTTCGCCGAGGAGTACGACGTCGAACGCAAGTTCCGGGAGACGCGCCTCTATCAGGTCGCCCCGATCTCGACCAACCTGATCCTGGCGTTCCTGGCCGAGCATGTGCTCGACCTGCCGCGATCCTACTGACGGGTGGCCGTGGCCATGAGCGATCGGGCGGTCGAGGCGAAGGTCGCCGAAGACTTCAAGGACCCCAAGAAGCGCGAGCGCACACCGCATGCGCTGGCGCTGGGGATGAAGTTCGTCGAAGCCGGCCGCGACGAGGCGACGGGCCTCGGCTATGGGGCCCTTCGCCTGCCCTATGCCGACCATCTGGTCGGCGACCCGGAAACCGGGGTGATCCATGGCGGCTGCATCACCGCCCTTCTCGACCAGACCTGCGGCATGGCGGTCGGGATGACGGTCAAGGACGGCATGACCATCGCGACCCTCGATCTGCGCATCGACTATCTGCGTGCGGCCAAGCCGGGGGCGACGGTCTACGCCCGCGCCGAATGCTACAAGGTGACGCGCTCCGACGTCGCCTTCGTCCGCGCGTTCGCCTATGACGAGGATCCGAGCGACCTGGTCGCCGCGGCCAACGGCACCTTCATGACCAACACCCGCGGCACGCCCAGTTTCAACAAGGGGCCGGGCTGATGGCGCTGGTCAACGTTCTGAACGAGGCGCGCGCGACACGCGACTGGGGCAGGCTGGTCGCCGCCGTTCCCTATTCCCGCTTCTTCGACATCGGCTTTCGGGAAGACGGGGAACAGCTGGTCACGGTGATGCCCTTCAAGCAGGATTTCATCGGCAATCCTGTGCTGCCGGCCCTGCATGGCGGCGCGATCGGGGCTTTCATGGAGATGACCGGGGTGTTCACCGTGCTGCGGGCGGTCGACACGCCGGGCCTGCCCAAGACCATCAACATCACGGTCGAGTACTTGAGATCCGGCGGCCCGCGCGACACCTTTGCCGTCGGCGTGCCGACCCGGCTCGGCCGGCGCATCGCGAACCTGCGCGTGGAGGCTTGGCAGACCGACCGCAGGAAGCCGATCGCGGCGGCCAACATGCTGTTCCTGATGCCCCAGGCAACGCCGCCGGAACCGGTGACCGGAGAGCCGGCGAATGGCGGCTGAGCCCATCCCCGCCGCGGGGCCGCTCGC
>CAYPQD010000060.1:0-13729 GCA_964412785.1 uncultured Hyphomonadaceae bacterium
TGCGCCCATAGCAGGCGCTAAACCTCCTGCCGGTCGCCTTCAGCGAACAGCAGCCTGCTAGGCCGCGACGGCTGCGGCGCTCTGTCTTACCCAGCCTTCGAAATCGCGGAGCGCGCGGGCGGCGAGGGCGCGCTTGCGGGCGAAGCCGCGGTCCTTTCCCTTCAGGCGTTTGCCCTGCGCGTCGGTCCGCGGCGTCTCGATCTCGGGGAACAGGCCGAAATTGACGTTCATCGGCTGGAAGGTGCCGCCGCCCTCCAGGTGGCCGCCGGACACATGGTGGACGAGCGCGCCGAGCGCCGTGGTCGGTGGCGGCGGGGGCAGGGTGCGGCCCAGCCGCTCCGATGCTGCCAGCCGGCCGGCATAAAGCCCCATGGCGGCGCTTTCCACATAGCCCTCCACCCCGGTAATCTGCCCGGCAAAGCGCAGGCGCGGCTCCGCCTTCAGCCGCAGGCCCGCATCCAGCAGCTTCGGCGAATTGAGGAAGGTGTTGCGGTGGATGCCGCCGAGCCGGGCGAACTGCGCGCCCTCAAGAGCGGGGATCATGGCGAACACGTCTGTCTGCGCGCCGTATTTCAGCTTGGTCTGGAAGCCGACCATGTTCCACAGCGTGCCCAGCGCATTGTCCTGGCGCAACTGCACCACCGCATGCGCGCGCCGGCCGGGATCGTGCGGATTGGTCAGGCCGACCGGCTTCAGCGGCCCGAAGCGCAGGGTCTCGCGTCCTCGCTCGGCCATCACCTCGATCGGAAGGCAGCCCTCGAAATAGGGCGTGTCGCGCTCCCAATCCCTGAACTCTGTCTTCGGCGCGGCCAGCAGCGCGTCGATGAAGGCATTGTATTGCGCCTCATCCATGGCGCAGTTGATGTAGGCCGCCGTCTCGCCGCCCGGGCCGGCCTTGTCATAACGCGACTGGCGCCAGGCGCGGCTCATGTCGATGCTGTCATGGTAGACGATCGGCGCGATCGCATCGAAAAAGGCGAGATCCGCCTCGCCGGTCCTCGCCCGGATCGCCCCGGCCAGCGCGCCGGAGGTCAGCGGGCCCGTCGCGATGATGACGCTGTCCCAGTCGGCCGGCGCAAGCCCTGTAACCTCCTCGCGAACCACGCTGATGAGGGGATGGGCCATCAGCGCCGCCGTCACCGCAGCGGCAAAGCCCTCCCGGTCGACCGCCAGGGCACTGCCCGCCGGCACCTGGTGGCCATCGGCGCAGGCCATGATCAGGCTGCCGGCGGCGCGCATCTCCGCATGAAGGACGCCAACAGCGTTGGAGGTCGCATCGTCTGAGCGGAAGGAATTGGAGCAGACCAGCTCGGCCAGCTGGTCGGTCTTGTGCGCCTCGGTGGCGCGCGTGCCACGCATTTCGTGCAGCACGACCGGCACGCCGAGCTGCGCCGCCTGCCAGGCCGCTTCGGAGCCGGCCATGCCGCCGCCAATGATGTGAATGGGAGAAAGGGTCATGGGGTCAGTGTCATGCTGACCGGGTGGCCCGGGGTCAAGCCGTCGCTTGCCGGCGGCGGGGCGGCGGCGTACCTCACGGCACGATGACGCTGACCCGCCTCCTCGCCGATGTCGCCGCTACCCTTGCCCGGCATGGCGCGCCGCTGCTCACGCTGGCGCTGTTCCTGGCCGGAGCGGTCTATCTCGCCGCGCCCGCCGGCCTTGCGGGCTGGGCCGGGGCAGGGCTGGCGGCTCTGCTCGCCCACTGGCTCAGCCTGCGCCTCGCGCTCGACCAGCCGCTCCGACCGGGCAGCGCCGCAGAAGGCGCCCGGCTCGCCGCCTCGCTGCTGCTCACCGGTTTCATTCTCGCCTTCCTCGCGATCATGAGCCTGCTCGCCGTCACGCTGGCGAACCTCGCCGTGATGGCCGGCGCCGGGTTCGACTTCGATGCCAGCGCCGAGGGCGGAGAGGCTGCGCGCGCCGCCATGGACGCCTTCCGCGCGGGCCCGGGCTGGCAACTCGCCCAGGCGGTCGGACTGGTCGGCGCCGTGTTGTTCGCCGGCGCCATTGCGCGCGCCCTGCCAGCGGGTGCGACCAGCATCGCAGAGGGCCGCATCGTCGCCATGCAGGCGTTCCACCGCACGCGTGGGCGCACGCTCGTCCTGCTCGCCGCGCTGGCCTGTGTGCTCGCCCCGGCGCTCATCCTTGCTCTCGCCGCTGCGCTCACCCCGGATGCGGCGCGCACGCTGGCTGGCGCGGCCACGGGCCTTGTGGTGACGGCCTCAGCGCTCCTGTCGGCTTCGGTCTGGCGGGTGTCGGCCTGAGCTAACCGCCTCACGCCGCCCTTGTCTTGCGTTTCGCCTTTGGCTTTGGCTTGGGCTTGGGCTTTGCTGGCGCCTTTGCGTTCTGGGCGGCGCGGCGCGCGTCCTGGCGGGCGAAGGTTTGCTTGAGGAACCGGCCGGTATGGCTCGCTTCCGACAGGGCGACCTGTTCCGGCGTGCCTTCGGCGACCACAAGCCCGCCGCCATCGCCGCCCTCAGGGCCCAGGTCGAGCACCCAGTCCGCGGTCTTGATGACATCGAGATTGTGCTCGATCACCACCACCGTGTTGCCCTGCTCGACCAGCTCCTGCAGCACCTCAAGCAGCTTGCGGACATCCTCGAAATGCAGCCCCGTCGTCGGCTCGTCGAGGATGTAGAGCGTGCGCCCGGTCGCCCGTTTCGACAGCTCCTTGGCCAGCTTGACCCGTTGCGCCTCGCCGCCCGACAGGGTCGTCGCCTGCTGGCCGACCTTGATATAGCTGAGGCCGACCCGGTTCAGCGTCTCCAGCTTGCCGGAGATTGCCGGCACCGCAGCGAAGAATTTCGCCGCATCCTCCACCGTCATGTCGAGCACGTCGGCGATCGAGCAGCCCTTGTAGAGCACCTCCAGCGTCTCGCGGTTGTAGCGCTTGCCGCCACAGACCTCGCAGGTGACATAGACGTCAGGCAGGAAGTGCATCTCGATCTTGATGACGCCGTCGCCCTGGCAGCTCTCGCATCGCCCGCCCTTGACGTTGAATGAGAACCGGCCGGCCTTGTAGCCGCGCGCCTTTGCTTCCGGCAGGCCCGCATACCAGTCGCGGATCGGCCCGAAAGCGCCGGTATAGGTCGCCGGGTTGGAGCGCGGTGTGCGCCCGATCGGGCTCTGGTCGATGTCGATCACCTTGTCGAGATGCTGCAGGCCGTCCAGCCCGTCATAGGGCGCCGGAGCCGACGAGGCACCGTTCAGCTTGCGCGCCAGTGCCTTGTAGAGGGTCTCGATCACCAGGGTCGACTTGCCCCCGCCGGAGACACCGGTGACGCAGGTGAACACGCCCAGCGGGATCATCGCGCTGACGTCCTTCAAATTGTTGCCGCGCGCTCCGGTGAGGGTGAGCGCCCGGGTCTTTCGCACTGGCCGGCGCCGCGCCGGGATGGCGATTTCCCGCGCGCCGGAGAGATAGGCGCCGGTCAGGCTGTCCGGGTGGGCGATGATGTCGGCCGGCGTACCCTGCGCGATCACCTCGCCGCCGTGCACGCCGGCTGCCGGTCCCATGTCGATAACATGGTCCGCGGTCAGGATCGCGTCCTCGTCATGCTCCACAACGATCACCGAATTGCCGAGGTCGCGCAGGCGTTTCAGCGTGCCGAGCAGGCGTTCATTGTCCCTCTGGTGCAGGCCGATCGAGGGCTCGTCGAGGACATACAGCACACCGGTGAGACCCGAGCCGATCTGGCTTGCGAGCCGGATGCGCTGGCTCTCGCCTCCCGACAGGGTGCCCGACGCGCGGTTGAGGGTGAGATAGTCGAGGCCGACATCATTCAGGAATGCCAGCCGGTCGCGGATCTCCTTCAGGATGCGCCCGGCGATCTCCCGCTGCTGCGCGCTGAGCCGGGCGCTGACGCCCTCGAACCAGTCGCCGGCCGCGTGGATCGACAGCCCCGATACCGCGGCAATGTCCTCGCCCGCCACCTTCACCGCCAGCGCCTCAGGCTTCAGCCGCTTGCCGCCGCAGGCCCGGCAGGACTGGGCGGACTGGAACTTCTCGATCTCCTCGCGCACCCAGGCGCTGTCGCTCTCGCGATAGCGCCGTTCCAGGTTCGGCACCACGCCCTCGAAGGTCTTGGTCACCTCATAACGCCGTAGTCCGTCATCATAGACGAAATCGATCTCCTGCTTGCCGGTGCCGTGGAGAATGACGGACTGCACCGTCTCCGGCAGCCTGTTCCAGGGCGTCTTCAGGTCGAAGCCATAATGGCTTGCGAGCGCCTGCAATGTCTGGGTCTGGTAGGGAGAGGTGGCCCGCGCCCAGGGGGCAATCGCGCCCTTCATCAGCGGCAGGTCCTTGTCCGGAACGATCAGGTCCGGGTCGATTTCGCGTTGCAGGCCAAGGCCGTCGCATGTCGGGCAGGCGCCGAACGGGTTGTTGAACGAGAACAGTCGCGGCTCCAGCTCCGGGATCGTGAAGCCGGACACGGGGCAGGCGAAATTCGCGCTGAAGGTGATCGGCTCTGGCGCTGGCGCGTCGGCGCCGTCGGCGAACTCGGCCAGAGCGATCCCGCCGGCCAGCGCCAGCGCCGTCTCGAAGCTCTCCGCCAGGCGCTGTTCGATCCCCTCGCGGACCGCGATCCGGTCGACCACCACCTCGATGTCATGCTTCAGCTTCTTGTCGAGGTCCGGCGGCGATTCCAGCTCGTGGAAAGCGCCATCCACCTTGACCCTCTGGAAGCCCTTCGCCAGCAGGTCGGCGAACTCCTTGCGGTACTCGCCCTTGCGACCGCGCACGATCGGCGCCAGCAGGTAGAGCCGTGTGCCCTGCGCAAGTGCCATCACCCGGTCGACCATCTGGCTGACCGTCTGGCTCTCGATCGGCAGGCCGGTAGCGGGAGAATAGGGCACGCCGACCCGCGCCCACAGGAGGCGCATGTAATCATAGATCTCCGTCACCGTGGCGACCGTGGATCGCGGGTTGCGGCTGGTCGTCTTCTGCTCGATCGAGATCGCAGGCGACAGCCCCTCAATGCTCTCCACATCGGGCTTCTGCATCAGCTCCAGGAACTGGCGCGCATAGGCCGACAGGCTCTCCACATAGCGGCGCTGGCCTTCCGCATAGACCGTGTCGAAGGCCAGCGAGGACTTGCCGGAGCCGGAAAGGCCGGTGACCACGACAAGCTGGCTGCGCGGGATGTCGATATCGACGCCCTTGAGGTTGTGCTCCCTGGCGCCGCGGACCCTAATCGTCGTCAGTTCCGTCATGGGTGCTCTCCCTCGCCGGGCCTGTCCGGCCTGCCGCCGCCAATCTCGCCCGGCAGCGTAAACTGGATGGCGCGGGGCGTAGCGCAAGTCCAGCCGCCGGGAATTGGTGCCGGCAGTGTGCAGCGGACCGGTTGACACGTGAACAGGAATAGAACAGAAAGCATCAGGGCGCAATCCTCTGGGGAGGGCGCGCCGCCTGAGCCTTGCCCCGGCGGGCACAGGGGTGAAGGTGGCTGTCTGACGGCATGAGACGGAGTGGTGGAATGGCGGGTTCGGTAAACAAGGTCATCCTCGTCGGCAATCTCGGACGGGACCCGGAGGTCCGCCAGTTCCAGAATGGCGGACAGGTCTGCAACCTGTCGGTGGCGACCAGTGAAACCTGGCGTGACCGGACGAGCGGAGAGCGCAAGGAAAAGACCGAGTGGCACCGGGTCGCGATTTTCAGCGAAGGGCTGGTCAAGGTCGCCCAGAGCTATCTGCGCAAGGGCTCGAAGGTCTATATCGAGGGCCAGCTGGAGACGCGCAAGTGGAGCGACCAGAGCGGGCAGGAGCGCTACACCACCGAAATCGTGCTGCGAAACTACAATTCCAGCCTGACCATGCTGGACGGGCGCGACGGGCCTTCCGGTGGCGGGGGTGACGGCGCCATGGGCTATGCCCCGTCCGGCCCGGCCGGCCCGCGGGAACTGAGCGGTCCGTCGGAAGACTTCAACCAGGACCTTGACGACGAGATCCCATTCTGATCGCCGGCTTTCAGCCCTCGCGCGGGCTGGATCGGGTGTCGGCCCAGCGGGCAGACAGTTCGGCGCGCAGGCTTTCGAAGGCGCCTGCCTCGATGGCGGTGCGCATGCACGCCATCAGCGCCTGGAAGAAGGCCGTGTTGTGCCAGGATACCAGCATGGGGCCGAGATATTCGCCAGCCTTGAACAGGTGGCTGAGATAGGCGCGGGAGTAATCGCTGCTGGCCGGGCAGTCGACCTGTGGGTCCAGCGGGGCTGGGTCTTCGGCGTGGATGGCGTTCTTAAGGTTGACCGGCCCGTCCCAGGTCCATGCCTGGCCATGGCGGCCTGAGCGGGTTGGCAGCACGCAGTCGAACAGGTCGACGCCGCGCGCGACGCACTCGACGAGGTCAATCGGCTTGCCGACGCCCATGACATAGCGCGGCAGGCCGGCCGGCAGGTGAACAAGCGTATCGTCCAGGGTCGCACACATCTGCTCATGGCCCTCGCCGACGGCCAGGCCGCCAATGGCGATGCCGTCGAACCCCTGAGCGGAAACAGCCAGGGCCGAATCGCGGCGCAGGTCGCGATAGGTCGACCCCTGGACAATGCCGAACAGCGCCTGGCTCTCGCGGGTCCCGAACGCGGCTTTTGAGCGCGCGCCCCAGTCGAGCGAGAGCGCCATCGAGCGGGCCGCCGCCTCACGGGTGGCCGGATAGTCGGTGCATTCGTCGAGCTGCATCGAGATATCGGCACCCAGAAGGTCGGCCTGGATCTCGATCGAGCGCGCCGGCGTCAGCCGGTGCCTGGAGCCGTCAATGTGCGAGCGGAAGGTGACGCCATCGGCGTCCATCTCGCGCAATCCAGCGAGCGACCAGACCTGGAAGCCTCCGGAATCGGTGAGGATCGGGCCGGACCAGCCGCAAAACGCGTGCAGGCCGCCAAGCCGGGCGATCCGCTCGGCCGTCGGGCGAAGCATCAGATGGTAGGTGTTGCCGAGGATGATCTGCGCACCCGCAGCCGCAACCTGTTCCATGTAAAGCGCCTTCACCGTGCCAGCGGTACCCACAGGCATGAAGGCCGGCGTGTCGATGGCGCCGCGCGGCGTCACCAGCCGTCCGCGGCGGGCGGCGCCGTCAGTGGCGCTGACAGCGAAGGGAAAGGCGGGCATGGCGGCGGCCTCCGGAGGCGTCAGGGGATCAGCAGGCAGGCATCGCCATAGGAATAGAAGCGGTAGTCGCCGGCAATCGCGTGGGAATAGGCCGCCTGCATGAGCTCGGTGCCCATCACGGCGCAGACCAGCATGAACAGGCTGGAACGCGGCAGGTGGAAATTGGTCACCAGCGCGTCGGTGGCGTGCAGGGTGTCGCCGGGCTTCAGGAAGATATCGGTGGGTCCGGTCTGAGGATGCAGCCTGCCATCGGCACCGACACAGCTTTCCAGCGTGCGCAGCGCGGTGGTGCCCACCGGCACGATGCGATGTCCCGCCGCCCGCGCGCCATTGAGCCGGCTGGCGACCTCCGGCGTCAGGCGGCGCCACTCCGCATGCAGGCGGTTGTCGGCGATATGGCGCGCCTCCAGCGGCTGGAAGGTGCCAAGCCCCACATGCAGGCGCACGCTCTCGCGTTTCAGGCCGGCGCCATCGAGGCGGCCCAGCAGCCGGTCGGTGAAGTGCAGCCCGGCGGTGGGCGCGGCGACCGATCGCGCATCGCCGGCGGCAAATCGGGTCTGGTAGGTCTCCCGGTCGCGGGCGTCGGCGGCGCGCCGGCGCGCGATATAGGGCGGCAGCGGCATCGCCCCATGGGCGTCCAGCCGTGCGACCAGCGCCTCGCCCGTCTCGTCAAACGCGATCACCACTTCGC
This sequence comes from uncultured Hyphomonadaceae bacterium, assembly GCA_964412785.1. GTDB lineage: Bacteria > Pseudomonadota > Alphaproteobacteria > Caulobacterales > Hyphomonadaceae > UBA5336. The sequence continues at coordinate 7,796 of CAYPQD010000060.1, forward strand.
CGCCCTCGCGCCGTTCGATCACCGCGGCGCTGAAACCGGCAGCAAAACCAACCCGGTCACCGGGCTTCAGGCGCCGGCCGGGACGGGCAAGCGCCAGCCAGTGGCCGGGCGCCCCCAGCGGCTCCATCAGGTTGACATCGACCGCGACATCCCGGCCTTCGGCGTCGCGGGCCGGGCGCACGCCCTTCAGTGCCGCCGGCAGGACCCGCGTGTCATTGAACACCAGCGTGTCGCCGGCACCGAGATGGCGCGGCAGGTCGAGGATGCCAGCATCCTCCAGCCGTCCATCGCCATGGACAACAAGAAGGCGCGCCGCATCCTGCGGGTCGGCCGGACGCAGCGCGATGCGCGCCTCCGGCAGATCGAAATCGAAGGCGTCAAGGTCCAATTGCGCCTCAGCCGTCAACGACGCTCGGCACCGGCGGCAGGGCGCAGACCGTGTTCTCGCCATACGGCGCCTCGCGCAGGGTGACCTGCGCGGCCTCCAGCACCGCGGCAAAGGCTGGCCCGTCAGTGCGTTGCACCCAGACCTCTGGCCGCCCGGACTCGGGCAGGTCGGCGGCGACGCGCGCCGACACCAGAATGTCCGGATCGCGCGGCGGTTCGCCGACCCTCAGCGCCATCACCACATCCTGGCCGGCGACCACGCGGCCCCAGCCGGTGTAGCGCCGGTCGAGGTGGTCGGCGGTGTAGCGCATCAGGAAGAACTGGGAGTTCGCCGAATTGGGGTCGTCGGTGCGCGCGGTCGAGACGGTGCCAGGGCAGTGCGCGATCCAGCTCTCGACGAGACCATCGGCGGACAGCTCCGCCAGGAAGGCCGACTGGGTCTGCACCGGGAAGCCGCTGAAATAGCCCTCGGTGGCCGAGTCCGGAACGCCGATCACGTCGAAGGGCATCTCCGCCGGTTTGCGCCGGAAGGTGAACTCGCCTTCGAGGTCCGGCAGGTCGGACTCGCGGCCATGGGCGGCCAGGATGTCGCCGCCCTGGGCCATGAAATCATCAATCACCCGGTGGAAGGCGGTGCCATCGAGGTCGCCGGAGCGGGCCAGCGCCCGGAAACGCGCGCCATGCGCCGGAGCGGCGGCATCGAGGATCTCGATCAGGATGCGGCCCTTGCTGGTGTCGAAGACGAGCAGGTTCTCCGGATCAACGGCGCGCCAGTTCTCCGGGTCGGACCGGGCAGCCTCCGGCGTCTGGGCGGTGTCGGCGACGTCGACCTCGGCATTGGCGCTGGTGATCGGGGCCGCTTCGGCCTGCTCGGCGCGCGCGGGCGCCAGCATGAGGGCGCTGCAGACAAGGGCGGCGAGGGTCAGTCTATGCATCATCGGCCAAACTTCTCCGTGAGTTCGCGCTCCACGTCGGGCGTGACGAAGGAGGAGACCGTGCCGCCAAGACTCGCGATTTCCTTCACAAGGCGGGAGGCGACGGCCTGGTGTCGAACATCCGCCATGAGGAAGACCGTTTCAATGTCGGGGTTCAGTGTCTCGTTCATTGCCGTCATCTGGAACTCGTACTCGAAATCGGAGACCGCCCGCAGGCCCCGCACCAGAACCTGAGCGCCGCACTCCTCGGCGAAATGCATGAGCAGCTTGTTGAACGGCCTCACCTCGATGCTCGCCCGCGCCGCGCCCTCAAGCCTTGCGCACTCGCGCTGCATGACGGCGACGCGCTCGTCCAGAGAGAACAGGGGCTTCTTCGCCTCGTTTATTGCAACCCCGATGATCAGGTGATCGACCAGCCGGGTTGCCCGGTTGATGATGTCAAGGTGGCCAAGGGTCACCGGGTCGAAAGTGCCGGGGTAAAGGCCGGTGCGCCGCATGGGTCCTCCTCTGGCCGGGCCAGGCCGCAGGGCGAACCCGGGCGCTCAGCTCTCTTCGCTGGCATCATCCAAGCCGGTTTCGTCCTGTTCCTCAAGGCGTGCGACGGAAACGACCTTTTCCTCCTCATTGGTCCTGAGGATCCAGACCCCGGAGGTCGCCCGGCCGGCCTGGCGGATCTGTTCCACCGGCGTGCGGATCAGGCGGCCGGCATCGGTCACCAGCATGACGTCGTCACCCGTCTCGACGGGGAAGGACTGGGCGATCTCCTGGCCCTTGCCGAGACGGTGGGCGATCAGGCCCTTGCCGCCGCGGCCGGTGACCCGGTAGTCATAGGCCGAGGCGCGCTTGCCCATGCCGGTGGTGGTGACGGTGAGGATGTATTCCTCTGCCGCGCCAAGCTCGGCGAGCCGCTCCGGGCTGAGGGCGGTGTCCTCCACCGCGTCGTCGCCCTCGCTGTCGTCCTCGCTGAGTTCTGGCTCCTCGCCATCGGTCGCGCGGCGCATGGCGGCGGCATGCTTCAGATAGGCGTGCGCCTCCGATGAGGTCACCTCGACATGGCGCAGGACCGCCATGGAAATCACCCGGTCCGCCTTGCCGAGCCGGATGCCGCGCACGCCCGATGATGTGCGCCCGGTAAACACGCGCACATCGTCGACCGCAAAGCGGATGCACTGGCCGAGCGCTGTGGTCAGCAGGATGTCATCGCGTAGAGAGCAGATCTTCACCGAGACGATGCCGTCGCCCTCATCCGGTTTCATCGCGATCTTGCCATTGCGGTTGACCCGCGTGAAGTCCGACAGCTTGTTGCGCCGCACGCCGCCGGAGCGGGTCGCGAACATCACGTCCAGTTCCTCGCGCGCGCCCTCGTCATCGGGCAGCGGCATCACCGATGTGATCCACTCATCCTTCTCAAGAGGCAGGATGTTGACGAGGGCCTTGCCGCGCGATTGCGGCGAGCCGAGCGGCAGGCGCCAGACCTTCTCCTTGTAGACCATGCCCTTTGAAGAGAAGAACAGGATCTCGGTGTGGGTATCGGCGGAGAACAGGCGGGTGACGAAATCCTCGTCCTTCAGCGCCGTGCCGGAACGGCCCTTGCCGCCGCGGTTCTGCGTGCGGTAGGTCGCCAGCGGTACGCGCTTGACATAGCCGCCATGGGTGACGGTGACGACCATGTCCTCGCGCTCGATCAGGTCCTCGTCCTCCAGGTCGAGGTCGCCCTCGATGAATTCGGACCGCCGCGGCACGGCGAACTTCTCCCGCACCGCGGCAAGCTCGCTGCGGATGATGTCGAGGATGCGCGGGCGCGAGCGCAGGATGTCGAGATAGTCGGCGATCTTCTCCGACAGGGATTTCGCCTCATTGCCGATCTCGTCCCTGCCAAGGCCGGTCAGCCTGTGCAGGCGCAGGTCGAGAATGGCGCGCGCCTGTTCGTCGGAGAGAAAGATCGTGCCGTCATCGGCCTGGCGGGTGCGCCGGTCGGCGATCAGGTCGATCAGCGGCGCCATGTCCTGGGCCGGCCAGGGCTTTTCCAGGAGTTGCCGACGCGCCGTTGCCGGGTCTGGCGAATAGCGAATGATCCGGATCACCTCGTCGATATTGGCGACCGCGAGTGCAAGGCCGACCAGCACATGCGCCCGCTCGCGCGCCTTCGACAGCTCGTGCTTGGTGCGCCGCGCCACCACCTCCTCGCGAAAGCGCAGGAAGCACTGCAGCACGCTTCGCAGGTTGAGCAGTTCCGGCCGGCCGCCATTCAGCGCCAGCATGTTGACGCCGAAACTCGTCTGCATCTGCGAAAAGCGGTAGAGTTGGTTCAGCACGATCTCCGCACTGGCATCGCGCTTGATCTCGATGACGATGCGGATGCCATGGCGGTCGCTCTCATCGCGCATCTCCGCGATGCCCTCCACCCGCTTCTCGCGCACCAGGTCGGCGATCTTGGCAACCATGCCCGCCTTGTTGACCTGGTAGGGGATCTCGCTGACGATGATTGCCTGGCGGCCGGAGCGCACCTCCTCGATCTCGGTGCGCGCGCGCACGATCACCGAGCCGCGCCCCTCCAGCAGCGCCCGGCGCGAGCCGGTGCGGCCGAGGATCAGCCCGCCGGTCGGGAAGTCCGGCCCCGGCACCAGCGACAGCAGGGTCTCGTCATCCACCGCCGGCTCGTCGATCAGCGCCAGCGTCGCGTTGATCACCTCGCCGAGATTGTGCGGCGGGATGTTGGTCGCCATGCCGACGGCAATGCCGCCGCCGCCATTGACCAGCAGGTTGGGGAATTTCGCCGGCAGCACGGTCGGCTCGCGCTCGGAGCCGTCATAATTGTCCTGGAAGTCGACCGTATCCTTGTCGATGTCGTCCAGCAGGTCGCTCGCCGGGCGGTCGAGGCGCACCTCGGTATAGCGCATCGCCGCTGGCGGATCGGCATCGATCGAGCCGAAATTGCCCTGCCCGTCGAGCAGTTTCAGCCCCATGGAGAAGGGCTGGGCCATCCGCACGAGCGCGTCATAGACCGCGCTGTCGCCATGGGGGTGGTATTTGCCGATGACATCGCCGACGACCCTGGCGCATTTGCGATAGGCCTTGTCGTGGGTGTAGCCGCCCTCCTGCATCGCATACAGGATGCGCCGGTGCACCGGCTTCAGCCCGTCGCGCACGTCCGGCAGCGCCCGGCTGACGATCACGCTCATGGCATAATCGAGATAGGAGCGCTTCAGCTCGTCCTCGATCGAGATCGGGTCGATCCCGTCTTCCCCGCGCGGCTCGGGCGTTGCGGGCGGCTCGGGCGGCGTCGTCTCGTCGCTCACGGGGGCGAAACCTTTCCTGGTCGGACACCGCGCGCAGCCAATGGGACAAGCCGGACCGCGCGCGAATCGGGATATGCAGCCGCCGCAAGCTAGCACCCCGCCCGCCGCGCTTCAAACGCCCGCCTGCAGCCCACCGCACACCCGCCCCGGCCTTGCCCCATGGATGCCACAGACCTATCCCTTATATCGGGTAGAGGATGACCGAGGGGACAGGATGATGCGGTTCGTGATCGCGGCGTGGGTGTGGCTGCTTGTCTCGGCCGGTGCGGCCTCGGCCGAGCGCCTCATCCTCTTCCCCGCCGACAATTTCGGCAAGGTCAGCAAGACCTTCCCTGAAAACTCCGTCAGCAAGGCCGAACTTGAGATCCTCATGGGCAATGAGGCGATGTTCGAGCCGGTCTTCGAGCTTGACACGGAGAACCAATATCGCCGGCTTGGCCGCTCGGTCGCCCAGCTCGACCTCCTGGTGCAGGACTGGCGCGGCGTCCGCCAGAACGCCACCTGCACGGCCACGCGGATCGCCCGAGACCTCATCCTGACCAATTACCACTGCGTGCCCGGCATGCAGCTGACCACCGTGTCGGCGCTCGCCCGCTTCGGCTATCTCGACCCGCTGGAGGCGCCGGGCGAGACCTTCGGTGTCAACCTGGAGCCGGTCGAGGCCGACCGCGCGCTCGACTATGCCATCCTGCGGCTCACCGACATTCCCGACGAGGCCGCCTATCCGCCGCTGCGCCTCAGCCCGCGCATGCCGCGTCCTCGCGAGAGCCTGTTCCTGATCCACCACCCGGTTGGCCAGGCGCAGCGGCTGACCCGCTTCCGCTGCCAGGCCGGCGCGCCGGCGCTCGATGCCGACAACCGGCTGGTCCACCATTGCGACACCCAGGGCGGATCATCGGGGACGGCGGTGCTGACGCTGGAGGGCAGCGCCTTTGCCGGCCTGCATTTCGGTGGCGTGCCGGACCCGGTGCGCCCCTTCAACCTGGCCACCCCGGCACAGACCATCGCCGCCGCCAGCAATGCGATCGGTCCGCTGCCGGAGAGCAAGCCCGCGCGCCGCCCCGGTGACGTCTTCCGCGACCCGCTGCCCGGCGCTGGGCAAGGCCCCGAAATGGTGGTGGTGCCGGCGGGGAGTTTCCGCATGGGCTCGCCAGCTGGCGAGACGGGGCGGGGCAGCGATGAAGGCCCGCAGCGGACGGTCCGGATCGATGACCCGTTTGCGGTGGGCAAGTATGAGGTGACCGTCGCGCAATACAGTGCCTTTGCCGAGGCGACGGGGCGAGCCAGGGGCGGCGATTGCTGGGCAGACCTTG
>CAYPQD010000061.1:0-12895 GCA_964412785.1 uncultured Hyphomonadaceae bacterium
GCGGAAGGGCTTCGGCGCAGCCGCAGGTCGGCGTCCGGCAAACCCAGAGTGCATGAAGGGCGCAACCCGAAAAGCACCGCCCCCGCCAATTTGGACGGAAACCGCGCCAATTGGCCCACCCTTGCCGCACGCTTGCCAAAATCGGAGACTATCTCCGCCCGCATCAGCCAGGGAGGGACGCTCCATGCTCCGCACCATCCTCGCCGCCGCCGCGCTCGGTCTCGCCGCGGTTCCTGCCGCGTCTGCAGAGCAGACCGGCACGCTTCACGCCACCTGCAACGTCCAGGGCACGCCCGCCCAGATGGTGCTGCAATACACGCGCTATCGCGACGTTGTCGTCTGGCAGAACCAGCACGGTCTCGGTTCAGAGGCGGTCGACATGCAGCAATGGGGCCCGACCTATTGGGAGGGCTATATCGACACCCAGTTCGGGCGCTATGTGCTGACGGGTGAGAACAATTTCATCGAGGCGATACCCCTCGGCGGCGTCTATTCGCAGATGATCACCTATGAGGTCACCCAGACCGGCCCGGGCGCCTTCCTGTTCACCGACTTCTACAATGGCGGCTCCGTTCCCTGCCAGCTCCACGGCCAATAGCCCGCCCACCCTTCGGGACGCGGCTGCGCCGCTATTCACGGTGAGGTGTCTCTGGCGGCGATAGCGCCCCACGCTCCGCCTCATCCTGAGGAGCGGCCGGCAGGCCGCGCCTCGACGGATGGGCCGCGCGCGTGGTCTCGTCCCCGGACGCGACGCGCCGCCATTCCTGTCCCCGAAACGACGCCCGCCCTGTCCGCCCCCGCCCGCGACCGTGCAATGATGCGCCCATGGCACGAGGCTGCGTTTCCTCCTCATGGGCGTTTGTGGTGCGGCTTGCGGGGGCGGCGGCGGGGCTGTTGGCGCGGGGCGACGTGCGGCGGGCGCTCTGTTATCTCCGCCCCGCCGAGGCCTGGACACGGCGGCTGCTCGTCCTCATGGCGGCAGAGCTGGCCGCGACGCTGAAGACGCGCCCTGAGCGTCCCCTGCGGGCAGCAGGGCCGCGGTCTGCGCCGCCGGCCCCGGGATCGCCCGGATCAAGGGCGCCCGCCTTCCGCATCACCGACCCGATCCGTATCCTCGTTCTGCGCCCGCCAGCGCGGGTGCGCGGCCTGCCTGTTCCGCAGCCTGCGCGGGCGGGCGTTGCCGCGCGGCTTGAGGCGCTGCGGGCGGTGCTTGATGACCCGGCGCCGCATGTGCGGCGCGTCGCCCTGTTTCTCGCCCGCGCCCGGGCGCGCCGCTCCGGCCGGGCCTTCCCGGTGTCGCAGCGCCGCCCGCCGCCGCCGCCACCCCTGCCGGACGGCACGAGGCCGCCCGATGGCGCCGGCCTCCATCATGAGGCGTGGGTCCGCCTCGCCGCGCTGTGGGGCGTGCCGTGAACGCCGGCGCCGGGACGACCGGCCGGACTGTGGGGCGGGCACCGCCGGCCGGTGCCCGGCCGCTGGCCTGCGCGCACTTTCACCGGTGCCGGCCCCTTCACAGCCGGCGCCCCGGCGGCTTTAACAGAAAGCGCACCCCCGTGATCGCCGGCCGGAGACCCGCCCCATGCCGCTGAAGCCGAAGGAGCAGGTGGTCCGCGATTTCTGGGAGGGCGTGCTCGGGCGGGGCGAACTGGATCTCGTCGCAGTGCTGATGACCGAACGCGCGGTCACACATGTCGGCGGGCGCGGGATCGGCGAGCGCAGCGCCTTCCTGGCCTGGGCCGAGGCATTTCGCGCCGGTGTCGAGGGGCTGCGCCTGGAGGTGGACGAGATCCTCTCGGCCGATGACCGCGTGGTGGCGCGCTTTACCGTGACCGGCATAAACCGGGGCTTCCTGGAGAGCGCCGACAATGGTCGCGCGGTCCGGCTTACCGCCATCGCGATTTCCGCGGTCAACCCGGTCGGCCGGATCTGCGAGCACTGGATCGAGCGCTCGGCCCTGGAAACCCTCAAGGCGATCCGGTGAACACGCCGGCGACCGCTGGCCGGGTCCCTGAAAGACCCATCGCCCTTTACCACTATGCGCGGATGAAGACTCATCCGCGGCCACGGCGCATGAGCGCCGACGCGCAGTCGCGCTTTGCCTGCACTGCAAAGGATCGGTTTTGGGTCCATGCCGCTTGGTATTATCCCCCAGCCGGCACGAGGGTGACCAGCGGGCCGGGCAGGTCGATGAGGAGACGGCTTCCCGGCTGCGGCCCTGGCTGGGTTGCGCGGACGATCAGCTGCGCGTCGGCGCCCGGCCCATCCTCCCGGCGCAGGCTGATCTGGCTCGCCGTCCAGTCCGCGCCTGCCAGCTCGGGCAGGCCGGGCAGGGCGGCAAGACGCGGCGGCACCGGCTCCTTCAGGCGGCCGGCCTCGGCAACGAACACCTGTGTCACCACGGTCACGCCGTCGTGCATGATCACCCCGACGGCCATGTGGGTCAGTTCGCTCGCCAGCATGTTGGCCCGGTGCCCGTCACTGCCCACCAGCCCGGCATGCAGGCGCTCGACCGTCTCCGCGACGGGCAGGCGACCGGCGAGCCTGGCCACATTCTCCCGGGCCTCGCGCCGGATCAGGGTGCGGTCGAGGGCGGCAATCCGATGGAACGGGTCGCGCCCGGCTGCGCCGGCATGGCCGAACAGGTCATTGGCGGCGAGATCGAGACTGTGGAACCGGGCTGCTGCCAGCAATTCCGGCCTGATCGACAGGGCGGGCAGGCCGACCGCCCGGCGTTCCGCATTCACCCGTTCAGCGAACAGCGCCTCGGCGGCTGTATCATAGGCATAACCCTCCGGCAGGGATGTCAGGCATGCCTGCGCCGCCGCCACATAGCCGGCGACCGCCGCCGGGCGGTTCTGCGGTGACAGGTCGCAGGCTGTCGCCGGCCCGGCCAGGGCGAGGAGGCCCGCCAGCAGGAGGCCGGCCCGCACCATCACGCCGGTGCGAGCCCCATCCGCGCGAGCCTGTCGAGGATTGGTGCGACCATCCGGCGGATCGCCTCCTCGCTTGGCCTGACATCGCCATAGGCCGGCAGGCCCTCGTCAGCGATCACCAGGTCGGCCTCGAACTTGGCCGGGAAGGTGTAGCGGTAGAAGGCCGGCCGCACCGTGCCGAGATACTGGCCGAGTACCAGCTCGACGTCGCGGCCGCGCTCCACCACATCGCGCCGGAGGCGGCGGGCAAGGCGCAGGTCGTCGGGGGTGTCGACATAGACCTTGAGGTCGAACAGGGGGCGCACCGCCGGCATGGAGAGGGCGTGGATGCCCTCCAGGATGATCAGCGGCGCCGGTGTCACGGCCAGCGTCTCGGCGGCGCGGTCATGACGGGCATAGTCATAGACCGGCGCGTTCACCCGCTCGCCTGCCTTCAGAGCGGCAAGCTGGCGGGCCAGCAGGTCGACCTCCTTGGCGTCCGGCCGGTCATAATCGATGCTGAGTGCCAGCGCCCGCCGGGCCGCATCATCGCCCACAGGGCCATAGCGGGCCGCGGGCCAGTAATAGTCATCCTCGCGCACGATGACGGCGCATGCCGGCCCCAGCGCCTCGGTGAGCGCCTCGGCGACCGTCGACTTTCCAGAGCCCGACCCACCGGTCAGGGCCATCAGGATGCAGGGCGGCTCGGCGTGGGTCATGGCGGCTCTTGCTGGCTGCGAGCGGGCGGGCCGGGGAGATGCCCGTTTGCTCAGGTCTCAGCCCACAGTCTTAACAGGTTGGACAAGGCCTTTGACAGGATCAGCTGCTCTGGCGACTGCGGGCCGTATTGCGGCGCAAGGCTCGCCTTCAGGTTCTCCAGGTCGAACAGCACCTCGCGGGCGTCCGCATCGCGGACAAGGCTCTGGATCCAGCCGACGCAGACGACCCGCACGCCCCCGGTGACAGGGCGAACCTGATGCAGGGTCGTTGCGGGATAAAGCACGAGGTCACCGGCGGCGAGCTTGAAGCGGCGGCTCTCACCGGCGAACTCGACCTGCAGCTCGCCGCCCTCATAGGTCTCCGGCGCCGACAGGAACAGGGTGAAGGACAGGTCCGTGCGCAGGCGGATATCGCCGCCCGCCATGATCGCATTGTCCATGTGCAGGCCATAGCCGCCGCCCTCGCCCGTGCGGCTGACGATCAGCGGGGAGATGCGGCGGGGCAGGCTGGCCGCGCGCAGGACCTCATGGCCGGTGACCGCATGGGTCAGCAATTCGCGAAGCTTCACCCCGGTGCGCGAGGAGAGGTCGGCCTGCTGATTGCGCTTTACCGCGCGGGCGGTCTGGCCGGCGGTGCGCGTGCCCTCCTCCCAGCGCAGGGTCCCGATCAGCGCGTCCGCCTCCTGGAGCGCCTCGGGGCTGAGAACGCCGGGAAGGGTGAGGAGCATGTGCGGCCTGTTGTTGCGAATGAAATGCAGTTAGGTAGAAAGGCTAGACCAAGCCCCGATCCGCGGAAAGGCCCCGACATGACATCGATCACGAAACCCTGGAGCCGGCTTGGCCTCGGCGCCGCCTTTGCCGGCGTGGCGCTGGCCGGGTGCAGCGAAGCGGGCGTGCAGGACGGACCGGCGCCTGCCGAGGCGGCCGAGACCCGCGACGCGGCGATGCCGCTGGCGGCGGCGTCCGGTGAAGGCGAGGGGGCATTCGGCGGCGAAGGCGAGGGCGGCGAGGGCGAAGGCGGCATTTCCATCGCCGCGGCCCGGACCGATCCGATCGTCTTCCGATCGGCGCTGGCGATCACGCGCGCCCATGTGCTGGCGGCGCGCGACGCCCGTGCGGCCGGTCAGACACGCGCGGCGGCGGAAATGTTCGCCCACCCCGTGAGCGAGGTGCTCTACGACATGCGGCCCGTCTTCGAAGCACGCGGCGTGGCGCCGTTCGACGACCTCCTGAGCGGCGCGTCGGCGGCCATCTTCGATGGTGAGGACGACGCGGCAATCGCCGCGCGCACCGCCGCCATCCTGACGGCCCTGGACGCGGCTGCGTCGAAGGCACCTGACGACGGGACGCCCGCCGGCGCGATCGCAGCCGGCGTTGTCGCCGACCAGATTGAGCGGGCGTCCGGCATGTACCGGGCTGCGATCGAGAGCGAGGCCTATGAGCCCTATCTTGACGGGTATGGCTTCTATCGCGCAGCCGAGCAGATCTTCAGGGCAGAGGGTTCGGTGATCGAGCGGGAGAATGCGGCGGCGGCGACGGCCATCCGCGCCGCCCTGAAGGAACTGGCCCTTGCTTATCCGGGTGCGCAAAGACCGCAGACCCTGGATGCAGACAGGGCAGCGCTGAGTGTTGCCGTGTCGAGGGTCTGGCTTGCACTTTAGTCTGTGTACGGATCAAAAAGTCACGCCGCGCCGCGTGTTTCCGTCCGTGGCGGGAGTTCAGCTGGGGGGTGTGGGCCAAGGCGCCGTGGGCGATGCCAGGAGGAGCGGGTTCGCCGCCGAGACAGAAAGACAGGGCCCGTCCTGCGACGGGCCCCGCCGGGCCGCATGATCGGTATGCGGATGAGTTCGTCAGTCGTCGCTGTCGACGGTTTCGAGCGGTTGCCCGGTCGCCTGGTCGACCACCTTCATGGACAGGCGGACCTTTCCGCGCTCGTCAAATCCCATTAGCTTGACCCACACCTTGTCGCCTTCCTTGACGATCTCCTTGGGGTGGCTGGGCCGCGAATTCGCCGACATCTGGGACACATGGACAAGGCCGTCCTTCGGGCCGAAGAAGTTCACGAATGCGCCGAAATCCTTGATCGAGACAATCGTGCCCTCGTAGATCTCGCCCACTTCCGCTTCGGCTGTCAGTTCGCGGATCCGCTTCTTTGCCGCGTCGATCACCGTACGGTCGAGGCCGGCGATCTCCACCGTTCCGTCATCCTCGATATTCACCCGCGCTCCGGTGGTGTCGACAATGTCGCGGATGATCTTGCCGCCGGATCCGATGACATCGCGGATCTTGTCGACGGGGATCTTGATGATCTCCATCTGCGGCGCGTTCTCCGACAGGCTGGAGCGGGTTTCCGGCAGGGCCTTCGTCATCTCGACAAGGATGTGCGCGCGCCCGTCCTTTGCCTGCCTGAGGGCGATATCCATGATCTCGCGGGTGATCCCGGCGATCTTGATGTCCATCTGCAGGGACGTGATGCCCTTTTCGGTGCCCGCGACCTTGAAGTCCATGTCGCCGAGATGGTCCTCGTCGCCGAGAATATCGGACAGGACCGCAAATTCCTCGCCCTCGAGGATGAGGCCCATGGCGATGCCCGACACCGGTCGGGTGATCGGCACGCCGGCGTCCATCATGGCGAGGGAACAACCGCAGACGGTGGCCATGGAGGACGAGCCGTTGGATTCGGTGATCTCCGAAACCAGCCGCAGGGTGTAGGGAAACTGATCGGCCGGCGGGATGACGGCGTGCAGCGCCCGCCAGGCGAGCTTGCCATGGCCTATCTCGCGTCGGCCCGGACCCGCCATCCGGCCAGCCTCTCCGACGGAATAGGGCGGAAAGTTGTAATGCAGCATGAAGCGGGATTTCTCCGTCCCGCCAAGCCCGTCGATGAACTGCTCATCGTCGGAGGTGCCCAGCGTGGTGACGCACAGCGCCTGGGTCTCGCCGCGGGTGAACAGCGCCGAGCCATGGGTGCGCGGCAGCACGCCGGCCTCGGCGACGATCTGGCGGACATCGGCGAGACCACGCCCGTCGATCCGCGTCTTCGTCTTCAGGATGTTGCCGCGCACGACGGCAGCCTCGGCTTTCTTGAACACGTCCCTGAAGACCTGCCCGCCCATGCCGCCCGGATTGTCGTCGCTGGCAAGAAGGGCTGCGGCGGCCTTGTCCTTCGCTGCAGCGACGGCGGCCTGGCGTTGCTGCTTGTCGACGATGGCGTAGGCCGCTTCCAAATCGCCGGCGACCAGCTGCTGGATGGCATCGAGTTCGCCGGTGCGGTCCTCCGGTTCGTAGTCCATCGGCTCTTTCGCAGCGGACTCAGCGAGCTTGATGATCGCGTCGATAACCGGCTGCATCGCCTCATGGCCGGCGACCACCGCGCCCAGCATGACATCCTCGGCAAGCTCCTTGGCTTCCGATTCCACCATCATGACCGCATCCTCGGTGCCGGCGACGATGAGGTCGAGTTCGGAGTCCTTCAGCTCGTCGGCCGTCGGATTGATGATGTAGGCGCCATCCTTGTAGCCGACGCGGGCCGCCCCAATCGGGCCAAGGAAGGGCGCGCCGGAAAGCACCAGCGCCGCTGACGCGCCGATCATGCCGATGATGTCCGGGTCGTTCTCCAGGTCATAGGAGATCGCGGTGAGGATGATCTGCACCTCATTCTTGAAACCCTCGACGAAGAGCGGGCGGATCGGCCGGTCGATCAGGCGCGAGGTCAGGGTTTCCTTTTCCGTCGGGCGCCCTTCGCGCTTGAAGAAGCCGCCGGGGATGCGCCCGGATGCGTAGTATTTCTCCTGGTAGTTCACGGTGAGGGGGAAGAAGTCCTGTCCCTCCCTGGCCGACTTGGCATAGACGGCTGTGGCCAGAACCGTGGTGTCTCCATAGGTGACGAGGGCGGCCCCGTCAGCCTGTCGGGCCACGCGGCCCGTCTCGATCGTCAGCGTGCGGCCGGCCCATTCCAGCGACACGATCTTCTTGTCAAACATCAGATGTCTTTCCGTACAGCGTACATAAGAGAAACCCGCCGGCCCCCTTGGCGCGGCGGGTTTGCGGGGATGGTCTGGACGTTTCAGCAACGCACGAAACCTTCCCCAGCGGAGTGTAGCATACGACAGACGGGGCTGGAACTGCCCAATTGCTATTCGGCGACCCATGGAGACCCTCGACCCGAAGCGGCGGCCAGCCTGTCGCGCTTGCAGCGCTTCTCGCTTCGCAATCGTACCGAACGCCGACGCTGACAGACGTCACCAGAGCGGTGTGGGACTGGTTTGCGCCGGCGCGCGCCTTTCCTATGGAGCCTGTATTCGCCGCCCTGAAGATATCAGGCAGGAATAACGACGTCAGGAACGGGAAAACGCCCCCGAAGCGACCATGGGACCCATCCCGCCAACCGGTTCAGGCGGGTCGGCAACGGCCCTAGCGGCGGATACCGAGTTCCGTGATGAGCGAGCGATAGCGCTCCTCATCGGTGCCCCGGACATAGTCGAGAAGCTTGCGGCGCTGAGCCACCATGGCGAGCAGGCCGCGGCGCGAATGGTTGTCCTTCGCGTTGCTCCTGAAATGCTCGGTCAGGTTCTTGATGCGCTCGGTCAGGATCGCGACCTGCACTTCGGGAGAGCCGGTATCGCCCTCGGTGCGGGCGAACTTCGTGATGAGCTCGGATTTCTTCTCTGGCGTGATCGACATCGTCGGCTTTCGTTTTGTCAGCGCCGCACAGGGCGGCGCGGGTTGATTGGAGCGGGCGCCCGGGACATCCGGCCGTCCTGTCAGGATGGGGAAGCGCGGAGCGGGCCCGGGCACCGGGATGTCGTCCAGCACCAGAAAGGCCGCGTCCGGTCGCAATCCAAGCATCGCATTATGCCGCAAAATCCTGCCCTTGGGAAGGGCGGGGCTGAGGGAAGGCAACACAGTGCCCGGTCGCACAGCGGGCCATGCACTCAGAGGATCGCCGGGATCACCCGGTCCGGCGGCTTGTGTCCGTCGGCGAAGGTCTTGATGTTGATGATCACCTTCTCGCCCATCTCGACGCGGCCCTCGACAGTGGCCGAGCCCATGTGCGGCAGCAGGACCACGTTCGGCAGGTCCTTCAGTTTCGGGTTCACCGACGGTTCGCGCTCGAAAACGTCAAGGCCTGCACCAGCGATCTGGCCGGCCTCGATCGCCCGCGCCAGCGCCGCCTCGTCAATGACCTCGCCGCGCGAGGTGTTGACGATGAAGCTGTCGGGTTTCATCAGTTCCAGCCGGCGGGCGTTCAGAAGGTGGAAGGTCGCCGGCGTGTGCGGGCAGTTGACCGAGACGATGTCCATGCGCGCCAGCATCTGGTCAAGACTGTCCCAGTAGGTCGCTCCCAGCAATTCCTCGATCTTCGGGCTCACCGGCTTGCGGTTGTGATAGTGTATCTGCAAGCCGAACGCCCTGGCGCGCCGCGCAACGGCCTGGCCGATCCGGCCCATGCCAATAATGCCAAGCCGCTTTCCGGCGATCCGTCGTCCGAGCATCCAGGTCGGCGTCCAGCCCTCGAACGCGCCGCGCTCCATGACCTGCACGCCCTCGTGCAGGCGCCGCGGCACCGCGAGGATCAGCGCCATTGCCACGTCTGCAGTGTCGTCGGTCAGAACGCCCGGCGTGTTGGTCACCGTAATGCCGCGCTGCACTGCGCTTTCGACGTCTATATTATCCACGCCGGCGCCGAATTGCGCGATCAGGCGCAGGGTCTCGCCGGCGCGCGCCAGGAGCCGCCCGTCAATCCGGTCGGTCACCGTTGGTACAAGCACATCGGTCGTCTGCATCGCGGAGACGAGGGCCTCCGGCGACATCGGCGTGTCGTCGGGGTTGAGCGTGGTGTCGAACAGTTCCTTCAGGCGCAGCTCGACCGGGTCGGGCAATTTCCGCGTGACGGTGATCCTGAGTTTTTTCACGGCCATGATTTTATGTGGCACGGCTCGCCGCGCTTGGCAAAGCCTCTTGCGCTGACCGTGTTTTTTGCCGGCGCCTTTACCGGCGATTCACCGTGCCGGCCACAGGCTAGGGCCAACACGGGAACAAGCCCGGGCAACCAGGAAGGTGGGTGATGATGCGCCGGATGTGCGCGCGTGTGCTGGTTTTGCTGTTCCCCCTCCTCGCAGCGCTGACCGCTGCGGGCGAGGAGGACATCCGGATCAGCCAGTTCTCCGGCAAGCCGGTGCCGCGTTTTGAGAGCCTCGCCTATACGGCCGTCAATGGCCGGACCGGCCCCAGCCAGTCCCACCCGATCGCCTGGCGGTATGAGCGCCGCGGCCTGCCGGTGCTGGTGGTGAAGGAGAGCGTCAACTGGCGCCGGGTGCGCGATCCCGATGGCGACGAGGTCTGGGTGCATGCCCGGATGCTGTCGGAGGCGCGCACCGCCATGGTCCGTCGTCCGGCGACCCTTCGCGCCGAGGCCGCGCCCGCGGCCCGGCCGCTGGCGGAGCTGTCAGGCGGTCTGGTGGTCAAGTTCGGCGGCTGCAGCGGGACCTGGTGCCGCGTCGTCGCCGGGCGCCACCAGGGCTATGTGGAAAGGCTCCTCCTTTGGGGCAGCGCCGCCGATGACGGCACCCTGTGACCAGTCAGGGCATCCCCGCGACCGCCATTCGAGGTTGACAGGGCGGGGCAGCGGGGCTGGTAAGGCACAGTCATTCAGTCTGAGCGAGCATCGTCGCCCCCGTGTCCGGACCCTTCGAATACCATACACCCCAACCCTCCTATACCTATGAGGAGCTGATCAACTCCAGCAAGGGCGCCCTGTTCGGGCCGGGCAATGCCCAGTTGCCAGCGCCGCCCATGCTGATGATGGACCGGATTACCGGGATCAGCGCCGATGGCGGGCGCCACGGCAAGGGCCAAGTGGTCGGCGAACTCGATATCCGCCCTGACCTCTGGTTCTTCCGGTGCCATTTCGAAGGTGACCCGGTGATGCCCGGCTGCCTCGGCCTCGACGCCATGTGGCAGGCGGTCGGCTACTGGCTCGGCTGGACCGGCTCGCCAGGCAAGGGCCGCGCTCTCGGGGTCGGCGAGGTCAAGTTCACCGGACAGATCACACCTGATGTGGCGTTGGTGCGCTATGTGGTCGAGGTAAAGCGGGTGAAGCGCGGCAAGCTCGTCCTCGGCATCGCCGATGGCGAGGTGTACGCCGATGACCGGCGCGTCTACACGGCGCAGGACATGAAGGTCGGCCTGTTCAACCCCAGTGATCTCTGAGCAGGCCGGGCAACTTCGCCCTTGAAGCGAACGCGCCCATCGGGCAAGCGGACAGGGCGAGGAGGGAATGAATGGCCAGGGTTCAGGGGACACCGCCGATCATTGCGGTCGCCAATCTAAAGGGCGGGGTTGGCAAGTCGACCACCGCCCTGATGCTGGCCGAAGGGCTGGCCTACCGCCATGGCCTGAAGGTCCTTGCTCTCGACTTCGATGCTCAGGCCAATCTGTCGGAACTGATGCTGACCAGCGAGGGTGTGCAGCGCGACATGAACCAGGAGCGCGGCATCTGTGCCGTACTGCAGCGCTTCCTGCCCGGCGCGCCGGCGAATGTCGATGACACCGACAGCCGCTCGGTCAACACGATCGGCGCGACCGTGATCGAGGAACTCGTCACCCAGCGCGACAAGGCATTGCCGGGCGGCTGGGTGTCGCTGATGGCCGCCCATCCCAACCTGCGATTCCTGGAGCCGCACCTGGAGCGCAATCCCGGCCAGGCCTGGTTCGATGTCGGCGATCGCCTGGTCGAGGCTGTGCTGCTGGCGACGGCTGATGCCCGCGCAAGCCAGGACGTGGTCATTATTGACTGCCCGCCGCATGTCTCGGCGCTCTGCCGGGCCGCGCTGAAGATGGCCGATGTCTTCGTCACGCCGACGCTGGCCGACCCGCTGTCGATCTGGGGCGTGCAGCAATTCGTCAAATGGATGCTGCATCCCAACATGCGCGGCTGGCTCGGCCTCGACACCGCCTCGCTGATCGAGCGGCAGATGGTGGTCTGCACCCGCTTCGAGGCCCGCTCCAAGACCCAGCGCGGCGCCTATGCCGACATGCTGGCGGCCTGGTCGAATGTCACCATTGCGCCGCCAGTCCGCCACCGCGCCCGGCTCGGCGCTGAACTGCCCCGGCCCGATCTCGACGAGACGGTGCGCTGGGGCAACCGCTATCGCGGCAATGTCCGACGCGATGTCGAGGCGCTGAGCGATGTGGTGTTCCGCTTTGCCGGCCTCGGTGAGGTGGGCGCTGGCGAGACGGCCCTGGCCTGACCCCACCCCCTAGGGAATATAGACCGTGTAGACCACATCGACCTCGAAATTGAAGGTGCCGAGGGAGAGGTCGTAGCCCGACAGGTTCTGGGCGCGGATGGAATAGGTGTTGTCGAAGCGCACCGACTGGTCGGCGATCGAGCCATCGCTGAGCGCGGTGCGCCGGTTGCCCTGGAACACCCGCCGGCCCGGCAGCAAGCTCCACAGGCTGGGCACGGTCAGCATGCCGCCGGTCGGTCCGCCGGAATGAGGGTATTGCGCCGCCGACCCGAAAGCGAGGCCGTCATTGCCGGACAGCGTCACCGCCATGTCCAGCCGGGTGATATTGAGGAGGATGAAATCGGTGAAATTGCCGGGCACGAAGGTTTGCGCATCGATCGAGAAGGGCTCGTTGGAGGCAACATAGAAGCTGGTATAGGTGCGCGTCGCGTCGACCCGGGTGTCGGAATTGCCGAGCAGGCCAAAGGCGCTGAAGGCATCGTCTGCGGTCAGCAGGCCGTCATTGTTGCTGTCGGTATCGATATCGCCCTGGGCTGTCTCCTCGATCACGAACGGCATGCCGCCGGCCGCTTTGGGCGTGTTCGCTGTGGAGACCAGCGTGCCGGTGACGACGGTGTGGGCATCGCCGCTGATGAGATCGGTGTCGCCGGAATTGAAGGCCCGGTTGCCATTGCCGGTGTCGACGATGAAATCGGAGACGACCGGTGCTGCGCCGGCGCTGTCCGAGGCCCAGACGATCACCGTGCCGAGGACCCGGAAGGCCGGGCGGTCGGTGACGAACGCGCCGGCGGGTGCGGCGGTGAGACCGGCCAGCAGGGCCGTCGCAATGAGCGATCGGGTCATGATGGCTGGGCGCCTCTTGCAGTCGTCCGGGTGCGGTCGAAATCCCTGCGTCGCCGAAAGCCGTTTCGATCTCGTAAAGACCATGCTGCGTGGACCCAAAACCGATCCGTGCAACGCAGTATCATGCGCCGGATGCGCAGATGGGTCATCATCTGCGTACACGGGTACA
>CAYPQD010000062.1:0-12847 GCA_964412785.1 uncultured Hyphomonadaceae bacterium
CCGTGGCGTTTCCGATCAGCTCATCCGCCGAGCGATCCGGGCCGGGAGCAGTCACGATCACCGGCGATGCGAACAGGGGCTCGGGGTTGCTGGCCTGGGCGTGAGCCATGGCAGCGAGCAGAGGGCCGCTCGCTGCCGCGAGAAGGAGGAAACGATTCATCTGTCAGCCTTAAGCTTGTGTTACTCTGTAACAGGCTGCTAGAAGAGTGGGGGCCGGATGGCAAGAGCCAATTTGAGGTCGCTGCGACCCGGCAATGGTCGGCCCCGGAGCGGTCCGGTGCCGGGCCCGAGGCTGCCGACGCTGGCGCATCTTATGGAGAAGGGACTGTCGCATGATTTCACGGCCCGGCCGCCAGGCCACGCTCGCACTCCTTGTGACCAGTCTCTGCACGGCGCCGGCCGCGATTGCCCATCCGGAAGGCGCCCACGTCCACGGTGCGGCTCAGGCGGCGGTCGTGATCGATGGTGATGGCGTCTCTGTTTCGCTCAACAGCGCGATGTACAACATCACCGGCTTTGAGCGCGCGCCGAAGTCGGACGAGGAAGCCGCCGCGCTCGCCAGCGCAATCACGACGCTGGAGGATGGCGCAGCGCTGTTCGACTTCAACGCGCAGGCCGCCTGCCGGCTTGCCTCGGCGACGCACAGCCTGCCGGAGGACGCGGCGGTTGAGGACGCCGACCAGGACGCGGCGCACAATCCCTATCGTGACCTGGAGGCGGACTATTTCTTTGCCTGCGACGCGCCGGAGCGCCTTGACGGGCTGCGGGTCGGCCTGTTCGGCCCGTTCACCAACCTTCAGACCGTAGACATGGTGGTGATCGACGCGAGCGGGCAGTCGGCCTCTACGCTCACGCCGGAGCAGCCGAGCGTCCGGCTCAACGCGCGTTAGGCCAACTGCGCCAGGCGACCCTTCCGGGTGTGTGAAGTATTTGCCGCATTTCCCGCCTGAACTGCACGTTCGCCAGCCGCCTTCATGCAGACCGCCAGCGAGCGAGCGCCGCCACCGGCCGGCGAGCTGGCGCCGTCCGACACGGGTCTAGCGGCGGGGACACGCATCGGCGTCTGGGAAATCGGGGCGCTGATCGGACGGGGCGGCATGGGCGAGGTCTACCGGGCCCGCCGCTCCGACGGGCTTTACGACCAGACCGTGGCGCTGAAACTGATCCATGGGGCCAGTGCGGCCCGGTCCGCGCGATTCGACCGCGAGCGCCGCCGCCTGGCACGAATGGAGCATCCCGGCATCGCCCGCATCGTCGATGGCGGCGAAGCGCCCGATGGGCGTGCATTCCTCGCCATGGAGTATGTCGACGGGGCGCCCATGCACGAGCATACGCGGGGGGCCGGCCTGGACCGGCGCGCTATTCTGCACCTGTTCGTCCAGCTCTGCCGCGCCGTCAGCCATGCCCATAACCGGCTGATCCTGCACCGCGACATCAAGGCGGAGAATGTCCTCGTTGATCGCGACGGCCAGGTTCGCCTGATCGATTTCGGCATTGCCTCGGACCTCGAAAGCGATGATTCAGAGGGCATGGCGCTGACGCTGGCGTCGGCCGCGCCAGAGCAGCTCAGGGGTGAGCCCGTCACGGTCCAGACCGACATCTTCGCCCTCGGCGTGCTGCTTCACCATCTGCTCGCGGATCGACTGCCGGAGCGGCGCGCCGATGGCGGCATGATGGTCCGCCGCGAGGACATTGGCAGCGCCGACCTCGTGGCGATCCTGCAGCGCACCGTGGCGACCAGCCCCGAGGCGCGCTATTTTTCGGTGGAGACCCTGCACGATGATATCCTTGCCGTGC
Organism: uncultured Hyphomonadaceae bacterium; assembly: GCA_964412785.1. Classification (GTDB taxonomy): domain Bacteria; phylum Pseudomonadota; class Alphaproteobacteria; order Caulobacterales; family Hyphomonadaceae; genus UBA5336. The sequence continues at coordinate 1,798 of CAYPQD010000062.1, forward strand.
TCGATGGTCGTCCCGTCGGCGCGCGAGAGGGCGGGCTCGCCTATCGCGCCGCCACAGTGCTGCGCCGCTTCCCCCTTGCCACGGGCCTGGCCGCCGCCTTCGTCCTGGCGCTTGCTGGCGGGCTTGGATTCAGCCTGAAGTTTGCCAGCGAGGCCAGTGCAGAGGCGGCGCGCGCGAAGGCTGCGCTTGAGGAAGCCGTGTACCAATCGGACTACGCAAACGCCAACCTGCTCGGCCAGAACACTTTTGGCTCGATCCTCTACGAACTCTTCGCCGAAGAAGGGCGCGCGGACGCCCTGACCTCGATCCTGCTGGAACGCTGGCGCGGCCTGCATGAGATCCGCGACCAATCCCCCGACCTTGCCGCTTCGGTTAGCTTCGTCGTCGGCCGGAACTTCTTCCTGCGCCGGGATCATATCAGTGCCCAGGAGGTGCTCGGCACCTGGCTGGAGGGCGGGTACGGCCCAGAAGCCCTGCGCAACACAGGACGGGAATTCTACGCCATGAGCCTGTTCGAATCGGGCCGGCAAGCCGATGCCCTGCCAATCATGCGGCAGGTGATGGAAAGCTATGAGACAGGCCACAAGCGGCCCGTTCCGACCAGATTGACCCACTTGGCCACTTGTCTTTTCCGCCAGAATCGTCGTCGCGCGCCGGTCAGACGATGCCCGCATCGCCGGACGACACGCTCCTAGCCCTGACGAAAAATCCAAGCGGCCAGGTGGTTCAATTTGGCCGGAATCTGCCCTAACCCTCCGCGCCCATCCGCTCTGCCAGCCAGTCCCGGGCCGCCTGCCAGTCGCGGCGCACGGTGCGTTCCGAAACGCCGAGCAAGGCGGCCGTTTCCGCCTCCGTCATTCCGGCGAAATAGCGCGCATCGACGATCCGCAGCCAGCGAGGGTTCTCCGCCTCCAACTGGCGCAGCAGGTCATTGATGATGACGAGCTGTTCCGGCGTCTCGCCGAAATCGGGCAGGAGGTCCTCGGCCTGCTCGATCGGAATGCCCCGCTTGCCGCCGCCGCGCTTGGCCGTCAGCTGCTTGCGGGCATGGTCTATCACCACCTGGCGCATGGCCAGCACGGCCGAGCGCAGGAAATGCTCCGGCGACTGGAACACGGGCTTGCCGCTGAGTTTCAGAAAACTCTCGTGCAGCAGGTCCTCGGTCATCATCGTGTCGCGGAAGCCCGCACGCCGGCGCCTTGTGCGCGCGAGCCTCAGCAGCGTGTCGTAGACCGACCGGGCAAAGCCGTCGGCGAGCGCGCGTTCGTCGGCGCTGTAGCCACCGATATCGCCTTTGCTGTTCGGGTCCATGAACGGGGCTCCACCTCTGCCAGGACAGGCTAACCATGCGTCGAAACCCGGCAAGGGCCATGCTGTCATCATTGTCCTGCCGTGATCGTGGCCGGGTTTCGGGTTTCCTCCCGTTATACCTTTCCAGCCGCTGTTCCGGCGGCCTTCAGTGGAGGTGGCAGCCATGACGAGCCAGACCGCAGACCCGATCAACACGATAGTGCACCTCCTCTCGCATCCCTGGCGGCTCCTCGCCGCGAGCTTCGTCATCATCGTGCTCGCACTCGCCGGATTGCCCGGCGTGCACAAGGACCCCTCGGTCGACGCCTTTGTGCCCTTGAACCATCCCGCCGCGGTCAATCGCGACATCGCGCGCGACGTGTTCGGTCTTGAGGATCCGGTGATCATCGGCCTGACCGCGCCGAAAGGCGAAAGCGCGTTCACGCCGGAGCGGCTCAGCGCCCTCAGGCGGATCGATGAGGGCGTGCGCCGGATCGACAGTGTGAAGAAGGCCGATGTGGTCAGCCTTGCCAGCGAGAACGCGATCGCCGGCGAGACTGGCGATTTGGTCGTCCAACCGGTCATCGAGGCCGGGCCACTGGACGAGGCTGCAGCCGCCCTTGCGCGCGGGCGCCTTGAAACGATGCCGATGCTGTCGGGACTTCTCGCCTCGCCGGCCGGGGACATGCTGGTGGTGATTGTCCCGGTTGAGGACCCGAACCACGCCGAGGAGGCCGTCTCTGCCATTGAGGCGCTTGCCCGCGCCGAGGCCGGGGAGGTGCTTGAGGTCCACGTCGCCGGGGTGGCCGCGATGAATGCCCGGCTTGCCCACATGGTTGATACCGACACGCGGATCTTTGTCCCGGCTGCGGTGCTGACGGTGCTTGCGATCCTGTTTGTCGCCCTGCGGCGTGTGCAGGCGCTCGCCGGCCCGCTGCTCGTGATCGCCGGCTCGGCCGGGATTGCCATCGGTCTGATGGGCTGGCTGGGCGTGCATTACTACCTGATCACCACGGCGCTGCCCGTGGTGATCATGGCGATCGCGGTCGCCGATTCGCTGCACATTTCGACCTACTATCTGAGGGCCCGGGCCCGCGCTCCCTCGATGAGCGCACGCGACGCCGCGAGTGAGGCCCTGAAGCGCGCCTGGCTGCCAGTGACGCTGACCAGCATAACCACCGTGGCCGCGTTCATCGGCCTGTCATTCGGCGCAGCGATGAAACCAATTGCCGAGTTCGGGACGTTTGCGGCGATCGGCGTGGCCGCCGCCTGGGCACTCAGCCTGACGGCATTGCCGGCGGTCCTCATTCTTACCGACCTCAGGCCGAGCGCGTCGGCCGGCTCGGTGGCGCGCGAAAGCTGGGTCGACCGGCTGGTCGCTGCCGTCACCGGCGCGGCCTTCCGGCGCCCGGCGGTCTCGCTCGGCGCAGTCGGGGCGGCAGTGCTGGCACTTGGGATGTTCGCATTGCGGGCGGAGTTCGACTATCAGCGCCAGCACTATTTCACCCCGGGCGACCCGGTTCGCGTGGCCGACGCCACGCTCAATGACCGGCTCGGCGGAATCAACTTCCTCGATGTCATGGTGACAGCGCCGGAGCCGGGCGGCCTGATGACACCGGAGGCGATGGCCGCCCTGGCCGGCCTGCGAGACGGGATGGCCGGGCTGCCCCACATGGTCAAGGTCGGCGGGATCGACGAATACATCGCGCTGATGCATGCGGTGCTCACCGGCGCACCGGCGGGCGAGCTGCCGACCGGCGCGCGCGCACCGGCCCAGTACATGTTCCTCTACGAAGCCTCGGCACCGCCTGAGGACTTCAAGCAGCAGATCGACTATGACCACACGCGCGCGCTCATCCGCGCGCAGCTCGCCACAGACGGCTACCAGGCGACACTGCCAACGGTCGTCGCACTCGAGGCGCTGGTGGCGACGTGGAGCGCCCAGACCGGACTGCAGGCCGGTATCAGCGGCCGGGTGGCGGTCAATAATGGCTGGATGAGCCAGCTTGCCGGCAACCATGTGCGCGGGCTTGGCCTCGCCGTCGCGCTGGTGGCGCTGACGACGATCCTGGTCTTCCGCTCGCTGGCCTATGCGCTCTTTGCCATGGTGCCGGTTCTGATCGGCGTGGTCAGCGTCTATGCCACGATGGGCGTTTTCGGGATCGACATTGCGCCGGCCACCTCAATGACGGCCGCAATCGCGACCGGGCTCGGCATCGATTTCGGCATCCATCTGATCTCGCTGCTGCGCCGGCGACGCGCCGAAGGAGCGGACTGGTCGGACGCCTTCGACGACAGCTACCGGGTGGTGGCGCGGGCCTGCTTCTATTCCGCGCTCGCACTTGGCGTGGCGCTTGCTGTCATCTGCATCTCGTCAGCCCCGCCGCTGCGCTGGTTCGGCCTTCTCGTCTCGGTCGGGGCGTTCGGCTCGCTGGTTGGCGCGCTCGTCATCGTCCCGGCGCTCTGTTCCGTCCTGACCTTCATCCGCAAGGGAGACCCCCGCCATGCCACAGCTCACTGAACGACTTGCTAGCGCCCTTCTCGCTGGTCTTGCCCTTGTCCCTCCTGCGGGCGCGGACGAAGCGATGGCGCTGGCCCGCCTCGTCGCCGAACGCCCGGCCAATGAGGGCCGTGTCGGCACAATGCACTTCCGCATGGAGAGCCAGTCGGGCAGCGCCCGCGAGCGGCAAGCGCTGATGATCCATTCCGACACGGGCGAGGCGGAGAGGATCGCCATCTTCTTCACCGCGCCGGCGATGATCGAGGAGACTGCCTTCCTGAGTTTCAATCACGAGACAAGGGCAGACGAGAACTGGCTCTACCTGCCGGCGACAGCGCGCGTTCGCCGTCTGCCGGTCTCAGAGCGCGGCGACTATTTCATGGGCACCGACCTCACCTACGGCGACATCAAGGACAATTTCAAGTTCGGCCTCGATGAATGGGACTTTACAGCCGCCGGCGAGGAGACCGCGGACGGGCGGACCTATCCGGTCCTGGAGGGAATGGCGCGAGACGCCGGGACGGCGCGCGAACTGGGCTATGGCAGTTTCCGTGCACGCATCGACCCCGTCACCGCCTTCCCGGTGTGGATTGCCTACACCGACCCCGATGGCGATCCCCTGAAGCAGGTGGCGGTCACCGAGATCGAGACCGTCGGCGAGGCCTGGACGGCGATGCGCTTCACGGCCCGGAACCTGCAGACCGGCCACACCACCGATGTGTGGTTCACGGACATGCGCCATGTGCCCGACCTGGATGACAGCGTGTTCGATCCGGATGCCCTCGCTTACGGCATTCCGGATGTCGGCTAGGCGGCTCTGGCTGGCCGCGGCCCTGGCGGCGTCATCGGTCACGCTTGCCGGCCAGGCGGCGGGCGACCTGCCGGATCTGAGCCACACCCTGGCGCTCGACCAGGTCATTGCTGTCAGCGTCGACGAGGATGCCGGTGGCGTCACGCAGGGACGCGTGCGCGTCGGCTCTGAGACCCGCGTGCGGTTTGAGGGTGGCTGGGAAGCGCGGCTGGGACTGCGAGTGGAAGTGGCCGGCAGCGATACCGGTCTCGGTAGCACCGCAACCTATGACGACCTCTCTCGCCCGCTCACCCTGGGCCCTGACGCCCGGGTGGAGATCGACGAGGCCGTGCTCGCCTGGCGAAAGCGGTCGACGCGCGTCACCCTCGGCAAGCAGACCTGGGCGTGGGGCGTCCTCGATGGCCTGCAGGTCACCGACCGGCTCGACCCGGCGCGCCGGCGCGAGGCGGTTTTCATCAACCAGCGCCCGGACCGGCTGTCGCGTTGGGGGGCGCGGGCGCAGTTCACCCGGGCCGGCGTGCGATGGGACAGTGCGCTCGTCATTGATGGCACGGCCGACCAGTTTGCCCTGCCCGGCGAGACCTATGCGGTGACCGCGCCGCGCCTGCGTGCCGGCCTTCCCGTCGGCGCCCCGCTGCCGGACCTGCGGGTCGAGACATCCGGCGCCGTCACGGCCGGGCTGAAGGCGGAGCGCGGGTTCGGCGCGGCCGATGCCGGCCTGCTGGTGATCCACGGCCCGGACCCCGAGGCCGTGTTCCGGCCCGATGCGACGGGTGTCAGGCTGACCTACGACACCCGCAACCTCATCGGCGCGACCTGGCAGCGCAGCGCCGGTCCGCGTGTCTGGCGTGTCGAGGCCGCCTGGGTGCCCGACCAGCCGTTGAATGTGTCCCGTAACGGGATCGCCGTGGACGACCGCCAGCGCTGGCTCGCCGGCGGCGGCGTCGACTGGAACCTGAAGGGCGACACCTTCCTGAACGCCCAGCTCGGCATCGACCATGTGGCCGGCGATGACCTGTTCCGGCCGGAGACTGATGTGATCGCAACCGTCAAGCTGCGCCGCGGTTTCTCCAACGAGAGATGGATCGCCAGTGCGGAGGTGCTCGGCTCGCTCAGTGATGGCGACGCCACCTTCCGCCCTGCGATGGCATGGCAGGCGAGCGACCGCCTCAGGCTGGAAGGCGGCGCCGATCTGGTCTGGGGCAAGCAGGACAGCCTCATCGGCCAGTTCGACCGCACCGACCGGCTCTGGCTGCGCGCCCGCTTCACACGTTGAGCAGGCCGCTGCTCATGCCGCTTGCAGGAAGGTGGAGATGACCTTTTTCGGACCGGTCTTCTCGAACTCGACCGTCAGCTTGGTGCCGTCGGCGTTGACGACCCGGCCATAGCCGAACTTGTCATGGAACACCCGCTGGCCGACAGCAAAACCGCTGTCGCCACCGGACGTCGCAATCAGTTCGGCCGAGCCGTCAATCGTGCGCGGCGCCTCGGAGACGCCGCTGGCATTCTTCTTCAGGCGTCGCCAGCCGGGCGAGGAATAGGTGGAGCGCTCGCCAAGGTCCTCGATCGTGCCGGAAAAACCGCTGCCTGCGCCGGGCTGGGTGGCATAGCCCGTTTCCGACACCGCCTCGACATGCTCATGCGGCAACTCGTCGACGAAGCGGGACGGCAGGACGCTTTGCCATCGGCCATAGATCTGCCGGTTGGCGACAAACGAAATCGCGCAGCGCTCGCGCGCCCGGGTGAGGCCGACATAGGCGAGCCGGCGTTCTTCCTCCAGACCCTTCAGGCCACTGTCGTCAATCGCCCGGCGGGATGGAAACACCTCCTCCTCCCAGCCTGGCAGGAAGACCATCGGCCACTCCAGACCCTTGGCGGCGTGCAGCGTCAGGACCTGGACCTCGTCGCCATTGGCAGTGCCGCCAACATCCATCACCAGTTCGATGTGTTCGAGGAAGGCGGCGAGACTGTCGAACGCGCCCATGGCGTTGATCAATTCCTTGAGGTTGTCGAGCCGCGTGTGCGCCTGCGGGCTGCGGTCCTTTTGCAGCATGTCGGTATAGCCGCTCTCATCAAGAATGGTCTGGGCGAGATCGGTATGGGCCATGCCGCCGGCATGGCGCTCGCGCCACTGGTTCACCTGGTCGATGAAGACCTGCAGCCCGCGCCTGGCTGCGCCCTTGACCTCGTCGGTCTGCAGGACCAGCGGCGTCAGGGTAAACAGCGAGCGGCCGTCCTCGCGTGCAAGCCGCTGCAGTTTCTGGAGGCTGGTGCTGCCGACGCCGCGCTTTGGCTGGTTGACCACGCGCTCGAAGGCGAGGTCGTCATCGGGCGAGCGGACGAGCCGCAGATAGGCGAGCGCGTCGCGGACTTCCGCTCGCTCGAAGAAGCGCGGCCCTCCGATCACCCGGTAGGGGATGCCCAGCATGATGAAGCGCTCCTCGAACAGGCGCATCTGCCAGGAAGCGCGCACCAGCACCGCGCATTCGTCATGGCGCCGGCCGGACGCGCACCAGGCCTCGATGTCGTCGCCAATCAGGCGGGCCTCCGCCTCTCCGTCCCACAGACCGCGCACCTTGACCCGCTCCGCATCCGGGTCGCCTGCGGTGTCCTCGGCGACATACAGCGTCTTTCCGAGCCGGCCCTTGTTGTGGGCAATGACATGGCCGGCCGCGCCCAGGATATGCGCCGTGGAGCGGTAGTTCCGCTCCAGCCGGATCACCTTCGCGCCTGGAAAGTCCTTTTCAAAGCGCAGGATATTGTCCACTTCCGCCCCGCGCCAGCCATAGATCGACTGGTCGTCATCGCCGACGCAACAGAGATTGCCGGTGCCCTGGGCGAGCAGGCGCAGCCAGAGATACTGCGCGACATTGGTGTCCTGGTACTCGTCAACCAGGATATAGCGGAACCTGCCATGGTACTCGTCGAGCAGGTCACTATTGTCCTGGAACAGGCGGATACAATGAAGCAGGAGGTCGCCGAAATCGCACGCGTTGAGGACGGCAAGGCGCGCCTGGTAAAGTCGGTAGCAAGTCACACCCTTGCCGTCTGCAAACGACCAGGCCTCGGTATCGGGGACCTTGTCCGGTGCGAGCGCCCGGTTCTTCCAGCCATCGATCAGGCCGGCGAGATAGCGCGGGGTCCAGCGCTTGGGGTCGATGTTTTCCGCTTCGAGGATCTGCTTGCACAGCCGGACCTGGTCATCGGTGTCGAGAATGGTGAATGAGGGTTTCAGGCCGGCAAGTTCGGCATGCCGGCGCAGCATCTGCGCAGAGATGGAGTGGAATGTGCCAAGCCAGCGAAGCCCCTGGTCATCCGGCCCGATCAGGCTGAGCGCGCGCTCGCGCATTTCCCGCGCCGCCTTGTTGGTAAAGGTGACGGTCAGAGTCTGGCTCGGCCAGGCAAGCCGTGTGGCGATGATGTGAGCAAGCCGCGTCGTCAGAACCCGGGTCTTGCCGGTGCCGGCGCCGGCGAGCACAAGTGAGGGCCCCTCGGTGTGCAGCACCGCCTCACGCTGCTCCGGGTTGAGACCGTCCAGATAGGCCGCGCCGATGGCCGGACCGGTGGCCTTGGCGGACGCCAGTTGCGAAATCGAGGGGCGATTCGGCGAAGTGCTCATGCCCTGATTATAACAGCCTGCCGCCCCGGCGTTAGGGGGCAGGTGCGTCGACCTTGCGGAAGAAAAGCGTCACCTCGCCGATGCGCACGCCATAGCGGGTGACATAGGCCCGGTTGAGAAGGATGTCGTCCTCCAGGAGATACATCCAGTCATCGAAGCCCACCTTCCAGGTGTCGTCGCCGACCTTCAGGTCGACCTTGTAGGTCCAGTTGAAGGCGTTACCGGCAATCTCTCCCTCGGCCGGGACAGGCACGTCATCCGCCGTGCCGCGATACCGGCCGTCACCGAGAATGTCGATCGTCCAGACCCGCGTGTCCCGCTCCCCGTCATCATAGACAAAGCGCTCGTCGAGGGTGAGCACGCCGTTCTCGACCGTGCCGGTGATATCGACGGTGAACTGGCGCCGCACCGTATTGAAGCGGTCCTCGAACACGCCATAAGCGCGGGTCTCCCCTGCGAAATACGCTTCCAGTTTCAGCGTGCGTGGGGCGTCAGCAAAGTCCGCCAGCTGCGGCGAGACACAGGCGGTGAGCGAGGAGGCGGCGAGCGCCAGGGTTGGTGCGAACAGGGCGGTGGAGCGCATGGGGCGATGCCTCGGATGGTGGCGTACTTACTTTACGCGCCGGGCCCGCTCCCGGATGGCCTCAGTACAATACGCTGAGAGAGGCCGCGTCGTAATCTGCCAGTTCGTCGAACCGGCCCTCCTTCACCTTCTGCGCCCAGAGCGGGTCCTGCAACAGGGCACGGCCCACGGCGACGAGGTCGAACTCGCCACGGTCGACGCGCTCGATGACGTCGGCGATGGGGCGCGTCTTGCTGTCCTGGCCGGCGAACGCGCCAATGAAGTCGCTGCCAAGGCCAACCGAGCCCACGGTGATGGAGGGCAGGCCCGTCAGCTTCTTGCACCAGCCTGCGAGATTGAGGCCGTCTTCGCCATCAATCTCAGGGAATTCGGCTTCCCAATAGCGGCGCTGCGACGCGTGCAGGATATCGACCCCGGCATCGACGAAGACCTTCAGGAACGCCTCAAGCTCTGCCGGTGTCTCGGCGAGGCGGGCCGCGTAATCCTGCTGCTTCCACTGGCTCCAGCGCAGGATCAGCGGCATCTCCTCGCCGACCGCCTTGCGGCATTCGGCGATCACCTCGCCGGCAAACTGCGCCCGGTCGATCAGGCTGCCGCCATAGCGGTCAGAGCGCTGGTTCATCACCCCCCAGAAGAACTCGTCGATCAGATAGCCATGGGCGCCGTGGATCTCGATACAGTCGAAGCCGAGCGCGCGCGCCTCAGCCGCCCCCCGGGCATAGGCCATCACCATGTCGGCAATTTCGCTGTCGCTCGGTTCGGGCAGGACCTGCTTGCCGGTATGGGTAAGGCCGGAGGGGCTGTCGGAGACCGCTTCGGGGTGCGGGCCGCTGCCCGGCTTGCGCATCATGCCAACATGCCAGAGTTGCGGCGCGATCTTTGCTGGCGTTGCGTGCACGGCCTCGACCACGCGCGCCCAGCCGGCCAGCGAGTCCGCCTCGTGGAAGTTCGGCACGTTCGGGTCGTTGGAGGCGCCCGGCCGGTCGACGGTCGTCCCCTCGGTGACAAGCAGGCCGACATCGGCAGAGCCGCGGCGTGCGTAATAGGCCGCCACATCGTCTCCCGGGACACCGCCCGGCGAGCGGGACCGGGTCATCGGCGCCATGACAATCCGGTTGGGCAGGGTCATGCCGCGACAGGAAAAGGGCTTAAACAGGGGGGCGGTCTCGGACATCATGCAACGGGCTCCGGCTGGGTTGATCAACCCCTGTTCAGACAGTCGGTGGCCAGATGCAATGTCACGTTGGGGAAACCCGAAGCGGATACTGGAGGGAGACATGGGCAAGCGCATGTTCGGGCTGCTGGTGGTCTTGGCCGGCCTGGCCGGCTGTGCCTCGCCGGCGCTGCGTTATGACGCCCGGCTGCCGGCAAATCTTGCCGAGGCCGCGGCCGAGAGAGAGGTTGCCGTCGGTGGGTTCAGCGGACCTGAAGGCGGCTGGTATGCCAGCCAGTTCGAGGCGATGCTGGCCGGCGCGATGCTCGACGGATTGGCCTGGTTCCGGGTCAGCGCGGCCACCGCGCCGACCCGTGCGGTCTATTCCGGTCAGGTCTGGATCGACCGCGTCGATCTCAATGAGCGGATCGAGACCGACCGGGAATGCGTCGAATGGGATGGCCTGTTCGACTGCGAGCGCCGCGCCGACGTGGAGAAGCTCTGCATCGACATGGATGTCGACGCGACCGTGCAGGTCCGGCTTGCGCGCCCGGGAACGGGCGAGCTTGTCTTCACCCGGGCCTATGGCAGCGGCGCCAATGACACACTCTGCGAGACGCTCGGCGAGGTCGGCCGCCATGGACGCGGCCGCCATTTCGGCGTGCTTTCTCTGGACAATGAGCTGTACCAGATGGAACGCGGCCTTGTCCGTGAGGCGCTCCTCGACACGCTGGACGCCATCCGGAAAGACATCGCCCCGCGCAACGCCGTGGTCAAGGCGCCGCTGGTGGCCGAGGCCCTCGACCCGGTGGTGCGCGCCGACCCGATGTTCAGGCAGGCGGTGAAGCTCGCCGAGGATGGCAATGTGCCGGCCGCCTGCGCCAGCTGGGAAGCCCTGCACGCTGCCTATCCCGACGCGCCGGGGGTGACGCACAATCTCGGCGCCTGCGCTGAGGCGGCGGGTGACTATGCCCGCGCCCAGTCGCTCTATGCCGAAGCGGTCGACGCCCTGCCGGTCGGCGGCGCGGCGCTGGAGGGGGCTAGGGCAGATTCCGGCCAAATTGACCCACATGGCGGGGTGGTTTTTGTGCTCT
>CAYPQD010000063.1:0-12842 GCA_964412785.1 uncultured Hyphomonadaceae bacterium
CCAGAGCACAAAAACCACCCCGCCATGTGGGTCAATTTGGCCGGAATCTGCCCTAAGCCAGGTTCCAGAGGCCGTCGCCGGCCTCCGGCAGGAGCCATGGGTCGGCCGCGTCGATCGACACGTCCACCGCCAACTCCGTTGATGACAGGCCAGGCGCTGCCGTGCCGCCCGGCTCGAAGGGCGCCGTTGCCGGTGCCAGTGCCAGCATCAGGTCGCCACCTGGAACCGCCCCGGTTCCCGGCCCGCCGACGAACACGAACTCATCCTCGATGAGACTGGCGACGCTGACACCCTCAAGTGTCACCCTATTGCCGAGGCCGTCGGAAATCACCGCGTTGCCGTTGACCTCGCTGAGGTGGTTGGCCGTGAGGTCGGCCCAGTCGGTGATCTCGGCCACGCCGGACAGGTCGATCTTCTCCGGCGCCACGCCGGCGGCGAAATCGGTGATCGTGTCCTGGCCGAACGCACCTGCGAAGACGAAGAGATCGGCCTGGCCCGAGCCAGTGAGCTCGTCATCGCCGCTGCCGCCGATCAGGGTATCGCGCCCGCCACCGCCGAGCAGCGTGTCATCGCCGGAGCCCGCTTCCAGCCAGTCCGACTGCGAGCCGCCGGACAGCCGGTCGGCCCCGTCGCCGCCATACAGCACGTCCTCGCCTTCCTGGCCGAGCACGACGTCATCGCCGCCGCCGCCGAACAGCGTATCAGAGGTCTCGCCTTTGCCGCCGACGAGCGTGTCATTGCCGACCCCGCCATCGATCGTGTCCTCGCCATTGCCGCCGAAGACCTTGTCATTGCCCTGGTTGCCGCGCACCTCGTCGGCGCCATTGCCGCCATTGACGAGATCATCGCCGGCATTGCCGTTGAGCGTGTCATTGCCCTGCCCGCCGAGAACGGTGTCATCGCCATCATCGCCATTGAGCGCTTCGGCCCCGCCCCCGCCGGCGATGAAATCATTCCCCGCCCCGCCCGACAGGGTGAGGTCGGCGGCCGTGCCGGTCAGCGTGTCGGCAAACGCGCTGCCTTCGAACACCTCCACATTGGTGAGCGCGTCGCCCGCTGCCCAGCCGGTCGACAGGCCGGGGTCGGAAAGGTTTAGCGCCACCGCGGTATCGGCGAGGGCATAGCTTGCCGTGTCGATGCCCGCCCCGCCATCAAAGCTGTCAGCGGCGGCCGAGAGATGCGCGGTGTCGCTGCCGGCGCCGGCTACGAGATGTTCGATATCGGCGAAGGTATCGGTGCTCATCACCGTATCGGTGACGACGTCGATGCCAAGGTCACGGTCCAGCGTGTCGCGGTCATAGCTGTTGGGCACATACTGGTCGAGATCGTCCGGGCTGTTGGCGTTCAGCGGGTCAGCCTCGTAGATGTCGCGCGGGGTGATCTGGAAGGTCTGGAAATTGCGGACATAGCTGCGCGTTGCGATCGCGTCAGCGCTGAACGGGTCCTCGATATCCTCCCAGACCGGGCGGTCGAGCTCATAGGCCTCCATCACCGTGCCGGTCGTGAAGTCCACCGTGATGCCCATGGCGGCCGCGCTGTAGTCTGCGGTGTCGAGGCCATCGCCGCCCACCAGGATGTCGTCGCCGGCGCCGGGCATCAGCGTGTCGTCGCCATCGCGCCCCAGCATGGCGTCATTGCCGAAGCCGCCGACTAGGAGGTCGTTGCCGTCACGCCCGTCAATGGTGTCATTGCCCTCCCCGCCATTGAGGACATTGGCGACAGAAGAGCCCAGGATCTCGTCATCCTGCACGCTGCCGATCACGTTTTCGACGTTGTAGACATAATCGCCGCCAATCCCGGAGGAGCCGATTACGCGGATGAATTCCGCCTCCAGGTCCGCCTCGATGGGCAGGAGGTTCTTCTCGACGATCCGCTTGAACGGGTCATAGTGCTGAACGAAGGCCGCGTAGGAGGCGGTGTCGATGCCGTCGCCGCCATCGATGGTGTCGGTGCCGTCGCCGCCATGGATGAAGTCATCACCAGCCCCGCCTTCGAGGCCGTCGCCGCCATCATGGCCGAAGATGACATCGTCGCCGCCGCGGCCGAGCACATAGTCGCGCCCGCCATGGCCAAGGATCACGTTCGCGCCGTCATCGCCGCGCAGGCTGTCGAACCCGCCATTGGAGCCCCAGATGTTCTCAACGCCGGTGAAGCTGTCGCCGCCGGCGAGCAGGCCTTCATTCGGGTCGTTGCGGTCGATCTCACCGCCGAGCGCCAGGTCGATGAAGACGCTGACATTCTCCTCCGAGCTGTCGGAGACATAGTCGGCCGTGTCGATGCCCTCGCCGCCGATCACGACCTGCCGGCCACGGCCGATCTCGAAGCGGTCGTCGCCCGCACCGCCGTCGAGGGTGGAGTCGGTATAATGGGAATTTCCGGTCGCACCGTCGATCAGGACGCCGGGATTGCCGTTGAGGACATCATCGCCGTCTTCGCCGAAGAGCTGCTGGTTCCTGGCCCAGTCGGCGATCAGGCTGTCATTGCCGGCCCCGCCATAGAGGCTGTCGCCATTGCTGCCGAGCGATCCGCCGCCAAAGACCGTGCCCTTGGAACTCGCCTCGATCGTGTCGTCGCCATCACCGCCGAACAGGTTGAGCGAGAGGGCATCGAAGCGGCTGGGACCTCGGATATCGTCGTTGAAATCGGAACCGATAATGTCCTCAAAGCCGTCAAAGGCGATGCCGGTGGTCGCGTTCGTCGCCTGGCCGATGAACAGGAGCGCCGTCGCATCCCCGCTCAGCGAATTGCTGGTGTTGAAGCGCAGCTGCCAGGCATGGCCGGAGCCTGAGAAGTCGAGCGTGTCGCGGCCCGCCTCGCCGTCATAGGTCCCGTTGTAGTCGGCCGCGAACACGGTGTCGTCACCATCGCCGCCGACCACGGTGACATTGCCGAGGGCGTGCATCTCGTCATTGCCGTTGCCACCGCGGATGCGGATGTTCTGGTTCGCCGCGTTGACCGTTTCCAGGCCGTACATCGTGTCGTCGCCATCGCCGCCCCAGAGCTGCGAGGTGAAGCCACCCGGCGTCTGGTTCGCGAGATACATGACATCATTGTTGTCGGTGCCGTTGACGTACTCCACGCCCGTGAAGACGTCTGTGCCGATCAGGCCGCCCGACGGGCCGAGCTTCTGCACCGTGCCATTGCGCATGTCGACGATGACGCTGAAGGCGGTGCCGTCGGTGGACTGCAGCGGCACGGAATCATCGTCATAGGCGAGGACGTCGACATCGCCGGCCCCGCCATTGACAAAGTCGTCGCCGCTACTGCCGACAAAGATGTCGTTGCCACCGCCGCCGAGCAGGGTGTCGTTGCCATTGCCGCCAGTGATGCTGTCATTGCCGAGGCCGCCCCCGATCTCGTCGTCACCGCCCATGCCGTGGATGGTGTCGTTGCCGGCCTCGCCGGAAATGTAGTTCTGGGTGTCGGCGCCATAGATCCGGTCGCCGAAATCGGTCGCGAGCACGTTTTCCACCTCGCTGAGGAGGTCGGTCTCGGTGCCGAGAAGGGCGAGGTTCGCCGCCTCCAGCAGCGACTTGTCCAGCGCCACCCGCGCCGCGACGGTCTCCGAAACGAGGCTGGCCGTATCGGCCCCGCTGCCCCCGTCGAGGGTGTCGATGCCGGTGCCGCCGTCGAGGATGTCATTGCCGCTGCCGCCGACCAGTTCGTCATTGCCGCCGCGTCCGGCGAGATAGTCATCGCCGCCGAGGCCAAACAGCGTGTCGACACCGCCATCGACGCCGAAGATGAAATTGCGGTCATTATCGCCCAGAAGCAGGCCCGGCCCGCTGGCATAGATGAAATCGTCGAGCGCCGAGACGGGCAGGCTGATATCCTTGAACACCAGCGTCTCGGTGTTCTCCACCTGGTCGATGCCTTCGGCGCGCTCCGGATCGCGCGGGCTGTCATGGGTGACGGTGAGCCGGCTCGTCACCTCGTCGAGCCGCTCGATGAAATAGCGCGAGAGGGCATCGCCATAGACCACGGCATCCTCGAGGCCATCGCCGCCATCAAGGCTGTCATTGCCGGCCCCGCCGAGCAGGATGTCCTTGCCGAGATTGCCGAGAAGCGTGTCATCGCCGCTGCCGCCGGTGATGATGTCATCGCCGAGGGTGGCATCGATCAGGTCAGCGAGCGGCCCGCCGATCAGCACGTCAGCGCCCGAGGTCGGCGGGTTGAGGTTGAGATCGAACGGGTCGAGCAGCTCGATCTGGATGGTGTTGGTGAAGTCCTCCAATGGCGAGGTCAGCTCGCCGATGAAGCTCGTCGGCAGGGCGACGTCGAGTGCGCCGGCGGCATCCTCCAGGAAATCCTCCGCATCGGACAGGATATTGATGTCGGGAAGGAGGCTGTTGATGAAGTCCGACACCTGGGAAAAGATTTTGTTGACGCCAAGCGCGTTCAGGATCGGGTCGAGCACGGGACGGACGACGAGGTTGTAGACAAAGTCGGACGCATCCAGCGCCCACTGGATCGGCTTGATCACGGCGCTGAGAACCGACAGGGGCTTTCGGATGAACTCCAGGCTGTCGGCAATCTGCGAGAGCGTCGACTGCACCGACTTCACCGCCGAGACAATGCCGGTCTCGTCGTCGAACGCGTTGACGAGTGCATTCGCCTTGGCCTTGGTGTCGGTGTAGAAATCGTTGACCGCGACGACCGCCTGGTTGGGCGCGACGGCCACCTGGTCGATCCGCATGGCCGCGGAAACGTCGAAATCGGCGATGATGCCGATCGCGTCAGCGACCTGGTCGACCCCGTCGCGGACATTGCCGATGCCGTCATGCGCGCTGTCGAACTTCTCCTCGAACTCTTCCAGTTTCTCGCGGCCCGCCTCGACCTTCTCCTCGATCGGTTCGATCTTGTTGTGGATGCGCCGCGCCTCCGCCTCGAAGCGCTCCACATAGTTCTCGACGTCCTCCAGCACCTCCCGGAGGGCATCGGCGACCGTCTTCAGCGCCCCGATCTTGCCGACCAGCTTGGCGATCTTCTGGAGCCCGTTGAGCGTGTCCTCGATATCGTCGGCGCGGTTGGCGATGTCCTCGAAGATGCCGAGAATGTCTTCCGCGTCCTGCGCCGTCTCGCGGGCTGAAGTGACCGGCGCCTTGGCGTCGAGCACATTGGCCTGGGTGATCGCGAGATTGTCGCTGAGGGCGCGTGTTTCGGTGCCGGTGGTCATGTCCTGTCCTCTGGGTCGCTGGCGCCCGGCGGGAAAAACACCTCGCCAAGCCTGATCCGCAGCCTAAAGTCGCCGGCACGGAGGACCCATAAGGCGATGACCCTAGACCCCCCGGCGCCGTCGCCCTCAGATCTGGGACGGGTCGATCAGGCCCTCCCTCAGCGCGAAGCCAATGAGCTGCGCAAGCGAATGCACACCGAGCCGCGCCATCATGTTTGTGCGGTGGACGTCGATGGTCTTTGGACTGAGGCCAAGCAGGTCGGCGATTTCCCGGTTGGAATGGCCGCGCGCCACCAGGAGCAGGATCTCCAGCTGGCGTTCGGTCAGCTGCGGGCGCTCGCCGGCCGTCTCGCGCCGCTGCGCGAGGTCCGGGCTGAGATAGCGCTCGCCATCAAGTGCCGCCGTGATCGCCGCGCGCACCGCGTCTGCGTCGGCCTGCTTGGAGACCACCGCCGCCACGCCCGCCTCCAGGAGTTCATCGACAAGGACCAGCGAGCCGAGCCCCGTCACGACGACTATCGCCGTTTCCGGCGACCAGCTGCGCACCTCGGCGACGACTTCCACGCCATTGGCATACGGCATGGAGATGTCGAGCAGCATCAGTCCGGGCCGCAGAGCCTTGGCCTGCGCGATCGCCTCCAACCCGTCGGCGGCCTCGCCGGCGACTGTGAGCCCGTCCATGGCGGACACCAGCGCCACCATGCCGGAGCGCACTATTGCATGATCGTCGGCAATGAGGACGCTCGTGGCGGCTGCGGACATGGCCCTCTTCCTTCAGCGGCGTCTGCCCGATGAGGCATGCCGGGCGCCCCCGCCCCGCGATGGCCACGCTGCTGGCGGCCATCCTCGCCGCATTAGCCGTGCTCTCCGGCCTGCTGGCAAGCCCGGCCGCCGCCGAGGGGCGCGACCCGCCTGCGCTGGTCCTTGTCCCCGGCGAGCCCGGCGGCGACCTGGCCCCGCATGTCAGCGTGTACAGCGATGCCAGCCGCACCCTGACCCTAAGCGACATGCTTTCAGGCACCGGGCAGGCGCTGTTCCAGCCGCTTGAGCGCGACGGCATCGACCTCGGCTACAGCCCCGCCCGCTTCTGGCTGCGGGCGGACCTTGCCAATCCGCACGACGAGCCGTGGCAGGGCTATCTCGTCATGCACACCCGTTTCATGACCGATCTCAACATCCATCGGGTGAGCGGCGACGGACCGCCGGCCCGCATCTTCAGGGACACCTGGCGCACGCCCTATACCGAGCGTGAAATCCCCTACATCCACCTGGCGACGCCCTTCACGCTCGGCCCCGGCGAGCGCGTCACGCTCATCGCCGACTGGCGCTCCTATGGCTCCAGCTCGATGCCGACCAGCCTAGAGAACGAGGCGAGCTTTGCCAGCCTGCGCTCTGCGGGCCGGCTCCAAGCGGCGGTGATCTTCACCGTGTGGGCCTGCGTCATCGTCTTTACGCTGAGCGCCAATGCGGCCATGCGCTGGCCGGTTCACCTCGCCTACTGCGCCTATTTCACCGTTGCCGTTGCCTATGTGCTGCATATGGACGGGTTCCTGTTCCCGCTCCTCTGGCCGTTCGCCCCGGAGTGGAACTCCTATGCCTCACTGGCGCTGGGCTATGGCATCGCCTGCTTCGCGCCGGTATTCTCCACCCTTTTCCTCAACCTGCCGGAGCACAATCCGCGCCTCCACCGGCTCCTGCTCGCAATCGCCGGTTTCACCGCGCTGATCGTGCTGTTCGGCTGGCTGTTCGACACCCGCTCGATCAAGCAGTTCGGCTTTGTCTACAACACCGTCGCGGTGCTGGTCTGCCTCTATGCCGGTCTCGTCGCCTTCCGGCGCGGCCATCCCGGGGTCGTCTTCTACCTGCTCGCCTGGCTGTCCCTCCTGGTGATGGGCATCCTTTCCATCGGCGTGCACTGGATCAAGGCGATCGCGCCGGTCTCCACCTCCGCCGACTATGTCTCCTATGGCATCGTCTTCGAGGCGGCGATGTTCGCCCTGGCCATCAACGCCCAGATGACCGTCCTGCGCCGCGACAAGGACCGCGCCACCCGCAACGAGATCGCCGCCCTGCGCGGCAAGCTCGACGCGGAGAAACAGCGCGCCTACGCCATCGCCATGGCCCAGGCGTGGCGCGAACAGCTCGCCACAGCCAGCCATGACATCAAGCAGCCCCTGTTCTCGCTCCGCCTTGCCCTCGACCGGCTCTCGCGCAGCCTGCCGGCCGCGCGCGCCCGCGACATCGCTGCCAGCTTCACCTATCTGGAGGGCCTGATCGGCCGCCTGCTCGATGATGCCAGCGAGGCGAGAGGCCATCTCCGCCCGCCCGCCGCCGAGCCGCCGGACGCCTTTCCCGCCGCCAGCCTGGTTGACAATGCCAAGCGCATGTTCGCCGCCGATGCCGCGGAAAAGGGCCTGCGGCTGGACACCGTCGATACCAGCCTCAGCGCGCGCGGCGATTCCATGAGCGCCATGCGGATCGTCGCCAACCTCGTCTCCAACGCCATCCGCTTCACCGATGAGGGCCGCATCCTCATCGGCGCCCGCCGTCGCGGCGCGCATGTGGCGATCGAGGTCTGGGACCAGGGCCCCGGCCTCGCCCCGGAGGAGCTGCGCCGGCTCCTGCGCGCCTATGAGAAGGGCGAGACCTCTACCGGGCACGGCCTCGGCCTGTCGATCGCGGTGGCGCTGGCCCGCGAGCATGGCTTTGAGCTCGCCGCCCGCTCCTGGCCCGGACGCGGCTCGTGCTTCAGCGTGCTCCTTCCCCGCGCCATGCCAGCCGATTCACCAACGCGCGCCGCCGTGCAGGCGTGACGCGGCGGACCCCCGCGCAATTGTCACGAGACTCGCCTATATTGCCTTCCATGACATCACCAGACAGACAAACCGTCCTCAACTTCCTGGAGCAGAATCCGGAAGTGACGAGCCGGCGCGACATTGCGAAGGGACTGGGCGTGAAGGGCGAGGCGCGCGCCGCGCTGCGCGCCATCCTGAAGGACCTTGAAGCCGACGGCGCGCTGGAGCGCACCGCCGCGAAGCGATATGCCCGCGCCGACCAGCCGCCGCCCACCACCGTGGTGGAGTTCACCCGGATTGATGAGCAGGGCGACATCGTCGGCCGCGCCGTCGGCCGCGACGGCCCCTTCGGCCCGGAACTGCTCTACAAGGGCCCCTCCAGGAAGGGCCACCATCGTGGCCGCTCGCGGCCGGAGCGTGCTCCGGGGATCGGCGACCGGGCGCTCTGCGACCTTCGCGAGACCCGCGAGGGCTGGACTGCCCACGTCATCAAGGTCCTGCCCAAGCGCGATGGCGAGGCGCTGGTCGGCCTCTACACCCGCACGGCCCGCGGCGGCCGTGTGGCGAGTGTCAACCGCAAGGACAAGCGCGAACTCCTTATCGCAGAAGGCGACACAGGCGGCGCGCAGGATGGCGACCTTGTGCGCGTCCAGCCCAAGGCCGACCGCCACACCCACGGGCCCCGCCGCGGGCGTGTGGAGGAGGTGATCGGGCGCGCCGGCGACCCGCGCGCGGCCAGCCTGATTGCGATTGCCACTCACAACATCCCGACCGAGTTTCCCGACGCCGCCCTGCGCGAGGCGCGCGAGGCCGAGCCCGCCCCCGCCCCGCGCGAGGATCTGACCGCCCTTCCGCTGATCACCATCGATCCGGAAGACGCGCGCGACCATGACGATGCCGTGTTCGCAGAGACGCTGCAGGATGGCTGGCGGGTGATCGTCGCCATTGCCGATGTCGCCGCCTTCGTGACCGAGGGCAGTGCGCTCGACCGCGAAGCCTACCGGCGCGGCAACTCGACCTATTTCGCTGACCGGGTTGTGCCAATGCTGCCCTTCGAGCTGTCAGCCGATGCCTGCTCGCTGCGCGAGGGCGAATTGCGGCGCTGCTTTGCAGTCGAAATGGAATTCGACGAGGCCGGCACCCGGCGCCGCCACCGCTTCATTCGCGGCATGATGCGCTCGGCCGCCAAGCTCTCCTACAATGAGGCCCAGGCCGCCATCGACGGCAAGCCGGGCGGGCGCGCCGGCGAGATCCTTCACGATGTGCTCAAACCCCTCTGGGGCGCCTATGCCGCCCTGTCGCAGGCGCGCGCGCGTCGCGGCCCGCTGGAGCTGGACCTGCCCGAACGAAGGATCGAGTTCTCCGATGAGGGCGAGGTAACAGGCGTGCGCGTGAAGGAACGCTTCGACGCTCACAAGCTCATCGAGGAGATGATGATCCAGGCCAATGTCGCGGCCGCCGAAACGCTGGAGAAGGCGCATAGCCCGCTGGTCTACCGCGTCCACGACCAGCCGGGCGAGGCCAAGCTCGCCGCGCTGGCCGAATTCCTGAAGACGCTCGATATCAAGTGGCCGCTCGGCGAACGCCCGCAGACTGGGCGCTTCAACCGCCTGCTACAGACCGCGCGCGAGAGCGACCAGGAGCAGGTGGTCAACGAGATCGTCCTGCGCACCCAGTCCCAGGCGGTATACAGCCCCGACAATCTCGGCCATTTCGGCCTCAACCTGAAGAAATACGCCCACTTCACCTCGCCGATCCGCCGCTATGCCGACCTCGTCGTCCATCGCGCGCTGATCCGCGCCCTGAAGCTCGGCCCCGATGGCCTCAGCGACAGTGCCGCCAGCCGGCTGGAAGAGACCGCCAGCCACATCACCGAGACCGAACGGCGCTCCATGGCCGCCGAGCGCGATGCCAATGACCGCTATCTTGCCCTCTTCCTCGCAGACCGGGTCGGCGCTGAATTCGGCGGGCGCATCACCGGCGTCACCCGCTCCGGCCTGTTCGTCCGCCTGGCCGAGACCGGCGCCGACGGATTCGTGCCCGTTTCCACCCTGTCGAACGAATACTGGGTGTTCGACGAGGGCTCCATGGCCCTGATCGCGCGCGGCTCCGGCCGGCGATTTGAACTCGGCCAGACGGTCGAGACGCGGTTGAAGGAGGTCGCCCCCCTGCAGGGCGGGCTGCTTCTGGAGATCACCTCCAGGCCGAAACCGAAGAAGGCAGGCGAGAAACTCCCGGCGCGCGAGGAGGGCGGCAACGCCCGCGTGCGCACCCGCGGCAAGCCGGATGGCGGGCACCGCCGCGGCCGCGGAAAGGCCGGGGGGGAGCGGAACCGGTGATTGTGATGATGAGATCGGCCTATGACCGCGAGGATGAGGGCGACGTGATCCTGACCGGCCGGCCCAGCCCCCGCCCCAGGGACGCCGCCACCCTGATCCTTGTGCGCCGCGACCAGGCCGCCCCGCGCGTGCTGATGGGCAAGCGCTCGGGCCGCCACCAATTCATGCCCGACAAGTATGTCTTCCCCGGAGGCCGCGTCGATCCGCACGATAGCCGCCCGCCGGCGCTCACCGAACTGGCCCGCCACGTCGAGGCGAAGCTCGCCGCGCGGACCCGCCGCAAGCCGCGTGCCTTCGCGCTCACCGCCATTCGCGAGACATTCGAGGAGACCGGCCTCATTGTCGGACGGGAAGCGGCGCTCGACTGTACCCCGCCGGAAGGCTGGCACGACTATTTCGGCGCCGGCGCCGCGCCCTGCCTGCAGGGCTTCACCCTGATCGGCCGCGCCATCACCCCGCCCTACCGGCCCAAGCGCTATGACGCGCGCTTCTTCATGGCCGACGCGGAGGACGTCCTGATCGACGCGCGCCCGCCAGTCGACGGTGCGGAGCTTTCCGACCTGCAATGGGTAACACTCAGCGACGCGCTGACCCTCGATCTGCCATCGGTCACCCGCTTCATGCTTGGCGAGATCGAGGAGCGCCTGACCGCTCCGGAGCGCGTCGCCGGCCCCGCCTTCCTGCGCTGGACCCGAACAGGCCACGCGCTGGAAAGGCTGTAGCCCAGCTTGACTTTGCACGGCTCTTCGGCCACTTGACGCGCTTTCCAGAAGTCCAGACCCGGGGCGCCCGCCATGGCCAAGCCAGCCACCATCAAGATTCGCCTGAACTCGACCGCCGGGACGGGCTATTTCTATGTGACCAAGAAGAACCCGCGCAACATCACTGAGAAGATGGTGATGCGCAAATACGACCCGGTCGCGCGCAAGCACGTCGAGTTCAAGGAAGGCAAGATCAAATAGCCTTGCCCGCCGCCGGCCCCGGCCCGCAAACGGGGCTGATGCTGCAGACAGTCTTGCGCGCCGGTTGAGCCCGCGACATGCTCCCCCCGGATACACAAACCGAGGAGGACACCCATGGCAGACCCCCGCATCGTAGACTTTGCAGACCTTGAAAGTCTCGCCGGCCAGGAGGTTGGCGTCAGCGACTGGCACGTGATCGACCAGGAGCGCGTCAACCTGTTCGCCGACGCCACTGGCGACCATCAATGGATCCATGTGGATGTGGAACGCGCCACCAGGGAATTCGGCGCACCAATCGCCCATGGCTATCTCACCCTGTCGCTGCTGCCGATGCTGTCAGCGCAGGTCCTGCGCGTCGAGGGTGTCACCCGCGGCATCAATTACGGCTCCGACAAGGTGCGCTTTACCAACATGGTGCCGGTCGGCTCGAAGGTGCGCCTGCGCCAGAAATGCCTGGAGATCGCCGACAAGGCAGGCGGCAAGCAGATGAAAATGGAATCCACCGTCGAGATTGAGGGCCAGGACCGCCCCGCCCTCGTCGCCGAGGCCATAAGCGTCCTCTACGGCGCCTGAGCCGACGCTGCGGAACGCAGGGCGTGGCAGCGCGCGACCCTGAAACATCGGGCGGGACGCGTCTCGCCAATCCTCTCAAGGCCGTCGCAACCGCGTCGCGTGTCGGCATCGGCTTCGGCCAGAGGTTTGCCGACCGAGCCGAGCCGCGCCTCAAAATCGAACCGGCGCAGTCACGAACCCTGCGGCTGCGCGCAGGCTACACATTCGGGCAGGGTGGCCTGCTCTATGGCGGCGCCGGATATGCGCAGCTTGACGCAAGGATCACCATTCGCGACGCGCTTGGCGGACCGGCACCTGACCGCACGGTCGCCGTTGACAACGCCACCCTGTCCGGCTTTGCCGGCATGGAAATCCCCTTGCGGGACGCTTGGACCCTGCGGATCGAGGCTGAATATGCGAGCTTTGACGGCGTCCAGTACTCGGCGAGCGAGGATTTTTTCCAGGGCGATTCGACGATCTGGACCCGCGAGGCCCGCTACGGCAATCTTGAGACGGTCTCCGGCCGGTTACAGCTTGTCTATCGGCTCGGCAGTCCCGACCGCTAACGGCGTCGCGGCGTCCGGGATGACAGGCCGCCGACACGGTCTAGGTGTCGATAGAAATCAAAGACTGAGGATTGCGCCATGACACCCCTTTCCCGTATCGAGCGCAGCGACCGTGAATGGCGCGAATGCCTCACCGAGGAGGAGTTCCGCGTCGGCGTGAAGGAGGGCACCGAGCGCGCCTTCTCGCCCGGCAACCACAATGACGAAAACCGCGACGGGCTCTATCACTGCAAGGGCTGCGGCACCGCGCTATGGTCCTCGCAGCACAAATTCGACAGCGGCACGGGCTGGCCGAGCTTCTGGCAGCCGGTTGCGCCGGACGTGGTCGGCACGAAACGCGACTTCAAGCTCGTCCTGCCACGCACCGAGTGCCACTGCGCCGTCTGCGGCCTGCACCATGGCCATGTCTTCAATGACGGCCCGCCGCCGACCGGCCAGCGCTGGTGCATCAA
>CAYPQD010000064.1:0-12837 GCA_964412785.1 uncultured Hyphomonadaceae bacterium
GCCACAACAATCGACGATCTCAGCCGCCAAGCGGCGGGCTTCGCGCAATGTCTCATGCCAAGCTGCATGGACCCAAAACCGATCCCTTGCAGTGCAGGGCAAGCGCGACTGCGCTTATGCGCCGTGGCCGCGGATGAGTCTTCATCCGCGCAGATTGGTATAACAGGTTTCCGCGATCTCCGCCGGGAGGAGGAGCCCATCCTTGCCAAGACCGCGGGCTTTGCGAACCTTCTGAAACCGCTCCGGTCCCAGCATCTTTCCAAGCGTGTCCGGCGCATCGACGGCCCCGTCGATAACGATATGGACCACATGAATACCCTTGGAGGCATATTCGGCGTTCAGGCTCTGGCAGAACATCCTGCGCCCGCCCATCGCCGCGGCGTGGGAGTGCTGTCCGGCATTGCCGCGCACCGCGGATGTCGCCGATGTGACCGGCAGGGTCCCGCGAGCGCGTTCCGCCATTCGTGGCAGAACCGACCTTGCGACCGCTCACCCGCCGCAGGATTCGCGCACGATCAGCTCGGTCGGGATGCGCTCAGACAGGCTGGTGCGACCGCCACCGTCAAGGAGTTTGGAGACCAGCATCCGCGCGGCGACACCGGTGTCCTGGGCTATGGTGGTCAGCGCCGGACGATAGAGGCGTGAGACGGTGATGTTGTCATAGCCGACAACCGAGACATCGTCCGGCACACTGCGCCGCGCCTTGATCAGCGCCCGGATCGCCCCCATGGCAAGCAGGTCGCTGGCTGCAACAATGCCGTCAAGGGCGATGGCGGACTGCAGGAAGCCGTCAATCGCCGCTTCGGCCGATTCCACCTCGAAATGCGCCGGTATCATCAGCGCCTCGTCGACCGCCTCACCGGCGCGCTCATGGGCTTCGAGATAGCCGCGATGGCGCTGTGCGGCTTCAGGCACGTGGATGTCGCCGAGAAACGCGATGCGCCTGCGCCCGAGCCGCATCAGGTGGGCCGTGGCGCGGCGCCCGCCGGCGGGGTTGTCGCTGCCGACGGAGCAATAGTCCTGTTCGGAAAAGGCTGCGCCCCAGACGACAAACCGGCTCTCTTCCCGGGCAAGGCGGCTGAACTCGGCCCTCAGGACGCTCTGGCCGATGAAGATGACGCCATCGGCGCGGCTCGTCTTCATCGCCGAGGCGAGGTCGTCATAGCCTTTCGCCGAGACGTGGCTGATCAGCACGTCGCAGTCGCGCTCGCGCGCTGCAGACAGGATACCGCCGAGGAGCTGCGACAGGAAGGGGTCGGAGCTGATGTCGTTGTGCGATTGGGGCTGCGGCACGACGACGGCGAGCGTCGCGTCCGCACCGATCGGGCCGGCCGGCATGTAACGCCTGAAGGGATAGTCCAGCTTGCGGGCAAGCTCCCAGATCCGCTCCTTGGTGCGCCGATTGACCGAAGGGCTGTCATTCAACGCCCGCGACACCGTGGAAATCGATACGCCGGCGCGCTCGGCGAGGTCCTCAAGCCGTGTTGCGCGCGGGCGGGTGGGATCCTGGTCGTTGCTGGCCATCTCGCCTCCGTCAGCCGGTCTGCTCCGCCCACAGCCCGCTCCAGGGGCCGAGCCAGCCGGGCAGGGCGCTGTGCGGCTCGACCGGGCCGGTCTCGCGGGCGATCGAGCGCAAGCCCCCGCCGAACGGGAAAGCGACCGCCTGATTGCCGAGGTTGAAGACGCACACAAGGGTGCGTGTGCCGGCCTGCCGCTCAAAGGCAAGGACACCGTCCGGTGCGTCGAGGGGGGTCATCGTGCCGGTCCGCAGCGCCGGGTCGCCTCGCCGCAGCGCAATCAGGCCGCGCACGGCATTGAGGCAAGACGCCGGGTCGGCCGTCTGTGCGGCCACGCTGAGCGGGCCATGGCGCGGGTCGGCCGGCAGCCAGGGCTCGGCGCTGGAAAAGCCGAAACAGGGCGGCTCAGCCGTCCAGGGCATCGGCGTGCGCGCCCCGTCGCGGCCGAGCGTGCGCGGCCAGTTGGCGATGGCCTCAGGATCAAGCAGGCGTTCGAAAGGCACGTCGGCTTGCGGCAGGCCAAGCTCCTCGCCCTGGTAAAGGAAGGCCGTGCCGCGCAGTGACAGCAGCAGCATCACGATGGCGCGCGCCGCCTGCGCGGCGTCTTCGGGCGCGGCCCAGCGCGAGACTGCCCGTGGCGTGTCGTGGTTGGAGAACGCCCAGCTCGGCCAGCCCTCTCGCGGCGCGCCGGGCCATTGCGACAGGGACGCCTTGACCCGTTCGGGGGTCAGCCGGTCGGCATAGAGGAAGTCGAAGCTGTAGGCGGAGTTGAGCCGCTGGTTGCCCTCGGTAAAGGCGCGCATCTCGGCAATCGGTTCCGGCCCGCCGATCTCCGCCACGGTAAAAATTGCGCCATACCTGTCCAGCACTGCGCGCAGGCGTTCCAGGAAGGCCGGGATTTCCGGCTGCGACTGGTTGTGCACATGTCTCTGCATGTCGAAGGGTCGCGTTACCTCATCGCGCGGCAAGCCGGAGGGCGGGTTGTCGGTCAGGTCCCGGTCGTGCATGCAGAAATTGAGTGCATCGAGGCGGAAGCCGTCGACACCGCGATCCAGCCAGAAGCGGGCAATGTCGAGCAGGGCGTCCTGGACGGCGGGGTTATGGACGTTGAGCTGCGGCTGTTCCTTCAGGAAATTGTGCAGGTAGTATTGCCGGCGCCGCGCATCCCAGGACCAGGCGGCGCCGCCGAACACCGACTGCCAGTTGCAGGGCGGGCTGCCATCGGGCCTGGCATCGGCCCAGACATACCAGTCGGCCTTTGCGCCTTCACGGCCTGAACGGCTTTCCACGAACCAGGGGTGCTGGTCGGAGGTGTGGCAATAGACCTGGTCGATGATGACCTTCAGGTCGCGGGCATGGGCCTCGCTCACCAGCCGGTCGAAATCGGCCAGCGTGCCGAACACCGGGTCGACATCGCGGTAGTCGGCGACGTCATAGCCATAATCCTTCATCGGCGAGGTGAAGAAGGGGCAGATCCACAGCCCGTCGACGGCAAGGGAGGCGATGTGGTCGAGCGCACGGATGATGCCCTCCAGGTCGCCGATCCCATTGCCGGTCGTGTCGAGAAGGCTGCGCGGGTAAACTTGGTAGATCACCGCGCCGCGCCACCAGTCGGCGGTGCCGATGCTTCCCCCGGAGCTGGCGGCCCGGGTGCGCGGCAGGCAGAGGCCCGGATTATCCATCGTCGCGTGGCTCCCAGATGCTCTTGCAGACCCCATAGCCCGCCGGTGGAACGGTGATCGCATAGGCGCCGGCGGTCAGGCCTGCCAGGAGCCCTCCGGCCAGCCAGGCGCGGCAAAGCGCACGCCGCCCGCCTCGCCCGGCATCAGCTCCGTTTCCGCCCATGTCCACCTCTCTCCTGCAACGCTGTTCGCAGGTCTTTACGGCAAGTTTTTGCAAGCGTCAGCCTAGGGCGACGCGGCCTCCCGATGCAAGATGCTACCGCTTGCGGATTTGATTGAACCGGCTCTGTGCAGACGACTGGCGGTTCGTGCCCAAGCCCGGCTTCGGATTTTCGCTTGCAGAAACTTGCAAAACATGCGATTGCGATGCCCTGCCGTTCGTCCATGCTGTGTTCCTGTAGCAGACACACCTCGTCTTTTTCAGCCTGAAATGCCGGGTCGAAGCGTTGCGCGGCTCCTGCAGAGACTGCAGAGCGGCTCGACCTGTCGCTGCGGCAGTCCGGGGCAGGGCAATCGCGATTGCCGGCTGGACGGTTGAACGCGGACAGCGTTCATTGTTCTGCTGCGCGGCCGAGGCGCCCGCCTTGCGATGGAAGGATTGCCCGATGAGCGCGCAACCGGCCCAGGAGGCCCAACCCGACCTCGGTTCCGGCCCGGATTCGGTCCTGGTCGGCGACCTGCGCGGCGCGGTGGAAGAGGGCGACCGGCCCTGGCTGACCCGGCGCCTGCGGCTGATGCACCCCGCCGATGGCGCCGACCTGCTGGAGCAGCTCTCTGTTGATGCCTTCATAGCGGCGGTGGAGATCCTGCAGGGCGACCTGCCGGCACCGGTGGTGATCGAACTGCGCGACGAGTACCGCGAGGAAGCGGTCGCCTCCCTGCCCGACGGGGCAGTGTCTCGCATCCTTGCCGAACTCGACTCCGATGATGCCACCACGGTTCTTGCCGATCTGGAGGATGAGCGGCGCGAACGCCTGCTTGATGCGCTGCATCCGGGCGAGCGGGCACAGCTGGAGCATGGCTTCCTCTATCCCGAGGAGACCGCCGGGCGGCTGATGCAGCGCGAGTATGTTGCGGTTCCCGAGCGCTGGAGCGTTGGCGAGACGATCGACCATGCCCGAGCCACGGGCGAGGCTCTGCCTGAGACCTTCTATGAGATCTATGTCGTCGATCCGGCCCACCGGGTACTGGGATCGGTGCCGGTCTCGGCCCTCCTGCGCACGCCGCGCGAGGAGGCGCTCACCGAAATCATGGAGTCGCTCCAGTCCGATATCAGCGTTGATCTCGACCAGGAGGAGGTCGCCTTCCAGTTCCAGAAATACTCGCTCGCCTCGGCCCCGGTGAAGGATAACGCGGGCCGGCTGGTCGGGATGATCACCGTCGATGACATGGTCAACGTGATCCAGGATGAGAACACCGAGGACCTGCTGGCGCTCTCCAATGTGCGCGCCACTGACGGCGCCTATTCGGTTTGGACGGCCGTCAAGGCCCGCGCCCCCTGGCTCGCGGTCAATCTTGTCACGGCCTTCCTCGTATCGGGCGTCATCGCCCTGTTCGAGGGCACGCTCGATGCGATCGTGCAGCTGGCAATCCTGATGCCCGTGGTCGCCGCGCTCGGAGGCAATGCCGGCAGCCAGGGCCTTGCGGTGACTGTAAGGGCGATCGCGGAGCGCGAGATGCAGGGCTCTGCCGCGCGCCGCGCCGTGCTTCGCGAGTTTGCCACGGCACTCGTCAATGGTGTCCTCTTTGCCATCGGTGTCGGCCTCATCGCCTTTGCCTGGTTCCGCGACCCATGGCTGTCAGGGGTGATCGCCACGGCGATGCTGGTGACCTTCCTGTGGGCCGGCCTGTCGGGCATCCTCGTGCCGCTGACCCTCAAGCGTCTCGGCGCGGACCCGGCGGTGGCCTCCTCGGTGTTCGTGCTGACACTGACCGACATCATTGCCTTCTTCAGCTTTCTCGGCTTGGCTAGCGCCTTGCTGCTGCACCCTTGAGCAGCGCGGCACGGGCCTTGCCGGCCATTCGCCGGCAATGGGATGAGCTGTCCCAGATCGGAGCAGCGGGATGGCGCAAGGCATGCGCACCTCTAAGGCCGGGCTCGACCTGATCCGGACATTCGAAGGCTTCCGTGCGGAGGCGGTGCGCCTCGCAAACGGGCGCCACATGATCGGTTATGGCCACACCCGGTCTGCCCGGGCGGGGCTGACGATCACCGAGACGGAAGCGAGCGAGATCCTGCGGGACTATGACCTTCCGCCAATCGAGCGCGCGCTCTGCGAGCGCGTTCCGGCGCCGCTCAGCCAGAATGAGTTTGATGCGCTTGTCTCCTTCATCTGGAATGTGGGCGAGGAGAATTTCTTCGCCAGCGATGTCCATGCCCGCCTTGTTGCCGGCGAGCGGCTGGCGGCCGCCGACGCCTTTGGCGCCTGGCGCAAGGCCCGGGTCAATGGCCGCGTCATTGTCGTCGATGCCCTGGTGCGCCGGCGTGCCGCCGAAAAGGCCCTGTTCCTCACCGTGGCGGATGGTGCGCCGATCGCGCCGACGCCGCTGATCCGACCGCAGGTCGACCTGGCGGTGGCGATCATGACACCCCGCGAACCC
The DNA here is from genome assembly GCA_964412785.1 of uncultured Hyphomonadaceae bacterium. Taxonomy (GTDB): domain Bacteria; phylum Pseudomonadota; class Alphaproteobacteria; order Caulobacterales; family Hyphomonadaceae; genus UBA5336. Next base: position 5,801 of record CAYPQD010000064.1, read on the forward strand.
GCCGAAGTGGTCGTCCCGGACGATGTCGAGCCGGAGCCCTGGCCGCTGGCGGCGCGCACCGGCGATGATCTCGCCCGGTCGCCTGCGCAGAGCCGGCCGGAGGAGGCCGCCCGCGCCGTCAAGGAGCGTCTCACGCGCATTCTCGGCGAGGAACCGGTCCGCCCCACCGCGCCGGCCGCGACGGGGGCGCCAAGCGTCGACGAGATCACCCGCGCGGTCTCCGCCCTGGCAGCCAGCGACGACCGGGCCGCACAGCCGGAAAGGCCGCTGGCCCCGCCGGCCGAGGCACCGTCGCCGGGCGATGCGCCGCCGCCGGAACCCGGCGCGCCCGCCCGGGACAATGACGCCACAGCCAGCCTGAAACCACTGGACGAGGGCCGTCCCGGGCGGCGCACCATCCATACGGTCATCGACGATCTCGCAAGGCCCGACGTTCCGGGCGAGGCCCACCAACGCTTTGACGGCGCCAGCACGCCGCGCGACCCGGTCTCCACCTGGCTGTATGGCGCGCTGGCCGCACTTGGCCTGCTGATCACCGGCTGGGGTGTCCTCGGCCCGGACAGTGCCGGTGCGGCGGGCGGCGAGATGCCGGGGCTGGCTGGCGTGCGCCCCTTTGCGGTGATCCTCGGCGCGCTCCTCTTCATCATCATGGGTTACTACACCTGGCGCGCCCTGCAGGATCGCGCCTGAACCCTGCACCCTTGCCCGCGCAGTGGCGGTCACGGCGCGGCGTCAAACCTTCCATGCGGCGCATGGGCGGCTCATGAGGTGTCGGGGGAAGGGACGCGGCGGCGGGTCCACGGATGTGCGGCGAGGCACCGGCGGGGCCGGCGAGCGGGCCGGCGCGGGCCGTCATTGCAGGCATGGATGCCGGACGCGGCGGCCGCCCGTGCGAGCGCCGCGGCGAGCTTACGGCCCCAGCGCTCCGGGTCGAAGCCCGGCGCCGGCGGCGGCGCTTCGGTGTCGAGAACGCAAAGGTCAAGCCCCAGCCGCCCATCCGGGTAGAGCACCAGCCGGTAATGGGTATAGCCCGCCCACCAGGCCCGCACGAGCGCGCCGGCGAGCCAGGCAAGCTCGATCACCAGCACGGGCCAGTAGGCCGGCGGCGTCATCTGGAACAGGCGGGTGATCGCAGCGGGCGTCATGGCCGGAACCCTGCCATGGCCGTGAACCCGGTCGGACAGGCGTCAGGCTATCCAGCGGGGGGCGGCGGGTGCCCTCGTTGCCCCCCTTTCAGACGCGGCTTTGCCGCGCCTCAGGGTGAGGAGGCGCGTGTGGCGATGTCGCCAAGGGTACGACCTCACCCCGAGGAGGCGCGCGAGCGCCGTCTCGAAGGGTGGGCCCCGGGCGTGGTCTCTCCTCCGCCGATCCCTGCGCAGGCAGGGATCCATGGATCGGTGGTGGAGACGGGACGCGCCGGATGGGGAAACGCCCTGCGCTGCCCCAGTGTTCGTGGGGACAGGGGTCAATGGACCCCTGCCTGCGCAGGGGTCGGCGGAGGGGGCGGGCCGCCGCATTGGCGCGGGCTGGAAATCCGGCTAGACGAGTGGGCATGATCGCGAACACTTACCCGACGCTGAATTTCGACCTGGGCGAGACGGCAGACATGCTGCGCGACAGCGTGCAGGCCTTCGCCTCCGACCACATCGCGCCGCTCGCCGACGAGATCGACCGCAGCGACGTCTTTCCCCGCCATCTCCTGCCGAAGATGGGCGCGCTTGGCCTGCTTGGCATCACGGTGGAGGAGGAGTGGGGCGGCTCCGGGCTTGGCTATCTTGAGCACTGCATCGCGATGGAGGAGGTCTCGCGCGCTTCCGCGTCGGTTGGCCTTTCCTATGGCGCGCACTCCAATCTGTGCGTCAACCAGCTGCGCCGCTGGGGCAATGAGGACCAGAAGTCCCGCTATCTCGGCAAGCTGGTGACCGGCGAGCATCTCGGCGCGCTGGCCATGTCGGAGTCCGGTGCGGGCTCTGATGTGGTGTCCATGACGCTGCGTGCCGAAAGGCGTGGGGATCGCTACAGTCTCAATGGCTCGAAGATGTGGATCACCAACGGGCCGGACGCCGATACCCTGATCGTCTATGCCAAGACCGAGCCGGACAAGGGCTCGCGCGGCATCACCGCTTTCCTGATCGAGCGGCATTTCGCGGGCTTCTCGGTGGCGCAGAAACTGGACAAGCTCGGCATGCGCGGCTCGGAGACGGGCGAACTGGTCTTCCGGGACTGCGAGGTGCCGGAAGAGAATGTGCTCGGGCCGCTGAATGGCGGGGTCGAGGTGCTGATGAGCGGGCTCGACTATGAGCGCGCGGTGCTGGCGGCAGGGCCGATCGGCATCATGCAGGCCGCCCTCGACGTGGTGTTGCCGTATATCCATGACCGCAAGCAGTTCGGAAAGCCGATCGGCGAGTTCCAGCTGATCCAGGGCAAGGTCGCCGACATGTATGTGGAGATGAACGCGACGCGGGCCTATGTCTATGCCGTGGCAAAGGCATGCGACCGCGGCGAGACGACCCGCAAGGATGCCGCCGGGGCGATCCTCTATGCGGCGGAGAAGGCGACGAAGATCGCCCTCGACGCGATCCAGGTCCTTGGCGGCAACGGCTATATCAATGACTACCCGACCGGCCGCCTGCTGCGCGATGCCAAGCTCTACGAGATCGGCGCCGGCACCAGCGAGATCCGCCGCTTCCTGATCGCCCGGGAACTCTTCACCGAGACGGGCTGAGGGCGGGGCGTCGGCGCGGGCGAGGCCACCGGGCCGGACCGAAGCCCGGCTTCAAACCGCCTCAAGGCTTGCCGGCGCGGCGCCCGGACTGGCGGCGGGCCCATCCAGAATATCCGTCCAGTGGCCGCGGTCGAACGCGGCGCGCGCGGCGTCATAGCCCGCCTCCACGGCGGCGTCATAGGCCTTCCAGTCGCGCAGCTGCACCCCGGTCAGCTCCGGCAGGATCAGCACGTCGCAGCGGTCGCGCCCCTCGGTCGGGTTCACCGTCACCGTGGCGGAGCGCATCAGCAGGCCGGCGATTGGCGGGGCGCAGGAGAAGCCATGGCGCAGCACCCAGCCGAGAAAGCCCGGCGGGTCGCGGAACTCTTCGGCGCTGAGGCCCTCCGGCGCGCGGGCGACGTCGGAGCCGATGACGAGGCCGCGATGCAGGTCGCCCATGACGTCCACCGGGAAATTGTTGAGCACCGCGCCGTCGACCAGCACCTCGCCATCATGCACCATGGGCGGCAGGATGCCCGGCAGGGAGATCGATGCGCGCAGGGCGGTGCGCAGCAGGCCTGAGCGGTGCACGCGGAAGGCGCCGTCGGTGAGATTGGTAGAGACCGCGAAGAAGGGGATGGCGAGGTCGCCGATCTCCGCCTCGCCGAAATGTTCCTGCAGTCGCTGGTTGACGCGCCGGCCCTTGACCATGGCGACCACCGGCAGGTTGAAGTCGCCGAGCGGGTTGCTGTCGACAAAGGCCTTGCGGATGCGCCGGTCGATCTCGTCATCGTCCCAGCCCATGGCGGCGCAGGCGGCGACCACCGCCCCCATGGACGAGCCGCCGCAGAAATCGATCGGCACGCCAAGCTCGCGCAGGGCACGGATGACGCCGATATGGGCATAGGCGCGCGCGCCGCCGCCTGAGAGCACGAGGCCGACACTGCGCCCGGCCATGATCCGGGCCAGCCGCGTGCTGTCGCCCCGGTCCATGCCGTGCCAGTGCAGGATCCGCGCGGCGCCGGCGGCCGCACACCAGTCCTCCGGCCGCGACGCCTTGCGTTCCTGGTTATGGTGCAGCAGCACCACGTCGATGAGCTGCAGCTCGCGCGCCGGCGAGTTGCCGGTCTCGGGCAGCAGCGGCACGGATGGGCGGGCGTCGGCGCGGGCCACCACCCAGATCCGGTCGGCCTGGCGGGTGGCGAGGCGATACCAGCTGGTGTCGCCGATCGCGGCGACCAGCATGACCAGGTCATGATCGCGTTCCAGCGCATCGAAATAGGCGGTCGGCTTGCCGTCGCCCTCCGCTTCGGTGACGATTGCGGCACTGAGGTTCAGCGCGGCCAGGGCTGCCTGCAGGGCTTCGGCGCGCAGCTTCAGGTCGATCGTCGGCGAGGTTGCCAGCAGGGTGAACACCTTCGGTTCGGCGCGCTCGGAGCGTCGGCCCGGCTGGCGCAGGCGCAGCAGCATCAGGCGCACCATCGCCTCCAGGATCTCCGGGTCTGCCTTGATGATGCGCTCAAAGCCCCTGCGCGAAATCGTCAGGATTTCGCAGTCGCGCAGGGCATAGCAGGAATTGGAGTGCGGCGCGTCATTGGGATTGCCATCTCCGTCGAGGTCGATGCCGCCGAGGAAGAGCGCCATCTCGCCCACCGGCTCGCCTGCGCGCACATGGCCGAGGAATTCGGTGCGCCCGTCCGGCGAGGTGCGGAAGGTGCCGAGCGAACCGGTCAGCACGAAACTGATCGAATGGGCCGCCTCGCCTGCGGTAAACAGCGGCATCCCCGCCGGCAGGGAGAACCAGGTCGCCTCCCGCCCGGCCGCGCGCAGGGCCCGGCCCGGCACGTCCTTCAGGAACGGGATCGACTTCAGCGACGGGGCGATATCAGCAGTCATGCCCGGGAAGATGGCCATCGACCCACCATTGGAAAAGGGACGCATGGCGAGCATCACCCATGAACCTTCCGTGACGGGCCGCCGCCGGCCCGGCATGCGCTCACCTGCAAGCCCGGGGCCGCAATCTGATCCGGGCGCCCGGGCGCCGAGGCGGCCGCTGCAGGGCTCCTTGACGACGAGCGCAGGGTCATCGACCCTGCCTGCTCGTCGCCCCGGTTCGCCACCGGTCACGGCATTGTCGGCTGAGCCGGCAGGCTGCGGCCACTTTCCCCCGCACCGGCTTTCGGATTACTGTCGGGCGGCCATTCTGAAGGGGAAGACATCATGGCTTACATGCGCGGCGGCGGCATCTCCAGCCTGGCCGGACTGGCCGGGGCAGGGCTCGGCGGATATCTCGGCTACACCCAGGCAGTGGCCACCGGCCTGCCGCCCGTTCAGGGCGCGCTGGTCCTTGGCCTTGCCGGGCTCGTCCTCGGTAGCGCCGGGGCGTTCATCCTGAAATCCCTGGTGCAGTTCCTGATCTATGTCCTGATCATCGCGGCGATGGCGTTCGTCTTCCGCGACCAGATCGAGGGGGCGACGGGCATCGACCCTGTCGGGGCGACGATCAACGTCCTGCGGGGCTGGGGCGTGCCGATATAGCGCCGGCTTTCCCAGCACGCGGCTTCGGCGTACCGTCTCCCCAATAACGAGACACAGGCAAGAGACGAAAACCATGGCCGACGCAGACACGCCCCGCCCGGAACCGGTCAGTATCATCGCGCTGTCGGCCTATAACCCGCAGGCGCGGGTCGATCCGCACCCGATGCTGGCACAGCTGCGCGAACGCTGCCCGGTCCTGCGCGACGACAGCGCGAGGACCTGGATGCTGACACGCTATGACGACATCCGCGAGGCGGTGAATGATCGCAGCTATCTGCGCCATCCCTCGAAGGCGGAAGCGGGCTCCTTCTCGGCCCGCTTCGCGGAGGAACGCACCGCCGAGGGGCGCGATCGCACCAGCATCCTGTTTCTTGACGATCCGGACCATGCGCGCATTCGCAGGCCGCTCGCCCAGGCCTTCTATGCGCGGATCCAGAAGATGAAGGGCGAGATCGAGGCGATCGTCGACGGCATAATCGATCAGGCCCCGCGCGCCGGCCGGTACGACCTGATGGCAGAGATCGCCGTGCCTTTGCCGGTCCTTGTGATCGCGCGGATCCTTGGTGTCGACGAGGCCCGGCTCAGCGAGTTCCGCCAGTGGTCGGAAGACGTGATCCTCGGCCTCAACCCGGTCCGCACGGCGGAGGAGACCGAGCGGCTGCACCGAGGCTCGCAAGCCCTCGACGCCTGTTTTCTCGACCTGATGGCGGCGCGGCGCGCGCGCCCGGCCGACGACCTTGTCACCGACATGACGCGCCTTCAGGCCGAGGGCGTTGCCGACATCAGCGATGACGAGATCTGCGTCAACCTGCAGGCCCTTCTGGTCGGCGGCAACCTCACCACGACCGACCTCATCGGCAATGGTGTCTGGCTCCTGCTCTCCCATCCGGACCAGCTCGCGGCGCTGCGCGCCGACCCGGGGCTGGCTGCCCAGGCGGTGGAGGAGGTGCTGCGCTATGAGGCGCCGGTCTCGGCGACCTCACGGATTGTCGGCCATGACCGGGAGGTCGCCGGGTGCCCCATGAGGGCCGGCCAGCCAGTGTTGATGTCACTCGCCTCGGCCAACCGGGACAAGCGGGCGTTCGACCATGCCGAGCGCTTCGACATCACGGTCAAGCGCCCTTCCCATGTTGCCTTCGGCGGCGGGCCACACATCTGCATCGGCGCACCGCTCGCACGGATCGAGGCGCGGCGCGTGTTCGAGAGGCTGTTTGCACGCGAGCCGGACATGCGCCTGCCGCCGCAGGACCTCGCCTGGCGCACGCTGCCCTTCTTCCGCGGCCTTGAGCGCCTTGAGGTGGAGGCGGGGTAGGTGTTCGGTCCCGAGGTGTGGGGGTCAGAGCGGCTTCCGGCCAGATTGCACCACCTGGCAGAATGGAGTTTTCGTCAGGGCCAGGAGCGTGGCGTGCGGCGATGCGGGCATCAGCCTGCCCCGGACCCGATCAGGGGTCGGACCGGCGGGCGACGACGATCCCGGCGGAAAAGGCAAGTGGCGAGACACGTATTGCTGAAAAGCAGAGTGTGGCAGAGGCCATTGCGCGCGGGGTGACCGCATTGCTGGACGGGCACCCATGCAGTCTGCTGCGAACAGCTGCCACCGCCCTGCGGCCCTGGCTCTCAAGGCAAGACCAAAAAATCGAACCGGCTTCGCCGGTACAAGGCGCGGGCTGCGCCCGCTGTTAAGGGGTAGGGGGTGAAAGTGTCCTGGCCACACGGAAACCGAGATTGTTGTCCCGGAGCGTCGTGACGACCCTGCTGCGGATCGCCGAGCGGAGGCTCCGCGGATAGTTGAACC
>CAYPQD010000065.1:0-12556 GCA_964412785.1 uncultured Hyphomonadaceae bacterium
GAGGATGGCGTCGAAATTGACGAGGAAGACGGCCTGCCGGTCTTCCTGTTCGCGCAAGAAGACGCGAATTTCTTCGGCGGTGAGGTCTATGCCGATTTCGCAGTCGAGGATGGTCCGCTCGGCGCGGACTGGTCGTTCGATGCCAGTGTCGACTTCGTCAATGCCGAACTCGACAGCGGCGACAATGTCCCGTTCATCCCGCCGCTGACGCTGAATGCCGGGGCCAGCGCAGAATGGGGTGCCTTTGAGCTTGGCGCTGCAATCAGCATTGCCGGCGATCAGGATGATCCGGGTGTCGGCCAGCTGGAAACCGACGGTTACACCACGCTGGACCTGCGCGCGGAGGTGGACCTGTCCGACTTCGGATTTGGCGCTGACGGCACCGAGGCCTTCATCGAGGCGCGCAATGTCACCGATGAGGAAGTACGCTACGCCACATCCGTGCTGAAGGATGTCGCGCCAGCACCCGGACAGAATATCCGGGCAGGCATCCGCGTCGCCTTCTGACGCCCCGCCAGGCGGCGTGTCCGATGCGGCGGGGGGCGCAGGCCCCCCGGCCGGATCGCGGTCATGGCTCGAAAAACAGCGCGTGAAGCAGGCTGGACGCGATCTCGCCCAACTGGCTTGGTGCGTTTGGGTCCGGCCGGCACAGGTTGAGTTTGGCAAGCTGGTTGAGGGCCAGGCTGAGTATCTGGCCGTTGAGCCGGCCAAAAGCCTGCACCGCGCGGGCCAGTGTCCGCTCGTACACGCACAGGGCGAGGGGGGCGGCGACAAGGCCGTGGTTCACGTGAATATCGACCATAAGAAACTGCAAGTCGTCGTGATCGCGGATAATACCAAGCTGCATGGATCGGAACCGATCCCTTGCAGTGCAGGGCAAGCGCGACTGCGCGTCGGCGCTCCATGCGCCGTGGCCGCGGATGAGTCGTCATCCGCGCAGATTGGTTTAAGATGGTCCCAATGGCGCGATTGCCATTGCTGTGCTCTTTCTTTGATTGCCGGGGTCGTCAGAAGCGCAGGAACGCCACGCTGGCGCCGGGCGGCTCTGCGGCGGCGCCCGGCAGGCGGCGGATGAGGGCATCGCTGGAGGCCAGTGAGAGCTGGTTGCCGGAGTCCTGCGAGTCCGCCAGCCTGAGCCCGGCTGGGGTGCGGGCGGCCCTCAGAAATGTCTCGCGCTCGCCGCAGGCCGGCATCGGATCGGCGCAGACCGCCGTCTCGAACGCGATGGCAGACCTTGGGTCCCCTCCTCCAAGGCCAACCAGCAGAGGGGCCAGGAACAACCGCGCGCTCACCAGCGCCGAGGTGGGATTGCCGGGCAGACCGATCACCAGCCGCTCGCCGACCTGTGCCAGCCAGACCGGCTTGCCGGGCTTGATCGCGACCTTTGGGAAGACATACTCCGGCGCCCGCCCGAAGACGGAGCGCGAGTAATCCCTGTCACCCACCGACGCCCCGCCAATCATGATGACGAGATCAGCCTCCGCCAGAGCGCGCGCCGCTGCCTCTTCCATCACTTCGGGCGCGTCTGGCAGGAGCTCGGCGCGCAGCAAGAGCCCACCATACATGGACACGAAGACGGCAATGCCAGGCGACACACTCTCCGGGACCGCGCCCGGCCTCCCATAGGCTTCACCCGGCGCGGCCAGCTCATCGCCCGTCGCAAGGATAACGACGCGAGGCTGGCAAGATACTGAAAGTTCACTGCGATCGGCTGCTGCGGCTGTCGTCAATGCCCGCCAGTCCAGCCTGACGCCGGCCGGAACAAGCACCGCGCCCGCCTTGAAGTCCGATCCCGCCGAACGGATGTTGCGGCCCGGGCCGTGTGGTCGAACGAAGGTGACACGCTCGCCGTCCCGCTCGGTGTTCTCCTGAACGATCACGCGGTCGGCGCCTTTGGGTACCGGCGCGCCGGTGAAGATGCGAAAGGCGCAGCCTTCAGGCAGGACCTGCCCCGGAGGCGAGCCCGCCGCCGCCTCGCCCGCGATGGGTTGGCTGAAGGGCAACTCACCCAGATCGGCCTCGCGCACCGAATAGCCGTCCATGGCCGACACATCACTGCGCGGCATGGCAAAGCGGGCTGTGACGGGCGCCGCAAGCACGCGTCCCGCTGCTTCCTCGAACGCGACTGTTTCCACGCCGAGCGGCTGCGCAGTCGCGATCACACCGGCAAGCGCCTCGTCGAAAGAGATCATGTCGGTTCAGCCTCCGCGCGCCAGTCGCCCGACTTCCAGTCACCAGATTTGCCGCCGGTCTTTTCCTCCAGCTGGACCGCCTCGATGACCATGCCCTTGTCGACGGCTTTCAGCATGTCATAGAGCGTCAGCGCCGCGACGCTCACTGCCGTCAGCGCCTCCATCTCCACGCCCGTCTGGCCGGTCAGGCGCACATCGGCAGCAATCGTGAATCCCGGCAGGGCGTCATCCAGTTCGATGGTCACCGCCACCTTGCTGAGCGCAAGCGGGTGGCAGAGCGGGATCAGCTCATGGGTGCGCTTGGCCGCCATGATGCCGGCAAGTTCCGCTGTGGTGATGACCGCGCCCTTGGGCGTGCGGCCCTCGCGTACCATGGCAAGGGTCTCGGCCTTGCAGCGCACACGCCCGCTCGCAATGGCACGGCGCACGCTTGCGGCCTTGTCGCTGACGTCCACCATGTGAACGCGGCCCTCGCTGTCGAGATGGGTGAGCTTCGTCATGGGCAGATCCCCCGATAGCGCTCGACCTGGCCAACCAGCGAGCAGGGCCGGTAGCGGCTGTCGAACTCCAAGGCGAAGACATGGTCCCAGGCGTCGCGGCAGGCGCCAGTGGAGCCCGGAACGCAGAAGATGAAGGTCTCGCCCGCCTGCCCGGCAAAGGCGCGCGACTGCAGGGTCGAGACGCCCACCGTGCCGAGGCTGACCTGATGGAAAACGATGGAAAAGCCGTCCATTTCGCGCCGGAACAGCGGTTTGATCGCCTCAGGCGTGACATCGCGCGGGGAAAAGCCCGTTCCCCCCGTGGTCAGGACCACATCGATCCCCGGATCGGCGATCCAGCGCGTCACGACTGCGCGAATATCGGCGACCTCATCCTTCACGATGGCGCGTTCGACCAGAGTGTGACCCGCCGCCTTCGCCCGCTCGATCAGCAGGCCGCCGGACGTGTCGGTTTCCTCATTGCGCGTGTCAGACACCGTCAGCACGGCAATGTTCAGGGGGTAAAAGGTCAGGCTCTCGTCAATTCCCGGCATTGTCTTCATTCCATCTCTCCCGGTCCTCGGTGTCTCTCGTCGTGGGCTCGATCCAGCGTTCACCGAACGGGCCTTGTTCGCGTTTCCAGAATACGGCCTCGGTCTTGAGACGGTCCATCAGATAGTCAGCGCACTGGAACGCTTCGCGGCGATGATCGCTGGCCACAGCGACCAGGACGATGATCTCGCCCGGCGCCATGCTGCCCGCCCTGTGGACCACCGAGACCGCGTTCACATCGAAGCGCGCAGCGCCATCACCCGCGATGCGCACGAGTGATCTGGCCGTCATGCGCGGATGATGGTCCAGCACCAGCCGGTCGAGCGGTTCGCCCGCTTTCGTCACCGGGCGCACCACGCCCTCAAAGGCGACAAGCGCGCCATGTCCGCCGCCCCGCTGGCGCAAGTCATCAAGCCATGCGGCAGCATGGATGGGCTCGAAAGCAAGCTCCGCACGGACATGGTCACTCATGCCAGCTCCTCTCGACATAGCGCACCACGAGCGCCAGCGGTTGCCCTGAAATGGCGCCTTCCACCTGCTCGAACAGGCGCGCGCGGGTCCTCCGGCGCGGCCAGCCTGCGTATGCCCGGCAAGAGCATCAGCGTTACGAACGACACCCCGCCGATCCAGTGGACGATGGCAGCGACATGGATCGCGCGGGCAAGGATCAGGTCGTCCATCGCCAATCTCAGCCGCCCGATACCGGGCTCATGAACTCAACAGTGTCGTGTGGATAGACCGTGTGCGTATCGAGTACGATCTCGTCATTGACAGCTGCACGCACGCTGCGGTCCAGGATCGCCGCAGCGTCATAGCGCTGCGCCAGCAGCTGGCGGAGCGCCGTGACCGTGATGCCCTGATCGGGCACCGCGACGTCCGCCGGACCTGCGAAAGGCCGTTCAATCTGTCCGTAAAACCCGATCTTCATGTCGGCCTCCATCCATCTGGCAAGGCTTGCCCACCATGCCTTGCAGGGACGCCAGCGCAGAGCGTTCGTGGACCGGGCAACGCAGGCGCACAATCACAACCCGGACCACCGGCAAAGGCAACAGGCACCAACCGTCAGGCTGTTCACGCGGCGCTTCGATCGGATCTTCAATGAACTCAGTTCCATGGTCGCCTTAGCCATCACCCCGGGGCATGATATCGATCAGGTCCGGGACCGTCCTTTCTGCGCTTTGGCGCGATCAGTATCCTGTCGACCAGCCGCCAATGCGCCCGTCAGGGGTGCCATCATCCGCAATTTCGCCTCAAGAGTTTCATGCCCGTTCTCTTTGCTGCCTTTCTTGTCACGGCGCTGCTTTATGCCAGTGTCGGTTTCGGCGGCGGATCGACCTACAACGCCCTGCTTGTAATCAGCGGGGCGGATTATCGCGTGCTCCCGGCGATCGCGCTTATGTGCAATGTGATCGTTGTCAGTGGCGGCGTCTGGCGGTTCGCGCGAACGGGCGACCTTTCGGTGAGGCGCCTTATGCCCTTCCTCCTGACCTCCGTTCCGGCCGCCTGGACTGGCGGGCGCATCCCTGTCAGCGAGACACCTTTCATGGGCCTTCTCGGTGGAGCGCTGCTCCTGTCGGGGCTTCAAATGATCTTCCGAAAAAGCACCATGCCGATAACGCCCGACTTTACCAAGCAAAGCCGCGATCAAACGCTGCTCGCAGCCGGTTTGGGCGGCTCTATCGGCCTTCTGTCCGGACTGGTCGGCATTGGCGGCGGGATTTTCCTCGCGCCAGTGCTCTACGTCATGCACTGGGGCACACCGCGCCAGATTGCGGCTGCAAGCAGCCTGTTCATCCTTGTGAACTCGCTGTCAGGTCTTGGCGGCCAGCTGAGCAAGCTGCAGGACATGGCGCTCTTGTCGCTCGCCGCGCCCTACTGGCCGCTGCCGATCGCAGTTCTGATTGGCGGTCAGGCAGGGTCCTGGCTTGCAGGCTACAAGCTTGATCCCAACCTCATCTACCGCCTGACCGCCCTGCTGATCCTTTCCGTTGCCGCCCGCCTGCTCTGGCGCTGGATTGGGATGATCTGAGCCCGCCCCTGTCCGGACGCCTTCGCTTTGCGTCCCGGGCTGGCCTTTTGTCCGCCATCATTGATGGCCTGCCTGCTGGCCATTCAGACCTGAACGGTCTCGGCAGCGGCCGATCCCACCGCGCTTGACAGAGCCCAGATCGACAGCTCGGTCGATGTCCGCCTCGCCCTTGGCGACATCTGGAGACTATAGTAACACAAGGGGTGTGTTCAGGCATCCAGTCTGTCCCGCGACCGGTCTGGACATTCGTCCAGGCCGGTTTCCGACCCAATGCACAACCTGCGCTCTACCCCTATCGAGGCGGCACGCCCTTGCCGAAGACGTTGATGGCGCGGTTGAAAGGTGCCTTGCGTTCGGTGTCATAGCCTGAGGCTGCGAACTCCGGTCTGGTGGTTCATCAGCCCGGTCAGCAGCATCGCCCGTGTGGGAGAGCACAGCGCGGAGGTGCGATACTGGGTAAAGACCGCCCCACGGGCGGCCAGCGCGTCAATGTTCGGCGTGCGCGCCTCCCCGCCATAGGCACCGACGTCCATCAGGGCGGCATCATCGATCAGGATGATGACGATGTTCGGCCGGGAGGTTGCGTCCTCGGCCTGGGCGAATGCCGGGCTTATACCAATCTGCGCGGATGAAGACTCATCCGCGGCCACGGCGCATGGAGCGCCGACGCGCAGTCGCGCTTGCCCTGCACTGCAAGGGATCGGTTTTGGGTCCATGCAACTTGGTATTAGGCCTGAGAGACACATCAAGCCAAGACCGATGAGTCGCGTTTGCATTCTGCGCACTCTCAGCAAAGCGACACCATGATGCCGCGCGTCGGCGACACCTTGTTGTCGAGCATGTCCTTCCAGATTTCCGCGGCTGCTTGTGCGCCCGTGATGCGCTCGACCCGGATCTGGCCGCTCACCATGCCGGCCAGTTCGAAACTCGCCGCATTGGCCTTCTCCGCGAAGACGCCAGGTCCCCAGTCCTGATTGCGCTTGGCGATATGCGCCGGGGCAAAGAAGAAGGTCGGCGTCGCGCCGGGCAGCGGGCCCACCGCGCCGCGCTTGTCCCAATGCGTAGCGCCCACCATGCAGCTCACCACCATGTTCTCGCGCAGGTGAGTGTGCAGCGTCGCCGTCAACGCGCTATTGCCAGACATGTCCACATAGGCGGATTTTTTCGACGCATCGACATCCGCCTCGCTTCCATAGGCAATGATTGCATCGCAGCATCCCAGCGCGGAGACGAAACCGACATGGCCGGGAGAGGTCAGACCGACAACGCGGATGGTGTCGGGTCCCCTGCTCTTGATCAGCTGGGCGAGCCCGAAACCGGTCTTGGAGGACACCGAACCGACCAGCACCTGCTCAGCGCCGAACATGTCATTGTCGACGAGATAGTCGTACAGGCAGAAGGATGTGCCGAACAACGGCGAGAGCAGGCAGCGCTCCACCTCTCGGTGTTTCATCTCATCGGGTTCGCCGCTGGTGCGCCGATACTGGTTGTAAAGCGCCGGCAGGTCCCGGCGATGCAGGGTCTGGTCCATGAAGGTTTCAGGTTTGACAGATCCCGGCGTCAGGACCGTTTCTGTGGCCATGGGGAAAAAGCCCCAGAGACGCTCGCCGACGGGGACCCCTTCGCAGCGCGATTCCACCACATCGGCCATGCCCCAGACGGGGACTTTCCCCCACCCGGTATCGGCGGGGAAGAATTTCCAGTAGCCGATCATGTCGCCAGCGGCGGCGTAACTCACATTGTTCGAGGTCAGGCCAAAGCTATCGATCCGCACGCGAACTTCGCCAGGTTCCAGCGGGCGGCGCTCAAATTCGACGATCTTCGTGTCGCGGAAGTCCGCCCGGTTCACCCATAATTCCGTCACACTGTTCATGCTGTCCTCCCGCGATTATCCTGATCGGCCGACCTTGTACCAGGCTGCAAGGGATCGGCACCGATCCCTCGCAGCGCTGGGCAAGCGCGACTGCGCGTCGGCGCCCCATGCGCCGGATGCGCAGATGGACCCCGATCTGCGCCCACCGGTATTATGTGTCCTGGCGCAGCTTGATAAGCCGTTTTCCCATTGCGGCGCCGGTATCGAGCAGGCCGAGTTCGCTTGCTGGCGACAGGGTCTCCCGCAGGGCCGCGCACGGTGTGAGGCCCGCGGCGGCAAGCAAGGCGAGAAGCGGCAGCCGCAACCCGCCTCTTTTCAGATACCCGACGACAATGCGCGTTTCAGCGCTCGCCCCGATCAGGGCCTGACCTCGGTGTATGTGTCCGGGTCTGGAAAGGCATGGCGGGTACGGTTCGCAAGGGCGACCAGCGAGAGCATCACAGGCACCTCAACCAGCACACCCACCACCGTGGCAAGCGCCGCCCCGGAATTCAGGCCGAACAGGCTGATCGCCACGGCAACAGCAAGCTCGAAAAAGTTCGATGTTCCGATCATGGCGCACGGGGCGGCGATTGCGTGCGGCACCTTCCAGGCCCACGCTGCGCCATAGGCAAGGGCAAAGATGGCATAGGACTGGATCAGGATCGGCACGGCAATCAGGGCGATGATCAGCGGCTTTGCGATGATCGTCTCACTCTGGAAACCGAAGAGCAGCACGACCGTGGCCAGCAGGCCGATGACAGAAAGCGGCTTGATGCGATCGGTAAACGCGCTGACCGCTCCGGCTCCGCCGCGCTTTGTGAGCATGTTCCTCGTGACGACGCCCGCGATGAGGGGGATCACGATATAGAGCACGACTGACAGCAGAAGTGTTTCCCACGGCACGGCAATATCCGTCACGCCGAGCAGGAAGGCCACGATGGGAGCAAACGCAAAGACCATGATCGCGTCATTCACGCTGACCTGGACGAGGGTGTAATTGGCGTCGCCCTTCGTCATCTGCGACCACACAAACACCATCGCCGTACAGGGCGCCGCCCCGAGCAGGATGAGCCCCGCGATATAGCCCTCCGCGTCGGCGGGCGGGATCAGGTCTGCAAAGACATGCCGGAAAAAGAGGACGCCGAGCGCCGCCATGGTGAAGGGCTTGATCAGCCAGTTGACCACCAGTGTGATGATGAGGCCCTTTGGCTTGTCACCGACACGCGCCATGGCGGAGAAGTCCACACCGATCATCATCGGCCAGACCATGGCCCAGATCAGCACCGCCACGGCAAGATTGACATTGGCATATTCGAGCGCTGCCAGTGCCTGAAATGCGCCGGGAACGACCAACCCCAGCCCGATCCCCGCCAGGATGCAAAGCCCGACCCATACGGAGAGATATTTTTCAAAAGCGCCCATGAACTGGTCCTTCTAGAATGTCAGGGTGAGTTGGGCATAGCCAAACAGCGTGCCGTCGCCTTCCGGGCCGCCCGGAGCGTTTTCAGGAAACTCGCCATAGATCAGGCCCGAAGCTCCAATTTCGAGGCGCAGGCTGTCGAGCACGAGCCAGTAGCGCGCCCTTGCGTCAATCGCGTGACCGACGAAATCCCCCGATCGTCCCGTCGGATCGCGCAGGCTGGCGATCACCCAGCTGTCGGTTTCTGACGCCAGCGAGGCGGCGTGGTACTGGAACCAGCCATCCCAGCGGTCATCGGGGCTGACCTGGACCCGAATGCCCGGCGCGCTCAGGTTTGCAGGCGTGAGCGGGCCGTGGATCGAGGTGTTGCCCAGATCCGTGCGCCGACCGCCAAACAGGCGCTCATGCTGGTCGAAGGCAAGATCGTCCGGGTCCGCGTCGCCGCTGGCATAATAGTATTCGAGCGAAATGCGCGGCTGCCATGGTGCATCGAACGTGTAACCGAGCGCGGCGATCATCATGGCTGCATCGACTTGGAGGCTTTGCGTGTCTGTCGGGCTGCTGCTCGCATAGCGCGTTCCTTTGCGCAGAGCCGCTTCCAGATCCACGTCCCAACGCCCGGCTTTCGGCTTGCGATAAAGCCGGAAGCCGGGCGCGACATGGGACCGGTCAGGGGTCTGGAAATCTTCCGTATCTTCCTCTTCGAGGCCATAGACGAAAATCTCGCCGGAGAGGCCCGGCACGGTATTCGGCAGGATGTCGGCGCGGCGATAGTGCACGCCCCAGATGCGCAACCGCCATTGCTCCTCGTCTCCCGAAAGGCGGTTATCATCGATATCCGGACGTGTGTCGGGGAAACGTGCTGTTGGAACGACGTAGACCAGATGAAGGGCGTCGCCCCGCTTGCTGGTGCTGATAAAATGGGCGCCCGTATAGCTGCGGATCACATTGGCGTATTCGACGCGTTCGATCTGGCGCTTCGAGCCAATGGACACCGTCTGGCGACCGAGAACCAGCTGGCTCTCGGAGCCATCGCCAAGCAGGCCGGGCAGGTCGTCGAACCAGGCATAGAGCTGGAGGACATCGAGCGGATTGGTAAAGCTGCTGGACAGCGGCGTGCCGGCATCGCCCAGATAAGTCCGGCTGTCCTGTACCTCGACGCCAAACGAGACCGGACCGGTATCGGCTTGTGCGAGCATGAGCGTGCGAAAGAGGAGGAGCTGATCGCTGACTTCCCGGCCTGTGCGGAACTGGCCTTCAAGACTCTCATAGCGCACACGCGCTTCGCCGCTGAGCGTCAGCCAGTCCGGCGCTTCCACCGCGTTCTCAAGCCGGAAAGCTTGCTCGGCGCCTGCATGAGCGGCGCAGACGCAGAACAGGAACGAGGCTGGCAGGACACGTCTCATTGCTTCTCCCCCCGGCCCCGCGAGGCACACGCGACCCCGTCGTCCTAGGGGAGGACCGTCTTGAGTTCAATATTCCATCAAATACCGATTTGACAGCGGGCTCCGGAGAGTGCGGCAAGCGGCAAACAGACCTGCGGACGGCCGCTGCAGCAGGTCTCGACCAGCGTGGAGAGACGGCTATTCACGGCGTCAATCCTGGCGCGGCCGATCATGCGGCGTCCATCGCAGATAACAGTGAAAAGGGCGGAATTAACCAGGACCGCCAGACGCCTGGACTGTCCATGCGGCCAATCGCCGGTGAATTATGACGGGCAATCGCATTGGAAGCCTTGACACATCACTGCCATGACATCGATTTTCAGGGTAGATGGTCCGAAGGTGGATTTTACGCGTCGATCAGGATGAAAGCCTCCGGGGTGAATCAAGCACATTCGAAGGGCGCGCTGCGGGGAAGCATGGATGACACATGAACCGGATCGTTCGGAGGAGCCGTTTTCCGATCACGGGTTCGAGGCGTCGTGCGACCCCGGGGGTGCACGTCCCCTCTTCATCCTTGACCAATGGTATGTGGCAGCGCGCCTGACGGAGATACGCCGGGGCACCGATCAGCGAATGACCCTGTGCGGTCAGGTCTTTGTCATAAGACGGTCCGATAGGGATGATTGCACGGCATGGCGGCATCGGGATGGGGAAGCGGTACCATGCCAGGTGAGCGAAGACCTGATCTGGCTCTTCATGGCTGCTTCCGATAACCGCCATGCTGCCCCCGGTCCCGTGCCGACATTTGGCGGACCGAAGGGTAAAGTCCGCTTCATGGAAAAGGTTGTCATACCTGCGCATCAGGATGACGCTGTTTATGGATTGCTTGATCCGGCGCATACGCCCTTTGTACACCGCTCGCCGATGTGGCGGGGCAACGGGATATTGAAGGAAAAGCGCAAGAGTTTCGAGCCCAGCGCGTTCGGCTTCACCATGATGGCGCACGCGCCGGTCAACAGCGATATCTACAAGGTGATCGGCGGAGCCATCAGTGTGCGCATCGCGTTTCGCCTGCCTGGATTGCGGGCTGAATACATTCAGAACGCAAGGCACACTGTCCTGGGCCTGACGGCACTTACACCAATAGATCATGAGAATACTGCGCTGCGTCAAATATTTTACTGGGATACGCCTGTGCTTGGAGCCATGAGGCCCTTTGCGAGACTGTTCGCGAGACCATTCCTGAAGCAGGATGTCGAAATCATGGCCCTGCGTCGCAAGAACCTGCCCTACGCAAGAAAGGGTTTGATGGTAGGAGATTCCGACAAGCAGTTTCTATGGTATCTGAAGCTCAAGAAAGCATGGGAGGCTTGTGGGCGCTGCCCGACTGCATTCGAGAACCCGCTTGAACCCGCAGTCCTGCGGTGGCGAACCTGATCTGGGGCCGGACTGGCAAGAGCTGTGAAATTGCGTGAAATCGAAAGCCGCTACCGGTCCCTGATTGTCGCCGAAATGGCAGAACTGCGCCAGCTGCAGACCCTGTCGAAATCCGATCGGTCACCGGTCGAGCTGGACCAGCAGAGCATCGGACGCGTATCGCGCATAGACTCCCTGCAGGTGCAGGCCATGGCCAATGCGGCTGAGGGCCGACGGGTTCAACGCATCAGGCTGCTTGAGGCTGCCCTCATGCGCCTGGAACAGGGCGAATACGGCCACTGCGCCGAATGCGGCGAAGCGATCAATCCCAAAAGGCTGGAAATCGATCTCGCCGTCACGCATTGCATCAGCTGCGCGTCCTGACCTACCGAAACAGCAGGAGCGGGATGAGACAGGAACGGATCATCGATGTTGTGGTCGAGCCGATGATCATGGAGCGAATGCGTGAATGGCCATAGGCGCCCATGATCAGCAGGTCTGCGCCATGCGTCTCGACTTCCTGTGCGATGACCTTTTCAGCATGGCCCTGCCGGATCAGCGTTTCGGCCTCATAGCCCGCCTCTGCCAATCGCTGTGTTGCGGCCGCTGCGGCGCGGGCATGCTCTGAGCCTTCGGCATCGATCGTGAGGACGAGGATTTTGGGACGGTCCGCCATGGGGCTCGCCGTGAGGCTGCCCAGCGCCTTGCGGGCGCTGACGCCATCATCAAAGGCGAACACCACGGTTTCAATCGGCTTGAAGGCGCGGCTGGCGACGAGAACGGGGCGGCTGACGGAGCGAACAACCCTTTCGAGATTGGCGCCGAGGTGCAGCTTGTCGAAGTCGGCCCCTTCGCCGCGCTTGCCCATGACGATCAGGTCGCCAGCGCGTCTTGTAAGCGTTTCGGCAATCTCGCCGTGGCGCAGGGCGAGGCTGATCTCGTTGACGCCTTTCTCTTCGAGGCGCAGCTGGGCGGCGTCGAGGATCGCGCGCCCGCGTTCCTTTGCGAGGCGCGCAGCGGCGGCATCATGGTCGGCGAGGTCCTCAAGCAGGGCTGAGCGCGCGCCGAAACCGATCGCGCCAGACAGGTCAGACGGCAGTGAACCGGCCTTCTTCTGGCTCAGCACATGCAGGAGCTCGACATCGCCGCCATATTGGCGCGAAGCCCAGGCGGCATGGTCGCAGACGCTGTGGGTGTAGATCGAGCCGTCGATCAGGGCGAGGATGTG
>CAYPQD010000066.1:0-12167 GCA_964412785.1 uncultured Hyphomonadaceae bacterium
GATGCCATAATGGTGCCAACAAATGTGTTGGCAGTCCACGGATGCGGGTGGACGATCGTGGATGCCCGGGACCCGAACCGCCGCGGCAACCTGCTGTTTTATATTGGGATTTATGAGATGCCTGCGTTCACTATCAACACAGTGTGGTGCCCAGGAGAGGACTCGAACCTCCACGGATTGCTCCACACGGACCTGAACCGTGCGCGTCTACCAGTTCCGCCACCTGGGCATCAGAAGCGAAGACCGGCGGTCTAATGCGTGCGGGCCGGAGCGTCAACGCCGCGGATCAGGCCGGCGGGCGTTGACAGCGCCCCCCCTGCTGCCGGACCCTCCCGGTCCGAAATGCCCGGTCCACCACCCCCCCGCCCGATCCGTCTTGCCAGGCTTGCCGGCCTCGCGCTCGCCCTCGCCCTGGCGCTCGCGCTGGCGCCGGCCTGCACCCCGGAACAGGCGCCGGCCCATTCCATGGCGACCGCGCAGGCCGGCGGCCCGCCGCTCTGGCGCACCGGCGACAGCGACACCACGGTCTTCCTGTTCGGCACCGTGCATGTCCTCAAGCCCGGCACCGACTGGCAGACACCCGCGCTCCTCGATGCCCTCTCGGCGGCCGATGCGCTGTATGTCGAGACCGATGTCACAGCGCCGGGCGCACGCGAACTGATCCGGCGCATCTACCGCACGCGCGGCGTGCTGCCAGAGGGCGAGCGCCTGTCGGCGCGGCTTGGCGAGAGCGATGGCGCGCTGGTTGGCGAGGCGGTTGCGGCAGCGCACCTGCCGCCCGACGCTCTGGAGCGGCTGACGCCTTGGCGGGCAGCGCTGCAGCTTGCCAGCGCATCGGTCGCCGCGGAGGGCTATGCGCCGGGCGATGGCGTGGAGACCGCGCTGGACCAGCTCGCCCGCGACCGCGGCCTTGCGCTGCGATACCTTGAGAGCACCGCCGAGCAGCTCGCTCTCTTTGCCGACATGGCCCCCGGCGACCAGCAGGCCTTCCTGCGGGCGACGGCGCGGCAGGTGCGCGACGACCCGGACGGGCTCGACCGCATGGTCGCCGCCTGGCGCGCCGGCGACATCGACGCCATTGCCCGCACGCTGGCCGACCCGGCGACCTTCGGATCGGCTGGTGTCCATCACCGCCTGCTGGTGGAGCGCAACCGGGCGTGGGCGGTGCGGCTGGACACCCTGATCGAGGAGGAGGCCGGCATCTTCCTGGTCGCCGTCGGAATTGGCCATCTGGTCGGCGAGACCGGCCTGCCGTCGCGGCTTGAGGCGGCCGGCTACAGGGTCGTGCGCGTTCCACCGGCAGGGGGCGGACCCTGAACGCCGCGCAGCCGAGGCGACGCCGGGAGAGGCGCTTGATGAGACGGGGCCTGATTGTCGGGTATTCGTCAGGACGTGTCGGGCAAGGCCTGCGCAGGCGCGGCGATGATCCCCGCAGGAAAGGCTTCGGCCTGTCGGTGCAGCCCGAAATCCGGCGGCGCGTCCGGCGCGCCATCATCGAGCGCACGGGCAAATTGCCGACGCGCCGGCGCCAGGCATGACGCAAGATCGTCCCTCCAGTCCGGCATGGCCGGCGGGTAGAGCTCCAGCCACACGCAGCCGCAAGCATCATAGCAGATCCAGCCGGACCGTCCCTCCTCGAACGCCGCCTCGATCTCGCCGGCGACGCGGACAAGGCTGATCACCAGCACGGGCCAGAAGCGGACCGGTACGCGGGCAAACAGGGCAAGGATGGTCTCAAGGGTCATGGGCTGCAGTTTGGGGGCAGGCCCCCTCCGGTCGGAAAGGCGAGTCCCTGTCCGGCAACCGGTCTTCAGGCCCCCGGCCCGCGCCGGGCGCGAGGTGTCGTCGCAGGGGCCTGATCGCTCACCGCTTTCTTGCCCGGCACGTGTGCCCAAGCCTGGCCGGGAGGGTCCGGGCGGAGCCGTGTCGGGGTCGGACAGGTGTCGATGTGACCCGGTTGGGACCCGTCAGCTTGTCAGGGCGACGAAGACGTCCTCCAGGTCGGGTTCCTCGGTGGCGAGATCGTCGATCCCGATACCGGCGGCGCGCACCTGCTCCAGAAGGCGGCCGATTCCGGTCTCGGCACTCCTGTAGGTGATGGCAAGGCAGCCATCGGCGCGCAGGACCGCATCGAGGCCTGCGAGGCCGGCCGGCACGGCGGCGAGCGGCTCGCGCGGCGTGACGGTGAGAGTCTTGCGATCGAGGCGTTTGAGCAGTTGCGGTGTCGGCTCGCAGGCAATGATCTCGCCATGGTTGACGATGGCGATCTCGTCGCAGAGTTCCTCGGCTTCCTCAAGGTAATGGGTCGTGAGGATGACCGTGGTGCCCCGGTCATGCAGTTCGCGCACATAGGTCCAGAGCGAGCGACGCAGTTCCACGTCGACGCCGGCGGTCGGCTCGTCGAGAATCAGTACAGGCGGGTTGTGGACAAGGGCCTTGGCGACCATCAGCCGGCGCTTCATGCCGCCCGACAGCTGGCGCACATAGGCATCCTTCTTGTCGTCGAGGCCGACGGCGCGAAGGATTTCGAGGGTCCGGCGCTCACGCTTCGGCACCCCGTAGAAGCCCGCCTGCAGGTCCAGCGCCTCCATCGGCGTGAAGAACGGGTCCATGGTGATTTCCTGGTTGACGACACCGATTGCGGCGCGGGCGGCACGGGGATGCTGGTCGGTGTCGAGCCCCCAGATGCGCACTGTGCCGGCCGTCTTGGTGACGAGGCCGGCGAGGATGTTGATAAAGGTGGACTTGCCGGCGCCATTGGGGCCGAGCAGGCCGAAGATGGCGCCGCGGCGGACGGCAAGGTCTATGCCCTTCAGGGCCTCCTTGGCAGGCATCTTTCCGGAAGCGCGATAAGTCTTGGTCAGCCCGATCGCCTCGATGGCGAACACAGGCTGGGAGGCGTCGGGACGCATCATCGGCATGTCCTCTGTCTTGTCAGGGGCGAGGTATAGGCCCGCCGGTAGCGGCTTGGAAACCGTTTCAGCCGAATGGGGAGGGTCCCGACTGGCGAGCGATCGCCCTCTGCAGGGCCGGGCGTGCCATCATCCGGTCCAGATAGGCGGCGGCATGGGGGCCAAGCCGGTCGCTGATCGCCGGGATACGCCGCGACAGGTAGAGACCGTAGGCGACGGCGATGTCGGCAATGGTGAAGCGCCCGGCGGCAAGGTGGTCGGCCCCGTCAAGGGCCGCTTCGACGGCGGTGAGCCGGCCGGCAAACCATCTGGCATAATCGTCTGCAACGGCGTGGAGGCCACGCTCCGCCTCGAACTGGGTATAGCGCAGCACCAGGGTCTGCGGGAAGGTCAGGGTCGCGTCGCTGAAATGCAGCCAGTTGAGATAGCGGCCATGGTCAGGCTCGTCCGGGGTGACGGCGAGCGGGGTCGGGCCATGGCGCGCGACGAGATACTGGCAGATGGCGGTCGACTCGGTCATGCGGGTATCGCCATGGAGGAAAAGGGGGACTGTGCCGAGCGGGTTGATCTCCAGATAGTCACGCGCCTGGTAGCGGGGCGGGAAGGGCAGGGTGACGAGTTGATAGTCGAGGCCGAGCTCCTCCAGCGCCCAGAGCGGGCGCAGGGAGCGGGCATCGGTGCAGTGATAGAGCGTCGGTGTCGCCATGGCGCGGTGGTCTCCCCGATTGACCCCTCGCGCGAGCGTACTTAAGGGGCGTGACGTTGCAAAGCCCCGGTCACGCCATGTCGGATTGCCCTGTCCCACCGCCGCCCGAGATCCTCGTCGTCGATGACCACCGTGTGGCCTGCGATGGCGGCGGCGGTGCGCTCGGCCACCCGATCGTCTGGTATGAGATGGGCGACCAGGACTTTGTCGAGTGCAAGTATTGCGACCGGCGCTTTGTCCTGCGCGGCAGCGCCGCTGATCCCGGCGCACCGGCATAGCGGTCAGGGTGAGTGCCCGGTCAGTCCAGCGCACCGATATAGGGCAGGCCGCGATAGAGGCCCGCCTCATCCATGCCATAACCGACAAGGAAGCGGTCCGGCGCCCTGAAGGCGTGGACGTCAACCCCGTCCGCCCCTGTCGGCGCACCGGGCTTGACCGCGAGCGCGCAGGTGATGACGGCGCGGGCGCCCTTGGCGATCAGGTGTCGGCGGGCGAAGGCCAGGGTGCGGCCGGTATCGAAGACATCGTCGACCAGGAGAACGCCGCGCCCGGCGACCGGGCGGGAGATGTCGGCGCGCACGACGACGCGGCCGGAGCTTTCGCGCGCGTCGCGATAGCTCTCCAGCCACAGGGCATCCAGCATGGGGTGACAGCCGCGCCGCGCCAGCGCCTTCATCAGGTCGGTGGTGAACGGCATGGCACCGATGAGAATGGCCACAGCGGTCCACTCGCCCTCCAGAAGCGGGGTGACGCGGCTGGCGAGGTCGTCGACATGGCGGGCGAGCGCGCCTTCATCGAGGACGACGTCGATGGCGGGATGCCGATCAGTCATCAGGACAGCCGCGCGGCGTCTTCGCGCGGGTCGAGAAAGCGCAGGTCGAGGCTGTAGGAGTCCGGTGGCGGGTTTTCGAGCACGGCCTCGAACCGGCCACGCTCGCCGGGCGCGATCTTCTGCGGCGTCACCTCGGCAAGGATGACGGCGATCTCGCGGCCGAAATCATCGAGCAGGCCGACACGCACCCGGGGCGGGGTCTGCACCCGGTCGCTGACATTGACGATATCGGCAGAGACGCTGAGCACGGGGATGGTGCCGCGGAAGGTGCGGCTGCGTTCGATCGCCTCGAAGTCGAGGCCATAGGCATTGACCGTCATGCCGAGCCAGCGATAGGCGCTCGCCGTCTCAGGCCAGGCGCGCACGACGTCCTCGCGATAGACCCAGGCGCCGGCGACGCCGACGAGACCGAGGCCTGCCACCAGTAGCCAGCCCAGCACCGCGGCACCCTTTGCGCGCTTGAGACGGCGCGCGCGCAGCCTTTCGCGATAGGTGTCGAGGGCGCTGGAGCGTGCGGGGGCGCTGCCGGCGATGCCCCCGCCGGGCGCCTCGACGAACCAGCTGTGGCCACACGAGGCGCACTTCACCTCGCGCCCCTGCGGACCAAGGCTGTCATCGGCCGCGAAATAGTGGGTTTCGCAGGAGGGGCAGGTGAGGATCATGGGTTGGAGAATCGCTTTGAAGGCCGCATAGCTGATGCGAGCAATTTGGTTACCCCGAAGTGAAGGTCCAACGCTCGCATGATCTCCCGCGCAGTTGACCGGTTCGTGGGCGAAGCCGTCCATCTCGAAGGCGTCCACCTAAATTACGGCGCCGGTGAGGCGGTGCTTTGCGATGTCTCGCTGACACTGAAATCGGGCGATTTTGCGTTCGTGACCGGCGCGTCCGGGGCGGGCAAGACCACCCTGCTGAAGCTGATCTACCTGGCGCTGAAACCCACGCGCGGGACGGCCCATGTGTTCGGGCGGGCGACCGACCGGGTGAGCCGCTCCGAACTGGCCGCACTGCGGCGGCGGATCGGCATGGTGTTCCAGGAGTTCCGCCTGCTGGAGCACCTCAGCGCCTTCGACAATGTCGCCCTGCCGCTGCGCGTGGCCGGGCAGAAGCCCGCGGACTACCGCACCGATGTGGAGGAGCTGCTGCGCTGGGTTGGCCTTGGCGGTCGGCTGAATGCGAAACCCTCCACCCTCTCGGGCGGCGAGCAACAGCGCGTCGCCATCGCCCGGGCACTGGTCAATACGCCGGACCTGCTGATTGCCGACGAACCGACCGGCAATGTCGACCCGGAGATGGGCGCGCGGCTGATGCGGCTGTTTGCCGAACTGAACCGCCGCCTCGGCACCACGGTGCTGGTCGCCACCCATGATCTTGGCCTGATCCGCCAGTTCCCGGCGCAGGTGCTGCGCCTGCAGAGCGGGCTGCTGGTGCGCGATGTCGAATTCGGTGGGGCGGCATGAGCCCGCCTGCGCCGCTGATCCCGGTCGATGACGCGCGCGAGACGGCGCTGGTCTTCGTCATCTTCGCGCTGTGCTTCCTGGCGAGCCTGGCCGCCCTGTCGGCGCGCGCGACGTATGGCGCAGCCGCCAGCTGGACCGCGCAGGTGGAGGGGGAGATGACCGTGCGCCTGCAGGGCACCGACCGGCGCGGCGGCGACGAGGCGCGCGACATCATCGCTGCAACCGAAGGCGTGCGCGCAACGCGCCTGCTGTCGGCAGAGGAGGTCGAGGCGCTGCTGGCGCCGAGCTTTGGCAGCGGCGGCCTGCCCGCCGGACTGCCAATCCCGCTCATCCTGGCTGTCAGCGCTGACCCGCAGGACGCCCTAGTCGGGCCGCGTATCGAGCGGCGCCTCGCCGAAGCCGGGATCGACGGCATTGCCGACGTCCATGCCAGCTGGTCCGATGACGTCCGGCGCACCCTTGCTGTCGTCCGCTATGCGGCCTTTGCCATCGTGGCCCTGCTTGCCGCAACGGCGCTTGCAGTGATCGCATTCGCGACCCATGCCGCCCTGCTGGCGCGGCGCGACATTGTCGACGTGCTTCACCTCGCCGGTGCGGAGGATCGTTTCATCTCGCGCCTGTTCGAACGACGCTTCTGGCTGATGGCGCTGCGGGCGGGCTCGGCTGGCGCCGTCGCTGCGCTCGGCACCGCGGCACTCTCGATCTTCCTCCTGCAGTCGAATGCGGAGCGAACCGGCCTCTTGCCGGCGCTCAGTCTCGATGCGGTGGACCTCCTGATCCTGCTGGCGACGCCGGTGATTGCGGCGATAGCGGCACGGATTGCGGCCCGTCTGACCGTCATGCGCACCCTCGCCGGGGGAGCTTAGACCCTTGGCCCGGCGCCAGCGCTCCGGCGGCCTGCCATGGCTGCGCCTCTCCCTGGCGGCCCTGCTGGTGGCGGCGCTCATCGACTTCGCGGTGTTTCGCCACGGCGTTCTGACCGCGCGCGGCGAGCCGGCAGGCGAGGCTGACGCCATTGTCGCCCTGACAGGCGGCTCCGGGCTGCGGATCGCCGAGGCGGTGCGCCTGCTCGATGCCGGCACAGGCGAGCGCCTGATGATCTCGGGCGTGCACCCCGACCTTACCCTCAACGAACTGGCCGAACGCGCCGGCGGGCCACTGCATCTGTATGGCTGCTGCGTCGATGTCGGGCGCCGCGCGCGCACCACCTTCGGGAATGGGCGGGAAGTGCGCGACTGGGCCGCCGAGCGCGGCTATGACCGGCTGATCCTTGTCACCTCGGACTATCACATGCCACGCAGCCGCCTTGTCCTTGCCCGCGCCCTGCCCGGTGTCGAGCTGATTGCCCATCCTGTACGCACGCGGATCGACCCTGCGCGCACCTTCAGCGACTGGCGCTCCTTCCGCGGCCTGGTTTCGGAATGGGCGAAATACCGGATCGTCTGGGCGCTGCCGGGGCTGGGGCGCGGCGAATGAACACCCTGCGCTCCCTTCTCCTTGCAGCCTGGATGTATGGCCTGCTTGTCGTCATGGGCACGCTGTGGCTGCCTTCGCTCGTGATGCCGCGCGGCGTGCTCCTGTTCGGCGTGCGCCTCTATGTCCGCCTGGTGCGCGCAGGGCTGCGCGGGATCTGCGGGGTGCGGACTGAACTGCGCGGGCTGGATAACCTCCCCGACGGGGCTGCGCTCCTTGCCGGCAAGCACCAGTGCATGTGGGACGTCTACGTGCCGTTCCTGATGCGGCCTGACCCGGCGATCATCCTGAAGCGCGAACTCCTCTGGTATCCCTTTTTTGGCTGGTATGCGCTGAAGCTGAGGATGCTGCCGATCGACCGGGCTGGCGCGGCGAAGACGCTGAAATCCATGGTCGTGGCGGCAAGGGAAAGGGTGGCCGGTGGCCGCGCCGTGCTGATTTTCCCGGAGGGCACGCGGCGCCCGCCGGGCGCCGAGCCGGCCTACCAGGCCGCCGGCGTCTCTGCCCTCTATCGCGATCTCGGCGTGCCCTGTGTGCCGGTGGCAACCAATTCCGGACTCTGCTGGCCTGGGCGCGGATTCACCCGGCGGCCAGGGGTGATCGTCTACCAGGTGCTGCCGGCGATCCCGCCGGGCCTTGACCGCAAGGTTTTCCTGGCCCAGCTGAAGGCTGCACTGGAGCCGGCGTCGCAGGCCCTTCTCGCCGAGGGTCTCGCCGTGCAGGGACGCGTCCGGAGCGACCTGGAGACAGAGACGTGAGCCGATCCCACCCCCGCCGGCGCCGTGGCTTCGGCCTGTTCTTCCTGGCCTTCGTGGTGGCGCTGGCGGTCGGCCTCTATGGCGCCTTCTGGCTCTACATGCGCGCGCAACTGGAGCGCGGCATCGACGAGTGGATCGCGGCGGAGCGTGCAGGCGGGCGGATGATCGCCTTCTCCGAGCGCCACCCGATCGCCGGCTTTCCCTTCCGCTTCGCCCTGCGCATCGACGAGCCGGTTTATGGCGACCCGCGCGCCGACCAGATCTGGCAGGGCGAGCGGCTGGACCTCGTCATGCAGCCCTGGAACTGGCAGCACCTGATCGTGCGCGCACCCGGGCGGAACCGGGTCGAGACGGCGGAGGGGCAGTTCGACGTCACGCTCGGCGCGCGCTCGGCCGGCAGCCTGTCGTGGGGCGAGGACGGTCTGACCCGCCTGTCGATCTCGCTCGACGAGGCTGTGGCGTCCTCTGGAGGCGGCCGCCTCGCCAATGGCCGCGGCATCGAGTTCCACCTGCGCGCGGCGCCGGACGCACCGGCCCACCTGCAGCTCTCGGCCGGCTGGGAGCGCCTCGACCTCGCAGCGCCGGTACGCGGGGCGGAGTTCCTCGGCACCGACCTTGCCGCCTCGCGCCTGATCCTGGAGCTGCGCGATGCGCTTCCCGTGTTCGAGGCGGGCGGCGACCTTGCCGACTGGGCGCAGGCGGGCGGTCGGCTGAACGTGGCGCAGCTGCTTCTCAACTGGGGCCCGGCGCGGCTCGGCGGCAAGGCCGATCTGGGCGTCAATGGTTCGGGCCTGCTGGACGGACGGGTGGATGTGCGCCTCGACGAGGACGAAGCTCTGAAACGCGCGCTGCTCGACAGCGACCTGCCGGAGGACGACAAGCGCGAACTTGCGCAGTATATTGAAGTGATCGCGGCCGCCTCGCGCAGCGGCGACTTCCTGCCGCTGACGATCCGCCGGGGGGAGTTGCGCTATCTCGGCCAGACCTTGGGCGAGGTGCCGCCAATCCGACTGGCGCCGTGACCGCACCGCGTGAGGACGTGCTGCGCGCGGCCTGCGTGCAACTGGCGGAGCGGGATGCAGCGCTCGCGAAGGCCTATGCAGAGATCGGCCTGCCGGCCTGGCGGAGCGCCGCCCCGTCATTTGCGACGCTGGCCCGGCTGGTCGTGTTCCAGCAGATCTCGACGCGGGCCGGGGCGGCAATCTGGGCGCGGGTGGAGGCATTGGGGCCTGACCTTGAGCCGGTGCGCTTTGGCGGGCTGGATGACGTCACGCTGCGCGGCTGTGGCCTGTCGGGGCAGAAGATCGCCCATATGCGCGCCATCGCCCTTGCGATCGCCGCCGGCGATCTCGACCCTGCCGGCGTGATCGTTCAGCCCGCGGAGGAAGCCCGGGCGACGCTGCTCGCGGTGCGCGGCATTGGTCCGTGGACAGCCGATCTCTACCTCCTCTACGCCGGCGG
This sequence comes from uncultured Hyphomonadaceae bacterium, assembly GCA_964412785.1. Taxonomy (GTDB): domain Bacteria; phylum Pseudomonadota; class Alphaproteobacteria; order Caulobacterales; family Hyphomonadaceae; genus UBA5336. The sequence continues at coordinate 9,600 of CAYPQD010000066.1, forward strand.
GCTGCTGGACGCCTTCCCGCCGGGCGATGTCGGACTGATGGAAAGCCACCGCCTCCTGCGTGGCGCCGGGGCCCGTCTCGACCGCGCGGCCTTCACCGCCGAGGCGCACGCCTGGCGACCCTGGCGCGGTGTTGCGGCCCATCTCCTGTGGGGGTACATCAACGCACTGCGCCTCCGCGACAAGAAGGTCTCGCGCCGCTGCGGAAATGTCATAAATATGTCGCGCTGAATCGGTTAATAAGGTCGAAAGCTGGAGGAGAGACGCTTTCATAAGCCTGTCCTGTGATATGCCTCGCCGCTGCCATGGAAGGTGGTCAGATGGCTGAGATTGTCACCGCGCCCCCGAATGGGCGCCCGGCCCTCGTATTGAATGCGGACTTCCGTCCCCTGAGCTACTACCCGCTATCGCTCTGGCCGTGGCAGGAGGTGGTCAAGGCGGTCTTCCTCGACCGGGTCGAGGTGGTTGCGGAATATGACTGCGTGGTGCGCTCGCCCTCCTTCGAGATGCGCCTGCCAAGCGTCATTGCCCTGAAGGAATTCGTCCGCCAGGACCGACCGCCGGCCTTCACGCGTTTCAACGTCTTCCTGCGCGACGGCTTCCGCTGCGTCTATTGCAGCTCGCCGCAAGACCTGACCTTCGATCATGTGATCCCGCGCTCGCGTGGTGGCCGGACGAGCTGGGAGAACATCGTCGCAGCATGCGCGCCCTGCAATCTTCGCAAGGGCGGACGCATGCCGAAGGACGCGCAGATGTTCCCTGCCCGCAAGCCTGCCCGGCCGACCAATTACCAGTTGCAGGAGATGGGCCGGCGATTCCCGCCGAACCATTTGCACGAGACCTGGATGGATTATCTCTACTGGGATGTGGAGCTCGACGGCAGCAACTGAACCCGCGCCGGGTACCGGCCCGGCTGCAGCGTGTCGATGCGCGCCAGCCAGGTGATGATGTCTGCGGTGACACTTTCGGTGCCGGGCTCGTCGATAATCCAGTGGCCGTTGTACGGGTACTCCATATAGTCGCCGGCCACGGCAGCTTCAGCGTATTTCCGGGCGACCTTGCGCACGGCCTTGACCGGCGTCGCACGGTCCCTCGCCGCCCCGATCGTCAGGGTCGGCACCTCGATCCGGCTCTCGTCGATCGGCCCGGGCTCGCCAAGCGCGGCATAGACGCGCCCGGAATCATAAACGGCGCCCGAATAGATGTCCCAGTGGCGCTCCTCCGGCACGGCGTTGAGGACGCCCCAGCTGAAGCCGGTGCGGCCGACCTTGAAGCTGCGCTCGGGAATGGCCTTACGCCCGGCCTTGAGGATGTTCCAGAAGGTGCGCATCACCCGCCAGTCGCGCACGGTACAGCCTTCCGGCTGGGCCGGGGTGAGGAAGACCGCGGCGGACACATCGCCGCTTTCGGCGAGCTTCTGGGCGATCAGTCCACCCATGGAATGGCCAATCACCGCCGGCTTGAGCCCGGTCTGCACTGCTTGCTGCTGCGCTGCCTCGCGCAGGGCGCCGACATAATCCTCAAGCGTCAGGAAGCGCAGCCCGTCCGGCGGGTCCTCAGCGACCCGCAGCTCGGGAAACAGCGTCGGTGCAACGCAGCGCCAGCCCGCCGCCTCGAAGTCGCCGCGCATCCGCGCCCAAACATCGCCGGTGCAGCCAACACCGTGGATCATCAGAAGGGTCCTGTCCATTGTGCAAGTCTAGACCCATTCCGCCTCTGGCGGAACCGGTCGCCGGGTTTGTTTCGCGCACCAGCCCGCTGGCACTGGGAGGCTGGCACTGGGGGCAAAGCGAGCCGGGCGCTCCGCCAAGGGTCGGAACCGAACCGGAGCCGTTTGTGCTCAGTTCGCGCCAAATGATGATGCAGATCACGGCTCGCCGCCAGCGACCACAAGACAGATCATTGGTTTTGCCTGATACCCGTGTGCGCGCATGACGCCTGACCTGCGCACACGCCGCATGGGGCGCCGGGGCCGCGGATGAGTCTTCATCCGCGCAGATTGGTATAAAGTGAAACAAGAGACGAGCGCATTGGGCCTCGCGCGGCAAGGATCGGTTCCTGGTCCATGCCGCCTGGTATTGGCGCGTCGCTGGCCCCATGGCCGGGCTCGGCCCCAGCTCAGGACGGGATGGTACCGCGCGGCAGCTGTGTTGACAAAAAGCGCACCGCTTGCATGCTCACCTTCAGCGTTTCGAAAGCCCGTAAGCAAAACGGTATCTGATCCGTGAAGAGACCATCATGACCACCGAAACAATTCGAACGACGCAAGGACGAGGTCGATTGTTCGACACGATCCTGGACACGGTCGGCGATACGCCGGTGATCCGCATCAACAATCTCGCGCCGGCGGGTGTTCGGCTTTACGTCAAGGCCGAATTTTTCAATCCGGCGGCCTCGGTCAAGGACCGGCTGGCGCTCAACATCATCGAAGCGGCTGAGCGCGCGGGCACCTTGAAGCCCGGCCAGACCGTGGTCGAGGCAACCAGCGGCAACACCGGCATCGGACTGGCCATGGTCTGTGCGCAGAAGGGCTATCGGCTGGTCGTGACCATGGCCGACAGCTTTTCGGT
>CAYPQD010000067.1:0-11843 GCA_964412785.1 uncultured Hyphomonadaceae bacterium
AGTCGGATTTCGGGAGGCAATGCGGCGCTATCACCGCGTGTTCTGGCCGATCACGGCGCTTTACCTCCTTTGCATGTTCGGCGGGGAGATCCTGCTGGAGTACAATGACCCCGCGCCCGTCTGGCTGAAGGTGGCCGTCTCGCTGGCGGCCGCCCTGCCCGTGTCCGCGCTTCTTTTCTTCATCCTGCGCTATTTCGAGGAGACCGACGAGTACACCGCCAAGCGCCAGTACAAGGCCTTCGCCCAGGCCGCCGCCGTTACCATGACGGCGATCTTCATCGTCGGCTTCCTGCAGTTCTTCGATGCCATGGCGAGTTTCGACGTGTTCTGGTTCGGCCCGGCCTTCCTGATGCTGTGGGGGCTCGCCTATTGCCGCCAGTGCCTTGCGGGCAAGACCGTCTGATGGAGAACCGGCTGAGACTGCTGCGGACCGGGCGCGGCTGGAGCCAGGCCGCGCTCGCCGACCAGCTCGGGGTCTCGCGCCAGTCGATCAATGCGATTGAGACGGGGCGATATGATCCCTCCCTGCCGCTCGCCTTCGCCATTGCCGGCCTGTTCAGCCTGAAGATCGAAGACATATTCACACCGCCCGCCTCGCCGCAGGAGCAGGCTGCCGAATAGGCGCCCGGCCACTTCAGTAGCGCCGGATCAGGTAGACCCCGACACCGAGGAGCGCGACGCCGAGAAGGCGGGGCCAGCTTGCCTCGCGCACCGCCTGCCCGAGCAGGCCGTAATGGTCGTAGACCACCGCTGCGGTGAGCTGGCCGGCGATGAAGGCGCTGACATAGGTGGCGACCCCGATCTTCGGCACGGCCCAGGCCGCGAGGCTGACCACGACCGCACCCATCAGCCCGCCGAGCCAGGCCCACCAGGGTGCGACCTGCACGGCATGGCCGACGGGAAGGTCATGGCGAAGCGCCAGGTTCAGGGCAAACAGGGCGAGCCAGCCGACGCTGAACGAGATCAGTGCCGCCTGAAGCGGCCCGCCCATCGCCACCGCCATGCGCCCGTTGATGACGCCCTGCGCGGCAATCATCGCTCCGGCCAGCAGCGCCAGCGCAATCATCAGGTGGGTAACCTGCATGCCTTCCTCCCCGGATGCGGCGCGCCGCCTTCAGGCCGCCTCAACTCGCCCGCAGAAATCATCGCTGGGCCGCCAGGGGCGACCCGGCTATCAGGGATGTTGCCAGGAGACCCGAGGAGCCCGGCGCCATGCCCCTTCCCTTCTACCAGGTCGATGCGTTCGCAGGCCGCGCGTTCGAAGGCAACCCCGCCTGCGTGGTGCGCCTCGTCGATGGCTTTCTGCCGGACCGGACGCTGCAGGCGATCGCGGCGGAGAACAATGTCTCCGAGACCGCCTTCATCGTGCCGCTCAGCGGGGCGCGCCACCGCCTGCGCTGGTTCACGCCAACGCGGGAGGTGCCGCTGTGCGGCCATGCGACGCTGGCGGCTGCGCACGTGCTGTTCCACGAGCTTGGCAATCCGGCCGGGACGTTGGAATTCGAGACCAGCAGCGCCGGCACGCTGCGCGTCAGCCGCGCTCCGGACGGACTACTGATGGACCTGCCGTCGGCGCCGGTGCGCCAGGTGGCCGTGACGGACGCGCTCGCCGATGCGCTGGGGCGCAAGCCGCGCGAGGCCTGGCTTGGCACCTATACCGCCGCGGTCTTCGAGACGCCGGAGCAGGTGGAGGCGCTGCGACCCGACGGGGCGGCGCTGGCGAGCCTTGGCGCGGAGGCGGCCTATGGCCCCGGCCATGTCGGCTGCCTCGCGCCCGGCGGACCGGACGGGGCCGATGTCACAAGCCGCTTCTTTGCTCCGGGCTCGGGCATTGCCGAGGACCCTGCGACCGGCTCATGGTACGCCATGCTGGCCCCGCTGATGGCGGCACGCGGCCAGGACGGCCCGCTCCGGTCCTTCCAGGCCTTTCCCGGGCGCGGCGCGCAGGCGGCGTTTCGCCTCGCTGGTGACCGGGTGGAGATATCAGGTCGGGCGGTTACAGTCATCGCCGGGAATCTGCGCCTCTGACACAGGCTGGTTCAGCGCAGGTATTCAAGGCAGGCATAGTGCGCCTTCTCCCATTCGGCATTGGTCGCCGCGATCAGTTCGCGCAGCTTCGCCACGGCCTCGGCGTCTGCATACCCCATCTCGGCGGCCGCCTCGGCGATGTGGCTGCCGCCATCGAGCCAGCCAAGGTCGCGCTCCGCCTCGGCGCGGGCCAGCGCGCCCTTGTAGCGCACCAGGTCGGGGCTAAGCGCCTTGACCAACACGGCCGTCTGGCAGCCGCAATAGCGCGTCGTGCTGCCGCCCGCCTCGCACTGCATCCGCATGGCAAGCGCCGGATCGGACGCGTCGGCGCGCGCTTCGAGGCTCGCAGCCGGGCCGGCGACCGCCGCTTCAGCGCCGCGCTGGCCGTCGGGGTCCGTGACCGCGCAGGCCTCGCGGAAATTGCCGAGGGCCGCGCGCGCCGCAGTGTTCACCGCCACCCCGTCGCCAAGCCCCAGACCGGCAGTGACCGCCTGCGCCGCCTCGCTGGCAGGCGCGCCGGCGCTGACAGCCTCGTCGAAGCGCGAGGCAATGCAGCCGCAGTCCATCGAATAGCCGGAGCTGGCGCAGGTCTCGACCAGGGCGCGGGCCTCTTCCGAAACGGTCGAGTTGGGCCGGTCGGCCGCACCGGCACTGAGGCAGGCGGTGCCGACCTGCATTACCGCCGGCACGCGGATGGCTATCCGGCTCATCGCCTCGGGAGAGGCCTTGGCCACCGCCGCCCCGTCGCCCATTCCCATGGAGGCCAGCGCCATGTCGACCAGCAGCAGCTGGTCACCCTCATCAAGCCCGGCGCTCGCCTCGACGAAGGTGTCGCTCACACAGTTGCAATCGAGTGCAGACGGTGCCGCAATGCAGGCCTTCGCCAACACCGAGGCTGTGCCTTCGCCAGAATCGGCGCGAGCAAGCGCGGCGCCTGCCAAACCGATCGCAAGTGCCACAACCCTGCGGCTCCAGTTCCTGTGCACGGTTTCTCTCCCCGTCAGCCTCACCAACAAGGTCAAGAGTAGAGCGGTTCGCTGGCCAAAAAAAGGCGCAGGCTGTGAACAAGCCGGCCACTATTGCAGGGTGAGGCAGGCAAGCCGGCGTTGTTCGGACAGCAACTCGTCCGACATCACTGAATTGGCCTCACCGAGCAGCGCCTTGCCCTCGGCCAGGTCGAGGCCGAGCGCCGCAATTGCCTCAGCCGGCGGGTCGGCGCCGGCCCGCCGCTCCAACGCAGCCATCGCCTCCAGCCGGGCGCTTTCGCCGCGCAGGCGGAAGGCTTGCGGGCTCAGTTGGCGCTCCAGCATGGCGATCTCACAGGTGCAATTCTCCGGCGAAATGCCGAAGCTCTGGCATTCCATCGAGATCGCTTCAGCCGGACTGGCCGCAGCCCGGTCGGCCAGGCTCGGCGCGGGCCGCCCGGCTGCCTGAAGGCCAATCGCAATGGCAGCCTCGTCAGGCACCGCGCAGGCATCGATGAAATGTCCGGGTGCCTCAAAGGCCTCGGCATACTGCAACGCCTCCGCATCGGGCCAGTCTGACAGGTCGCGTGCGGCGTCAACGCCGAGAACCTCCAACATGACGGACTGCATCATTGCCTGTCCGGTGGCGTCGAAGTCCCCGGCCGCCCGGTCGAAGGCATCGCCGACGCAGGCGCAGTCGATCGGCAGAATTGAGCCTTTGCAGCGTTGCGTGATGTCGGCGCGGATCGCCTCCCGGCCCTCGGCGCTCGCCGCCGTGCCACTCTTGCAGGTCTCCGGCAGGATGACCATCGGCTCGATCCGCTCCACAATCTGCATCAACACCTCGGGCCTCTGCTCCTCGAAGCTGGGGCCGCCGAGCACCGAGGCGCCTAGATTGGCGAGTGCTTTGGCTGCGACTGGATCAAGGCCGGCCGCCTGCGCATCATAGGTCTCGCCGACGCAGGCGCAGTCGAGCTTGAAGTCGGACCCCTGGCAGGCCGTGATCAGGTCGGTCCGGCCGCTCTCGGCCAGCGCCGGCGCGGCGAACATGAGGGCGATCAGGGCAATCAGGATTTGCTGCATGGGAGCCTCCCGTCTGGCGTTGGCCCTTACATGTGTACGCAAACGCAGGCGGCAACCGGACAGGCGCTCCGCCAGGCCGGGCCCTATCGCTGCGGCGCGATCCATGCCATATACCGCTCGGGCCAGGCGCCCCCAACGGTGCCCAGCCCATCTGCAAGGATGGGAGTACACTCGATGCAGACCACCGTGTCCAAGCCGGCCACGCGCCCCGCGTGCCCGCATTTTTCCTCGGGTCCGACGGCCAAGCGCCCCGGCTTTGATCTCCAGAGACTTCAGTCCGCTGCCTTCGGCCGCTCGCACCGCGCGAAAGACGCGAAAGCGAAGCTGAAAGAGGCCATCGACCGCACGAAAGCGATTCTCGGCCTGCCGGAGGAGTACCGGGTCGCCATCGTCCCGGCCTCCGACACCGGCGCGGTGGAGATGTGCATGTGGTCCATGCTCGGCCAGCGCCCTGTGGACGTGTTCGCCTGGGAGAGCTTCGGCAAGGACTGGGTCACCGATGCGGTGAAGCAGCTGAAACTCGAAGACTGCGAAATCCACACCGCCGATTACGGCGAACTGCCGGATTTCGATGCCGCTCGCGATGATGCCGACATCGTCTTTACCTGGAATGGCACGACATCCGGCGTGCGCGTACCGGACGCAGACTGGATCAGGGCAAACCCTGAGCGTGTCGTGATCAATGACGCCACATCGGCGGTGTTTGCCCAGGATATCGAGTGGGAGAAGTGCGACGTCGTCACCTATTCCTGGCAGAAGGTGCTTGGCGGGGAGGCGGCCCATGGCATGCTGATCCTCTCGCCCAATGCCGTAAGGCGGCTGGAGAGCTACACGCCGGACCGTCCCCTCCCCAAGATTTTCCGCATGACCAAGGGCGGCAAGCTGAATGAGGGCCTGTTCCAGGGCGAGACCATCAACACGCCGAGCATGTTGTGTGTGGAGGACTATCTGCAGGCGCTCGACTGGGCGGAGAGTGTCGGCGGCCTTGAGGGCCTGAAGGCGCGCTGCGACGCGAGCCTCGCCATTCTGGCGGACTGGGTCGCGCGAACGGATTATATCGATTTTCTCTGCCCCGACCCGGCGGTGCGCTCCAATACTGGCGTGACATTCAAATTCACCGATCCCCGCGTGGCAGGCCTCGATACCGATTCGCAGCAGTCTTTCGTGAAGAAGCTGGTCGGCATGCTGGACAAGGAAGGTGTTGGCTTCGATTTCGCCGGTTATCGCGACGCGCCTCCCGGCCTGCGCATCTGGTGCGGCGCGACGGTTGAGCCGTCTGATGTGGAGAAGCTGACGCCCTGGATCGACTGGGCGTTCTGCGAAGCTGCTGGCAGCCTCTAGCCGTTACAGGGCCAGGCCCATGCAGGTCACTCTTCGTCCCGCGACACGCGCTGACATCCCATTGCTTCAGGCTCGGGACAAGGAACCGCATGTGCGGGTCCCTGATCGGAATTCCGGCAAGGGTGGCGGCAGGGAATGGCAAGACGAAATCGCGGCGGGCCTTGCCGGCTTGTGGCATTTCCTCGCCGGAACGGGTGGCACGCCCACCGGCTGCGTCGAGGTGATCGATCCAGCCGTCGAGCCCGCGACGTATTGGGGTCCGATGCCGGAAGGGTTCCGCGCCATCGATATCCGGATCGGTCCGGCGGAGTGGCTCGGTCGCGCTGCCGGAATGCAGGTGATGCGCCTCGCACGCGGGTTCTGTTTCGCGGCGCCATCGGTTCACACGGGTCCCGATCGATCCTCTCGAAAGCAATACCCGCGCGCACCGTTTCTACCAGCGCTGCGGTTCACTCCGGTCGGATGTCGCGACTTCGACGGCGGCCAGTGCCTTGTTCATGAATTGAAACGCGCCGACTGGCGCAAGGAGTCCTGAAATGACCAAAGTTCTCATTGCCGATGAGCTCAGCCCTGCAGCCGTTGAAATCTTCCGCCAGCGCGGCATCGAAACCGACATCAAGGTCGGCCTGTCCAAGGACGAACTCATCGCCATCATCGCAGACTATGACGGACTCGCCGTGCGATCAGCCTGCAAGCCCGACGCCGAAATCATCGCTGCGGCCACGAAGCTTAAAGTGATCGGCCGCGCCGGTATCGGCGTTGACAATATCGACATCAAGGCGGCGACCGCGAACGGCGTCGTTGTCATGAACACCCCCTATGGCAACGCGATCACGACGGCCGAACATGCGATCGCCATGATGTTCGCAGCCGCCCGCCAGATCCCGGCGGCCAATGCCGGCACCCAGGCCGGCGAATGGCCGAAGAAGGCGTTCATGGGGACAGAGCTGTCCTACAAGACACTCGGTCTGATCGGCTGCGGCAATATCGGCTCGCGCGTCGCCGAGCGCGCGCTCGGCCTTGCCATGAAGGTCGTTGCCTTCGACCCCTTCCTGACCGAGGACCGGGCCATTGAACTCGGCGTCGAAAAGGTCGAATTCGACGCCCTGCTGGCGCGCGCCGACGTCATCACCCTGCACACCCCGCTGACCGAGCAGACCCGCAACATCCTCTCTCGCGAGGCGCTGGAGCAGGCGAAGAAGGGCCTCATCCTCGTCAACTGCGCCCGCGGCGGCCTCGTCGACGAGCAGGCCGTGCGCGACCTCCTCGACAGCGGCCATATCGCGGCGGCCGCCTTCGACGTCTTTGCCGAGGAGCCGGCGAAGGAGAACGTCCTGTTCGGCGCGCGGAACTTCATCGCCACGCCTCACCTCGGCGCGGCGACCACCGAGGCGCAGGAGAACGTCGCACTCCAGGTCGCCGAACAGATGGCCGACTATCTCCTGACCGGCGCCGTCACCAACGCCCTCAACATGCCCTCAATCACCGCCGACGAGGCGCCGCGCCTCAAGCCCTTCGTCGAGCTTGCCGGCAAGCTCGGCGGCTTTGCCGGGCAGATCTCCGATGAGGGTTTCGACGAGGTGGTGATCGAATACGAGGGCGAAGTTGCCGACCTCAACCGCAAGCCGCTGACCGCGGCCGCCCTCGCCGGCCTGCTGCGCGCCTCACGCGGTGACGTCAACATGGTCTCCGCGCCGGCGATGCTGCACGATGCCGGGATCAAGCTGACCGAGACCAGGACCGATGAGAGCCCGGTCTATGACAGCCTCATTCGCATCCGGACGCTGGTGAACGGCGCCTGGCGCACTCTCGCCGGAACCGTGTCGCCATCGGGCCCGCGCATCGTCGAGGTCAAGGGCATGGCCCTTGAGGGCGGCGTCTCGCCGGTCATGCTCTACGTCAACAACCATGACGCGCCCGGCTTCATCGGCGCGCTGGGGGCCATGCTCGGCGAGGCCGGCGTCAATATCGCGACCTTCCATCTCGGCCGCGACCAGGCTGGCGGCGAGGCGATCGCGCTGGTCGGCATCGATTCAGAGCCGCCGGCCAAAGTGATCCGCGCGCTCGGCGAGCTGGAGCCCGTGCGCTTCGTTCGCGTCCTGCGGTTCTGAAGGCCGGAAAGGGCGACGCTGGGCCTGACCCTGCGTCGCCCCTTGCCGCCGGCCGCCCCTTCCCGCACTCTCGGGCGCAAGCCGCAGGATGAGTCATGGAGGGCCCAAGGCGATGATCGTAATGAACTACCTGACCACCAGTGTCTTCGGTCACGGGGTGCTGGCGCAGCTGGGCGACATCCTGAAGGGCCATGGGGTGGCACGCCCCTTCATCGTCACCGATCCCGGCATCAGGGCCGCCGGCCTTCTCGACACGGTGAAGGACGCCCTTGGAATGACGCCCGCCGGCGTGTTCGACGAGACCGTTGCCAACCCGACCGAGGCGCAGACGCTCATCGCAACGGAGCATTACCGTCAGGCCGGCGCCGACGGCATCGTCGCGCTCGGGGGCGGCTCGTCCATGGACCACGCCAAGGCCATCGGCCTGCTCGCCAGCCATGACCGCCCGTTGGAAAAGTACGCCGCAATCACCGGCGGCGCCAAGCATATCGGCAAGCTGCCCCCGCTGGTTGCCATCCCGACCACCGCCGGCACCGGCTCGGAAGTCTCCGTCGGCATGGTGATCATCATGAACAATGGTCGCAAGGAGACGTTCGCCTCGCCCAACCTGATCCCGGCGACGGCCCTGTGCGACCCGGACCTCACCCTCGGCCTGCCGAGGATGATGACGGCGGCAACCGGCATGGACGCGGTGACCCACTGCATCGAGGCTGTGCTGAGCCCGCGCGACAACCCGCCGGCGGAAGGCATCGGCTATGACGGCGTGCACCGCGCCCTCGGCAATGGCTGGCTTAAGGCGGCCGTCGCCGACGGGTCCGACACCGAAGCGCGCTGGCACATGATGATGGCGAGCCTGGAAGGCGCGCTTGCCTTCGTGAAAGGCCTTGGCGGGGTGCACGCACTCTCCCATGCTGCCGGGCGGCTTGCGGAAAAGAAGCTGCATCACGGCACGCTGAACGCAATCTTCCTGCCGCACCTCCTGCGTTTCAACGAAGGCGCAGCGCCGGAAAAATACGCTCGCCTGCGCTTTGCCATGGGCCTGCCGGAGACGGGCGACCTCGCCGACACCATCGCCCGGCTGAACGAGGAGATCGGCATCCCCGCGAGCCTCTCCAGCCTCGGCGTCGAGGCCGGTGACGGCCCCGGCATCGTCGACTATGCGCTGAAGGACCTCGCCCATCTCGGCAATGCCAGGTCGATCGAGCGCGGTGACTATGAGCAGATCTTCGAGCAGGCGCTCTGACCGATCAGACGCCGAACGCCGCAAGCACCGCTGCGACCATTGCCACCCCGGTGAACATCAGGGAGAAACCGACCGCGACGACGCGCTGGCTCTTCTTGCGCTGCCGGACGCCGGGCGGCACCCGGCTGCGATCACGCGGCGCCAGGGTCCAGCGGTTGGTGAAGAACCCGACCGCGGAAAGGCCTGACAGAACGGCCGCGCCAAACGCGCCGGCGAGCACGGACAGCGCGGCTGCCGCCAGCAACAGCGCGGCCAGCTGGGGCGCAATATCGCGTAGCAATTGGCGCACATGGCCGTCAGCGCGCGAATAGTCCAGCCGGTCGAACGAGCAATTCGGCGCCGCCACCGAGGCCACCCAGGCCCCTCCTGCGGCAATGCCCGCGACCACCGCCGCAAGGGCGCCCGCAACCGACTGAAGCGCTGACAGCATGGGGGTCCTCCGCTCATCGAACCTGACGCCGAAATTTCCCAATGCCTCTATTTTGCCACCCCCGGCAAGGGGCCCCTGCCGGGGGCCGGCAACCGGTCATACCAATGTGCGCGGATGAAGACCCGTCCGCGGCCAAGGCGCATGGGGCGCCGACGCGCAGTCGCGCTTGCCCTGCACTGCAAGGGATCGGGTTTGGGTCCATGCAGCTTGGTATCAGGCCAGGAAGAACGCGTTGCTGTTGCTGACCGCAAGCCGCAGCTGCGCCAGGTCAAATGACGGCTCCGGCCACCGCCACTTCCGCCGGGTGTGAGACCGCGGCACCAGCTCCTCTTTCGCAGAAAAGCCGACAGTGTCATGCGACAAGCGTTTCCACGCAAAGTGGGAGCGGGTTCGCCGTCCGCAAACGCGTGAACACAAGGATCCGTAGCGGCGCGATGATCCCATTCGGCCGGGCGGCGCTACAGGCGCTTTTCAATGCCGGTTTGTGCGCTCAACAGCCCGGGCTCGCCGGTTTTTTCTGCGGTTCGGCTGCGACACCAACAGGCATGACCGCTGTGCCCAGATAGACATTCGTGGTAATGATCTTGCGGATGCGAGGCGTTTCGAGACAGCACGTCAGAACCGTCGCGGCGAGTATTGGCGTGGCCGTCAGCAGAAAGGCCGATGCGATGGCGAACCTGACCCCGATAGCGGCTGTGGCCATGGCAATGATCTTCTCATTCGGTGCGGCCCAGGCCGAGACCCGGTCGCATGACGTGCCCGGCGGCGGGCGATTTGAGGTGTCCGATAAGTTCAGACCCATGCCACCGCCGGAATACCTCAACCCGACCACATACCGCGTGCTGTTCCTCGGCCACACGGTCACCCTTGGCGGATACAGGCGGTTTGACGCGGCACTGGCGGTCGCCCACACATCGAATTACGCAACCTTGGAAGACCTGTTGGCGGAAGCCGGGAAGAATTTCCAGGATTGGAACTGGCAATTTGCCATCGAGGCCCCGCCGAACCCGCCAGAGCTCACCGCGGAAGGACTGCTGCTGCGCACGCAAGTCGTCCGTCCAGGCTGGATTTCGTCTCGCAAGGTGCCCGCGATTGCCTTGGGCCGGGAGCAGGACGACGGGCCGCTGCTGGCCATCGTGTTCAGCCTGAGCCGCAATATCGATGAAGCAGAGGCTGCGGCCCTGATCGACGCCGTTTTCACCTCTGCCGAACGTCCCTAACGACGCGCCAGAGCGTCGCGCGCCAAGCGGTCCATGACACGGTTGAAGGCCGCAGTGTCATTGTCGGCGATGAGGGCACCGATTGCGCCGACATAGTCCTGCAGTTCGTCATATTCCCCCGCCGACAGTCTGCCGTCATCGTCGATCCGCTCGCGCACCATCAGGCGCAGCGCCTCCAGCGTGTCTGTCTGCCAATCGGCAAACACCATGTCCGGCGTCGACCAGGGCTCCACATCGCCCCAGCGCGCGTAGGTCATCGGGCACGCTTCCACATCGCACCACGCGCCGCCGATATAGGATGACTGCGCAACCAAATGCTCCAAATTCTCGTGATCAAGCAATGGGATGACCACGTCGCGCGCCGTCATTGCACCGATGAAATTCGCGTGGGTGGGATAGGGCATGTAGAGGCCGAGGCGCGGTTCGGGGCCGAAGGCCTCACCTACCGGCTCGACGACCATGAAGAATTCGCCTCCAAGGATGACCGAAGGAATGGCGCGGTCATCCACCTCCCAGGTCGGGTGATCTTCCAGCGCTGCGATGCGGTCGGGAAGTGCGGTGCCAGCGCTACGCAAGTGGTCGAGGATGCGGGCGGTCGTTAGCACCTCCATTTGGGGATAGGCCTGCGCAAGCGGAGCCAGCCCGTCGAGTGGCGAGGGCGGGCCACCGGTCAGGATCAGCGCGAGCGGGCCGTCATTGCCCAGATCGTTGATCAAGGCCTCGGCGGCTTCCACCGTGCCCGGTGGATCAACCAGCACCGGGCCCTGGCGTGATTTTACCAGCCAAGCCTGGGCTGCCGCGTCACCCGCATTGGGCGCTTTCTCAATGGCTGAATGGCTGTTGCCACAGGCCGCCAGCAATACAAAAGCCACGAGCGCACCACACAGTCGCCCAGCCATGGCGCAGACCTCCCGGTGTCAGATGGTGTCGAGCAGATACGCCTTGATGTCGCTGTTGCGTACGACCCCCTCCCAGCTGGCCGCCGGCGCAACCCTGAGGGTCAGCGTGCCCGCGCCCAGCTCAATCGATGGGGTAACGCTGGTGCCGATGCGTTCAATCCTGAGCGTCTTGACCTGCTCGCGCAGCGCCTCGGCTGCCAGATCGTCGATAGCCACCTGAACAAGTGCGTCAGTGAATTGCTGGATCGCATATCCGTTCAGATTGAGCAGGCCCTCGTGGTCGTCCGCCCATTCGTCCCAATCGATTTCGATCGTCAGTTCGCCGCCCTTGGTGACGTCCTTGAAGGTGTTGACGTGAAAGGGGATGTTTTCATCCTCGATCACCTTCATCAACCGTTTTTCCTTCAATCCCATGACCATCCCCCTCCCATTGCAAGCCTTATGTAATACCTGCCGGCTTGCGCTGGGTAAAGCAGGAAGGTGGTCGGTCCAGGGTCGTTCAGTGAAACCGCGCTTTGGCGGC
>CAYPQD010000068.1:0-11696 GCA_964412785.1 uncultured Hyphomonadaceae bacterium
CCCCCCTATTCTGCGCCGTCGATCTCCAGGCGGCCGCTCGCCATGTGGGCGCGCAGGCCGAAGACGTCCCTGAGGCGTTCCGGTGTCAGGGTGTCGGCGGGGGGGCCGTCGGCGACGAGGCGGCCGGCCTTCATCCACATCAGCCGGTGGGCATAGCGCACCGCCAGGCGGATATCGTGCAGGACAAGCAGCGCGCCGCCGCCGCCCGCCACATAGGCGGCGATCAGGTCCAGCATGCGGAACTGGTGGCGCGGGTCGAGCGCGGCGGTCGGCTCGTCGGCGATCAGCAGCGGCGCCCCGGAGGCAAAGGCGCGCGCGCAGTGGACGCGGGCCAGCTCGCCGCCCGAAAGGGTGTCGGTGCGCCGGCCGGCGAGGGCGGTGAGGTCGCAGGCTGCCAGCGCACGCTCCACGGCGGCAGCGTCCATGCCGGTGAGCCGGCCCGGCGCGGCGCCATGGCTGAAGCGGCCGAGGGCGACCACGTCGCGCACGCGCACCGGCCAGGCGAGCGGGCGCACCTGCGGCAGATAGGCGACGCGGCGGGCCCGCATGGCGGGGCTGAGGCCGGTGACGTCATCGCCGCCGAGGGTGGCGCGGCCGGCGCAGGGGCGGGCAAGGCCGAGGCTCGCGCGGATCAGGCTGGTCTTGCCGGCGCCATTGGGGCCGATCAGGGCGACCAGCTCGCCGGCGGCGAGGCGGAAGCTGGCGTCCTCGACCAGGCGGGCGCTGCCGGCGCTGAGGCTGAGGCCAGAGGCGATCAGCTCAGTCATCGGCGGCGCGGCGGCTGACGGCGATCCAGACGAAGGCGGGCGCGCCGATCAGGGCGGCGACGACGCCGAGCTTGAGCTCGCTGGCGGTGGGGGCAAGGCGCACGCCGATGTCGGCGAGCACGAGCAGGAGGCCGGCCAGCAGCGCTGAGGGGACGAGGCTGCGCGCCGGGTCGTGGCCGGTCAGCGGGCGGATCAGGTGCGGCGCGACGATGCCGACAAAGCCGATGGCGCCGGCCAGTGCGACGGAGCCGCCGGTGGCCAGGCCCGCGCCGAGGACGGTAAGGGTGCGCTGGCGCGGGAGGTCGAGGCCGAGACCGGCGGCGGCCTCCTCGCCGAGGGTCAGCGCGGTGAGCCCGCGGGCGGTGGTGAGCAGGATGGCGGCGCCGCCGGCGAGGAAGGGCAGGGCGAGGGCGATCTCGGCAAAGCTGCGATTGGCGACGGAGCCAAGCGTCCAGCTGATCATGTCGGCGAGGGTGAAGGGATTGGGCGCGAGGTTGAGCAGCAGGCTCATCGCCGCGCCGGCAAAGGCCGACAGGCCGACGCCGATCAGGATGAGGGTGACGACAGAGCCGGTATGCAGGGCGGCGGCGGCGATCAGGGTCGTGGCGGCAAGCGCGCCGGCAATGGCGGCAAGCGGCAACACCCAGGGCGACAGGGCGACCACGCCGAAATGGAAGGCGACGCTGGCACACAGCGCTGCGCTGGCCGAGACGCCGAGCACGCCGGGCTCGGCCAGCGGGTTGCGCAACAGGCCCTGCAGCGCCGCCCCGGAGAAGCCAAGCGCGGCGCCGACGAGGAAGGCGGCAAGCGCCCGCGGCAGGCGGATCGCCCAGACCACCAGCCGGTCGGCCTCGTCGCCTCCGCCAAAGAGCGCGGCCAGGACACGCCCGGCCGGCATCGGTGTTGAGCCGAGCAGGCAGGCGCCAAGGATCGCGGCAAGGGCTGCAAGCGCCAGTGCCGGGGTCAGCGAGGCCTGCCGCAGGCTCATGGCGCCATCGCCTCGATCGCGTCGACGAGGAACCAGCCGCCGCAGGCGGTCCAGGCGCCTTCTATCCGGGTGACCGGCAGCCTCGCCAGCTGACCGGCAGCGAGCGGATGACGCATGGCGCTCCACGGGCCCGCGCCGCCCTCGAAATCGGCAAATATGATACGCCCCGGACGGTCACGGGCAAGGCGCTCGAGGGGAACCGGCCGCCAGCCGGGCACCGTCTCGAAATTGTCAAGGCCGGCCCTCATCATCATCTCGTCGACCAGACCACCGGGTCCGGTGGTGACGCCGCCGGGGGTGAGGTAGAGGGCGCGCTCGCGCGGGCCGGGCGGCGACAGGGCGGCAAGGCGGCGCTGCATGTCGGCGATGACGGCCTCTCCCTCTGCCGGATTGCCGAGGGCGGCGGCCATGCGGCGGGTGTTGCCGATGACGGCCGCAATGTCGGGCGTCCAGCCGACGTCCAGCACCGGCACGCCGGCGCGCTGGAACAGCGCCTGCGCATTCGGCCCGCCGCCATAGGCGCGCACCACCAGGTCCGGCTTCAGCACCAGCACATCCTCTGCCACCGGCCGGACGCTGGGTAGGCCGGTGGCGGCGGCGCGCATGTGGGAGAAATCCTTCACTGCATCGGGCGACAGGGCGAGGATGGCGTCCCGCGGCGCGAATTTCAGGACATACTGGTCGGCGCAATAGTCGAGACTGACGATCCGCTGCGAACCGGCGGGTGCAGGCGCAAGGACGGGCGAGGCGGACAGGCCCGCCTCACCGCAGGCGGCCAGCGCGAACGCGGCGAGGATGGCGAGCCAGTCCCGCATCAGAACACCCGCAGCCCGATGAAGACGCCCGCGCCCGGCCCGTTGAAGCCGAACACATCCGTCACCGTTTCGTCAAACAGGTTCTCGCCGCGAAGCGTCAGCGCGAGCGCGTCGCTGAGAGGCACCTCGGCGCTGGCGCTGGCCAGCACATAGCGGTCGAGGGTCACGCGCCGGGCCGGAAAGGCGCCGAAGTCGAAATCATCCTGCTCGCCGACATAGTCGAAGGCAAGCCCGGCGCGCCCGCCGCGCCAGGCGGCAGGGCGGTAGTCGATCGACAGGCTGGCGGTCTGCGAGGGCACGCGGATCTCCTCGCTGCCATCATCGGACGTGCTGTCGATGACCGTTGCCTGAGCGGCAAGGGTGAGCGCCCCGGTCACCGGCCAGCGAAGCCCCAATTCAAGGCCGGAGCGCTCGCTCTGCCCCTCGCGGTTGCGGGCGGTAGCGGTGAAGTCGGGATTGAAGGCGGTGAAGATCTCGTCCTCCAGTTCGGCCTGGAACCAGGTCGCCGACGCCTCCGCCGGGCCGATCCGGCCATCCCAGCCGATTTCCCAGCTTGTGGAGGTCTCTGGCTGCAGGTCAGGATTGCCGACAAAACTGCCGGGAAAGAAGCCGAAGAGTTCGGTGAAGGTGGGGTTCTTCACGCCGGTGCCGAGCGAGGCGCGCAGGCGCCCGAATGCGCCACTGTCCAGGGCAGCCCCCAGCCGGCCGGTGGTGGCATCCTCGAACCGGCCGTCATTGTCGTCATGGCGGAGCGAGGCGGCCAGTTCGACCGGACCGAGGCCGAGACGCGCCTCCGCCGCAAGCCCGAGCGTCTCAAGGGATTGCTGCTGGTTGGTCAGGCCGCCGAACTGGGTGTCGCGGGCCCTGTAATCCTCGCGCTCATAGTCGATGAGACCGGTCAGCCTGAGGCGCGTCCGGTCCGCCCCGAAGGCGCGCGAGGGGCTCCAGGACAGCTTTGTCCGGTCGCCCTCGGAGGCATTGGTGAAGCGGCCGTCGGCGAAATTGTCCCGTGTGATCGCATTGAAGCTGGCGCGCAGGACGTGGTCGAAGCCGATGGCATCGCCCTGCAGCGCGACGCCGAGCGTGACGTGCTCGCTTTCGCTGACCCGGTCGGCATCATCGAGGACGCCGTCGAAATCGAGGTCGGGGTCGGTCTCGACTTCATGGTCGCCATAGCGGGCAAGGCCGGTGAGTGCCCAGCCGCCGCCGAGATCGAGCCGGCCATTGGCGAGCGCAGACAGGGCCTGCGAACCGTCGGCCTCGCCGCCGCGCCCCGAGCTATCGACCCCGCCGGTGGAGACGCCGCTGCCCGAGACGGTCAGCTGGCCATGCCTGGCGGCGAAGCCATGGCCGGCTTCGGCACGCCACGTCTCGAATGAGCCAGCCTCGGCGCGGGCGAACACGCCGTCCGGCGCGCCGGTGACGACGTTGATGACCCCGCCAATGGCGTCGGAGCCGTAAAGGCCCGACTGCTCCCCGCGCAGGACCTCCACCCGGGCCGGGCGCAGGCCGGTGATCAGGCCGAAATCGCTTTCGCCTGAGGTCGGGTCGGAAACCTCGATCCCGTCGATGAGGAGGAGGGTGTGGTTCGCCTCCGCCCCGCGCAGGCGGATCTGGGTCAGCCCGCCGACGGCGCCGGAGCGCGAGACGCCGACGCCGGGCACGGCGCGCAGTTCATCAGCGAGGTAGGGCACATCCCGCACCGCCAGGTCAGCGCCGGTGAGCACGGTGAGCGACCCGGTGATGTCGCTGGCCGGGACGGGGCGCAGGCCGGACACGATGACCGTGTCGAACCGGACGGTCTCGCCGGGACGGTCGGGTTCGCCTGAAACCTGGCCGTGGGCGCCGCCAGCCAGCGTGATCGCGGCGGCTCCAAGGTAAAGTGCGTGGGCACGCATAGCGGTATCCTCCGCGCCGGGCCGGACGACGCGCGAAACGAAACCCTTAGGGCACGCCCCGGCCATGCGGCGCGCCAAGCGGTGTCGTTTCGGAGGAAACAGCGTTTCCCGTCCCTTTGGCCTGGTCCCGGGCCCGGGGCGAACGACGCGATGGCAGGTCTCCTGGCTCGCCGATCCCTGCCTCTGGCCGCCTTCCCAGGGCTTGCACCCCAGTGACATATTGGCCATCAGCTCCCGGCTGACAGTTGCGGGCACAGCCCCGGATTCACACCGGGTTCCCTCTTAGCCCCCTGGCAGGGGGGCACCATCTGTATCAAGCAATGCCGCGAGACGGCCGGGCCTGTCAATCGGGCTTGACGGGCACAGACCGGGTCTCGCCGGTGCAGGTCGTGTCAGCGGTTGGCGCCGGGGACCCATTTGACGTCGCCGGCGCCATTGTCATTGGCGACACGGGCAGCAACGAACAGCCAGTCCGACAGCCGGTTGATGTAGGCAAGCGCTGCCGCGCTGACCGTCTCGCCGTCCATGGCGGCCAGTTCGGCGACATGGCGTTCGGCGCGGCGGGCGACCGTGCGGGCGAGATGCAGGCGCGTGGAGAGGGGCGCGCCGCCGGGCAGGATGAAGCTGTCGAGCGGCGGGATGTCGGCGTTCATGGCGTCGATTTCCACCTCAAGGCGGGTGACCTGCGCGGCGACAATACGCAGGGGCTCAAAGCCGAGATCCTTGCCGCGGTCAGGCACCGCCAGGTCGGCGCCGAGATCGAACAGGTCGTTCTGGATGCGCGCAATCGCCGCGGCGAGGTCACCATCGGCCTGTCCGGCGGCAAAGCCGAGGGCGGCGTTCAGCTCGTCGACAGTGCCATAGGCGGCGACGCGCGGATGCCATTTGTCGACGGTCTCGCCGGTGGCGAGCCGCGTCGTGCCGCCATCACCGGCGCGGGTATAGATCTTGTCGAGCCTGACCATGGTGCGGCCTCCCGCGTTTGCTGCTCAACCGAAACTGATCGCGCCTGTCGCAAAGCCAAGCGCGACGAGCAGCAGGATTGCGATGAACTGGACGAGGACGCGCAGGCGCATCAGCTTGTTGGAGCGCGAGGCCTGGTGGGCATCGCGCCGCACCAGGTTGACGAGGCCGAGCACGAGGATGATGGCCACGCCGGCCATGGCGATCCAGAAGGCATAGGTCAGAAGGGTCTGCATGAATGGCTCCATTGCCATCAAGGGTATGGCAGGCGGGCGGGCGGGCGTCACCCCCGGTGGCTTGACGCACGCCCGGCGTGATGCGCCGCCTTGCATAAGCGTGACTCGGGCGTCATTGTTCGGATCGAAGCGATGGCGGAGGGCGGCTTGGCGCCTCGGCAACTGAATCAGGTGGTGATCCTCGGCGGCGGCCAGGCCGGTGCGCAGGTGGCAATGTCGCTGCGCCAGGCCGGCTATGGCGGGGCGATCATCCTGGTCGGTGATGAGGCCGCCCTGCCCTACCAGCGCCCGCCCCTGTCGAAAGCGTTCCTGAAGGGCGAGCTGCCGGAGGAGCGGCTCCAGTTCAAGCCCGAGAGCTGGTATGACGATGCCGGCATCGACCTTGTCCTGTCGACGCGGGCGGAGGCGATCGACCGGCAGGCGCGGGTGGTCGCGCTCCAGCATGGCGGGCGGGTGGCCTATGACGCGCTGGTGATCGCGACGGGCTCGCGGCCGCGGACCCTTCCGGTGGAAGGCGCGCGGCTTGAGGGCGTGCACGAGCTGCGCACCCTCGCCGACGTCAACCGGCTGCGCCCTGAGATGGTCGAGGGCCGCTCCATCGTGATCATCGGCGCGGGCTATATCGGGCTGGAAACGGCCGCGGTCGCCCGCCAGATGAGCCTTCAGGTCACGGTGGTGGAGATGGCCGGGCGCGTGCTGGCGCGGGTGACGAGCCCGGTCATGTCCGATTTCTACACCCGCCTGCATGAACGCCACGGCGTGACGATCCGCACCGGCATGCGCGTCAGTGCGATCACCGGCAGCGGCGGGCGTGTCAGCGGGGTCACCCTCACCGATGGCGGGCACATGCCAGCCGACCTTGTGCTGGTCGGCATCGGCATTGTGCCGAATGTGGAGCTGGCCGCCGAGGCGGGACTTGCCTGCCGTGACGGGATTTTGGTGGACCGGGATGCGCGCACCAGCGACCCGCGCGTCTTCGCGGCGGGTGACTGTGCCCGCCGGCCGCTCGTCCATTATGGCCGGTCCGGCAGGCTTCAGAGCGTCCACAACGCGATCGAGCAGGGCAAGCTAGCGGTCGCATCAATGCTCGGTCGCGCGCGCCCGGCCGAAGACGCTCCGTGGTTCTGGTCCGACCAGTATGATGCCAAGCTGCAGATCGCCGGCCTCAGCGAGGGCGCGCAGCAGGTTGTTGTGCGCGGGGACCCGGACGCGGGCCGTTTTGCTGCCTTCTACTTCATCGGCGACCGGCCGGTGGCGGTTGACGCGGTGTCCAGTCCACCGGATTTCCTGGTCATGAAGAAGCTGATCCTGTCGGGTGCACGGATTGCACCGGAGGTGTTGCGGGATACATCGGTTTCGATGAAAGAGATTGCCGCGCTGGCGGCCTGAGGGAGAAACGAGGACCCATGCCCACCATCACCTATGTCGACCATGACGGAAACGAGCGCCCGATCGAGGCGAAGACGGGCGAAACCGTGATGGAAACGGCGGTCAAGAATTCGATCCCCGGCATCGACGCCGACTGTGGCGGCGCCTGCGCCTGCGCCACTTGCCATGTCTATGTGGACGAGGCGTTCATGGACAGGGTCGGCCAGCCGGAAGACATGGAGCGCTCCATGCTCGACTTCGCAGAGAACGTGCAGCCGACCTCGCGCCTGTCCTGCCAGATCACCGTCACCGAGGCGCTCGACGGCCTGCGCGTCACCACCCCGGAAAGCCAGCACTGAGCGGTGCGCCGGGCGATTCAGGGCCAGTCGATCCGGATGGTCTTGTCGGGGCTTGTCAGGCCGTGGGTAATGGTGAGCGATGACTTCGAGATGCCGAGGGCTTTCGACAGTAACCGGATCACCGCCTCATTGGCCTTGCCGCCTTCAGGGGCGGCAGTCACATACACCCTGTAGACCGGACTCGCGTCAGCGCCGGCTATCTTCCTGATCCGCTCGTTGCGCGCCCTGGGCGTCACCTTCACGCGGACGACGTCCGGCCGGTCCTGATCGTCGAAGAGATCGAGCATGGGCGCCATCACCGCTGGCAGGGGTCTGTTGGCGGCCGCGACAATGCCCCGGCCGGTGACGACCCGGTTTCTGCCAGCGGCCAGTCCGGCGCAAGCGCCTATCGGAAACCGGCCTCCGGCAATTTCGGAGCAAATGGAATCATCTGCAAACGGATAGTTGCGAAAAGACATGGATGGAAAGCGCTGGTCTGAAGTGAAACCAAAGACGAGTGCTTCAGTTCAGGGGCAGGGCGATCTGTAGCTGCTGACGAGCGTCGAGGCCGGCCTGGGCCTGCAGGTTGAACAGCAGGCGCAGGAGGTAGAGCGTGTTCTGGGATTTCAGGTCCTCGCCGGCAATGGCGAACCAATATCCCTGATAGCGCACCGCCGTGACGCCAGGCCCTGTGGGACGGCTGCGGCTCGCCGTGATCCGGATCGGGCCGGGCTCGCCCGGCTCGGAAAAGCTCGGCCAGACAATCTCGCGGTGGGCTTCGGGCGGCTCCACATGGTTCGACAGGTAGCTCAGCACCGACAGGAGCGAGCGGGTCTGGATCGCCAGGGTCTTCGGCTTGCCGCCCAGCCCGATCACGAGGGCGACCTCGTCGGCATCGGGGTCGATGCCGAGGCGGCTGTAGGCGTCCCGGAGCGCCGGCGAGGCCGCGCCCTCGCCGATGCGCCGCAGCACGACCTGCAGCGTTGCGGCATCGAACTCGGCGGCGCGCGTGCCGACCCTGAGGCGACCGGCCCTGATCTCAGAGCCGATGGCGCCGACGACCGCGCGGAATTCGGCGCGCGCCGCCGGGCTGGCATTGCGGGCATTGGAGAGCCCGTTGATGGAGGTGACGGCGAGCTCGGCGACGACCTCGAACTCGAAGCCATTGGCAAGCATCAGGAAGACAGTGACGAGGTCAAACGGAACCAGCAGGTTGTTCGCGAACCGGTCGCCGCTCAGCGGGGCGTAGAAAACGGTCGGATTGCGCTCGACTGCGAGGCCTGAGGTGACGCTGCCGGTCGTGGCGGTGTCCATGTCGCCAAAGCCTAGGCCGGCGCCGAGCGCCGCCTCCGCCGACACCGAAGCGGCAATCGAACTGACCTTAAGGAAGACAGGCGGCTCGGTGTATTTCACCCGCACGATGTTGGAGAGAAGCTCCTCCTTGTCGGTCATGGCGAGGGCGTCGATATAGGCGGAGCGGTCGCCTTCGATGGCGTGAGGCCCCTGGCTAGCGCATCCTGTGAGCGGCGCGGCCCCGGCAGCCGCAAGCGCCAGCCACATTCCGATTTCCCGCGTCCCTGCCATGGTCTGCCTCCCGTCCTGCCTGTGTGCGACGCAACCGAGTGCCCGTCTCCAACGCAAACGTAAAGCAAGAGTCAGACCGGTCAGGGATCAGAGAAGCTGTTCGAGGCAGGCCGCAATGGTTTCGGGGCTGTCCATCTCGGAAAAGAAGGAGAGGTGACGCCAGTCGGCATCCATCAGGTGGACGAGACTGGTGTGGTCCATGGTGTAGCCCGCGGTGCTGTCGGGCTGCTCGACGCGGTAGTAATCCGCCTTGAAAGCCGTCGCGACAGTGCGGATGGCTTCATCGCTTCCGGTCAGTCCGACTGTATCATTGGGGAAGGCGTCTACGGAGAGATAACTTGCCAGTGCTTCGGGCGTGTCGCGCTGAGGATCGACGGTGACGAGGATCACCCGGGGCCGTTCGGCACCATCGGGCAGTTTCGACAGCGCCTCGTCGAGCCGTACCAGGGTCATCGGGCAGACATCCGGGCAGTAGGTGAAGCCGAAGAAGACAAGCGAGGCGCGGCCCTTGAAATCGGCCTCGGTGACGGCCTGTCCGGTGTGATCGGTCAGTGCGAGCGGGCCTCCGATCGTGTCATAGGCGCGGCTCATGCAATTGGCGGCGGCACCTCCGGCGGTCGGCGTGCGTGGCTCTGACCCGCAGGCGGCCACGATGACCGACAGCGCGAGGCCGGCAAGACTGAGGGGGCGAGCTGTCATGATCGGACACATGGCGGCGTTGCGGGGCTTTGCGAAGGTGGCGGCTTGCCACACACTGTTGCCATGGAAGACGTTCAGAGCGAGAGCCGCACGGGGCTTAATGATCCCCTGTTCCTGCTGGCCCCGGAGGGACTGCGCGATCCTGGCTCCGCGCTCGGGCGCACGCGCATGCGCACCTTCATCACCATTCGCTGGTTCGCCGTGATCGGGCAGACCGCCGCGGTCCTGTTTGTCGCCTTCGGGCTCGGCTTCGTGATCGATCTCGGCCTGTGCCTGGCAATCATTGCGGCCTCGGCCTGGCTGAATGTCGCCCTGTCCCTGGTCTTCCGCAGCCAGCGCCTGGTCGAGCCGCGTGAGGCGACAGCGCAACTGGCCTTCGACGTGGTCCAGCTCGCCGCGCTGATTGCGGCAACGGGCGGGCTGGCCAACCCCTTCCTGCTGCTGCTGACGGCGCCGGTGACGGTGGCGGCGGTGACGCTGGCGCCGAGGCGGGCGGCGTTCCTGGCGGTGCTCGCGGTGATCCTTGCCGCGGCGATGCCGCTGATGTCGCTGCCGCTGCCCTGGCGGCCGGGAGAGACGCCGGACATTCCGCCGCTGTTCCAGTGGGGCCAGTTCACCGCGCTGGCCGTCGGAGTGACCTTCTTCTCGATCTCGGCGATCCGTGTCGGCCAGGACGAGGCGCGGCTGGTGCGTGCGCTCGATGCGGCCTCAGTGGTGATGGCGCGCGAGCAGCGCCTGTCGGCGCTGGGCGCCCTGTCGGCGATGACGGCGCACGAGCTTGGCACGCCGCTGGCGACGATCCACCTGGTGGCAAAGGAGATGGCCGCTGCCATTCCTGATGGCGACGTCCATGCCGAGGACGCAGCGCTGATCGCCGAGCAGGCCGAGCGCTGCCGGCTGATCCTGCGCAAGCTCGGCAAGGCGCAGGACGCGGAGGATATTGTCCATGCGCGCATGCCGATCAGTGCGCTGGTAGAGGAGGCCGCCGCGCCGCACCGCGGTCTCGGCGTGGCCATCAAGGTCAGCTCGGAGCCCGGTGAGGGGGGCGAGAGCCGGCCGCCCATGTTGCGCCGCAGTCCGGAAATCCTGCACGCGCTGGGCGCCTTCATCGAGAACGCTGTGAGCTTTGCCGACAGCCAGGTCCGCGCGGTTGCCACCTGGACGGGCAACCAGGTGATCGTGACGATATCCGATGACGGGCCGGGCTTTGCGCCGGAGGTCATCCCGAAGCTCGGTGAGCCCTATGTTTCGCAGCGCAGTGAGGCACAGCTGGGTGGCGGCGACATGGGACTCGGCTTCTTTATTGCAAAGACGCTGATCGAGCGGACAGGCGGCCGAGTGGCGACGCGCAACCGCACCCTGCCCCGGCGCGGTGCGATCGTGCAGGCCTCCTGGCCGCGGGCCGCTCTGGAAGTGGATGAAAACAGTCTCATATCAGACAGGAAATTGAGTGAAGGAGTATGAGCGATGGACCGTCCGGTGACCGTGACCGTTCACGAGGCGCTTAAGGATGTCGAAGACCGGACCTGTCTCGTGCTTGACGATGACGGCCCGTTCCTGCAGCGGCTTGCGCGCGCGCTTACCCAGCGCGGCTTCCTGGTCTCGGCGGTGTCGTGCGTGGCCGAGGCCAGGGACATTGCCCGGCTGAACCCGCCGGCCTTTGCCGTGCTCGACCTCAGGCTGGAGGACGGCACCGGGCTGGAGGTGGTGGAGGCCCTGCATGAGCAGCGCGAGGACGCCCGCGCGGTCATCCTGACCGGCTATGGCGCGATCGCAACCGCCGTGGCCGCGGTGAAGGCCGGCGCGGTCGACTATCTGGCCAAGCCGGCCGACGTGGAAGACATCATCAAGGCGCTCATCGCCCGGCCGGATACCAAGCCGGCGCCGCCGGACAATCCAATGTCGGCCGACCGTGTGCGCTGGGAGCACATCCAGCGCGTCTATGAGCTGTGCAACCATAATGTTTCAGAGACGGCGCGCCGCCTCAACATGCACCGGCGCACCCTGCAGCGCATCCTCGCCAAGCGGGCGCCGCGCTAG
>CAYPQD010000069.1:0-11246 GCA_964412785.1 uncultured Hyphomonadaceae bacterium
GGCGCGCCGGGCGCTGGTGGTGGAGGCCGCGGCGCTGGCGGGGGATGGCGGGCTGGCGCCCGGCCGGCGGGGGCGCGGCGGCGCCGGCGGGCAGGGCGGGGCACCGCGCTTTTGCCTGCATGACCGGCTGGGCTTTGCCCTCGCCCCCGGGAGCGGCGGGGCACGCCCGCGCATCACCCTGATGGACGCGGCCGCCAGCCGCCCGGCGCCGGCGCGTGCCGACGGGCTCGCCCGCCGTCTGGCGGCGCTGCAGGCCGTCATCGCCGACCGCACCGCCAGCGTCCGCCGGATGGCCCGCTATCTGGCGCGGCGCCGGGCCCGGGGCGGCGGGTCAATGCGCCCCCTGCGCCCCGGCCGGCCGCCGGGGCAGGGGGTCTCGCCGGAACTCGACGGGCGGCTGCGCGCGCTCGATCTTCAAGCCCGGCGCGCCCTGTCACCGCCGGGGGCAGGCCCGCCGCTCGCCTTCACGGCGGTGTGATTCCCGGGTGTCCGCGGATCGCGCTAACCTTGCATCATGTTCCGCATGCTGATCCTTGTCGCTGCCTGGCTCGCCGGCGCCGCTGTCGCCCCGTCCCCGGCGCGGGCGCAGGCGATGCATGTGGTGGAGCTGTTCGCCTCGCACAATTGTGATGCCTGCCCGGCCGCGCACCAGACCCTGCGCATGCTCGCCGACACCCAGCGCGATGTCCTGGTGCTGACCTGGTCGGTCGACTATTGGGACTATCTCGGCGAGGCAGACCCGATGGCGCTGCCCGATGCCAAGGCCCGCCAGGCCGCCTATGTGGCGCGCTTCGGGCTGAAGGGGCCGTATACGCCGCAGACCGTCTATGACGGGCGGACCCATTGTGCCGGCAACCGTCCGCTGCAGGTCGGCGCCAGGCTCCGGGCCGTCCGGAAGGTGCCGGAAAGCGGGGTGGAGATGCAGCTCGCCGGCGGCGGTGTCGCGCTGGCAGCGCCGGGGCCTCTGGAGGCGGAAGTGTGGCTCGTCGCCTTCCATGCCGAGGGCGATCATGACACGGCAATGGTCAACCCGGTGAGCGGGCTGACCGCCCTGGGGCGCTGGGACGGGACGCCATGGCGGATCAGCCTGCCGGACTGTCCCTCCGGCTGCGCCATGCTGGTCCAGGATGCCGGGCAGGGCGCGGTGCTCGCCGCACTGCGCCTCGACTGAGAGCGGCGCCGCCCAACAGATTGCCAACGCGCTACCCATGGGTATCTTGGGGCCAGGGACAATCACGGGGGGAGCGATCATGAGCTTCAGTGACCTGGTTGCGGAGGCGGTGGTGGACCGGGCAGGCCGCCGGCGCTTCGTCATTCCAGAGGCGTGGATGCAGGGACGCACCACCTATGGCGGCCTCACCATGGCGCTGGCTTACGCCGCTGCCGAGCCGTTTGCCGACGGGCTCTCACTGCGCTCGGCCCAGCTCGCCCTGATCCAGCCGGTCGGGGGGGAGATGATCGCCGCGCCGAGCGCGCTGAGGCGGCGGGCGAGTTCCGCCTTCATTGCGGTCGACATGATGGGCAGTGACGGGGTCGCCGCCCGGGCATTGTTCGCGTTCGGCCTGACCCGGGAAAGCCAAATTTCGCCCCACGGGTTGGCGGCGCCCGATAGGCCGGGACAGCCAGGACAGGGGGGCGAGCTCAGCGCGTCGGGGCTGGCGCCGAACTTCCTGGCCCAGTTCGAGGTGCGCCGGGTCCGCGGCGGCCAGTTGTTTTCCGGCGCCGAGCCGGGCGAACTTCTCCTGTGGATACGTCACGGCGATGACAAGGCCCGCAGCGGCCTCACCGCCCTCCTGGCGCTTGCCGACGCGCCGCCCCCGGTCGCACTGACCATGATGTCCACGCCGCACCAGATCTCGACCATGACCTGGCAGGCCGACGTCCTCAGCGCCAACCCCACCACACGCGAAGGCTGGTGGCTGGTCCGCGTCCAGCCTGACAGTTTCGCCGCGGGTTACGCCCAGCAGACCCTCACAGTGTTCAACACTGACGGAATTGCTGTGCTTGCCAGCCGTCAGGTGGTGGCCGTGTTCGGTTGAGCGCGTCCGGGACAGGCCCCGGTCAGTCCATGTCCTCCTCACCGCCGGTTTCGCCAGCCGGGCCAATCAGCTGGCGCTGGAGATAGGTGAACTGCAGGGCCTGGCGCCTGGCGAGTTCGGTCCGGTTCGCCGCAGCCGAGTGCCCGCCATCGATATTCTCGTAATAATAGAATGGCTTTCCGGCCGCCTCGAAAACCTTCGCCATCTTGCGGGCATGGCCCGGATGCACCCGGTCATCCTTGGTGGAGGTCAAGAAGAGGGGCGTCGGATAATCCAAATCCGGGTCGAAATTATGATAGGGCGAGATCGTCTCAAGGAAGGCGCGCTCCTCGGCGACTTCCGGCGAGCCATACTCGTCCACCCAGGACGCCCCCGCCAGCAGCAGATGATAGCGAAGCATGTCGAGAAGCGGCACGGCGACGATCACGGCGTTCCACAGGTCGGGGCGCTGGTTCAGCATGACCCCCATCAGCAGGCCGCCATTGGAGTAGCCGAGAATGCCGAGCTTATCCGGCGCGGTGATGCCCTTGGCGATCGCGTCCTCGGCGACCGCAATGAAATCGTCATAGATTGCCTGGCGGTTCTGTTTCAGGCCCGCCTGGTGCCATTCCGGCCCGAACTCACCACCGCCGCGGATATTGGCGAGGATGTAGGCGCCGCCCTGCTCCAGCCACAGCTTGCCGCGGATGCCGTCATAGCTCGGCGAGATCGTCACCTGGAAGCCGCCATAGCCATACATCAGCGCCGGCGTGGTGCCGTCGAGGGTGATGTCCTCGCGATGGACGACGAAATAGGGCACCTCGGTGCCGTCCTTCGAGATTGCAGAGAATTGCTGGACCGTCATGCCATCGGCGTCGAACCAGGCCGGCAGGTTCTTGAGATCGCTGACGTTACCCGACGCGGCCGACCATTCCAGAAGCGAATCCGGTGTCAGGAAGCCCTCATAGCTCAGGAAAACCTCCTCGGCGTGCCGGCTGGCAAAGGCGATGCCGGCCTGGCCCTGGCCCGGCAGGGCAAGCGGTTGCGTTGTCCAGCCCGCCTCTCCGGGTTCAAGCCTGAGGATCCGCCCGACCACATTGTCGTTGATCGACAGCAGTGCCGCCGACTTCGAGATCGCCACGCGGTTGATCGCCTGGCGCTCATTCGGGCGGAATACAAGCGTCACCTCGGGAAGGGTCCGGGTCTGAAGGAAGGTGTCGAGATCGAATGCGACGAGATCGCCCGACCGGAATCCGTCCGATGCGCCCTCCGGCGCCCAGTCCTGCTTCAGAGACACCAGCATCCGCCCCTTGTAGACGCCCGTCAGGGAGGATTTCGGCGGCACCGGCCATTGCACCGCGTCGGCCTCGCCATCCGGCAGCCACCAGTATTTGAAGGTGAAGAAGGTGTCGGCCTCGACCACGTTCTGCAGGCGGGTGCCATCGTCGAGTTCAAGGATAAAGGGCGAGGTTGCGACATCGCTCGCCTCGCCGGCGAACACGGTCTCTGCGTCCTCCAGGGGCGTGCCGCGGCGCCAGCGTTTGACGATCGAGGGATAGCCGGATGCCGTCAGGCTCGATCCGTCGCCGCCCCAGTCGGTACCGATCAGCACGGTATCGCCATCGACCCACTCGGCGTCTTGCTTGGCTTGCGGCGTCACGAAACCGCCCTCGACAAATGCCTTGGAGGCAAGGTCGAACTCGCGAAGCTCCGTCGCATCCTTGCCGCCATCGGACAGGGCGACGAGGCAGGCGTTTGCCGGTCCGTCCACGGGAGTGAGGCAGTCGGCGCCCTTGAACACCCAATTGGCGTCCTCGGCCTCAGCGAGGGCATCGAAATCGAGTACCGTCTCCCAGTCGGGTGCGTCGGTACGGTAGCTGTCCAGCGGCGTGCGGCGCCACAGGCCGCGGACATGATTCTCATCCTGCCAGAAATTGTAGACCATGCCGTCACGCACCGAGCCATAGGGGATGCGCGCGTCGGAATTGGCAATTTCCAGCGCGACGGCCTCATTGCCGGCATGGCGCGGGTCGCCCGTCAGCGCGTCCAGCGTCCGTTCATTCTGTTGGCGTACCCAGTCGAGTGCGGCCTCGCCTTCGATCGCCTCCAGCCAGAGATAGGCATCGCCGGCGTCCTCGGGTGCAGCGGCCGGGTCGGGGGCGGTCTGCGCGGCTGCGGCTTCGGTCATGGTGGGAGCGGTCTCCGGGGTTTCAGCACCGGCCGCACCTGCCATCAGGGCAAGGGCGGCCGTCGAGGCGAGAAAGCTGCGCGTCATGTTGGCTCCGTTATCCTATCACGTGTTCCGATTGTGCGGAAAAGACCGGCCCGATCAAGCGATGATGGCGGACATCGCCCTAATCGGCGCTGCGCCTCAGGGCGAGCAGCGCCTGTTCCAGGATGCCCTCGCTGGCGGCGCAGACGACCTGGCCGCCGAGCGCGGGCGGCGCGCCCCGCCAGTTGCAGGCCATCCCGCCGGCGCCGCGCACCACCGGGATCAGCGCGGCGATATCCCAGGCCGCAAGACCGGATTCGGCGACAAGGTCGATCGATCCGGCTGCCAGCCTTGCATAGCCATAGGCGTCGAGGCCATAGCGGGCGATCCGCGCCGTGTGGCGCAGGTGTGTCCATGCGCCCTGTTCAGGCGGGGTCAGGATGAAGGGATCCGTGGTGGCGATTACCGCCTCACGCAGGTCGCGGCAGGCCGACACCGCAAGCGGGCGCGTGCCCTTTTGTGTTTCCATCACGCCGCCGCCCGGCCAGCCGAGATAGCGTTCGCCAAGGACCGGCTGGTCGATGCAGCCATAGAGCGGCACGCCGTCGGGGCCGGCGAGCGCGACCAGCACGGTCCAGGTCGGCACGCCCGCGACGAAGGCGCGGGTGCCATCAATGGGATCGAGATACCATGTCCAGCCGCTGGTGCCGGGCCTTGCCGGAAACTCCTCGCCGATCACGGTGTCATCCGGGCAGGTTTCGGCAAGGACGGCGCGCATGGCCGCCTCGGCGGCGCGGTCGGCCTCGGTGACCGGGTCGAAGCCCGGCCTGAGCGGCGAGGCGCCGGCCTTGTCATCTGGCGCTGCGCCAGACCGAAAGTGCGGGGCGATGGCGGCCCCGGCAACAGCGGCGAGGCGCCTCAGCAAATCGACGGGGTCATCGCCTCGCGGCGGATGCGGGCTCGGCATGGCCCCTTGATGTGTGGCGGCTATCGCTGCGCCGCGTCAAGCCGCGCCGTTCTTGTTATTGTCGAGCGCATCGCTTTCCAGCGCCTTGGCGAGTTCCAGGAGGCGCCTGCGCGGGCGCTCTCCGAGCCGGTAATAGGCCCGCACCAGTTCGAGGGTTTCCTTTTGTGAGAGGATGTCGCCCTCAAGCTCCTCGGCATCGTTCGCCGCCTTGCCGGGCGCGCCCTCCGGCGCCAGGCCGTCGAAGAAATACTGCACCGAGACATTCAGCGCCCGGGATAGATCATAGAGGCGTGAAGAGGTGATCCGGTTTGCGCCGCATTCATATTTCTGGATTTGCTGGAAGCGCACACCCACCTGCCCGGCCAGATCCTGCTGCGTCATGCCGAGTAGTCTTCGCCGGCGGCGCAGCCGCTTGCCCACATGGAGGTCGGTATCGTCCGCCATCGGTTCGCTCCAAAGTTCAGTACGGAAACCCAACGTCCCGTTTCAGGAAATCCGTGAACTGACAGAGCAAGGCGTATGCCGTTTGAACCGGGGCTGGCAAGCAGGCGGCGTGTGATTTCGCAATTGCAGGATTTATCTCTTGCCTTTTTTGCAATGCACAATAATCTCGATGATGCGCTTCGGCGCAAACGCCTCTTGGCGTTTCCTCCCTTACCTGATCCGCCGTGCCCTCGGGCACGGCGTTTTTTTTGGGTGTGTCGGGGCGGCAGGTCAGGCCTGCGACAGGGTCCGCGCGTGGGCGACGAGATCGCAGGCGAGTGTCATGAGGTCAGAGCGCAGGCCATCGAGGCCGCCCGACGGGCAGACGCGCAGCTCGTCCATGTAAAGGTCGCGGCGTATCTCGATCTGCAGGGCGTGAACGCCGCGCGTGGGCCGGCCATAGCGCCGCGTCGTGTAGCCGCCCGCATAGGGTGCGTTGCGCGCGACGCGGTAGCCAAGGCGGCGCAGCTGGCGCTCAGCCAGGGCGGTCAGACGGGCGCTGCAGCTGGTGCCGAAGCGGTCGCCGAGCACCATGTCGGCGAGGCGCCGCTGGCCCGGCTGGTGAGAGGGCATGGAGTGGCAGTCGATCAGTATGGCGATGCCATGGGCCTCACGCAGGCGTTCGATCTCCGCGCCAAGGGTGGCGTGGTAGGCGTCATGGACGAGGCTGAGCCTGCGCTCGCCCTCAGCGCGGCTGAGCGGGCGGGCGTAGATCGGCCGGCCACCGGCGCCAACCCGCGGCAGGCAGCCGAGCCCGGCCTGCACCCTCGGGCCGGGCAGGCCGGCCGCGCGCGGGAGCCCGTCGCGGAACATCGCCGCGTCGAGTTCGCGGGCATCGCGGTTGAGGTCGACAAAGCCGCGCCCATAGGTCGCCGCCACCAGGCTTGCGCCAAGACGCGGCACGGCGGCGAACAGCTCGTCGACAAAGGCGTCCTCGGTCCGCCGCAGGTCGATCAGCGGAACCGACAGGGCTGCGCGCATCTCGCCGGGATAGACCCGCCCGGAATGGGGCGAAGCGAAAACGATCGGCGCCTCCGCCCCCTGTGGGCGGACCACGGTGCAGGGCGCGCCGAGCGTCTCGGCGGCATCGCTGGCGGGTGCCGGGTCCGGCAGGGGGTCTCGGGCGGCGAGCGTCATGGCGCAATGGTTGGTGGACCGCGGCGAAGGTCAAGCCCGCGCAGGCCTGTTCATGGCCGATTTACCGAACCGGTGCTTACTGCCATAAGTCCTCCCAAGGCAATGAGGGGGGCCCGCTCGACACGGGTTGACCATGACCAAGATCCTTCTGGCCGAAGATGATGACAGCCTGCGCCGCTTTCTGGCGTCCGCGCTTCGCCGCGCGGGCCATGAGGTGCAAGACTATGAGGATGGCGAAGGTGCACTGGAGGCGCTGGAGCGTGAGGTGTTCGACCTCCTGCTCACCGACATCGTGATGCCGGGCCTTGACGGCATCGAGCTCGCCCGCCGGGGCGCCGAACTCGATCCGGCAATGAAGATCGTCTTCATCACCGGCTTTGCCGCCGTCGCCCTTTCGTCGGGTGCGCCGACGCCGGCTGGTGCCAAGGTCCTCTCCAAGCCCTTCCACCTTCGCGAGATCGTCGACGAGGTTGACCGCGTCCTGGCGGCGTGACTGAGGGCCCGCAAGCAGGCAGGCGCGGCTGCCCGGCGTCTGCCGCCTCCTGAAGCGGCCGGCTTGACGGCGCACAGGCAAGGCGCGATAGACGCAAGGCTTCAGGGACCCGCCAGCCCACCCGGGCCGGTCCAGCAAGGGGCGGTTAGCTCAGCGGTAGAGCACTACGTTGACATCGTAGGGGTCACAAGTTCGAACCTTGTACCGCCCACCATTTAACGCACTGTTTTTAAAGAGCTTATTGTTTGAGCCCGCTACCGAGTAACAGTTCGTTCAAACGCAATTTGAACGCAAACAATTTGGCGCTTGCGCCGTTTCCGCACTTGATCGAGAGTGCCCCAAACGTGTAATTCCTCTGTAAATTTCGTCGAAACCGCAGCTCTTAGGTTCACAATTGAAGTCCAAACAATTATTAACAAGAGCGGGTTTCGGGCTGACCACAGGCTTAGTTTTTGCATTGCTATTGGCTGCAATGTCGACCGTAGACCAATGGGTGAACTGGCAGTCAGCGCCCACAATTTTTGTTGGCGACACGCTAAAGTACGCAATACTGCTAGTACCGTTTGCCGTACTATGGACTATTTCCCTGATCAAAACTGACGGTGACGAAGAGGACGACAAGGCATACAGTTCGCAGTTCGATGGCAATCAACTGTTATCCAGAGGAGCGTTTTGGTTTGCATTTGCGATAACGGTATTGATTCTCGTTTTCGCGATATCAGTTTTCTTCTCAAAACCTTTTGAGGACCGCACACTCGAAGCTATGGGCGCATACATAGGAGGGTCCGCAGCTGTTATAAGTATTTGGTGGGTTGTAGCTGGGCTCTTGGTGCAAACGAGAGAATTGCAACTACAACGCGCCGAGCTTTTTGTTCAAAGACGTGCAATTGAACAGAATGCAGCAACGATGCAATTGGGTGCCGTTTTTCGCCTGTCTGAGCTTGCAGTATCTGAGTTGGGCGCCAACGCCAGGCAATTGGCCATGACGTTATTTGCGGACGACACATTGGACGCTATAGATAGGAGTTATAATAGAGGGGATCACGAGGCACATATAAAATTTCTGCTTGATCAAAAGAATTTAAATGCTCTTCTTGTGGAAAAAATTGTGAATCAAAGGGATCTTCTTTCATTGTCACTGATGCGAAAGTACTGTGATTATAATGAACAATTCCTTGCAGTAATAAATGGCTCTCAATTTAATACAGAATTATTTGAGCGAGTCTACCGGGATAGGGAAACTAGTAAGCTGGCGCGCGTTTTCAAAGACGCACTTTCAAGGTCCGAGGAAACGGAAAATGATTGAATCTAGGCGCGACCGAATTTCTTCATAATTCGCTTCATCCGCTTATTGTCCCTTAACTCATAGGCCTCAGCTACATCATCATCGAGGGGCTCTGGCGAAAGGGAAACAATTCGATCAGCGTCCCTTTGCATTTGATCTTGAACTTCGGCTGCTTTGTCCCTGAGCGACGTTGGGTTCCTTAGAAGTTCTGAAATTGACTTTCTACGTTCTTCTTCGATCACGGATGCCTCCTCTGCGCCAGCGTGATAAATCGAAACGATCTCTTCGTACGCTTCTCGGACAGTTTCGATCTCAGCGGTGTACAAATCGTCAATGCTTGATGCCTTATCGAGCAAATCCCATGCCTCGCTTAACCGTCTACCAAACTTTCTTATCCGTGCGCGCGAGTCGGCATCAATGTCTGTGGAGGAAGGAGCAAGGCTGAGCGATTTCAATCGAAGGAACGGGGCCACAACGCTGCGACTGAGAACGTCTTCGGAGCTTTCGTAGACACGACAAAGCTTAGGCGGACCCAAGAACATCAATCGTTGTTGCTCTTTTAGTTCATGCAATTGTCGGGAAAGGGTGATGTTCCACGCATCTACCCTTCTATGGAAGTCCTTTGAATCTGGATCTCCGCGGCCGCCGAGATGTGATTCGCTGCTACGAAAACGGTCGATACGCTCAAGAACTCGATTGAAGTACTGCCGACCGTTCCTTGCAGCATCTATCTCCGATGATGTGTAGTAGTCTCCCAGCCCTCTTATAACACGGCGTTCGAACAAATGAAGAACACGGGTGATGTTCGCCGATTCTTGATCATTGGGAATCAGACCTATGAGTGAACGAAGTTGTGTCTTGGCCGAATTACTCTTCAGGAGATCCTGTTCAGTTACTTTTCCGGTGATGGCTTGTTCGCGGTAAGCATTTAGATTGTGATACAAATTCTCGGACACGGCTTTGTTGTCGCGGATTTCTTCGAGTTGCAGAAGCCTATTCTCAATAGATGCAAGCATCTCTATGAATGCTGGAAATGATACAACAATTTGAAATCCAGAAATATTGTTATAAAGCTCACTTAGGGTGATCATCTCATAAGAAATGGCATCTAGATCCAAAGCGTTGTCTACCGCCCTCTGATGTAATCCTTGGTTTTGAGTTAGCGGATAAATAATACTGAAATCGGCATTGTAGAGTGACTGAGAATTCTCTCTGCCCAAGTCTGTGTCTAGATCTTCACAAGCGAAAGCATTACGCTTGATAAGACGCTTTAGATCTAGAAACTCACGTTCTTTGTGTTCTCTATTTTTCTTTCTTCGATTCATGGTTTCAGTGCACTCACACGCAAAGCTTGGGCACGATTGCCTCAAGCAGAAGTTGAAACTCATACAGATAAAGGTTTTCTGCGCTCCCCTCGTGACTAAGAATGGAGCGGAGTAATCACTGCGTCAAGCGCTCATGGTAGACAAGGTGTGCGGACTAATTGGACGAGTTCGTCAATGGCTGCAGAAGCATTCTCCAGATACGCAGGATCAAACGGTGCATAAATCTCCGTCGTCGCAACGGCCTTCTGCTTGTGGCCCAATTGCGCCGCCACCTCCCAGGCCGGCACGCCTTCGGCGCGAAGCCAACGTGCCATCGTGTCGCGGAAGCTGTAGGCCGTCACCTTGTCGTCGAGACCGGCATCTGCGCGTAGACGGCTCATAGTGCGCTTGATGCTGGCGACCTTGGCGCTGTGATTGTGAATCACACAGTCACTCACCCTTTCCGCCTTGCGGGCCTCCAGTAGCGGCACGATGGACTCGGGCATTCGCACGGTCGGGCGGTGCTTCTTGGTCTGCTCGCGGCCGTTTGAATTGAGCTGCACAAAACCATGGTGAAGATCGGCGCGTTCCGGCTCGGCGGGACGCTCATCGGTACCCATGCCTTCCGGCTCCTACGCCGCAGAACTCGGCGTGCGGCTCAACCAGACGCTTGCTGTAACGGGCGACATCGACATCGCCGCCTTCGAAAACCTCAAGCTTGTGATCGACGACAAGGTCGATCCTTCCCTCGCCGACACGTTCAGGGATCTCGATCTTCGTCCTGTTCCGAGCCTCGACAGGAAGCAAAGGACGACGAAATGGACGATGGGCAGTGGCGGACCGAAAGTCGAATTCCTGGTTCCGCGCATGAAGGAAGACAGTGAGTTCCTGAAACTCGAGCCTCTGGGCGTCTATGCCCAGGCCCTTCCTTTCCTCAACTTCCTGATTGCCGATCCCATCCCTGCTGTCGCGCTGTATCGGTCGGGCCTTCTGGTGCAGGTTCCGCGTCCGGAGCGATATGCGGTGCACAAACTCATTGTGGCTTCGCGCCGCCACGCCTCCTCAGCCCTGAAGGCGAACAAGGATATCGCGCAGGCCGAGCTCCTTATGACCGTATTGTCTGAAGACCGACCCGCCGAACTGGCCACTGCTTATTCCGCCGCCATGGACAAGGGACCGAAATGGCGCGATGCGCTAAGCGCGTCGGTGGGCAGGTCTGAACGGATCACTGCCTTGCTCGCAGCGCTCTGAGGCCCATTACAAGGGGCTGTCCGGAATGGGTCATCACGAGAGTCACCCCTCCCAGGGGTTGACCAGATGAAGCCCGAGACCGCTGAAATCCCGTGT
>CAYPQD010000070.1:0-11077 GCA_964412785.1 uncultured Hyphomonadaceae bacterium
CGGGCGCTGCAGCTGCCGGCGTGGAACGAGGCGCTCGGCCTGCCGCGGCCCTGGGACCAGCAATGGTCGCTGCGCCTGCAGCAGATCCTCGCCTATGAGACCGACCTTTTGCAGTATGAAGACCTGTTCGACGGCTCCCATGTGGTGGAGGCAAAGACGGCCGCGCTGAAGGATGTCGCGCGCGCGCAGCTGGGCAAGATCGACGCCATGGGCGGGGCGATGGAGGCGATCGGCTACATGAAGGAAAGCCTGGTCGGCGCCCATGCCGACCGGGTGCGCGGCATCGAGACCGGCGAGCAGGTGGTGGTTGGCGTCAACCGCTACACGACCACCGAGGTGAGCCCATTGTCGGCCGGCGAGGAGGCGATCCAGACCGTCGACCCGGCCACGGAAATGGCGCAGGTGCGCGCCCTGCGCCAGTGGCGGGCGGCACGCGATGGCGCGGCGGCCGAGGCGGCTCTGGCGGCGCTGAGACAGGCGGCCGCGGAGGGCCGCAACATCATGGAGCCGTCGATTGCCGCAGCGAAGGCAGGCGTCACCACCGGCGAATGGGGCGGCGCCCTGCGCGCGGTGTTCGGCGAGTATCGCGGGCCGACCGGTGTCGCGGTGGAGTTCGCCGGCGCGTCGGACGAGGACCTGGAGGCGGTGCGCGCGCGCGTCGAGGCGCTGTCGGAGACGCTGGGGCGCCGGCTCACCTATGTGCTCGGCAAGCCGGGCCTTGATGGCCATTCCAATGGCGCCGAGCAGATCGCCCTCAGGGCGCGGGCCGCCGGCATGGAGGTGGTCTATGACGGCATCCGCTTCACGCCGGAGGAGATCGCCGCGCGAGCGAGGGAGGCGGACGCCCATGTGGTCGGCCTCTCCATCCTGTCAGGCAGCCATCTGGACCTGGTGCGCGAGACCCTTGCGGAGCTGCGCAAGGTAGGGCTTGGCCATGTCCCGGTGGTCGTCGGCGGCATCATCCCGCAGGAAGACGCCCGCGCCCTGAAGCAGATGGGGATCGCCCGCGTCTACACGCCCAAGGACTTCCGCATCACCGAACTCACGTCCGACATTGTCGACATCGCCGAGGCCGCCTGGCTGCCGGAGACGGCGGCGGAATAACGGGCGGGGGGCTTACCTATCCCTTCCTCTCCGCAGACCCGTGGGTAACCACTAACCTTTGCAGTCGGCCGAAAGCGCCGATCGCCAGATACATAATTCGAACGTCACGGGACTAAAATGGCTGGCAGCACTGCCTTGCTAGCTGCTACCTTCCTGAAATTTTTGATAGTGTCCTTCGAAATTTCTTGCTTGAGTTAGTTTCTCCGCTAGAATTTAGAGGCCGGATCGGGCTGACCGGTAACTGGACAAGGAGATGACAATGTTGTTTCGTCTACTGCCAGTCATTCTGGCCGCCATATTCATGACTCCGTTGCAATCCGAGACGGCGTCAGCAGAGACTGTCAAGCAAGCGTTCGGATTAAATGCCACTATTAAGTTGAATGATGAGGTTGTTGGTCAACCCTCTATTGTGTTTAGAAAGGGCGAGCCCGCAAAGGTAGCGGTTCAAGGCGCCGACGGATATGTTTTGGAGTTGGAGATACCAAGCAACTCGGAAAGCCTTCTGTCTGACCGGTTTGGCTTGTCCGGGCGGTCTGACGTGGAATTCCTCAAAGCTTCTTTGTATGTATTTTCGTCAGAGCTTGTAGATGGTTCCCGCGATCAATGGGTTCGAATTGCGCAACCAGAATTGGCGATCTCGACAAAAGGAAACGGCACTTCGTTTAGGACTAATGTTTCACAGCAATTCATCAGGCAAGGCGCGGAACATCCTTTCCTGGAGGAGGTTGAAATTGAGTTCAACCTTGTGACTGCCGTCTCTGACGAATATTACGACAGGCTGAACGGCCAAGGTTCGGATCCGTGCGATGACGCAATAGGCCACTTTCAGAGGGCGGACCATAAGAACGCTGATGATCGCTATCTGAATTCTCGCCCAATCTGGCGGCTCTAGCGGTATTTCGGACGACGGTGATTGCTGCAATACGGGTTGCTTGGAGTGTTGCGGTGGTTGTTGTTCTGACCCACACAATTGTCCGGGCGACTTTTGTTGTGCTCCTAGCTGGTAAAGGACCTTACGCTTACAGTTCGGGAAAAAATTGAGCCATATATAAAGTCGGCCGAGGCAAACGTCGCTCCGGCCGTCGGAGCTTTGTAGCGTTCTCGCCGTTGGTGAATACGCTCTCAGACGAAGCCGGCTGGTTGTTCAACCCGTAATACCAAGCTGCATGGACCCAAAACCGATCCCTTGCAGTGCAGGGCAAGCGCGACTGCGCGTCGGTGCCCCATGCGCCGGGGCCGCGGATGAGTCTTCATCCGCGCAGATTGGTATAAGGTGCATGGGGGACAGAGGCCGAAATGCTCCATCAGGTGCCCGTGGCGACCACCGCTGGCGCATTTCGTTCACGCCAAATGCACCGCAACCACGTTACTCGCGGCGGCACCCTTCGAGACGCGGTTGCGCCGCTCCTCAGGGTGAGGAGGTTCGTGTGGTGATGGTGGCGCAGGCAGGGCCTCATACTGAGGAGGCCCGCAGGGCCGTCTCGAAGGATGGCAACCAATCCCTCTCTCTCTCTCCGCAGACCCCTGCGCAGGCAGGGGTCGGCGGAGTCTCTGGCGGGCGGGCCTCGCTAGCCCCGTTCGAGGCCGAAGCGGCTCCAGAAGATGCGGTCGAGCCAGCGCTTGGGCAGGCGGGTCGGGATGGTGAAATTGGTGAGCTTGTCCGGCACGGGCGCATAGCGCGCCTTCGGGGACTTCGCCGTGAGGGCCTCGGCGATCACCTCGGCAATCCGGTCCGGCTCCAGCCCGTCACGCCCGCCGGCAAGCATGGTCTCCTGGAATTTGCCGATCGGGCCGGCCCATTCGCTGTTGGCGTAGGGCGTCTCGCCGGCCTGGTCCTCCGCCTTGTCCCAGATCGGCGTCTTCACCGAGCCGGGGCCGACCGCGATCGCGTCGATGCCATAGATCACAAGCTCGCGCCGCAGCGTGTCGGTGACGCTTTCCAGCGCGTGCTTGGTCGCCGTGTAGGCGCCGAGAAAGGGCGAGGCGATCCGGCCGCCGACGGAGGTGATGTTGACGATGCGCCCAGGCGGGCCGGTGCGCGTTCGGTCCATGCCAAGGTGCGGCGCGAAGGCCTGGCTGGCGGCGATCGCGCCGAGCACATTGACCTCGAAATGGGCGCGGATCTCGTCCATGGGCTGGATCGCGAGCGGGCCGAAGAGCGCGATCCCGGCATTGTTGACCAGTCCGCCGAGGGTCTGGCCGTCCAGCGCCGCGGAGACCGTGTCGGCGGCGGCGGCGAGATTGTCCGGCTTCGTCACATCGAGGACGAGCGGCTGGATCAGCGGTCCTGCCGCCATGAGCGCGGCGGCGTCAGCCTCCTTGCGCACGCCGGCAAGGACGCGCCAGCCCCGCGCCGACAGGGTGATCGCAGCGGCGCGGCCGATCCCGGTGGAGGCCCCTGTGACGATGGCGGTTCTCATGGGAGCAGCTCTCCTTGGGGCAATGAGGGGGGCAGGTCACGATGACCGGGGAGGAGGTACACCGCGTTACGTGTGCGCGCGCCTGACGGTTCAATCACGCTTGCCGCCCGGGATGACCCGCAGCGCCGGGCGGGCTGCGCGTTCAGGCGGGGCAGGCTCGCAGGCGGCGTCGGTGGCCTCATCGGCGGCGCGTCGCACGCCGCTGCCGCGCGCCTTCCTGTCGATCTCCTTCAGCTTGCGCGCCTGCAGCGGTGACAGTGGCTCGCTCAACGGGCCCTTGGCGGGATCGGCGAAGGCTGCCCCATAGGTCTCGATCCGCGCTTCCACATCCTCAAGGAAGGCCAGTTCCCAGTCGGTGAGGGGCGGTCCGAGCCCCTGTTCGGCAAGCTCGGCCGCCCGCCGAAGCTTGCGCAGCGCCTTGCGCTTCTTTCGCTCATTGATATCGCGGGGCATGGACGCAGTCTTTAAGCGAGACCTTTCAGGTTAGAAAGGCAGGAGGTTGAAAAGACTGCCGACAAGGCCGCCGCCGCCCTCGCTGGCGCCAGCATCGCCGGGGTTCTCAGAGCATAGCAGGTAGTGTCCCTCGCCGGACAGGCGGACGTTTTCAAGCTCGCCCGATTTCACCAATTCGCCGGTGTTGAACACCTTGCCATTGGCCTCGAAGGTCCCCGACACGGCGGCGACATAATTGGTATCGACAATCTCGCCCTCCGGCAGGAGGGGGTGCAGGCGCGGCTTGCCGGGCAGTTTCACGATCACCGAACCGGTGCCGATGGCTTCGGTAAGCACCCAGAACTCCCTTTTCGCGGAGCGGCGCATGGTGAATTTCATCTCGCCGCGATGGCCGAGATAGAGGGCGGGCTTCAGCCTGAGCGGGCGGTCCGGCGAGACCGGCAGCTCCACCACCGTGCCGTGGAAGTCGCGCGTCGCCGACAGGCAGACAGGCCCGCTAGCGGCCTCGAACCGGTTGGCCCAGCGCACCTCTCCGGTGAAGACCGCAAAGACCGAAACGCGCCTCGCCGCGATCCGGGCCGTGCGCATCACGAATGGCCCGCTGGCGCGTACCAGGCTCGAGCGGCGCAGCCAGGCTGCCTCGCCGGGCTGCAAGCGGAGCTCCAGCATCTCGCCATGGAGGTGCATCCCTGCCGCCTCGGCGATGGCGTCGGACAGCGCGGCGATAGTCAGATCTCGCCGATGGCCGACATGTAGACGTCGAGGATCGCTTCGAGTTCCTCGCGCTCCTGCCGGTCGACCTTGCGCAGGCGCACGACCTGCCGCAGCGCCTTGGTGTCATAGCCCATGGCCTTCGCCTCCGCGTAGACTTCCTTGATCTGCTCGGCGACCTCTTTCTTCTCCTCTTCCAGCCGCTCGATGCGTTCCACGGTCTGGCGCAGCTTCTCGCGCGCTGCGTCGGTAAGGGCCGTTGTGCCTGCGTCCATCGCTGTTTTGTACTCCGGTTCCGCTCAGTTTTGCGGGCTTACTGTGCGTCGCCGGCCGTGGCCAGATCACCGGCTGCAGCCGCGCCGGTCGCAAGGCGTGCGATGGCAGCGGCGACGGTCTCGCCCTCGCCATGGTGGGGCATGTGTCCCTCGTCAGGCAGGGAGACCATGGTGATGTCCGGCACGTCCTCAAGCAGGCGTCCGGCATGCAGGGGCGGGCTGATGACGCCGTCGCGCTCGCCGGAGAACACGATGACCGGCATGCCGAGGCTGGCATAGCGATCATCCTGTGCCTGTATTTCGCTGCGCAGCCGCGTCATGTCGCGGGCATTGGCGCGGAAGGCGGGGGGGCGGAACAGGAGGCCGATCCCGGCCCGGTCAAAATAGTCCGGTGGCGGCGCGGCCGGGTGGAACACGCTGGCCACGCCCGCTTCGACCCGGGCGGGACCGACAATCGGCACCAGTTGGGAAAATGCGTGTCCGAACACCGGGGGGCTCGCCCAGTCATTGTACCAGGCCTCGCCGCCGCCGCCCCAGTCATGGCTCACCGGTGCCAGCAGGACGACACCGCGCACCAGGTCCGGCCGGTCGAGGGCGAGGCGCAGCGCCACGGCGCCGCCATAGGAGTGCCCGACGATCACGGCCTGCTCTGCGGGTGCGAGCGTGTCGAGAACGCCGGCCATCTGGCCTGCCTGCACGCCGAGGCGCCAGGCCTCGCCGGGCCGTTCGGAATGGCCATGGCCCGGACGGTCGGGCATCAGCACGCGGAAGCGCGCCTGCAGTCTCGGCGCGAGGCTCCAGCTGAACTCGCGCGCATTGGCGCTGGCACCATGGATCAGCAGCACGGGCGGGCCGCTGTCGCCGGCGCGCAGCACATGCACGCGCGCTCCATTGACCGTAATGGCATCGCCTGAAGGCGGATGGCGTGCCTCCACCCGACGGGTGTAGGCGGCGCTGTGCATGCAGGCGCTGAGCGCGACCAGAGCGACGACCAGGCCCGACAGGGAGGCATGGGCAGGCATCAGAGCGCGGTGCCGTCCTCGGTCTTCGCCAGCCGGGCCTCGCCGGCCCTGGCCTCCGGGAA
The DNA here is from genome assembly GCA_964412785.1 of uncultured Hyphomonadaceae bacterium. Lineage (GTDB taxonomy): Bacteria > Pseudomonadota > Alphaproteobacteria > Caulobacterales > Hyphomonadaceae > UBA5336. The sequence goes on from CAYPQD010000070.1 coordinate 6,048, forward strand.
TTCCGGATAGATCGCCAGAGCCTCGCGATAGGCGTTGAGGGCCTCCTTGTTGGCGCCGAGGGTCTCAAATATGCGGGCAAGCCCGAGCCAGGCCCCGAAATGGCGGGGCTCATAAGTCAGCGCCTCGTTGAGGTCGCGCAGGGCTTCAGGATAGTTCTGCTCGTTGAGGAACAGGGTGGCACGGCGGTTGTAGGCTTCCGCATAGTCCGGCTGGATCAGGATGGCCTTGTCGTAAAGCGCGCGCGCGAAGGCGTTGTCGCCGGCAGCCTGGGCATTGACGGCCCGTTCCATCAGGATGTCGACCGTGGGCGAGCCGCTTTCCATCCAGGCCGCCCAGATGTCGAGGGCGACAGACTGGCCTTCCTCCTCGCTCGGCGCGTTCTGCAACTCGTCGAACATCTGGTCCGACGGTCCGAAATCCGGTCCGGCAACGAGAATAACGCTGGCTGCGACAAGGGCCTTGAACATGAGCCTGAGTATGGAATGCGCGCGCGCTGGCGCAAGGGGGCTTCAGCCGTGGGCGGGCACGCTGATCCAGGTCTGGTCGGCGTGGGCAAGCAGCGCGCCGCTGCCGGCGTCGAACAGCGCTGTTGAGGCATGGTGCTTGCGCCCCTCCGCGCCGCGCTCCCAGCCGAGGACTGTGAGGCTCTGGCCGGGCCGGGGGCGGGCGTCGATCCGCGCGCTCATACGCCCCAGCAGCATCGGGCCGTCATGGGCAAGCGCGAAGGCGCCCGGACAGTCGAGCGCGGCCCAGAGGATTTCGGGCGGAAGGAGGCCGTCCGGAGCGGCAAGGTCCGCGTCGGGCGTCCAGGTCGCCGCAGCCTGTCCTGTCCTGCCAGCCAGTGGGGCAGCAAAGATGCGCAGGCCGTCTCCGGCTGCGCGGGCCGGCCCGCACACGAAGCAGGTATTCAGCGGGTGGCTGTCAGCATCGGGATAACCGGCCATGGCGGCCTTGGCATCCTCCGGGCAGGGCGGGGCCGGTGGTGTGGCGAACGCGTCGGCCAGCGCGGCGGTCATCACCAGCGTGTCGCCATGGTGGGCTGCCAGGCCGGTCCCGCTTCGGGTCACCGTGAGCGGTGTGTCGAGCGGCGGCGGCGCGCGCAGGGTGACCTCGGCGGGTCCCTCCATCAGGCTGGCGAGCAGGCCGGCTGAATAGCCGCCATTGCCCGAGGCGGGCGGTCCGTTGAAGCGGGCGGGTATGGTGATCGTGTCGGTCATCCAGTGACCCCTGGAGCATCCTTCTTTGGCTGCAAGCTAGTCCGGCTGCGCAATCACCGCAACCATCGGGCCAAGGTCGAGCCCCCTTTCCTTGCGGCCGAGCGCGGGCGCCCACACCCGGGAGACCACACCGTCGAGATAGAGCGCGTTCGGCGTGTCCAGTTGCTCGCGGAAGGCGCGCGCGAAGGTGTGGAAGGTGACGGGCACGTCCGACAGGGCAAACACCACCACCCCGTCCGCGGTCACGCCCACGCCATTGCGTCGCCGCCTCGAGGTGCCGTCCGGGTTGAACGCCGGATGCAGGGCGCCGTCGATCACAAGCATCGGTCCGGACTGGGTGGCAAAGCGTGGCGCCAGGTCCGCAGCGGCATAGGCATCGCTTGCAAGGACGCCGGCCATGCCGTCGGCGAGGAGATAGAAGACGCCGTTCGGCAGCATGTGGAAATTGCCCGGCCCGTCCCTGCGGCTGAGCGGAGTGACGTGCCGGCCCTCCTCGATATGGAGGCCGACAGGCGTGCGGTCAGGATGGTACATGCCGGCATTCATGGCAAAGACGAGCCGGCCGCCGGCCGCTTCCACAGCGCCCGCCAGGGCATCGAACTGCCGGTAGGCTTGCCCGTCGGCGCCGGCCAGGACCAGCCGCATGTCGACCGCCTGCGGATCAAACCGGCAGACAAGCAGGGGGATGTCCTGAAACGCCGTCTCCTCGCAGGCAGGCTGCGGCGCAGCGGTGCAGGCGAAGACCAGCATTGCGACACCGGCGAGCGGCAGGCGGCGCAGGCCCCCGGCTGTCACGCGCCCCGGCCAGCACGGGACTTGCAGGCAGGCGGCGAACCATGCCCGGTATCGCGGGCCTATCGCAGGGAGCCTTCCATGCTGAGACGCGGTGCGTTCGCCATTCCCCCGGCGCCGATGGCGCTGACGATCGCCGGCCTGATGCCATTCTTCGGCGCCGCCTTCGTGATCCTTGCGGCAGCCGGCGAGCCGATCCGCATCGCCCAGGCAAAACTCGTGCTGCTGGCTTATGCCGCCGTGATCCTGAGCTTCCTTGGCGGTGTGCGCTGGGGTGCGGAGATCGCGACCGCGACCTTCGATCCGCCGCGCACCCATGTGCTCGCGCTCTCCGTCATCGGCGCGCTCGCGGGTTGGGGCATCGTGCTCTATGAGGTGCTGGGCCAACAGTTTCCTGGCCTCCTGCTGGTCGCGGCCAGCCTGCTTGCGCTGCACGGTGTCTGGGACATTGCCCAGTCGTCGCGGCTGCCGGAGTGGTATGACGGCCTGCGCCTGCTGGCGAGTGCGGGCGCGGCACTGGCGCTGGGTGTCGCCTGGGTGTTCACGCGTTTCCCAGTCTGAGGGCCTCGCTGCGCGTCAGGCGTGCGGTGGCAAAGGCGGCGACAAAGCTCACCGCGGCGAGCCCCGCCGACAGGATGACGTTCCAGGCCGCCATGGACAGACCGGCAAAATGCCAGAGCGCATCGGTGCAGGAGGTGACCGCCATCGGCGTGTCAAGCCTGCCCAGGAGGTCGATCCCGGGGGCCGCCGCAGCGGCGCGCCCGCCGGCCACCCCGGTTGCGCAGCCTTCCGGCGCCAGCCACCAGCCCTGCTCCACGCCCGCATGATAGGCAGCCACCACCGCGCCCGTGGTGAAGACGAGCCCCATCATCACGTCGAGCGCAATCACAAAGCGCCGGTTGGGGCGCAGTCGGAAGAGCACCAGCCCCGTCAGTGCCATTGCGATGAGTGCCCAGTAGACCTCGCGCTGGCGCAGGCAGAGCGGGCAGGGCGCCAACAGGGCAAAGCGCTCGAACGCATGCGCCGCGCCAAGGATGAGCAGCGACACAAGGCTGGCCACGAGCGGCCAGCGCCAGGAGTGAAGGAGGCTGTGTGCCACGGTGCTGAACGATCCCGTCATGTGAGCGCAGACCCTGCTGCCAAGCCGCCATGGCGGCAATGCGGCATGCTGTGTCTTGTCAGCCAGTGGCCCGCGCCCGGCGGGCCGGTCAGGCGCCGATGAGACCACGCGCTGTGGAGATGACGAAATCGAGCCCGGTGACGAGCAGGGCGATCCAGGCCGAACCGAGGATCAGCCCCGCGAGGATCAGGATGCCGTCGCGGGCCATCAGGCCGAACGCTGTCAGGGCCACGGCAAATCCCGGCACGGTATTGGTGCCCGGCAGCGGCACGAGGATCGACGCGCAGAAGAGGCACAGCACCAGGCCGATGCCGCGCTCCGGCCCCTTGCCCGACAGGAAGGTCAGCCGCGGACGCGCGATCGCCTCGACCCAGCCGAACCATTTGCGCCCGCCACGCGCCGTCGAGGCCAGGCCCGCCTTGTCGATCTGGCGCGCCGCCAGCTTTGAGGGAAGCCATGGCTCGTGCCGGCCGATCGCCATCTGCGCGGCGATCGCGATCATCGGCAGGGCGACGATTTGCGGCACGATATACAGAAACGGGATGCAGCAGGGCAGGGCGAGGATGAACAGCATCGCCCCGAAGGCGCGCTCGTCCAGCCGGTCCATGATACTGGCCAGCGTGAACCCCGCCTCGGGCGCCTCATCGGCCATCGCCTCGATGGACTGCAGGAGCGTCCTGGCGGGTGTATCGGTCGGGTGGGCAGCGTCGGTCATGGCGCGCTTCGCCTAGCGGAGTTTCCCCGCGGCGTCGAGTGAATTGACCCTGCCGGTGGCTTGAGGCATGGCGTGCCAAGGACCGCTGCCCCTGTGGCGGAACCGGTAGACGCGGCGGATTCAAAATCCGCTTCCCGAAAGGGAGTGCCCGTTCGAGTCGGGCCAGGGGCACCATTCTTGTTTGATCCCGTATCGCTTCGCTCACATGGATCGTGCTCAGGGCTGTGGTCGTGCCCGGGCTGTGGTCGTGCTCAGGGCTGTGGTCGCGCTCAGGGCTGTGGTCGCGCTCAGGGCTGTGGTCGTGCCCGGGCTGTTGTCGCGCCCAGGGCTGTGGTCGTGCTCGGGGCTTTTCGGTGCCGTGACGGCCCGCCCCCTTTGCCGCCGGCGGCGGAGCCATAGCTCCCGGCCTCCGGATGGAGGTGTTTCATGGTGTGTGTCGTGTTTGGCGTGTCGGGCGGAATCGGGCGGGCTCTGGCTGAGGGGCTGGCCGGGCGCGGCCATTCGGTGATCGGCTTCTCCCGCGGTGAGGCCGAACCGGTCGCCGGCATTGCCATGGGCCGCTGCGACCTGACCGACGAGGCCGGTCTCCGGCAGGCGGCGGAGACGGTGAAGGCCGCCGGCAGTCCGGAGCTTGTCATCGTCGCTGTCGGGCTCCTGTCTGACGGCAGCGCGCTGCAGCCGGAAAAGAGCTATCGCCATCAGTCGCTTGACGCGTTCCACCGTGTCTTCGAGGCGAACACCTTTGCGCCGGCGCTCGCGGCCACGCACATGTTGCCGCTGATGCCGCGATCCGGTCGCGCCGTGTTTGCTGTCCTGTCCGCGCGGGTCGGGTCGATCTCCGACAATCGCCTCGGCGGCTGGCACGCCTACCGTGCCTCCAAGGCGGCACTCAACATGCTGGTCCGCAACTATGCGATCGAGCAGGCGCGCCGCAATGGCGACTTCATCGCCGTCGGCCTGCATCCGGGGACGGTCGACACCGGCCTGTCGAAGCCATTCCAGGGCAATGTGCCGGATGGCAGGCTGTTCACGCCGGCGCAGTCGGCGGGCTATCTCCTCGATGTCATCGAGGGACTCGGTCCAGCCGATTCCGGTGGGGTATTCGACTGGGCGGGCAAGCCGGTGCCGCCCTAGGGCGTTTTCTGGCCATGAAAAAGCCCCGCCCGGGTGGGGCAGGGCTTTCCG
>CAYPQD010000071.1:0-10918 GCA_964412785.1 uncultured Hyphomonadaceae bacterium
AGGGATCGGCATTTGGGCGTTTTCCGCCCTGATAAGAGTGTGCGCAGCCCCAGATCACTGCCGGGTTTTCTGGGACCCGCTCACCTGAAACAGGCCGTCTCGATGGATTTGTTCATTGCATCGCTGGTGCGCAGCGCGTTGGTTATGCCAATATCCGGTAAGCAGCATGTGCGGCACCGTCAAAGCTGCAAGGCCGATGAAGATCGCCCGGAAACCCTCATCCGGCAGTCGCGTCGATAGCCCGCCGCTCTGCGCCAGCATCCAGATTATCGCTGTCAGCGCTGTCAGCCCCGACACCAGCATTGCGATCAACAGGGCGCGTCGGGCTCTTGGGACCGCCCGGATGGACGAATGAAAGTGGCGCACAGAGTGCAGGCCGCAAAAGTAAACCGCAAAATAGATCAACGGCGAAAGAATGAGAGCGCTTGCCCACAGGACGGCTTGCTCGAGCGCGGCCCGGCCCGGCGTGCCCCGTTTCAGGATCAGGGCGGACATGAATGCAAGCAGAGCCACGCCCCCGGCCAGGGCGGTGATGTCTGCAGCCAGGTCGGCTGAAGCGGGCGGCGCAAGTCTGGCAAACAGCGACCCGACCGTGTCGTGGTGGATGAGGGCGGGCGCGCCAATCGTGGCAGCACCGCCCGTCCATCGCAGGGGCACCGGCGCCGCCGACCAGTCAGAGGAAAAGTGCAGCGCAGAATAAGCCAGGAACGCGACCAGTGCAGCGCCGGGCAACAGCATCCAGACCAGCAGTACACTGGCCGCCAGACCGAGGTAGACGCCCCCGAATACCAGCCCGCTTCGCCAGTCCCGGATCCATCCGAGATGCCCTGCAATCGGCAGGTCAAGCGCGCCGTGCGGCAGCCCTAGCATTGCGACCAGGGTGCCAAGCAACAGGAGTTGGAGGACAAAGCCGGGCGCGATCAGCCATTGCACGATCATCGCAATCCCGGCGGCCAGGGCAAACAGGACGGTCTGCCAGGCGGGCGCGGCGCTCATGCAGGAACCAGTGCGGCCTGCAGGAAGGGCAAGGTGGGAAGCGATGCCATAACCGAAAGCCGGTCGAGGGACTTGGTCGATCCCGACAGGAACTGTTCGAGCCTGTCTTCCGGCGCCTTGCGGAACAGGCTTTCAAAAAGTGCGGGTCCCTGCCCGGGCATGGTCCGGAGAACCTGCAGGAAGACCCTGTCCATGAAACGCGTGACCGGGCCGTCGAGCGGCGCGTGCGCCGGACAGCCGCGGCGCAGGGCATCCGCGATATGATCGGCCTGGGTCTGGATCCGTTGAAAGGCATACCCCGTGGACGGACGCGCTGCACCATTACCGAGGCCCATGCCGATGACGCCCCTCTGGCGGGGCTGGCTGAAACCCACCTCCATCGGCAATGCGCCGGCTTCTTCGCGGACCCGTTCGAATCCGCCCGGTTGAAGCGCCGATATCTCTTCATTGAGCCACCGGTCGAGCAGATCACGTCCCGGGTGAACCGGCGCCAGTGACGTCACCTCAATCAGGGCGTGGTCCACGGCAAAGGGCAGTATATAGACAAAATCGATCCCATCGCTGCGCGCCCTGCGGAAATGCATCAGATGAACGCGGCCCGGATCAAACACGGCGTGCTCCGCCATGATCTCCCGGCCGAGAAAGAATTGTCCATAGCCGGGAACGCGGCGCGGTGGCCTTGTGTCAACGACATGGTCGGCGGTGAGTGTCCCCTTGTCTGTATCAATCTGCCATCCGTGCGGCGCCCTGCGGATGTCGCGCGCGCCGGTGCCCAGAAAAATGTCTGCGGAAGGTGCTTGGTGGATCACCGACAATGCCCGGTCGTAAAAGGTGCCCGCCCGAAGTGTTTCGTAACGCAGCCGGGACGAGCGCCGGACCGTGAGGCCGTTCGGCCCGCAAACATCCCAGCTGCTCCAGGAGGCGCGGACGCACTCGGCAAACGGATCGCGCGCCGTTCGCCAGAAGCTCCAGGTGCGGTCATCGCGATAGCTCTCACGCGGTTCGATCACGCAGAAGTTCAGCCCCATGCCGGCCAGGCGCACCGCGAGGCTGAGACCGGCGCAGCCCCCGCCAAGAATGGCGATATCCACGTCAGGGCGATGCATGGTGTCGCCTTTCCGAGTGATCGCCGGGCGGGAGCAGGTTTCGAGTAATCTCGCCGGTGACGAGTGTTACTTTTCGCCACGCCGGAACAAAGGCGCGGCCACGGGCCGGGTTGCAGTTCTGGCGGCGCAATTGCTGACCGATGCCGCGATACATGGCCGCCGCCGATGCAACGGCCAGGCGCAACCGAAACGGCAATGCCGGCAGGCCAGATCGCCCGGAGGCGTAAAGCGCGTCGGCGCGTGTCAGCAGCACACCGACCGCGCGGCGGACATCTTCGTGAGCCGCAAGCCCGCCCGCAGCGATGTCTTCGGGCGCGTGCGGGCAAAGCGTGAAAGGCAGATATCGCCGTCCGGCGCCTGCGTCGGAAATCACATCCCGGCAGATATTGGTCAGCTGCATCGCCTTGCCCAAATCGGCTGCTGCTCCGTGCCACGCTGCGGGAATGTCATAAAGGGCGCAAACCATGAGACCGACCGTGCCGGCAACACCCATGCAATAGGCGTCGAGTGCGGCGTCATCACCAAGGCAGGTCTGCCCGGTGTCTGCAGCGACGGTTCCCACCAGACGCGCGAAGTGTGCCAGGCCCTGCGGGCGACCATCGAACAGCGCGCGGGCCTCCGCCGCCAGCGGGTCGTCGGTGCAGCTGTGGCTCAACGCCTCAGACGTGCCAGCCAGCCGGGCAGCGATCGCAGGACCACCGGTTTCATCTGCGAGGTCGTCCACGGTCCGGCAAAGTGCGTACAGCCGGGCGATGCGGTCATAGTCAGGACGCGCCAGAAGTCGGGCGGCGGGCGCAAAGCTGCGCGCGTGATGGGTGAAGATCTCCTCGGCTGTCATGTGACAGGCAGGGGCTGATTGATCTGAGTCATATCCGGGCGGGTGTCTGGAGATGGCACCACCCGGTCGAGGATCTTGGCCGAGGATATGACCCCCGGGAGGCCAGCGCCGGGATGGGTGCCGGCGCCGACGAAATAGAGATTCTTCACACCCTCACCCCGGTTGTGAAACCGAAACCAGGCCGATTGGGAAAAATACGGCGACAGCGAAAACCCTGCGCCGTCGACCGAGAGATAATCGGATTTGAAGTCCTCCGGTGTCATCGCAAATTCAGCCGTGATCGTCTCTGCCAGCCCCGGCATGATGGTCGCGTCGAGCGCCCCAACGATGCGGTCGCGAAGCCTGGGGCCCTCAACCGACCAGTCCTGTCCGCCAGCAAGGTTGGGCACCGGGCAGAGGACGTAAAAGCTGTCCTTGCCTTGCGGGGCAAAGCTGGGATCGGTCGCTGTCGGCCGGTGGAGGTATAGCGAGAAATCATCGGCCAGTACCTTGCGCCGAAAGATATCGTGCAGAAGGTCCCTGTAACGCGCCCCAAACCAAACCGTGTGGTGAGCCACGTCTGGCCAGGTCCGGTTGGCGCCGAAGAACAGCACGTAAAGGCCCATGGAAAGACGGGCATTCTTCGCTTTACGCCTGACCCAGGGCGATTGCACCGTCTGGGGCAGCATGTTCCGGTAGACATGCACCGGATCCATGTTCGACACGACCATGTCGGATGGCAGCTCCTCGCCACTGTCGAGGACAACACCTGTCGCGCGGCGCCCATCGAGGCTGATCTTCGCAATGCTCGTGTTCAGCCTGATGCGGATGCCTTGCTCGCGCATCAGGGTTTCGAAGGCATCGACGAGCGCGCCCGTCCCGCCCATCGCAAACCAGATGCCGTGGCTGCGTTCGAGATGGTTGATCATGCCGTAAATGGCGGTCGTCTCGAACGGGTTGCCGCCCACCAGCAGCGGCTGGATCGAAAAAGCCCGCCTGATCCGGTCATCGCTGATGAAGCGGCTGACCATGGACCAGACGCTTTCATGGGATCGAAGCCGCAGAAGATGCGGGATCTGGCGCAGCATGAAGCCCGCCGAGTGGAAGGGCACATCAGCCAGGCGGGTGAAGCCCACATCATAGATCTTGCGCGACCACGCACCAAGCCGGCGATAGCCCTCCACGTCGGTCGGAGAGAGCCGCGCGATTTCTGCCTCAGTCGATGCCTCGGTCGGTCCGTAATCAAACGTGTTGCCATCGTGAAAATAGAAGCGATACCAAGGATCCGGCTCAACCATCGTGACATAATCCGACAGTCGCTTCCCGAAGAGCTCGAACAATTCCTCAAACAGATGCGGCGCTGTCAGCACGGTCGGGCCGGCATCGTGGCGAAAGCCTTCGTGTTCAAACACCTGACCCCGCCCGCCGAGGCGGGCACACCGATCTATCAGGTCAACCTCATAGCCACGCGCGCGCAGGCGCAAGGCAGCCGCGATACCACCGAACCCGGCGCCAGCGACGATCGCACGGGCCGGACGGGGCGAAGACGCAAGGGCATCAGACATATCAAGCGGCATGGGAAGGCTCCAGCAAAGCGGTCTCCAAACGGTGTGCAGGGCTGCGGGAGCCGGCACCGGAGCTGAGCGTCGACAATGCAGCGAGGCGCTGAACCTCGGCGCGCGCAATGCTGACCACTTTCCGCGCAGCGCCGATCACCTCAGATGTCGGTAGTCCCGTCTGCTGCAGACGACAGACGCCCGCTTCCGCAGCGTGTCCCGTCTCGGGCGGGCCACGCTTCACTGCGCCCAGCGCTGAGCGTCTAGCTCGATATTGCACGTGCATTTTCAAATCCGTGGACGTTGTGATGCGATGAAGAAAAGAGGGCTGCCTGCGATGAGACAGGCAGCCCTCCAGTGTTTACTCAGCCGCTTGAAGGGCCGGGTTCTGGCGCTCGAAATAGCCAGCGCTCTTGCGCTGGGCAATCATGAAGATCATGACGCCGAACACAGCCTTGGCGGTGATATCGGCGATCGTGTATCCGACTTCGATGACCGTTGTTGCGGTACCGCCTTCGAGCCCGACGGCGCCGGCAAAGTACACGACCGGGTAAAATGCCCAGCTGCCGATGACCACATAGCGGGCGGCACTGATCAGTCCGCGCGCGTCTTCCGGTTGGCTTGCAATCGACTTGGAGAGGCCGACAAACAGCTCATAGACAATCCAGAGGAATGGGATCATCGACAAGGCGCCCCACAGCCACCGTCCCGCATCGGTCGTGGCGATCTCGCCCGGATAGCCCAGCGCGATCATCAACGCAGCGAGCAGGCCCAACCGTGTGGCCCGCGAAAAGGTCTCTGCCCGGCTCAAGCCCATGACGAGGATCAGTTCGACCAGCAGAAGCGGGACTGTCAGCAACCAATCGACATAACGGTAAGCCTGGTTGAAGGCGTAGCCGGTTGTTTCGATTGTCCCTTCCGCCACATTGAAGGCACCATTCCAGCTTTCGAAGATGCGGAAATAGTGATAGGCCGCGATGAACGTCACGAGGCCCGTGATTGTCATCGCCGTCTTGTATTGCGGTGCGACCTGGCCGCGGCCAAGCCAGAAGAAAATTGTCGCCGCCGCAAGTGTCGCGAATGCGAATGAGAACGCATTATAGATAAGGTCATATTGACCGACAGACAGGTTTTCCATGGAGGTCTCCAGCGTTTCGGGCGTGCCCTGCGCACTCGCCTGACATGTACGCCGGTGATCCCCGGGAAACCCCAACCCACAATCTGTCGCAACGACTTTACACCGCAGTTGACTAGCTGGCTTGTCAGTTTAGCCTCAAGCGGATTGCAGAAGTGGGCCGTTTGGCGCGCCAAGGGGCCACGCGCTAGCAATGGGGCGGCGGCAATTCAGGCAGGAGGGTGCCAATCACCTTGCGGGAGGTGTCAGGGGCAAGTCGAATACAGTTCCGGGGAAAGTCGAATACAGTATTGACGAGTGCTGCGCACGACGAGCCAACGCAGGTTTGGAAGCAATATCCAGGCGTCCAGCTGAACCCTGAATTGCAGTTGTGCCCTGAATTGAACCGGAATGGGCCGGCGGCAAACCCTCCGCGAAACCGTGAGGCCGTCCTCTGTTTGCGGCGTCCTGCCTTCCCTGCCCGCGCCGTTCTCCTTCTGCCAATCTCTCACCATCGCAACAGCGCCTTGTCGGCTTCGACCTGCGCGATCGCCTCGTTTTCCTTGAGGATCATCGGCAAAATCGCGGATTTACGTGCCTCTATGGTGTTCTCGAGGACCTCAAGCCGCTGCAAATCGGTTACCAGGGCACCCAACGCTGTCTCATAGTCGCGCTGCAGCGTGCGGGATTTGTCATTGATGATGCGGGATTTTTGTTCATTCATGCGCGCGATTATGCGCGGGTCGTTGACTGTCTTCGGGTCGAACTTGAAGCGCTTTTCATGCCCCCTGCGCCATATGATCAGACGGTCGATCAGGCTCGGCCCGAAGCCCGGCACCTGTAACAACGCTTTCGCTGCTATATCTGCAGCGGTCTCAATTCCGAAAGACTGGAGTTGTGCCACTCGAGAGGCGCCAATACCTGCAATCAGGCCTGGCCGGATAGAAAACTTCTCCAGATAGATCGTCATTTTGAGATCGCCCGTTTGCTGGATCGGCAATTTCGACAAGTTCTTGATCTTTGCTGCAATTTTCCTGGCTGTTTGGTGGCGCAAGCGCGCCTGGCCCATCAGTTCGTGCAATTGTGTCTCACAACTGGGCAGGATCACCGATCTGATCTTCAGGATATTCTTCTTGTGTTGCTCCGCCTCGGCCGCCAGCCGCTTGCGCAGGAGGGCCCGAGCGATGACGATCGACAGTGCAGTTACAGGCAACCCGGCAAGAAAGCCCAGATGCCATAACGAAAGCATGAGCCAGACCAGCGACAGCAGCCATGCGAGGCCATCGGTGAGCCGTTTGGCGACCCGTGCCCCACGGCGCGGTGGTGGGGCAGGTGTTTTGACCAAGGGCTGTGGGGCAGGTGTTTTGACCAAGCGCCGTGGGGTCGGTGGCCCCCCGAACATCCCGTAGAACTGTCTTGATGTTGATGTTGTTCCCAAGGGATGCGAGCAAAGACTGGCCTCAATGCGATGTCCCGCGTCTTCGATCTGTCCCCAGACATGGCGCAGCCGTTTGCGATCGACTGTCGTGACGAGCGGACGGGCATCGGTTGCGGGCTTTACAAAGAACACAATTCCGCGATCTTCCGCTGCGCACCACGGGCACTTGCCGGCGGCACTGGAGAAGTGATGTGCCGTGTTGCGCCCGCAGACACGGATCGTGGCGGCAAGCTCGCCAAGCCTGTCATGCCAGGCGCGAGCACTCGGGCGGGCAGGCGGTTGGCCTGGCGCCGGCACCGCGAAAGCGGCCTCGAAAAGCGAGCCCACGTCTTGTGTCACCAGGTCAGGTCCCGGCGCGTTCGGCGGCGGGCGCAGCAATCTGGGACTGGCGGTATAGGCATAGGCACCGGCCTTGATCGCGCCGGCAATATCACTCGGCGCGGTCTTGCTGAGTGGCACGCCGGCAAAGGGATGACGGCCAAGAAACAGCAGGTGGAAGATCAGCACGGCCAGGCCGAACGCGTCATGATCGGGCGTTCGGTCAATCTCGCCAAGACGCAGGCCCTGCAATTCCGGCGGCGTGTAGGTGTCCACCCCCACCAGGCAGCGCAGCACCTTGCCGCCAGCCGTGACCTGCATGCTGTCACAGTCGATAAGGCGCACGCGGCCGTCGCCAGACACACGCACCGAGCCATGATTGACATCCCCGATCACGATGCCCTGCTGATGGGCGGCCGCAAAGGCTATGGAAATGTTCTGCGCTACCCTGACTAGGAAGGCCCAGTCCGCGCCGGGCAGTTTCTGCACCCTGTCACGCGGACTGTAGACCTCATGCACATCCAGCGCTTCGGTGGCGCGGTCCATGATGAAGCCGGCAATCCGGCGCGCCGGATCGTGCAGAAGCTGCCGTGGCCAGGCCGCTTGGCGCGCCAGGGGGCCAGGGTCCATCGCCACCATGGCTTTCAGTTTTTCCGCCATCACCCCTGAAAGCGGCGTGTGATAAATCTTCGCCACATCATTCGGCCGGCCGGTAATCTCGAAGACGGTGCCTTCACCGCCCGAACCAATTTGCCGCCCAAGAGGGACAGTGCGCATGTCCGTCATCTGTTGCCTCAGTCGGGATCGGCGTCGGCGGATGCCATTTGATCGATCACGACGCCTGGAGCATCGAGCCGGGTGGCAAGGACCAGCGTCTTGTCATCATCGGTGCGCGAATTTATCGCGTCGCTGCCAAGATACCTGCCCAGCGCCTTCGACAGGTCGCGATCCTCGCCGGGCCGTTCCAGGGCGCGCACCGGCGGCATCATCTCGTTGAAGAATGTGTCCACGACCCGCCGCTCGGCGCCTTCGCGGATCAGCAAATTCTCCAGCCCATCGGTAAAAAGTGCGATTTCGGTGGGCGCATGCGCCAGCACATCAGCATGCGCGATATCGGCCGCATCGGGATGGGTCAGGAAGACCGTCTCGTTCGCATAGAGCCCCTTGTGCGGCAGGAACATCCAGCCCCATTCGCCCTGCGTGTCGGTGTCGCGCACAATCGCGCCATCGCCAATCTGCACGAAGGCCGACCAGGCCTCGCCGATCAGGGCGGCGAGCAGCGTCGTGGAGTAATTATCCAGCGGCCGGCAGGAAAAGCGCGACAGCCGTTCCAGGTGGTCGCGCGTGGCCTGCATGATGGCGCGCAGGTCCACAACGTCCGGCGGTCCTGAAAGCCCGCCAAGGGCACGCGCGGCACCATCGCAGAAATGGCCAACCGCTTCCTGCGCCCCGATCTGGGCCAGCGCGGAAGAGCCGGCCCCGTCGGCCACCGCAACCACCAGCACCGGCCCGTTCGCGCTGGCAATTTCACGCGCCGCACAGGCATCCTCGCAAGGTCCACCACTGGCTATGTGGCGCGCACCCGTCTCGCACGCCATCGCCCATCGCCATCCCGGCACCGGTTCAGACCTCGCCCCAGCCGGACGGTGCTGGCAGGGCAATCTTGTCGCCCGGCGCACTGTGCGACACCGATTTCAGCGAATTCGACAGCCAGCGGAACAGTTCGGCAAATTGCAGGCCCTTGAGCTTGAGCGGGTCTCGGTCGGAAATCTCCGCCAGTGTGGCAAGGTCTGCGTCTCGAACGCCCACGGCAAAGAAGGCGAAACTGTTGCTCGCCTCGCCCTTGCGAATGGCTTTGGCCGCACCGGCCCAGGCATCGGTCGGCGCGCCGTCCGTGATCATGAAGATCCAGGGCCTGTAATAAGGCACCCCATTCTGCTGGTAGGCCTCCTTGCGCAATTTCAGTTCCTTGATCGCCCGTTTGATGGCTGCGCCCATGGGCGTGTCGCCAGAAACCTGAAATGCCTCTGGATAGATCTGGTCAGGTGTTGCGAAATCCTGGCGCAATTCGACGGGGCCGAATGTGATGACGCAAAGCTCCACGCGCTTTGAAGCCAGGGCGTCCTCGCGCAGTTCACTGATGAAGCGCGCATACCCCCCATTGAGCTCGGCAATTGGCTGACCGGACATCGAGCCGGACGTGTCCAGCAGGAGGATGCACGGGCAACGCGGCTCGGGATTTTCGGCAAATGTGCTCGAGATGAACGGCATCTGCTCAAGGTCGAAACCAGTGTCAGACATTTTTGGAGCTCCTTGCATTGGGAAACTGGCGGCTGGACAATCGGGCTGCGCGCGGCCTCGGGAGCGGGGCATCTGGCGGGCCTGTGCAGGTTCTGGCAGTAATCATGTGCTCCCCACAACTGCGGCGCGCACGCACGCGCCCCGCTAACCGCAACGCCACCCGGCCTGCGTCCCGGTCTTGCCCAGTCTGCGCGCGCGCTGGCTGGTCAAAGGCGCGATTCGCATTTAACTCTTGGACGCATCAGCAAAGCTGATACAGCAATAAACTAGATGCATCGAGTATGGCGATGCATATGGAGGAGTCAATGCCCAAACCGGCCGATATTTCCGATTCCCTCGGCTGGGCCGTGGCCGCGCGCTTGCTCTTCCTTGAAGAGCGCGCCTGGTGGACCGACCGCGTCAATCGCAGCGACCTTGTCGATCATTTCGGGATTTCCGAGCAGCAGGCCTCCGGCGATCTCACCCGCTACCAGGACCTGGCGCCGGGCAACCTCGTTTATGACAAGAGCGCCAAGACCTATCGTACGGCTCCGGGCTTTGAGCCGATCCTGTTCAGCCCCGACCCGGCCGGCACGCTGGGGCGCCTGCGGCTTGTGGCCGAAGGCATTCTGGAGCGCGACGAACTGTCAGCTTCGCTGGATGTGGATGTTGCGGTCACGCCGACACGCCCGGTCGCGCCGGACATCCTGCGCACCGTGCTGCGTGCGATTGGCGAGCGCCGCCAGATGACCGCCGCATACGTCTCCTTCCGCTCGACCCAGGGACGGATGCGCACGCTGGAGCCCCATGCGCTGGCCCATGATGGCTTTCGCTGGCACGCCCGCGCCCGCGATGTCGAGGCCAATGCCTTTCGCGACTATGTGCTGGGCCGCCTGTCCGGGGCCGAACTGGGCCCTTTCAGCGAGGTCTCCCCATTGGAGGACAGCGACTGGCAGACCCGTGTCACCCTGACCATCGCTGCCAATCCCCGCCTCGGCGAGGACCAGAAGCGCATCATCGAACGCGACTATGGCATGCAGGACGGCCGGGCGGAGATTGCCACGCGGCGCGCGCTCCTGTTCTACACCAAGCTGCGTCTCGGCCTCGACCTCGATCCCGACGCAAGGCGCCCCGAAGACCAGCACATCGTCCTCATCGATGAACAGGCTTAAAGCGAGCCTTGAGGGCCCGGCGGGAAAGGGCATGGGTGACAGCCCGTTCATTCCTGTTTTATCTGGTTCCGGTTGGAACAGGGGCGCGACTTGGCGGATATCTTCATCAGCTACAAGAAGG
>CAYPQD010000072.1:0-10901 GCA_964412785.1 uncultured Hyphomonadaceae bacterium
GGCGGTCCGAGGAGGATTCGAACCCCCGACCCCTAGATTCGTAGTCTAGTGCTCTATCCAGCTGAGCTATCGGACCATGCCGGCGAGGGCGGAGACATAACCGCGCGGGGCGGGCGGTTCAAGCGCCCAGTGAGGCGGGGCTGCGTTTTGCCTCGTGGACGCCGCGGGCGATCGCGCGCGCAAGCGTCGAGGCAGCCAGTTCCCCGAGGCGTGCGAGCGAGAAGGCCGCCGGCTCCGGCAGCGGCCGCGCAGCGGTCGACAGGATGAAGACGGTGTCGCCATCGAAGGGGGTGAACACCGGCCGGATGGCGCGGGCAAAACCGGCAAGGGCCATCTGCGCGAGGCGGCGCGCCTCGCCTGGGGTGAGCGCCACATCGGTGGCGACGCAGGCAATTGTGGTGTTGGTCCCGGGAAAGGGGTTCGCCTTCGCCGCGCCCCAATCCTCCGGGTCGAAAGCGGGGGCCCGGTTGTCCGGGCGCATCCCGCCGAACTCGCCCGCGCACTCGAACGGCCAGGCCCAGTAGCAGGCGCTGCCAGGCAGGGTGACGGAGCCGAAACAGTTGACCGCTGCCAGGGCGGCGACTGTCAGCCCGTCTCCGGTAACGACGCTCGCCGAACCGGTACCACCCGGGTGCTCACCCGCCATCGCACCAAAGCCCGCACCAGCGCGGCCGAGGGTGAAGGTCTCACCGGCCGCCGCGAGGGCTGCGCGGCCGAGCGCCGCATAGGGCGGCGCCTCGCCCCAGGTCTTGTCGCCGCCATTGGCCAGATCATAGAGGATCGCCGCCGGCACGATCGGTGTGCGCGGCACGCCGGGCCGGTCAACCAGTCCGAAACCACGGCCCGCGGCACCGAGTGCGGCCGCGACCCCGTCAGCGGCGGCAAGGCCATAGGCACTGCCGCCCGACAGCACGATGGCGTCAACGGCGTCCACCAGTGTGTCGGCAGCAAGGAGATCGGTCTCGCGCGTGCCGGGCCCGCCCCCGGCAATCGCGGCGGCCGCCACCGCCGGGCGTTCCGCAAGGATGACGGTGGTACCTGTGCGCACCCGCGCATCCGCCGCCTGGCCCACTGTCACGCCGGCGACGTCGGTGATCAGATTATGCGGTCCCGGGCGCGTCATCTGCCCTGCCCTTTCCTAAGTCGAGCGCCTCCTCTAACCTCGTGCTGGGTCAGAGCCAAGCTGACGTCGGCGCGGCGCGGGCCTGCTGTTCCTTCACGGGGGTGTTGCGTATGCGGTTTACAATCCTTTGCCTGATCCTGACCGGGCTCATTCTCCTTGCCGGCTGCGGCCGCCGGGACGAGCCGGAGGCGCCGCCACCCTCACCGCCTGCCCAGTCCGCGGCCTGGGACAAGGGCGCCATGGTGGCGGCGGCCGACCCGCGGGCTGTGGAGGCCGGCCTCGACATCCTGCGCCGGGGCGGTCACGCGGTCGATGCCGCGATTGCGGTGCATGCGGTGCTTGGGCTGGTCGAGCCACAGAGCTCCGGCCTGGGCGGCGGCGCGTTCATGCTGGTTTATGATCGCGAGTCCGGCAGCCTGCAGGTCTATGACGGCCGCGAGACGGCACCGGCGGCTGCCGACGAGGCCCACTTCATCGAGGATGGCGAGGTGATGGGCTTTGTCGAGGCCTGGCAGTCAGGCCGCGCCACCGGGGTTCCCGGGCAGGTCGCGCTCTACAAGGCGGCCCATGACGCCCATGGCGCTTTGCCGTGGGCGGCGCTGTTCGATGCCGCGATCCGCCTCGCCGAGGATGGCTTCGAGGTGTCGCCCCGGCTCGCCGGCCTGCTCGGCAATGCACGCCTGCGCCAGTTCATCCGGCTCGACGAGGACCCGGCCTCGGCGGCCTATTTCTATCCGGGCGGAGAGCCACTGGCGGAAGGCAGCGTGCGCGACAATCCGGACTATGCTGCGCTCCTGAAGTCGGTGGCGCTGATCGGGCCGGAAGCATTCTATACCGGCCGGGTGGCCGAGGCGATTGTCGAGGCGGTGCGCCGCGAGCCGGCACCCGGCCTGATGACGCTTGAGGATCTGGCCTCCTATGAGGTGATCGAACGCCCGGCGCTGTGCGGGCGCTACCGGACCTACCGGGTCTGCTCGGCTCCGCCACCAAGCTCTGGCGGCATCACCCAGGCGATGATCCTTGGCCTCTACGAGCGCCTGCTTCCGGCCGGCGAGACGAGCGAGGAGGCGCGCCTGCTGGCCTGGGTCGATGCCCAGCGCCTTGCCTATGCCGACCGCGACCACTATGTCGCCGATCCTGATTTCGTGCCCGTGCCGGCGGCAGACCTCGTCAATCCGGCCTATCTCGATGCCCGCGCGCAGCAGGTGTTCGAGCCGGGTGCCGTGCCGACGCCGGGCGACCCTGGAGCCGTTCTTGGCTCCGGCTCGATGATCGGCCTGTGGGGCCGCGATACCACCACCGGCGCGCCCGGCACGACCCAGATCTCCGTGATCGACCAAAACGGCAATGCCGTCTCGATGACCGCGACTGTCGAAGCGGCATTCGGGTCATCGCGCATGGTCCATGGAATCCTGCTCAACAATGAGCTGACGGATTTCGCCCGCAAGCCGGATCTCGCCGGCCTGCCGCTTGCCAATGCGCCGGCCGGCGGCAAGCGCCCCCGCTCGTCGATGTCGCCGACCCTTGTGTTTGATTCCGACACCAACGCCCTCGTCATGGTGACGGGCTCTCCCGGCGGCAATTCGATCGTGGCCTATGTGTCGAAGACCCTGGTGGGCGTGCTCGACTGGGGCCTCAGCGCCCAGGCCGCCATCGACCTGCCAAACGTGATCGCGCGGGGCGAAACGGTGGGCGTGGAAATTGATGTGGCGAAAGGACCGGACTGGTCGGCGATCCTGCGGTCGGTCGGCTACACGGTGCAGGAGCGCGAGGGCGAGAATTCTGGCCTGCACGTCATCGTGGTGCGCGAGGACGGTCTCGAAGGCGGGGCCGACCCGCGCCGCGAGGGCGTCGCCCGTGCTCTTGACGCGCGTGATCCCTGATCAGACGCCGCGGAAGACGGTACGCGTGCCGGCCTGCTCTGACAGGGCCTCGATCAGGTCTTCGCCGGCCCGCGTGACCGCGCCATCGGCGTCTATCCAACCGCGCTCTCGGGCATAGGCAAGCGGATCGGTGGCCGTGCCCATCATCAGCCGGGCAAAGCCAAGCACCAGCGCCTGCCTCTCGTCTTGGGGCTCTTCATCGGCCATTGCGGCGCTCCCGCTACACTTTGTGGTAAACTCTTGTGTTTACGCAGACTCAGGGCCGGCAGATCAGTTGGCGCAGTCAGAAGGGCGGCTTCGCCTCTGCCGTCAGGCTCGCGCCGGTAAGCGGGTGCGGCAAGGCGAGAGTCTCGGCATGGAGCATGAGGCGCGGCGCCGCGCCGGGATCGCCATAGAGACGGTCACCGAGGATCGGGTGGCCGAGATGGGCAAGATGGACCCTGAGCTGGTGGCTGCGCCCGGTGACGGGGGTTAGCGCGAGCCGGGTCCAGCCGGTGCCGCGTGCGAGCACCTGCCAGTCGGTACGGGCGGGCTTGCCGGCCTCGGTATCGACGCGCTGGCGCGGCCGGTTTGGCCAGTCGGTGATCAGCGGCACCTCGACCTGCCCGGACTCACCGGCGAGCGCCCCGCTCACCAGCGCGACATAGCGCTTGGCAACCCGGCGGGCTGCGAACGCCTCCGACAGTGCGCGATGGGCGCTGGCTGAGCGCGCGAACACGATGAGCCCTGAGGTCTCCATGTCGAGCCGGTGGACATGCCGCGCGCCTGGGCAAAGGGCGGCCACCCGCGCCTCGGCACAGTCGGCCTTGTCTGCCCCGCGCCCCGGCACCGAGAGCAGGCCCGGCGGCTTTTCGGCAATCACCAGGCATTGATCCACATGGTGGAGGCGCAGCGGACCAGGCGGCGGACGATAGGCCTCAGCCGTTTCCATCGCTGCCTTGCCCGCTCCCATTCCTGTCCGGCAGGACAAGCGTGAAGGTCGTGCCGTCTTCCCCGGTCTGCGCAAGCCGCAGGTCGCCGCCCATGGCGCGTGCAAGATCGCGCGCGATGGCAAGGCCAAGCCCGGTGCCGTCGCGCCGCTTGCTCTGGGAGAAGGGCTTGAACAGGGTCTTGCTGACGCCGTTCGGCAGGCCGGGGCCCGTGTCGGCAAGGGTGAGCTGCGGCGCCGCCCAGCCGGCCGAGACGCGCCCCGCCCCATCCATGGCCTGGGCGGCGTTGCGCACGAGGTTGGCGAGGATGCGATGCACGCTGTCGGCGTCGCAGGTCGCCGCGGCGTCCTCAGGCACGGTATTGTGCCAGTCAATGTCGGGGAAACGTGCCAGCGCCTCTTCGGCGGCTTCCTGAACGATCGGGCGCAGCGCCCGCACGGAAAGGTCCGGCGCCGGCGCCGTCGCCTTGCCGTACTGCAACGTGTCGGTGGCAAGGGCGATCGCCCGCTCGATCGCGCGCTCCAGCCGCGGCGCGGCCCGCTGCACGCGCGGATCGTCGGAGCGGGCCAGGGTGTCGGCGACAAGCTGCGCGGTGGCCAGGGAACCACGCAGGTCGTGGTTGATGCGCGCCACCGCCTCGCCGAGTTCTGCCAGGCGCTGGCGCTGGCGGAAGCTGGCGGCGACGGCGCTTTCCATGTCGGCAAGCGCATTCTGGGCACGGCCGATCTCGTCGCGGCGCGTGGTTGGCGCGAGCCGCCGCGTCCAGCTGCCCGGATCGTCGCGGAACTGCTCCACCGACACGGTCACCCTCCGGACCGGGCCGACAACCTGGAGGAGGAGCAGGACATAGATCAGTCCGCCGGCGCTGAGCGAGATCAGCAGAGACAGGCCGAGGATACGCCAGCCGAAACGCTGCAGCGCATCGCGCAGCGGCGCCTCCAGGACGAGCACTTCAACAAGCCGGTCTGGCGCCATGCCCTCCGCGCGGACGATCAGCGCCTGGTCGTCGCCGGCAAGAAAGGTGCGCAGGGTCTCGTGGCATGCGGCCACCGTCGACTCATTGCGCAGGTCAACCATACGCATCACCATGGGCTGGACGAACTGGGCCGGCAGGATCTGGAAACGCATGCCGTCCTCGATCTCGGTGACAGCAAGCACTTCCGCACCGGCGAGCAGCGCGCTGGACAACTCGCGCGAGACGTCGCGCGAGGGCGAGGCTTCCAGGGCCAGCGCGGCAATCCTGGCGGCCTGGACGCGCTCTTCCAGCCAGGCGGAGCGATAGTTGACCGCACTTGGCACGAAAATCAGGAGTTCGACGAGCAGGATTACCGCAATCGTCACCCAGAACAGGCGGAATGACAGGCTGGCGAACCAGCCCATCATTCCACCCTGCGAACCAGAAACGCTTTTCGCCATGCCGGCGGACAGTGACGCGACTGGCCGGCGCCGTCCAGCAGCCAGCGTGTCAGGGAATGCGTTGCAGCAAGCCGACCAGGCGCCGCGCACCCTGTCCAAAGACGGTTGGCGCGAAATGGGCGGACGCCGCTCGTTTCACCGCCTCCGACCGCGTCGGATAGGGCGAGATGAAATTGGTGAGATCCTTCACGCCGAGCCCGTTCGACATGCCAAGGCCGACAAGCTGGACGATCTCGCCCGCGCCCTCGCCAACGATCGAGGCGCCAAGCAGCTTGCCCTTGCGAATGATCAGCTTCGCCTCGCCGAGCGTCTTGCCCTCGGCGATCGCCCGGTCGTTGTCGTGGAACGGAAACGCGGAGACCGACACGCTATCGCCATGGCTGGCGCGCGCCTCCGCCTCGGTGAGGCCGATCTGGGCAATTTCAGGCGCGGTGTAGGTGACCGATGGCAGGGGCAGGCTGGAGGCCTTCGACGCCGGCGACTTGAAGAGCGCGCGACGCACGAACACCGAGGCGTGCCAGCCGGCAAGGTGGGTGAACTGGCCCGCCCCGGCAACATCGCCAAGCGCCCAGACCCGGCCATTGGAGACCGAGCGCAGCGTATCCTTCACCGTGACGCCGCCGGCGTCGCAGGCGACCTTGCCGGCGTCCAGGTCCAGCCCGTCCAGCACGGCGCGGCGGCCGAGCGCGACCAGCACATGGCTGCCGGTGACCGTGCGGCCGCCCTCGGCGCTTTCTGTGCGCACCGTGACCTGTCCGGCCCCGCCGGCGACCTCGGCCGCGGAGTGGCCCTCCAGCAGCGTCACACCTTCCTTGCGGAGCACATCGGCCGCGATCGCGGCATGGCCGGCGTCAGCCCGCGCGAGCACCCGGTCGCGCTCGATCAGGGTCACCTGGCTGCCGAGACGGCGGAAGGCCTGCGCCATTTCCATGCCGATCGGCCCGCCGCCGAGAATGATCAGGTGGGCGGGCTGCTCATCGAGACCAAAGATCGTCTCATTGGTGAGATAGGGAACACGGGCGATCCCCTGGATCGGCGGGACGACGGCCTGCGAGCCCGTGGCGATGATGATCCGGCGGGCCTTCGTGCGGGTCGAGGCCGAAACCAGCGTCTTCGGATCGGCAAAGCGCGCCGGCTCGCGGATCACGGTGACGCCGAGGCCCTCGAACCGCTCCTGGCTGTCGACCGGGGCAATCGTGGCGATCGCGCCCTCCACATGCGCCCTGACGCCGGCCCAGTCGACACGCGGCATGTCGACGTGAACCCCATACCGCGCCGCGTCGCGGGCATCCTGAGCGGCCTTCGCAGCCGACAGGAGGGCCTTGGACGGAACGCAGCCATAATTGAGGCAGTCGCCGCCCATCTCGCCCTTCTCGTAGAGCACGACCCTGAGGCCGAGCATGGCCGCGCCGGCAGCCGCCGACAGGCCGGCCGAGCCGGCGCCGATCACGGCAAGGTCTGCCTCCAGCGCGCGTGCGGGCGCTGCGCCGACGGCATTCGCCGCTGGTTCGGTCGCGGTTCGCTCCGGATCGGTCTCGCCGCTGACGGGGCTGCGCGCATTGGCATGGGGCAGGGTGGCATCAGTCATTGGCCGGCCTCCTCAAGCTCGGTGGCGGCCTTCCTGCCGAAGACCTTCTTGTAGGCGACCGGCAGCAGCGACACCACCGCGAGCGCCACGAAGGCCGGGACGAAGTTCTGGACGACCCCGAACAGGCTCTGGGTTTCATCGGGGTCGAGGCTGGCACCGAGACTGGCGCCGATCCAGGTGTAGGCGGCTGCGCCCGGAATGATCCCCAGCGCGGTGGTGACCAGATAATTGTGGTAGCGCGCGCCAAGCAGCGCCGGCGCAATGTTCGAGACCGGAAAGGGCACAACCGGGAACAGTCGCATGGCGAACATATAGCTGACCTCATTCTCGCGGAAGCCGCGCTCCATACGGCGCAGGAACGGCCCCGCCCGGTTGCGCAGGGTCTCGCCGAGGGAGGTCTTTGCCGCGAAGAAGAGCGCGCTTGCACCCAGCGTCGCACCGATTACCGTTGCTGCCGTTCCGCCAGCGAGACCGAACAGCAGGCCACCGGCGATCGTGATCCAAAGCGCGCCCGGCAGCATGAACAGGGTCGCCAGGGCATAGACCGCAAGATAGGCGGCGATCGCCAGCAACAGATTGTTGGCGACAAAGGCCGACAGCGTCTCCTGCTGTGCCCTCAGCGTCTCCAGCGACAGCAGGTCGAACAGGCCTGCATACCACGCCGCGCCCAGGCCCGCCGCGATCACATACAGCGGCCACAGCCTGATCCAGAGGGCCGTGCGCCCCTGTCTCGTCGCTTCCGGGTCAGGCCCGGCGGCCTCAGCGTTGGATGTCATTGAGCGCCCAGTCATAATCGTGATCCTTGATGTCGGGATTGGCGTTGATCGCGGCAAGAAGCTCCGGCTCTGCAAACTGGCGCAGATGGTCTATCACGCCGGCTTCGCTGCCGCCAAAATCTTCCCGGAACCATTTATAAATGGTCGAGACGCGCAGACCGCCGCGCTCGCGCACGCTGACCCCGCGGGGATGGTTGACATACGCCCGCGCGGCCGCGTCAAGGTCCGCGTCGAGCGTGGCCGCCTCCCAGGCGCGGGTCATGAGGTTGGGGCAACCATAGGACGCGCAGTTGACTGCATAGTGCACCCGCGGGTCGTCAAACTGCTGCCTGAGGATCTTGTGCTCGATGTCGTCTAGCGAGACTGTGCGGCCACCAGCCACCGTCTTCACCTTTTTCCACGGCCCGACAATGTATCCGGAGCGGATCGACCTGACCGGATACCGGCCGATAATGTGCTGGATGGTGAGCGCATTGTAGAGGTTGGCCCAGGCGGCAAACGCCTCGCCGCGGCCAAGTCCTTCGAAATCGAGATCGGCATACCCGGCGATATAGGCGTCGAGCGTGGCACGATCGGCCGCACTGGCCTTCAGCGCCCCATAATCGAACCGGTTCACGCCGTCGGCGCTTTCCGCCACATAGCGCTGTAACAGGCCGCTCCACGCGGCATGGCGCGGCGCAGGCGCCTCGGCATGGGCCGCATCGGCGCGCGCCTCGGCACTCGCCGATGCCGGCGACAGGGCGAGCGCCAGAGCAGCCAGCGCGGCGGACAGCAGGGGGACTCGGGTCATGGCGGCATCCTCTCATGGCTCTCACCGACAGATAGCCCCTGCGGGCCGGCCATGCACATCACGCCCGGTCCCGTTCCATCAACCCCGCGTGACACCGGCCCGCGCAACACCGCTTGACCGGGCCGGGGCTTTGCCGCCACCTGGCCGGCATGGCGAGAGTGAAAATTTGCGGGCTCAGCGATCCGGAGACTGTCGCGCTGGCGGCACAGGCCGGCGCGGACTGGATCGGCCTCGTCTTCATTGCGGCAAGTCCGCGCGCCGTGACACCCGAGCGCGTACCCGCCCTACTGGAAGCGGTCGGACGCGCCCGGCCGGTTGCCCTTCTCAGCGATCCCGATGACCGGCTGATCAGCATCGTCGCGCACCTCGGCATGCCGGTCATCCAGCTTCACGGCGCCGAAACTGCCGAGCGGGTTGCCGCCATCAGGGCGATGACAGGGTGCGAGGTCTGGAAGGCGCTGGGCATCTCGTCCCGCGAGGACCTCGGCCAAGCCCTGCGCCACACCGCCGCGGACCGCCTTCTGCTCGACGCGAAACCGCCGGCCGGCGCGGCCCGCACAGGCGGCCATGGCGCAGCGTTCGACTGGTCGCTGCTCACGGGCTGGCAGGCACCGAAACCCTGGCTGCTCGCCGGTGGCCTGACGCCCGAAACCGTTGCCGGCGCGATTGCCACGACCGGGGCCGAGGCGGTCGATGTCTCCTCGGGAGTGGAACGCACAAGGGGTGTCAAGGACCCCGACCTGATCCGCCGCTTTGTCGCCGCGGCCCGGGCGGTCTAGAACGTCTCGTGTAACGATCAGGCAGGACCGCACGAAATGGATGCACGCAACACTTGGGACCAGTGGCCGGACGCCGAGGGCCGCTTCGGCTCGTTCGGCGGACGCTATGTCGCCGAAACGCTGATGCCTCTGGTTCTGGACCTTGAGCGCGAATACAGCGCAGCGAAGGCCGACCCTGCCTTCCAGGAGCAATTTGACGACCTGCTCGCCAATTATGTCGGGCGGCCCTCGCCGCTCTACTTCGCAGAACGCATTACGGAACACTTCGCCGGCGCCAGGATCTACTTCAAGCGCGATGAGCTCAACCACACCGGCGCGCACAAAATCAACAACTGTCTCGGCCAGGTCCTGCTGGCACGCCGCATGGGCAAGACGCGGATCATCGCCGAGACCGGCGCCGGCCAGCATGGCGTGGCCACTGCCACGGTGTGTGCCCGCTTCGGCCTGGCGTGCACCGTGTTCATGGGCGAGACCGATGTGGAGCGCCAGAAGCCGAATGTCTTCCGCATGAAGCTCCTCGGCGCGCAGATCGTGCCCGTCTCGTCCGGCACCGGCACACTCAAGGACGCCATGAACGAGGCGCTGCGCGACTGGGTGACGAATGTGGCCGACACCTTCTATGTGATCGGCACCGCCGCCGGCCCGCATCCCTATCCCCGGATCGTGCGCGACTTCCAGTCGGTGATCGGCCGCGAGGCAAAGGCCCAGATGCTTCAGCGAGAGGGCCGCCTGCCGGATGTTGCCATGGCCTGTATCGGCGGTGGCTCCAATGCGATCGGCCTGTTCCATCCCTTCCTGGAGGATGAAAGCGTGCGCCTGATCGGTGTCGAGGCGGCCGGGCATGGCGTCGAAAGCGGCCAGCACGCTGCCAGCCTGACCGGTGGCAAGCCCGGCATCCTGCACGGCAACCGCACCTACCTGTTGCAGTCCGATGACGGCCAGATCGTTGACGCCCACTCGATTTCTGCCGGCCTCGACTATCCGGGGATCGGGCCGGAACACGCCTGGCTGAAGGAAACGGGCCGCGCGGAATACCTCTCCGCCACCGACAGCGAAGCGCTGGACGCGTTCCAGCTGTGCGCCCGGCTGGAAGGCATCATCCCGGCTCTGGAACCCGCCCACGCCATAGCCCGCGTCGGCGAGGTGGCCGGGGCCCTCGGACCGGACGGCCTGATCGTGCTGAATATGTGCGGGCGCGGCGACAAGGACGTCTTCTCGGTCGCCGACGTGCTGGGGGTCGGGATCTGAGCCGCAGGACGGCGCGGCGGACGCGGACATTCCGGCGCGTCTGACCGCTGCCGGCCCCCCACTCAATGAAATGCCGTTGAATTCTGGCGTTCAATGGAATACGGTTGAGCGAACGGATAACAGGACCGATTACGTCCTGCTGCTCGGCGATCTGGAGAACTCCACGACCCTGGAGGGCGAGCGGGCCGAAACCGTGTCGCGCATCCTTAATACCAATGTGCGCGGATGAAGACTCATCCGCGGCCCCGGCGCAGCTGTCTTCGACCTGCGTTCAACCGGTTTCTGGATCGGCCTGTGTGATACCAAGCTGCATGGATCGGAACCGATCCAAGCAGCGCAGGGCAAGCGCGACTGCGCGTCGGCGCCCCA
>CAYPQD010000073.1:0-10670 GCA_964412785.1 uncultured Hyphomonadaceae bacterium
ACGTCACAGCGCCTCCACGCGCATCCAGATGCCCTCGCGCTCACCGACGCGGCGCTCCACCAGCAGGCGGGCGACCTGGTGGTCGTCGTGGAAGGCGTAGCCGTTGACGCTGTCGAGCAGCGCCTTGGCGAGGTTGTCGAGGTCCATCCAGGGCGGGTCGCCGGTATATTCCATGACGATATGGACCGCGTAGTCACCATGGCCGGGGCGCAGGCGGAATTCCTTGCGGAAGAACTCCCTGACCAGCGGCTTGTAGTATTTTGTCTGCGTCGTCAGCCCGTGACAGCGCACCTCAAGGGCGCCGTCTTCATTCAGCCGCGCGCGCACCTTGCCATTCGATGTCCAGCCCGCCTCGCCCAAGCGCCGCACTCCTCGCCTTGCTGCCTGCCGCCGTGATATAGGATGCACGATGGCCGATGATCTGCGTTCCCTGCCCGATGCCGGGCTGTATGAGGAGGATTTCTTCCTCTGGTCGGAACGTCAGGCACGTCTCATCCGCGAGCACGCCGACGCGCTCGCCGAGCTGGGCCTTGATGTCGCCCACCTGGAAGAGGAGGTGGGAGACTTGGGACGCGCGGAACTCAATCAGGTCCTCGGACTGACCCGGCACATTGTCGAGCACCTCTACAAACTCGCCTGGTCGCGCGCCAGCGACCCGCGACCGGGCTGGATCCGCGAGATCCTTGTCGCCCGAAGCAATATCGAGGACCGCATCACACCGACACTCCGCCGCAAGGTCGAGGAACGCCTCGACGTCCTGCACGGGCAGGCCGCCCGCATCGCGGCGCTGTCCTTCGCGACCCACGAGCCGGACACGCCGACCGATGACACCCTGCGCTGGACGCTCCCTGAAATCCTCGGCGAGGCGGGCGACCCGCTGGACGCCGCCTGACCCTCGCCTTGCCACCGGCCGGCGTGTTAGAAGATGCAGGATGGCCGATGATTTGCGCCCCCTGCCCGAGGCCGGGCTGTATGATGAGGATTTCTTCCTCTGGTCGGAGCGTCAGGCGCGTCTCATCCGCGAGCACGCCGACGCGCTCGCCGAGCTGGGCCTTGATGTCGCCCACCTGGAAGAGGAGGTGGGAGACTTGGGACGCGCGGAACTCAATCAGGTCCTCGGACTGACCCGGCACATTGTCGAGCACCTCTACAAACTCGCCTGGTCGCGCGCCAGCGACCCGCGACCGGGCTGGATCCGCGAGATCCTTGTCGCCCGAAGCAATATCGAGGACCGCATCACACCGACACTCCGCCGCAAGGTCGAGGAACGCCTCGACGTCCTGCACGGGCAGGCCGCCCGCATCGCGGCGCTGTCCTTCGCGACCCACGAGCCGGACACGCCGACCGATGACACCCTGCGCTGGACGCTCCCTGAAATCCTCGGCGAGGCGGGCGACCCGCTGGACGCCGCCTGACCCGCCCTGCTAAACGCCGCGCATGGCAAGGCGCACGAGACGACAAGGGGCGAAAGCGATGGCAGAAACCGGCATGAACGGCGAGACCCGCACAGAAACCGACAGCTTCGGCCCGCTGGAGGTGCCCGCCGACCGATATTACGGGGCCCAGACGGCCCGCTCCCTGCTCAACTTCCCGATCGGGACCGAGACCATGCCCAAGCCGCTCATTCGCGCGCTCGGCATTGTCAAGCGCTCTGCCGCGCTCGCCAACAAGCGTCTCGACACTCTCGAGCCGCGCCTGGCCGATGCCATCGCGAGCGCGGCCGGCGAGGTTGCCGAGGGCAAGCTCGACGCGCACTTTCCCCTGTCGGTCTGGCAGACGGGCTCGGGCACCCAGTCCAACATGAACGCCAATGAGGTGATCGCCAACCGGGCGATCGAGACGCTCGGTGGGGTGATTGGCTCCAAGCAGCCGGTCCATCCCAACGACCACGTCAACCGCTCGCAGAGCTCCAATGATACCTTCCCGACCGCCATGCACATTGCCGCCGCAGAGGAGATCGAGCACGCCCTCAAGCCAGCCTTATCCCGGCTGCGCAATGCCCTTAACGACAAGGCCCGGGCCTTTCGTGATATCATCAAGATCGGGCGCACCCACACCCAGGACGCCACGCCGCTGACCCTTGGCCAGGAATTGTCAGGCTATGTCGCCCAGCTCGACCTTGGCCTGCGCCGCATTGATGAGGGGCTCGCCTATCTGTTCCCGCTCGCCCAGGGCGGCACCGCCGTCGGCACCGGCCTCAACGCCCGGCCGGGCTTTGCCGAGGCCTTCGCTGAGGAAGTCGCCGCCTATACGCGCCTGCCCTTTGTCACCGCACCCAACAAGTTCGAGGCCCTGGCGGCTCATGACGCCATGGTGTCGGCCCATGGCGCACTGAATACGCTGGCGGCGAGCCTGTTCAAGATCGCCAATGACATCCGCTTCCTCGGCTCCGGCCCCCGCTCCGGCCTTGGCGAACTGGCCCTGCCGGAGAACGAGCCCGGCTCCTCGATCATGCCGGGCAAGGTCAACCCGACCCAGTGCGAGGCAATGACCATGGTCTGCACCCAGGTCATCGGCAACCATACCACCATCACCTTCGCTGGCAGCCAGGGCCATTTCGAGCTCAACGTCTACAAGCCGGTGATTGCCTACGCCATGCAGCAGTCGATCCGCCTTCTGGCCGACGCCTGCAACAGCTTCACCGAGCGCTGCGTCACCGGCATCGAGGCCAACCGCGAACGGATCGCCGACCTGATGGAGCGCTCGCTCATGCTGGTCACCGCGCTCGCCCCCGAGATCGGCTATGACCGCGCCACGCAGATCGCCAAGAAGGCGCACAAGGAAGGCACCACACTCAAAGAGGCCGCCCTTGCCCTCGGCTATGTCGACGAGGCAACCTATGACCGCGTTGTCCGCCCGGAGGACATGATCGGCCCGCGCTGAAGCCAGCCCGCCCCGTCAGCCGGCGCCCTGGAAACCCGGCACGTCTTCCAACGGCTTCTTCTCGCGCGCCACACCCGTGGTCCGGATGATTGCGGAGGCGACGAAGATCGACGAATACGTCCCGATGGCCACGCCGAAGATCAGCGCAAAGCTCATGCCCCGGAGCACCGGCCCACCAAGCAGGAAGATCGCGAGGAGGGCGACCAGCGTCGTGCCCGAAGTCAGCAGCGTGCGCGACAGGGTGCCGTTGAGAGCGAGATCGATGACCTGCCCAAGCGGCATCTTCTTGTACTTGCGCATCTCCTCGCGCACCCTGTCGAAGACGACGACCGTGTCATTCATCGAATAGCCGATGATCGTCAGCAGGGCGGCAATGGTGGTCAGGTCGAACTCCAGCCCTGTCAGCGAAAACACGCCGAGCGTTATGATGACATCATGGGCGAGTGCGGCGACTGCGCCGATGGAGAACTGCCACTCGAAACGGAACCAGATATACACAAGCATCAGCACGAGGGCGGTGACCAGAGCGGTCACGCCGGCCCGGAGCAATTCGCCCGATACCTTCGGCCCGACGGCCGCACTTGAGCGAAACTGCTCATCGGTCAGCGAGAAGGCCTCCGTCAGCGCCTTGCGGACACGGTCATTGGCCTCCTGCTGGGCCGATTCCGCGTCCTCACCCGCACCATCCTGCGTCTTGAACTTGATGACGAAGACAGGCTGCGCCGCGACACCGGTGGCGATCGCCTCGGTCACCTGCACGTCGCCGAGGCCGAGGCCGCCAACCACGCCGCGCACCGCGTCGATCTCCACCCCTGCCGGTTTCTCGATCTCGATAACCGACCCGCCGGCGAAATCGACCCCGAAATTGAGGCCGCGCGTCGCCAGCAGGGCGATCGAGGCGAGGATCAGCACAGCCGACAGGATAAACGCCCCCGCCCGCGCGCTCATGAACGGGATATGTGTGCCTTCGGGGATCAGCCTGAGGCCCATCTGTGTGCCCTCCTAGATGCTCAGTGTCTTCGGCCGCGCGGTCCGCAGCCAGATCACCGAGATCCAGCGTGTCACCACGAAGGCGGTGAAGACGGAGGTGACAATGCCAATGGCCAGCGTGACCGCAAATCCCTTCACCGGACCCGAACCAAGCAGGTACAGGATCGAGGCGGCGATGAACGTGGTGATGTTGGCATCCATGATCGTCGACAGCGCCTTCTCATAGCCGACCTGGACAGCCGTCAGCGGTGACCGGCCGGCCGCCCGCTCCTCCCGGATCCGCTCGAACACGAGCACATTGGCGTCCACCGCCATGCCGATGGTCAGGATGATCCCGGCAATCCCGGGCAGGGTCAGGGTCGCGCCGAGCCCCGACAGGGCGCCGAGAATCAGCACGATGTTGGCCACCAGGGAGAGCACGGCAAACAGTCCGAACCGGCCATAGACCAGCGCCACGCACACCGCCACCAGCAACAGCCCGATCAGGCTGGCCGTGGTGCCGGCGCGGATCGAATCCGCGCCAAGGCCCGGACCGACGGTGCGCTCCTCGATAAAGGTGAGCTTGGCCGGCAGTTCACCCGCCTCGATGATTGCCGCCAGGTCGAGCGCCTCTTCCATTGTGAACTGGCCGGTGATCTGCACACTGCCGCCATAGATCGGCTCGTTGATCCGCGGCGAAGACATCACCCGCCCGTCCAGTATGATCGCAAAGCGCCGGTCGACATTCTCCTCCGTCACCTTCGAGAAGCGCTCCTGTCCGCGCCCGCTCAGGCGGAAGTCTACCGCCGGGGAGTTGTCGTCAGGGTCGAAGCCCTGATTGGCGGAGGCTATATCGCTGCCGGTGACCGAGGGCAGGTTGGCCGCAAGCACCGGCACCCCGTTCTCGTCATCGATCAGGAACCAGCCGGGCGGCGCGCGGCCGGTCTCGACCGCGCGGCTGATCGTCGACGGGGTGGTATCGAGCAGGGTAAAGGTCAGTTGCCCGGCCTGGCTGAGAAGATCCTTCAGTCGCGCCGGGTCCGGCTCGCCGGGCGCCTCCAGGATGATCCGGTCATCACCCTGCGGCTGCACGGCGATCTCCGACACGCCCTCGGGGTCGACCCGCCGGCGGACAATCTCCATCGTCTTGCGCAGGGCGTCACGCTGGAAGGCAGAGCGAGCCGCATCGGTCAGGCGGACCTCGATCACGATGTCGGACAATGGGTTGATGTCATAGGTGCGCTGCCCGCCAAGTGCGCCGTCGACAGGCGTATTCAGCTGGCGGATGCGGCGCAGCGCCTTGTCCAGGCTGTCTGCTTCGAGCCGGCGCTCATTGAGGCGCACCAACAGGCTCTCACCCTCCACCTCGGCAAGGCCATAGACGCGGTCGGCCCGCTGATTGAGCGCCTGCTGCACGTCGGCAGCCAGCACGGTCAGGCGGTTGGTGACCACGTCGTCAGGCTGGATTTCCATCAGAAGGTAGACCCCGCCCTGCAGGTCGAGACCGAGATTGATCTTGCTGCTCGGCAGGATACCCGGCCACCACGACGCCTCGGCTGCATTGCGCTCGCGCACATACTCAGCAAGGTTTTCAGGCGTCTGGACCGCTGGCGGGCGCGGCTCGATGCCGAGAAACGTGTTGGAAAATGCGTTCGGAAGGGCCAGCAGCGCCCCCCACAGGAGCACGCCGGCGATCAGGGCAACCTTCCAGGGCGGAAACTGAAGCATGGGCGGTGTCTCAGGACCTCTGCAAGGGGGTTAGCCGGCGGCGCCGTCGGTCAGTCATTGGCTGCGACCGGCTCGCTCTTGTTGCGCACGGCAGAAATCATGGAGCGGGCAACGCGCACGCGCACATTGTCTGCCAGCTCCACTGTCACCTCCTCATCGCTGATCTTGGTGAGCCGGCCGATCAGGCCGCCATAGGTCACAACCGTGTCGCCCTTCTTGAGGTTGGCAATCATCTCCTGTTGGCGCTTGCGCTGCTGCTGCTGCGGGCGGATCAGGAGGAAGTAGAAGATCAGGATCAGCGGAATGAAGAACAGGAGCTGGCCGAGGATGCCGGCGCCGCCGGTCGGCGAACTCCCCTCCTGGGCGAGGGCCGGCGCGGCAGTCAGGGCGACGAAAAGGCCTAGGGCGGAAAGTCGGTGGATCATGGGGTGGGCTCGTCCGGGCTCTCGGGGAAACGAAGACGCCCCTATACGTGGCGCCCGGCGCCATGGCAAACAACCCGCCTGCGACAGCGCGCTGCGCGCGGCGCAGCCGCCCCCGCCTTCACAGGATGTTTGCGGCCTCCAGCGCAAGCGCCGGCATCGCCGCCGTCTCGGCGGCCAGCACCTCACCGCCGTCCCGGTCGCAGAGCACCAGCCGGCTGCGCCGGCCTGTCGGCCGCGCCGCGAGCAGCCGGCCCGACGGCGCCAGCTGTGCGAACAGCCGCTGCGGAACCTCCTCCAGCGTGCCGGCAAGCACAATCCGGTCGAACGGGCCCTTCTCCGGCCAGCCATCAAGGCCGTTGCCGCACCGCACGCTGACACCCCCGATGCCGAGATGGACAAGCCGGGCGCGGGTCTCGTCGGTGAGGCGCTGATAGCGCTCCACCCCATGGACCTGATCGGCGAACTGGGCGAGCAGCGTGGCCAGATAGCCACAGCCGGCACCAATCAGCAGGATGCGTGTCAGCCGGGCCTCCGGCAATTGCAGCGCCTGCAGCATCGTGCCCGTCACCGAAGGCGGCGGCAGGGTCTGTCCACAGCCAATCGGCAGGCTGCAGTCCTCAAAGCCCAGCTCACGCAGCGCCGGGTCGACGAAGGCACTGCGGTCGATCGTCTCCATGGCGCCGAGCACCCGGCTGCTTGTCACGCCCTGCTGGCGCAGCGACAGGAGGAGCCGCGCGGCCCGGAACGGATCAGCGATCACGCCCAACCCGCTCAGCCCTCCCAGCGCCGCATGGTCTCCAGGAAGGTCGCCTCGGTGAGGTCCACATGCAGCGGCGTCACCGCCACATGGCCCTGATAGACCGCCCACAGATCGGTATCCTCGCCCGGCTTTGACAGCGTCCCGCGATAGCCGATCCAGTAATAGTCATTGCCGCGCAAATCGGTGCGCTTCTCCGTGTGGATGATTGCCTCGTCGCGGAAGCCCTGCCGGCAATAGCGCACCCCGGCCACGTCGTCGGGCTCCCGATCCGGGAAATTGACATTCATCACCACGTCGTGCGGCCAGCCGCGCGCGATCAGCGGGCCGATGACGTCGGCGCCCCAGCGCCTGGCCGTCTCCCATGGCAGCGAGCCGCGCGCGCGGAAATTCTGCGCCTGGCTCAGCGCGATCGACGGAATGCCCATCTGCATGCCGAACATCGCCCCCGCCACCGTTCCGGAAAAACTCGTGTCCTCGGCGAGATTCTGCCCGCGATTGACGCCGGAGAGGACAAGGTCGGGTTTTGGCCCCTCTATGAGGTCCTGCAACGCGATCAGCACGCAGTCCGACGGCGTGCCGGCAATGGCGAACACCTTGTTGCCGACCGGGCGCACGCGCACCGGCTGGGTCAGCGTGATCGACCGCGACTGGCCGGACTGCTCCACTTCCGGAGCAGCAATCCAGACATCGTCTGAAATCTGCCGCGCAATGTGCTCCAGGATGGCAAGACCCGGCGCGTGAATGCCGTCATCATTGGTCAGAAGGATGCGCATGGGTCATGTCCTGCCGGGTTTTGAGGTTCGGGCCGAGGGGCGTGGTCGAAGGCGGAGGGCGCGGGCCCCATCGCGCTAGCCGATCCGTTCCGCCCCGCCCATGAAGGGGCGAAGCGCGTCGGGCACGGTGATCGTCCCGTCGGCCTGCTGGTGGTTTTCCATCAGCGCCAGCAAGGTCCGCCCGACCGCGAGGCCGGAGCCGTTAAGCGTGTGCACGAATTCCGGCTTCGGCTTCGGATTGTCCTCGCTCGCCTTCGGCCGCCAGCGCGCATTCATCCGCCGCGCCTGGAAGTCGCCGCAATAGGAGCAGGAGGAAATCTCGCGATAGGCCCCCTGCCCCGGCAGCCAGACCTCCAGGTCATAGGTCTTGCGCGCGCCAAAGCCCATGTCGCCGGTCGACAGCAACACCCGCCGGAAGGGCAGCTGCAGGCGCCTGAGCACCTCCTCCGCGCACGCGGTCATGCGCTCCAGTTCCGCCAGCCCTTCGGCCTCGTCGCCGACAATGGAAACCAGCTCTACCTTGTGGAACTGGTGCAGCCGGATCATGCCGCGGGTGTCGCGT
This sequence comes from uncultured Hyphomonadaceae bacterium, assembly GCA_964412785.1. Taxonomy (GTDB): domain Bacteria; phylum Pseudomonadota; class Alphaproteobacteria; order Caulobacterales; family Hyphomonadaceae; genus UBA5336. Next base: position 8,101 of record CAYPQD010000073.1, read on the forward strand.
CCGGCGCTGCCCGCCTCGGAGCGGAAGCAGGGCGTGTGCGCGGTTAGCCGAAGTGGCAGTACGTCCGCTTCCCGAACACTCTCGCGCACCATGTTGGTGAGTGGGACTTCGGCGGTCGGTATCAGGCAATGGGCCGACGCCCGGAACAAATCTTCGCCAAACTTCGGCAATTGCCCCGTCCCGACCAGCGCCTGATCGCGCACCAGATAGGGCGGGCTGACCTCGGTGTAGCCGTGCTCGCCGGTCTGCAGGTCCAGCATGAAGGCCGCCAGCGCCCGCTCAAGCCGGGCAAGCGCCCCCTTCAGCAGCACGAACCGCGCGCCCGACATCTTCGCCGCGGTCTCGAAATCCATCAGCCCCAGCGCTTCGCCGAGGGCGACGTGGTCCTGCGCCTCGAAGCCGAACGCGCGCGGCTCGCCCCAGCGCAACACCTCCACATTGGCGCTCTCATCGGCGCCGTCGGGCACGTCCTCCATCGGCAAATTGGGCAGGGACAGGAGCAGGGCGTCGACCTCGGCCCGCGCCGCCTCTTCCTGTTCCCCGGCGGCCTCGATCGTCTCCTTCGCCCGGGCGACCTCGGCCCGCAGGCGCTCGAATTCGGCCTCGTCACCGGCCGCCCTGGCCTGGCCAATCTGTCTGGAGGCGGTGTTGCGCACCGTCTCGGCAGCCTGCTTGTCGGAGACCGCCTGGCGCAGCGCGCCATCATGGGCGAGCAGGTCGTCAATCGCCTCGGCAAGTGCTGCATCCCGGCGCACGAGGGCGGCGCGGAAGGCGTCCGGGGTTTCGCGAATGGCTTTGAGGTCCAGCATGGCAGTCCCGATCTGACGTCTCGCGCCCCCTCTAGGCCGCGCCGCCGCGCGCGTCCACCACGCGCCCGCTCACGTCCCGGCCTCGCGCCTGGCCTCGTCCTTCTCGATCATCACCACCAGCCAGATGCTGATCTCGTAGAGCGCATACACCGGCACCGTCAGCATCACCTGGCTGATGACATCGGGCGGGGTGAAGAACGCGGCAAAGGCGAGAATGCCGACGACGGCATATTTGCGCCCCTTGCGCAGCGTGTCGGCGCCGACGATCCCGACCCGGCCCAGCAGGCTGAGCACCACCGGAAGCTGGAAGCTCAGCCCGAACGCCAGCATCAGCGCCATCACCAGGGAGAGGTATTCCGCCACCCTAAACTGGGCGAGAATGCTGGCCCGGCCGTCGCCGCCGATCTGTTCCTGGTTGAACGCGAACTGCCCGACCCAGGGCAGCATGATGTAGTAGACGAAGGCCGCCCCGGCCGCGAAAAGCAGCGGCGCGGCCACCAGGAAGGGCAGGAAGGCCGATTTCTCATTGCGATAAAGCCCCGGCGCGACAAAGGCGTATAGCTGCCAGGCAATCACCGGGAAGGCGACGAACAGCCCGGCGAACAGGGCCAGCTTCAGCTTCGCAAAGAAGAATTCGAGCGGCCCGGTATAGATAAGCTCCAGCTCCGCCGCCCCCCGGGCAATCTCGGCTGCCACAATGAAGGGCTCCAGCAGGAAATTGTAGATCGGAACCGCGAACGCATAGCAACCGCCTGCCGCCAGGGCGAGCGCGACCAGCGCCCCGATCAGCCGCGTGCGCAGCTCTGTGAGGTGCTCAAGCAGCGGCGCGCGGCTGCCTTCAAGCTCGTCCCCGCCTTCGGTGAGGTCGGGACGCTCCTCCTCGCGCATGTCGGCACTCATGCCGGCTCGTCCGGCTTGGCGGGCGCTGCACCGGCCACCTCAGGCAGCGGCACGTCACCGGTCTCGCGCATCACTTGCGCGTTCACATCACGCTCGAACGCGCGCATCTCCTCCTCGGCGGCGGTCACGACATTGTCGCGCTTGAGCGCCTCGATCTCCTTGCGCAGCTCGTCGAGTTCCGCCTGCCGGGCGATGTCGTCAAACGCCGACTGGAACTCGCGCGCCATGGCCCGGCCCCTTGCGACAAACTGGCCGAGCCGGCGCATCATCAGGGGAAGGTCCTTTGGCCCGACCACGATCAGCGCGACCACGGCGAGCAGCAGGAATTCCGACAGGCCGAATTGCGGCAGCATGCACGTCCTCCGGCAGGCTTAACGGCGCCGATTTGTCAGGACGAGGTGCCCGCCTTGTCCTTTTCCGGGGTGACGTTGACCATGTCCTCGTCCTTGCCAACGGACCCGGTCTCCTCGCCATCCTTAAGCCCCTTGCGGAAGCTGGTTATTCCCTTGGCCATGTCGCCCATGATGGAGGAAATGCGCCCGCGCCCGCCGAAGAGCAGCAGCGCCACCACCACGAGCAGCACGATTTGCAGGGGTCCGATCGAGCCCATGAAGGCCCTCCATTGCTGGTCGTCATCTGGCGCAAGCATAGGCCTACCGGAGCGCCGCGACAATGGTCGTGCTGAGGCGTGCTGCCGGGTGCATGGAGGCCGGACGCCGGAAGGCCCCGTACGGCACAGGGGGCGGGCACACCGCCGGCGTGCGCACCCGAACCAATCCTACCCCTTGTCCCGCATGCTAGCGTCTCCGTCATGGCTTCGTTCAGGCTTCGTGACGTCTTCGAGATCGTGCCGCCGCTCTA
>CAYPQD010000074.1:0-9660 GCA_964412785.1 uncultured Hyphomonadaceae bacterium
CCGCGGATGAGTCTTCATCCGCGCATAGTGGTATGAGCGCGCAAGAGGTACACACTTCGATCCGCACCCCAGCCCTGAGCGCGACCCATCGCACAGCCAAAGGCGAAGCGTGCGATCAAACAGGAATGGTGCCGCAAGAGGGACACACCTCGATCCGCACCCCAGCCCTGAGCCCGATCCATCGCGAAGCCGAAGGCGAAGCGGGCGATCAGACAGGAATGGTGCCGCAAGAGGGACTCGAACCCCCGACCTACGCATTACGAATGCGTTGCTCTACCAGCTGAGCTATTGCGGCGCCTGACGTGAGGCACATACAGGCGCGCGCGGCTGCGGGCAAGATCGCCCGTCAGCCACTGCGGTCTTCCGGCGGCTCAACGGCCGCCCGGGCACCATCGGTGGCGGGCTCCCCATCGCCGGCACTGTCGCCAAGTGCGCCGGAGAGGTGCCGGCCAACATCTGTGGCGGTGACCTCCGGCGCGGCGAGCGCGAGCGCCCTGCCGGCCTCGATCTCCTTGTCGAACGCCTCATGGCGCGGATGAACGAGATCACCGACATCGCCGAAATGGTAGACAAGCCGGGCCCAGTCGGCCGCGGCATAGTCGAAGGCGCCGCCGCGCGGGTCGATGTCGGACCAGTCGGCCTCGCGCGCGGCGGTGGCGGCCATGCCGCTCCAGCGCTCGGCTTCGCCGGAATCGCCATAGCCCTTCAGAGCGTGGGACATGAGCTGGCAGAGCCGCGCGGTCGGCTTCTCCTCCACGAGCAGGGCGAGGTGCTTGACGGCGTCGATCCAGCGCTCCGCCTCAATGGCGATCTCTGCAGACAGGATGCGGCTTTCACGCGCGGAGGGATTGGCGCTGACAAGGGATTCAAGCCGCCTGCGCCGGTCCGGGGCGTTCTCGTTCGGGTCGAGCCGGCGGGCGAGTTGGGCAAGAGCGGGGTGGGGGCGGGCCTTCCAGGCGACCTCAAGGAGGTTGTGCGCCGAACCGGGCTTGCCGTCGATCATCAGGTGGCGGGCGCCGTGCCAGGCCGCTGGCGGGAAATCCGGCGCCGCCCTGATGGCATCAGCGAGCGCCTTCTGGGCCTCCTGGCGCCGCACGCCGGGCAGGGAGACCGCATGGGCGGTCTTCAGGACGGCGCGGCGCCGGCGGACCGGCTCGGACTGGATCCGGCCCTTGCGTTCGCCCATTGCCAGGGTCTCAAGGGCCGAGGACCAGTCATGGCGGGCGACCTGCAGGTCGAACAGCGAAGTGAACGGCCAGTCGGCGTCCGATTTCAAGGTCAGGGCCTCACGCGCACGCTGTTCGGCCGCGACCCGGTCACCGCGCTCGATTGCCGCCGAAGCGGCCCCGCGCAGGCCGGGCAGCTCACCACCGGGCAGTCGGGTGAGCTGGCCCCAGGCGCGTTCCGCACCACTCCAGTCCTCGCCGGCTTCGGCTGCGCGGGCCTCCACCAGAAGCTTAAGCCGTTCGTCCTCGGCATGGCGGGCCGCCTTCCTCGCAAGCTTCAGCGCCGCCCTGGCATCGCCGCCCTCGGCCGCGAGCAGGCCGTCGGTGAGGGTGCGGTTGGCCTTGCGGGTGAGGCTTTCCTGCCGGGCCTTGCCGAGTGTCCAGGGCAGGATGAGGACGCTGGTAAGGAGCCACCATGCGACAGCGACGAGGCCCGCTGTCAGCGCGCCGAGCAGGATGGCGAGCCCGAGGGAGAGGCTGATCTCGCTGCCGCCGGGCAGGGCGAGCGTCACCCGCCCGTCGAGATTGAGCAGCCAGAAGGTGCCAAGCGCCGCCAGCGCAAGGATCAGGATGAGCAGGAGGAGGGAGGACACACGCATCATCTGTCAGCGCCTTCAAGCCTGAGGAGGTCGAGGCGAAGCCCGTCTAGGGCATCGTCAAGGGCAATCCGCGCCCTGGCAGCCCGGAGCCAGTCTTCGGCCGCAGCCGCCGCATCACTGTCCAGTGCCTCAAGGGCGGCGACGGCACCGGACAGGTCGCCGCTGCGCAGCGCCGCCCGGGCTGCATCAACCGCGCCAGCAGGACCGGGACTGCCGGCAGGGCTGACCGACAGGTGACGGCCAAAGGCCTTCTGGGCCGCACCGAGCGCCCCGCCTGAGGCCGGGCTGGCGGCGGCGATCCGCTCTGCCACATCATCGAAACGGGCCGAGAGGGCGGCTGGCGTCTCCGCACCGATGCCGGCGACATTCTCTAGCGCCCGGACATCGGGGTCGTCCGGACGGAGGGCGGCAAGCATGACCTGCTCACCGCGAAAGGGACTGCCGCGCCGGGCGGCTGATTCAATAGCGGCGATGGCCGTGGCGAACTGGCGCGCCTCTCCGGCCTCCATCGAGCCGGCCTGCTCAAGGGTATCGACGCGCCCGGCGATGTCGGAGACCGTTGCGCTGAGCGCGCCAGTGTCGGCGCGTGTGGCGGCCCCGGCCAGGCCGGTTTCGAGGCGGCCGAGGTCTTCGCGCAGGGCTGCGACCGCACGGCGCAGGTCCTCCGGCGAGACCTCGCCTGCGGCATCGACGGTGCGCAGGCTTTCAACCGCGCGTCCGAGCTGGTCGATCGCGGCGCCAGCCCTGGCGGCCTCGCCCTCAAGCCTGCTGACGGTATCCAGAAGCCCGGCAAGCGCCTCGCGATTCGCGCCCGTTTCGTCGAGGCGGCGTTCCGCGGCAGCGAGCCGCACATCGAGGCTGGCAAAACCTGCGCCGGCGCCACTTTGTCCGGCAGGGATGGCGGGGACAAAGCCATCCGGCATCAGGTTGAAACGGTCGAGCGCGATTACGGCGCCGCCGCCGAGCCAGCCGGCGAGCAGCATCATCAGGGCGGTGGCGGTCCAGCCGGGGCCGCGCTTGAGGGGTTTTGCCGGCGGTGCCGGGTCAGCGGCGGTGAAGTCCGCCTCGATCGGGGCGTCACTGCCGGCTGTGGTGTCCTTGCTCATCGCCTGTCCCTCGGGGCGCGTTGCCGGCCCATGATGCCGCCTTCACCCTTTTCCCTATGGCGGTTTTGCCCTCAATCGGCGGTTAATGCCAGCGACAGCGCTGCCATCAGGTGGTCTTCGTCCGGATGATCTGCAAGGATGAGGCGAGCCCAGGCAAGCCCGGCAAGCGGCATTGCCGCACGCTGCGAGATGGCGACCGCGGCGGTTTGCGAGAGGTCGAGCCCGCGGGCCAGCGCGGCGAACGCATCCGCCCCCCTGGCAGAATGGAACAGCACGGCACAGACGCGGTGCGCACGCAGGGCGCCGGCGGCCGGGTCGGTCAAGGCACCGGCCGGGCTGGGACGGTAGAGCGGGACGAGCCGGACCTCGAACCCGGCCGCACCGAGCCGCGCGGCAAGGGTGCCGGCGGCGGCGGCATTGGCGACATGGACAAGCGGGCCGGCGGCCGGGTCGGCTTCGGAGATGACAAGCCCGGCGAGGGCGTCGGCGTCGCCATGGGCGCAGCGGGCGGGAAAGCCGGCGCCGCGGGCCGCCTCCAGGGTGGCCGGGCCGACGCACCAGGCGGTGAGGTCACGCCGCGCAGAGACCTTGGTGAAGAAGCGCACGCCATTGGCGCTGGTGAAGAGCAGGCCCTGCGCGCCGTCCAGCCGCAGGGGCGGAAGCGGTGCGGCGAGCGACAGGGCGATCATCGGCGAGACCACCGCCTCAATCCCCAAACCGTCGAGGCGCGCCGCGGTCTCCCCCGCCCCGGGCTCGGCCCGGGTGACGAGCACGGCGGGACGCGTCATCCGTCGGTGAAGGCGGGCAGCTCGCCGCCGGCAGCCGTGCGGATCGCGTCGCCGACAGTTCGGCCCATGGCGGCCAGTGCGTCAAGGCTGGCATCGGCCGGTGCGACGCCTTCAGCAGCCCAGCGTTGCGACCCGTCCGGCGCCAGCACCTCGCCCTTCAGGCGATAGCCTTCAGGCTCGCGGAACAGGTGCCCGGCGATCGGCGTGCGGCAGGAGCCGTCAAGGCAGGCAAGGAATGCACGCTCTGCCGTCGCCGCCCTTTCCGCCTGCGCGTCCGACATGGCGGCGAAGGCATCGCGGGCGACCTGCGGCAGACGGCCCGCGCGCGCGACCACGGTGATGATGCCCTGGCAGGCCGATGGCAGCATGTCGTGCAGCGACAGCGGGTGGGCGATTTCGGTCATGCCGAGACGGGTGAGGCCGGCCATGGCGAGGTAGGTCGCCTCGGCCTCCCCCTCCTGAAGCTTGCGCAGGCGTGTCTGGACGTTTCCGCGGAACGGCACGACCTTCAGATCGGGGCGCAGGGCGAGGGTCTGCGCCTCACGGCGCAGGCTGGCGGTGCCGACGACGGCGCCTTCGGGAAGGTGGCGCGGGTCTGTTGCCCCCTTGCAGATGAACGCCTCGCGCGGATCGACGCGGGCCGGAAAGGCGACGAAGTCCTGACCCTCTGGCAGGACGCTCGGCACATCTTTAAGGGAATGGACAGCGATATCGATCCGCCCGTCATCGATGGCCGAATCGATCTCCCGGGTGAACAGGCCCTTGCCACCGGAATTGATAAGGCGCTCGGTGGTGAGCTGGTCTCCCCTGGTCGTGAAGCGGACGATCTGCGCGCGCACGGCCCCATCGCTCAGGGTCGCGAGGTGGTCTGCGACCTGGTGGGCCTGGGCAAGGGCGAGCGGGGAGGCGCGGGTGCCGAGCCTCAGGATGTGTGCGGTGTCAGTCATCGGCACCAAGCGATAGCCGCCGCAGCGCCTTACCTCAAGCGCCGGCGCTGGACCCGCTCGGGAACAGCGTTAGGCTGGGGTTCAGGAGGATCGACCATGGACATGCGCTTCAGCGCTGCGAGCGAGGCTTTCCGCGCCGAGGTGCGCGGCTTCTTCGAGACCGAATTCCCGCAGGACATCATCACCGCCAGCCGGGCAGGCCGGTCGCTGACAACAGCAGAGGTGCGGCGCTCGGAGATGGCGCTCGGCGCGAGGGGCTGGCTCGCCAGCGCCTGGCCGGCCGAGCATGGCGGGCCCGGCTGGACCCTGGAACAGCAATATGTCTTTGACGAGGAGCTGGAGCGCGCCGGAGTGCCAACGGTGACACCGATGGGCGTCATCTATGTCGGACCGGTGCTCTACACATTCGGCAGTGACGCGCAGAAGGCTCGCTGGCTTCCCGGCATCCGCGAGGGCCGGGATGGCTGGGCGCAGGGCTATTCGGAGCCGGGCGCAGGCTCCGACCTCGCCTCGCTGACCTTCTCCGCCGTGCGGGACGGTGAGGGCTATGTCCTCAATGGCGAGAAGATCTGGACCTCGGCGGCCCAGCATGCCGACTGGATCTTCCTGCTCGCGCGCACTGACAATTCCGGCCGCAAGCAGGAGGGGATCACCTTCCTGTGCTGCGAGATGAACCGGCGGGGCGTGACCTGCCACCCGATCATCACCCTTGACGGCAAGCACGCTCTCAACCGCGTCACCTTTGAGGATGTGCGCATCCCGGACGACTACCGCATCGGAGCGGAGGGCGAGGGCTGGGGCATGTCACAATACCTGCTCGGCCATGAGCGGACCTCCTATGCGCGGATTGGCGGAAAACGGGAAATGCTGCGCACCGTGCGCCGTCTGGCGGGCGCGGTGGCGCTCGGCGGCAATGCGCGCCTGATTGACGAACCGGGCTTTGCCGCTCGCTTGTCGCGGTGCGAAATCGCCGTGGATACCCTGGAAATGACGGTGTTACGCATTCTCTCAGCCCTGTCTGCCGGCGGGTCGCCGGGCAATGAGGCCTCGATCGTGAAGATCCTCGCCACCGAGACCCACCAGGCACTCACGGAACTGTTGGTCGACACGGTCGGCCAGGCGGCGCTCGCCTCGACTCCCGACTCGACGATGCCGGAGTGGGCGGACGGCGATGGTGTGACGTCGTTCGCACCGAAGGGGATGGCGGCCTATCTCGCCGGCCGGGCGCAATCGATCTATGGCGGCACCAACGAGATCCAGAAGTCGATCATCGCCAAGCGCGTTCTGGGGCTTTAGGGGCTCATGCACGCCGCGCCGCCGCAAATACTTCGCCGATCCGGGCAGGCGGTCCGGTGAGCGAGCGTGCTTCCGGTTCTGCCGTGCCACGGATCGCACGCCCCGCACTCTGCATCACTTCGCCCGACGATCCTCGGATTGCGCCATACCGGGCGGTCCGCGAGCGCGACCTGACGGGCCGGCAGGGCCGGTTCATCGCCGAGGGCAAAGTGACGCTGGAGGTGCTGCTGCGCCGCAGCCGCTTCGCCGTGGAGAGCGTGTTCCTGGCAGAAGGCCGGCTGGCGCCGCTTTCCGACATTCTGGCGGCGCTGCCGGAGGACGTGCCGCTCTACAGCGCTTCGCAGGATGTTATGGACGCGGTCGTGGGGTTTTCCCTGCACCGGGGCGTGCTTGCCTGCGGGCTGAAGGGCGCGCCGCAGTCGCCGGCTGCGGTCCTGGCAGGCGCACGCGCAGTGGTGGTCGCCATCGGCCTGTCCAACCATGACAATGTCGGAGCGCTGTTCCGCAATGCGGGGGCGTTGGGGGCAGACGCGGTCCTGCTTGATGCAGCGACGTGCGACCCGCTCTACCGCAAGGCGATCCGCGTCTCGGCGGGGACGGCGCTGTGGCTGCCCTTTGCGCACGGTGGCAGTGGGGCGTCGCTTCTTGAGGCCGTGAGCCAGGCGGGCCTTACGGCCTGGGCGCTGACACCGCGCGCCGACGCGCCGGACCTCTATGGGCTTGAGCCGCCAGAGCGGCTGGCCCTGCTGGTCGGTGCGGAGGGCCCCGGCCTGCCGCCGGCGCTGATTGACGCGGCCCGCCCCGTCCGTATCCCGATGGCAGACGGCGTCGACAGCCTCAATGTGGCGACCGCGGCAGCGATTGCGCTGAGCTGGGTGCGACGCTAGACACCGGTTTGTAACACGAGCGGGGGCAGGTGATGCGACTTTCGACACTTCTCGTGATCGCGGTCGTTGTGGCGGCGGCGGGGGGCGCCAATTATGCCGGCATTGCCTGGACCGAAATTGGCCAGATGGCAGTGCTCGCAACGCTCGGCGTGCTGATCTACCAGGTGGTGCTGGAGCGCCGGGCGCGGGCGTTCGAGGTGTTCCGTGGCCTCATCAAGGATTACAGTGACATCCTGCAGGAGGAGAGCGTCAACCCGGCGCTGGCAAGCATCTGGTCGCCCCTGCCCGAGACACGCAGGAGCGAGCTGGACGCCGCGCAGGCCCGACGGCGGATCGGCGCCTATTCGGTCATGGATGAGACCGAGCGGGCGCAGTACTGGCGCACCCGGCGCGTCTATGACATCTTCGAACTGGCTTTCCTCGCGCGGCGCGACCTGTGGCTGACCAAGGATATCTGGCGGCGCTGGGAGAACCTCGTTCGGGTGTGGTGCGGCACGCGGTATTTCGACTATGTCTTCGCCGACACGCAGGAGAAATACTCCAAACCCTTCCAGAAATACCTGGAGGCCTGCAAGGCGCAGAAGATCGAACCGATGGCCGCGCGCGACGGCGACGCCACCTCCCCCACCTGAGCCGCCCTGTCATCGCGCCTCGAACGGATCGCGCATCAGGATGACATCCTCGCGCTCGGGCGAGGTGGAGACCAGCGCGGCAGGGCGGCCGACCAGTTCTTCCAGCCGGCGGACATACTTTACCGCTTCGGCAGGCAGGTCGTTCCATGAGCGCGCGCCGCGGGTGGAGGCCTTCCAGCCGGCCAGCGTCTCGAAGACCGGTTTGACGGCGGCCTGGGCGGCAGCGGTGGCAGGCAGGCTGTCGAGTGTTTCCCCGCCGAGCCTGTAGGCGGTGCAGACGCGGATCGCGTCAAAGCCATCGAGCACGTCGAGCTTTGTGAGGGCGAGCCCGTCGACGCCGGACACCGCGCAGGCCTGGCGCACCATGACCGCATCGAACCAGCCGCAACGCCGGGCCCGGCCGGTCACGGTACCGAACTCATGCCCGCGCTCGCCGAGGCGGCGACCGGTTTCATCGTCAAGCTCGGTCGGGAACGGCCCGGCGCCGACCCGCGTGGTATAGGCCTTGGCAAGGCCAAGGACATAGGAGATCGCTCGCGGGCCCAGGCCGGTGCCGGCGGCGGCCTGTCCGGCGACGGTGTTTGAGGAGGTGACGAAGGGATAGGTGCCGTGATCGACGTCCAGCATGACGCCCTGGGCGCCCTCGAACAGGATGCGCCGGCCGAGCTTGGCGCTTTCGCCGAGATATTTCCACGCTGGCCCTGAATAGGGCAGCAGGCGCGGCGCGATCGCCATGAGGTCGGCCTTCAGCGCGGCGGCGTCCGGTGCCGGCAGGCCGAGGCCGGCGCGCAGAGGCGCATGGTGGGCGATCAGGCGCTCAAGCTTCATGTCGAGAGCGGCCTCGTCGGCGAGATCGGCAACGCGCACGCCGCGCCGGCCGACCTTGTCCTCATAGGCCGGCCCGATGCCGCGCTTAGTCGTGCCGATCTTCGCGTCCGCCAGCGCCTGCTCGCGGGCGGCGTCGAGGTCCTTGTGCCAGGGCAGGATCAGGGTAGCGTTCTCAGCAAGTAGCAGATCGTCCGGCGTCAATGTGATGCCAGCGCGGGCCATCTGGTCGATCTCGTCGATCAGCTGCTGCGGGTCAACGACGACGCCATTGCCAATCACCGAGCGCTTGCCGCCGCGCACCACGCCGGAGGGAAGGAGATTGAGCTTGTAGGTCACGCCGCCGATGACGAGGGTATGGCCGGCATTGTGCCCGCCCTGGAAGCGCGCGACCACGTCGGCGCGGTGGCTCAGCCAGTCGACGATCTTGCCCTTGCCCTCGTCACCCCACTGGGCACCGACCACCACGACACCGGCCATGTGCTGCTCCTTTCACGGGCTGCTCGCGAGCGCTGAAGGGGACAGATTTGGACGCGGCTGGCAAGGCGGCGACTGCCCCTCCCCGTCGGACGGTTTTCGGCGTAGGCTGGCACCTGTCCAACAGGAGGCGGCCAATGGCTGAGCGTGACATCGAGGTTCTCAACGAGATCATTCGCCTCATGATCGACAGCCAGAAAGGCTATCAGCGGGCTCACGCGGCGAGCGATGCCGCCTTCCCGATGCGCGACGAATTCCGCCAGCGGGCAGAGCGGCGCGATGGGCTGATCGAGAAATTCCAGGCGCGGGTGACAGCGCTTGGCGGCGAGCCGGACACGGTCGGCAGCGCGCTCGGCGCCATGCATCGCACCTGGGTCGATTTCGTGAGCCTGTTCCGGGACGACCAGAAGGCGGCGCTCGGCGCGCTTGACGATGGGGAGGACTATCTTTCCGACGTGCTGGAAGGCCGACTGGAGATGAAGGATCTCACGCCGGAAACCCGGGCCCTGCTGGAAGAGACCCTCGCCGCCGCCGAGGAGGGCGAGGCCTTCGCCGACCGCCTGGAGGATTGATGCCAGCCGCCTGAACAGCGACTCGACCGTTTCCGTTACGAAGCGTAAGCTGAAGTTGGACTGAGCGCTACTGTGGGGGAGTTGGTATGCCAAGGCCGGATCGGTTTCTCGCGTTTGCGACGGGCTCTGCGCCGCTCGCGAGCCCCATGGCGCATACGGCCGGAGAAACGGTCAGCACATTTCTCATCACAACGATCCGCCCGATGAAACCGGCGGCTGTACGCACACGCCTCGGCAAGCCTGCGCGCTTGATGGCGGTGCGACGGCTGCGAGGAACGGGCCCGGTCGGCTATGAGATATCATGA
>CAYPQD010000075.1:0-9473 GCA_964412785.1 uncultured Hyphomonadaceae bacterium
CGTTGCCCAGCCCTCGAAACGCAGGCGCTCGGCGGTGCGGGCGTTGCCGGCGCCCTGCCGCCGCGCCACTTCCGCACAAACCTTATCCCACCCCCTGTCCACCGGGTTAGGATGCCTGCCATGGTTTCATGCTTCGACACCGGGCGCCTTGTCGCCGACGCGCTTGCCAGGCTGGTGGCGCTGGCAGCCGCCCTGGCGGCGGGGCTGGCGCGTGGGACGGGCCTGAAGGCGCTGGCGGGAGACCTTCGCGCCGCCGAGGCGGCGACGCGCCGGCTGCTGGTGGTGATGGCCGCAGGGCTCGCCGCCCTGCCCGCCCGGCCCGCCCGGCCGCGTGCCGGCCCGGCCGCGGCCCCCGGCGGCGCCGCGCCCCGCCGGCGGCCGGCGCGCGCATCCTTCAGGCTGGTGGAGCCCCTGCCCTGCGTGCCCGGGCCGCTGCGGCGTTACCCGCCGGGGCGCGGGCTTCGCATCTCGCTCGCCGGGCTCGGTCCGCCGCGCGCACCGGCGCCGCCTCTGCTGACGCGGGCTGAGCGCCTGCGCCGGCGTCTGGAGGCGCTGACCCGCGTTCTGGCCGCGCCGGAGCGGGCGGCCAGCCGGCTGGCGCGCTGGCTTGCCGCCCGGCCGCGGCGGGCGCCGATCCGGGCCCGGCCGCTGGCGCGCGGGCTCGCGCGCCGGCTCGATGGCCTGCGCCTTGGCGGCCTCGATGCGCCGGCACGGGCGGTGCTGTGGAACTCGTCATGAGCCGCGCTCAGGCGGGGTAGCCAAGGCCGGTCAGCATCTGCCGGGTCTCGTAGAGCGGGAGCCCGACGACGCCGCTATAGGAGCCGTTGAGCTGGCGGACATGGCCGCCCGCCAGGCCCTGGATACCATAGCCGCCGGCCTTGCCGCGCCATTCGCCGCTCCGCAGGTAAGCGGCGATCTCCGCCCCGGTCAGACGCTTCAGGATGACCCTTGTGGAGACGATGCGGTGGGCGGCGCGCCCGTCGGGGGCGATCAGGCTGACGCCGGTGTGGACCTGGTGCGCCCGGCCGGAGAGGAGGGCAAGGCAGGCTTCGGCCTGCGCCTCGGTGTCGGTCTTGGGCAGGATGCGCCGGCCAATGCCGACCACCGTGTCGGCGGCCAGGACGAAGGCACCCGGCTCGGCCCGGCGGGCGGCCTTCTCTGCGGCCAGCCGCCCGGCAAGGCGGCGCGGCAGCTCGCCCGGCTGGGGGGTCTCATCGATGTCGGCAGGCTCGATCCGGTCCGGCACGATGGCGATCTGGGCGAGCAGGTCGCGCCGGCGGGGGCTGGCGCTCGCAAGGATCAGCGGCGGGCGCACTGGGCGAAACGCCGTCGCTATTTGAAGCGATAGGTGATGCGGCCCTTGGTCAGGTCATACGGGGTCATCTCGACCAGGACCTTGTCGCCGGTCAGCACACGGATGCGGTTCTTGCGCATCTTGCCGGCGGTATGGGCGATGATTTCGTGGTCGTTTTCCAGCTTCACACGAAACGTCGCATTCGGGAGCAGTTCGACCACCGTCCCGTTGAATTCGATCAGTTCTTCCTTTGCCATGGGCACTCCTGTGGCCGACGGACGGGGTTCCGCCAGCAAATAGATGGGTCGGTTCGTAGCTTTCGTCACCTGCCGGCACAAGCCAGGGCCGCAACCGGCTCACAGGCCACGCCTCGCGCGCAGCGCCGCAGCCAGCGTGCCATCATCGAGATGGTCCAGTTCGCCGCCCACCGGCACCCCCTGGGCGAGGCGTGTCACGGCAACGCCCGTCGCCTCGATCAGGTCGGAGACATAGTGGACGGTGGTCTGGCCATCCACGGTCGCCGACAGGGCGAGGATCACCTCGCTGACGCCGCCCTCGCGCACCCGCCGCTCCAGGCTGGCGAGGTTGAGATCCTCCGGCGTCACCCCGTCCAGCGCCGACAGGACCCCGCCGAGCACATGATAGCGACCGCGGAACACCCCGGCCCGCTCCAGCGCCCACAGCGCCGGCACGTCCTCGACCACACAGATCACACTGTCATCACGCCCCGCCTGGCGGCAGATCGCACAGGGCTGCAGCGTGTCGAGATTGCCACAGGTCCCGCATGTGCGGATCCGCTCGCCCGCCACTGCCAGCGCCTCGGCCAGCGGCAGCAGCAGGCTTTCGTGCCGCTTCAGGAGAAACAGCGCCACCCGCCGCGCGGAGCGCGGACCGAGCCCCGGCAGCTTGGCAATGAGGTCGATCATCGCCAGGATTTCCGGTCCGGCCACGCGCTCACTCATGCGCCGGCCACTTTCAGAAGGGCAACTTGAAGCCCGGCAGCAGGCCGCCGCCGAGATCCTTCGTCGCCTCCCGCATCGCCTCGGCCATCTCATCGTCCAGCTTGCGGCGGGCATCGGCATGGGCGGCCTTGATGAGGTCCTCGATAATGTCGGCCTCGTCGCCCATCAGCGCGGGGTCGATCGTCACCGCCACCAATTCGCCCTTGCCCTTGAGGCGCACCCGGACAAGGCCGGCGCCCGCCACGCCGTCGGCCTCGATCGCCTCGACCTTCTGCTGGGCCTCAGCCAGCTTTGCCTGCATCTCCTGCGCCTGGCGCATGATATTGGAGAGATCTTTCATCGGGCCCTGCCCTCCGCCGTCTTCCGGTGACTGTCAATGTCCACCACATTGTCTGCGTCTTGGCCGCGATCAAGCGGCGCTTCCTGGCGCACGTCGACAACCACCGCCCCCGGCAGCGCGTTGAGAGCCGCCTGCACCGCCGGATGCTCGCCCGCCCGGGCCAGGCGTTCGGCCCGCACCCGGTCGGCGCGCGCCTTCAGGGTCTCGCGCTCGGCCACCTCGCCGGCGCGCACGATCTCCCACTCCGCGCCGGTCTCGGCCTCAAGGAAGCCGGCAAGGCGCCGCAACAGGCCGTCCGGCGCGCCGCCGTCAAGCTCGCAGGTGAGATGATGCCCGCTCAACGGACCCGGTCGGATAAAATGCTCCGTTTCCCTCAGCAGCAGCCCCTCGCGCCGCGCCCTGAGACGCTCCACAATGTCCTCGAACCGCGTGATTGCGCCGGTCGGGCCAGCACCGCCCGACGGGACAGCCCCCCCCGTGCCACCCTCGCCTGCCGTGGACAGGCCGGCGACTATCCGCGCAGCATCCTCCGGCGAGGGCAGGCCGGCAGCCGCGATGAGGCGCAGCACCACCATCCTCGCTGCGACCGCAGGGTCCGGGGCGCGCCCGGCATCCTCATGGCCAGACAGGAGGATCTGCCAGTAACGGCTCGACTGCGCCGGGCTGAGCTGTTCGCCCAGCGCCACGCTGCGGCGGGTCCAGTCGGCCGGGCCGGGCGCCAGGCCTTCGGCGCCGGCCACCTGCACGCTCGCCACGTCGGCGCAGATATCGAGAAGGTCCTTCAGCAGAACCAGCGGGTCCGCACCGGCCTCAAGCTGCGCCATCAGTTCGCTGACCGCCTCCTTCGCGCGGGCCGAAACGGCATGCTCGAACAGGTCATAGAGCCGTCCCCGGTCGCCGAGGCCCAGCATGTCGCGCACCGCCTCGCCGGTGACCGCCCCGCCATCGCGCGCCTGCACGATCGCCTGGTCGAGGATGGAAAGCGCATCGCGCACTGACCCCTCTGCTGCTCGGGCAATCAGGGCGAAGCCCTCCTCCGAGACCGACGCGCCTTCCGCAGCGGCGACCCGGGCAAGGTGGTGGGCCAGCCGGTCCGGGGCCAGGCGCTTCAGGTCGAAGCGCTGGCAGCGCGAGAGCACCGTCACCGGCACCTTGCGCACCTCGGTGGTGGCGAAGATGAACTTCACGTGTGGCGGCGGCTCCTCCAGGGTCTTCAGGAGTGCGTTGAATGACGAGGTGGACAGCATGTGCACCTCGTCGATGATGTAGACCTTGTAGCGCGCCTCCGCCGGGGCATAGCGGGCGCTGTCGAGGAGGTCACGCATGTCGGCAACACCGGTGCGGCTGGCGGCATCCAGCTCCAGCACGTCCGGGTGCCGGCTCGCCATGATCTCGGCGCAGAAATCCCCCGGCGGGTCGAGACGCACGCTCGGCCCGCCCTGACCGCCGGACTGGTAGTTGAGCGCGCGCGCGAGCAGGCGGGCGGTCGTCGTCTTGCCGACGCCGCGCACCCCGGTGAGCATGAAGGCGTGGGCGATCCGCCCGGTCTCGAACGCGTTCTGCAGGGTTCGGACCATCGCCTCCTGGCCGATCAGGTCCTCGAACCGGCGCGGGCGGTATTTCAGCGCCAGCACGCGGTAGGCACCGCCGGGCGGGTCCGCCGGCCGGTCGTCGCCGAACATGGAGGGCGTGTCGGGATCGGGCGCGATATCGTCCATGCCATCATTGTGCGCCAGTTCGGCGGTGCCGGGCAAGCGGGAAGGGGGGATCGGCTGTGGAGGCGGCTTGACCCGGCGCCGGATCGGCGCCGGGCGGGTACGACGCCCCTCTCGCGGCCATATACCAGTGTGCGCAGATGAGGGTACATCTGCGCCTCCGGCCCATCGGGCGCCGACGCGCAGTCGCGCTTGCCCTCGCGCTGCGTGGATCGGTTCTGGGTCCATGCAGCCTGGTATTATCCCGCACCCTGGCGACCGTGCCAGGGTCGTGCGCTGGCCCGGCTGCACGAAAGCTGCTAGCCGGAGCGCTGCACTGCACAAGGGACCCGCCCCGCATGTCCGACCCGATGCCCGACCCGATGCCCGACCCGAAGTCTGACCCGACATCCAACCCGAAGTCTGACCCCGTCGCCGACCTTCTCGCCCTGCTTGATCTGGAGCGCCTCGAGCTCGACCTCTTCCGCGGCAACAGCCCTGACGGAGAAGCGAGCCAGCGGGTGTTTGGCGGACAGGTGATCGCGCAGGCCCTGGTTGCGGCCTACCGCACCGTCGAGGATCGGACCTGCCATTCCCTGCATGCCTATTTCATCCGGCCCGGCGATCCGAACGTGCCGATCATCTACGAGGTCGACCGCGCACGCGACGGGCGCAGCTTCACCACCCGCCGGGTCATCGCGGTGCAGCATGGCAAGCAGATCTTCAACATGGCCGCCTCCTTCCAGGTCACCGAAGACGGCTGGGAGCACCAGGATCGGATGCCGCAGGTGCCCGGTCCGCAGGGGCTGAAGACGCGTGAAGACCTCAGGAAGGACCTCGCCGGCCAGGTGTCACGGGAAATCCTCGATCATTTCACCCGGCCGCGCCCGGTCGAGATGCGCCCGGTCGACCCGCAGGACTTTCTCGACCCGAAACCGATGCCGAGCCGCCAGTCGATCTGGTTCCGCGTCGCCGGCACCGTGGCCGACCGGCGCCCGGAGTTGCACCACGCCCTGTTCGCCTATGCCTCGGACATGTCGCTGCTCGATTCCGGGGCGCGGCCGCACGCGGTCTCCTGGTTCAAGGGCGATGCCCAGATCGCCAGTCTCGACCACGCCATGTGGTTCCACCAGCCGGTCAAGGCCGATGAGTGGCACCTCTACGACCAGGACAGTCCGTCGGCGTCCGGCGCGCGCAGTTTCAACCGCGGCGCGATCTACGCCAGCGACGGCACACTGGTCTGCTCGGTTGCCCAGGAGGGCCTGATGCGCCCGCGCAAACGCCGCGACGGCTGAACCGTCAGCTCGGGGCGCGGCCGGTGCCGGCGTGGAGGGCGCAGATCAGGGTGAAAAGGCGCCGCGCAGTGTCGAAATCAACCGAAATCTTGCCCTCAAGGCGTTCGGCGACGAGTTCTGAGCCCTCATTGTGAAGACCCCGCCGGGCCATGTCGATCGCCTCGATCTGCTGCGGCGTCTCAGAGCGGATGGCCGTGTAGTAACTTTCGCAGATCATGAAATAGTCGCGGATGACACCCCGGAAGGGGCGCAGGGACAGGATGAAGGCATGCACCGGCGCGCCGGCCTCGTCGCTGACATCGAAGACGAGCTTGCGCTCCTTCAGCGACAGGGCGAGGCGGTAGGGCCCGCCCTGATGGCCCACCACGCCGAAACTGTTCTCCTCGATCAGGTCGAAAATCGCGACGCGGCGCTCATGCTCCGCATCCGGCCCGGCGGCGGCCAGTGTCTCCTCGTCGATCTCGACGGAGATGAGCCGCCGGTCAGCCATCGCCGCCCCGCCGGATCGAGATCGCCCGGGCGTGCGCCGGCAGGCCCTCGGCCACCGCCAGCGCATGGGCGGCATCGGCGAGCGCTGCGAACCCGGCTGCGCTGACCTTCTGCACGCTCATCCGCTTGAGGAAGTCATACACGCCAAGGCCAGAGGCATGGCGCGCAGCCCGCGCCGTCGGCAGCACGTGATTGGAGCCGGTGACATAATCTCCGAGCGCTTCGGGCGCGAAATGGCCGAGGAAGATCGCGCCGGCATGGCGGATCCGCGCCAGCAGCGCGTCGGGGTCGTCAACGCACAGCTCCAGGTGCTCCGCCGCGACCTGGTTGGCAAGGTCGGCGGCCTCATCGAGGTCGCGGGTGAGGATGATGGCACCGTGCCCACGCCAGGACGCGGCGGCACGCTCGGCCGTGGCAAGCGTGCGCAACTGGCCTTCCACGGCCTCGGCAACCGCGTCGGCAAGTCCGCTGTCGGGAGTGACCAGGATCGCCTGGGAGGAGGGATCGTGTTCGGCCTGGGAGAGGAGGTCGGCGGCGACCCAGGCAGGATCGGCACTGGCATCGGCGATCACGAGGATTTCCGACGGGCCGGCAATCGTGTCGATCCCGACAGTACCGAACACCTGCCGCTTGGCCTCCGCGACATAGGCATTGCCCGGCCCGACAATCTTGTCGACCGGGGCGAGCGCGCCGGCACCATGGGCGAGGGCTGCCACCGCCTGCGCCCCGCCGATCGGGTAATAGGCATCAATGCCGGCCACCCGCGCCGCATAGGCGACCGCCGGCGACAGCACCCCATCGGGCGCCGGTGCGACCATCACGACCTGGTCCACCCCGGCGGTCCTGGCCGGGATGACGTTCATCAACACCGAACTCGGATAGCTGGCCAGCCCGCCCGGCACGTAGACGCCGACCCGCTCCAGCGCCGTCCAGCGCCAGCCAAGGGTCGAGCCGTGGGCATCGCTCCAGGCATGGTCGGCCGGGCGCTGCTCGGCATGGTATTCGCCGATCCGCCGGGCCGCGAAATCGATGGCGTCGCGCACATGGCCCGGACAGTCCCCGGCCAGCGCGTCAAGCCGGATCGCCGCACTGGTCAGCCCATGCGGGTCGATCTCCAGCCGGTCGAAGCGGCGCGTGCAGTCGGCCACTGCCACACCACCGCGCGCACGAACATCGGCGATGATTGCCGCGACAGCGCCGCGCACATCCGCCTCCGGCCCGCGCGGTGCCTTGAGGAAGGCGGCAAACGCCGACTTGAACCCCTGCGCCGACGCATCGAAACGGCGGGCGCTCAACGCCGCCTCCTCTGGTGGTCAGGCTGGTGACGGGTCGGCCAGACATAGTCGCTGTCAATCAGCGAGACGTCGAGTGCCTCGACCTCGACGGCGATCTCGCCATCGCCGGCAAACAGCAGCCGGACCACCCCCTCCGGCGGTTCGCTCGCCGGCTCGAACACCACCTGCAGGAGCGACAGGATGACATCGGGGTCCGCCTTGCTGATCGCGCGCGTGCGCACGCCGAGCACGCCATCGACGGCCAGAAGCGCCCGCACCCGCTCGCGCGCGGCCCCTCCGGCCTCCCAGCGAAAGCGGTTGATCTCCAACGTGAAGCGATGCTGGCGGCGGTCATATTTCAGGTGTTCGGCCCGGGTAACGGCATCCTGCGTCGCCGCCGAGATCACCTTCAGGTCGTCTGCATCTTCCGCGAACAGTCTGAGCTGGGGTCGCTCCGCCATGCCGGCCATTTCCTAATCGCTCAGCCGCCGGACCTCGGCCCCGCAGCCTGTCAGTTTGTCCTCGAGGCGCTCGAAACCCCGGTCGAGATGGTAGATGCGGTTGACCACAGTCTCCCCCTCTGCGGCAAGTCCCGCAATGACCAGCGAGACCGAGGCACGCAGGTCAGTGGCCATCACCGGCGCGCCGCGCAGCACCGCCACGCCCTTCACCACCGCCTCATGGCCACGCACCGTGATGTCGGCGCCGAGCCGGGCAAGTTCCGGGGCATGCATGAACCGGTTCTCGAAGATGTTCTCGCGAATGATGCTGGTGCCCTCGGCCCGCGCCACCACGGCCATGAACTGGGCCTGCAGGTCGGTCGGGAAACCGGGATGGGGCTGGGTGTCGATGTTGACACCGCGCACGAGGCTGCCATTGCGGCGGATGCGCAGGGTGCCGGCGGCCCGGTCGGCATCGACGCTGACCCCGGCCTCGCGCAGCGCGCCCAGGGCGGCGCCGAGCGCCTCGACCGGTGCGCCATCCAGCGTCACGTCGCCGCCGGCAGAAGCAACCGCCATGGCGTAGGTGCCCGCCTCGATCCGGTCAGGCATGACCCGGTGCCGGTTCCCCTCAAGCCGGCCGGCCCCCTCTATCCGGATCGTGTCGGTGCCCGCACCGGTGATCCGCGCCCCCATGGCGTTGAGGCAGTTGGCAAGGTCGACGATCTCCGGCTCGCGGGCGGCATTCTCAAGGATGGTCTCGCCATCGGCGAGCGTGGCCGCCAGCATGGCATGCTCGCTCGCCCCGACCGAGGGGAAGGGAAAGCTGACATGCGCGCCCTTCAGCCCGCGGATCGCCGCAGCCTTCACATAGCCGCCCTCGACCACCAGGTCAGCGCCCATCGCCTCGAACGCCTTGAGGTGGAGGTCGACCGGACGCGCCCCGATGGCGCAGCCGCCCGGCAGGGACACGGTCGCATGGCCCGATCGCGCCAGCAGCGGCCCGAGGACGTTGAAGCTCGCCCGCATCTTCCGAACCTGGTCATAGGGCGCAATGGTAGAGGTCAGCTTCGCCGCGCTGAGATGGCAGGTGTCGGAACCGGCCGGCCAGAACACCTCCACGCCGAGGCTCGCCAGCAAGTGCGACAGGAATCGCGTGTCGGCGAGGTTCGGCATGTTGGTGAGCGTCAGCGGCGCCTCCGTCAGGAGACACGCGACCATAAGCTTCAGTGCTGAGTTCTTGGCACCGGAAATCGCAATCCGGCCCTCAAGCGGGCGTCCACCCGTAATCGTGAGCCTGTCCATGGTTCGACGCTAGAGCGGGTCGGTGGCGAGGGAAAGGCCCGATTGCGGCGGGATCGCCCCGCATCCTTGGTCGGAAAACGCCCTAAGGCCTGCCCTGGCCGTCCGGATCCCGCGCGCCGGAGGGCAGATCGCACTGGCGCCGGGCGGCCGCCTTGCGCCGGCGCAGATTCTCCCTCAGCGCCTCGGCGAGGCGGGCCTTGCTGTCTTCGCCGGCCTTGCGATCACCCATCACTGCGCCCTCCGCCGGAAACGGTCTTTTCATCTCAGCTGGCATAAGTTAAGGCCCCGGTCTCCGACGGGCAATGCCGCAGTAGCTCAGTGGTAGAGCGCACCCTTGGTAAGGGTGAGGCCGAGAGTTCAATTCTCTCCTGCGGCACCAT
>CAYPQD010000076.1:0-6344 GCA_964412785.1 uncultured Hyphomonadaceae bacterium
AGCAGCAGGTCGCGCATCATGCCATAGCGCAGCACCGCGACGCCGCCGGCATTGGTGGAGATGAGCCCGCCAATCGTGGCGGTGCCCTCCGAGCCGAGCGACAGGGGAAACAGCCGCTCGGCCGCCTCGGCGGCCTGCTGCGCCTTCACCAGCGGCGCGCCGGCCTCGATGGTCAAGGAGTTGTTGAACGGGTCGGTGTCGCGCACCGCCTGCATGCGCGCGAGGGAGACGGTAATCTCGCCATGGGGTGTGCCGCCATCGACGAGGCCGGTATTGCCCCCCTGCGGACAGATCGCCACACGATGGTCGGCGCACAGGCGCACCAGCGCAGCGGCCTCCCCGGTGGAGCCGGGGCGGGCAAGGAAGGGCGTCTCGCCGCTGAAGGTGCCGCGCCATGGGGTGGCGACCGCCTCCAGCGTCTGCGGGTCCTCGCTCCAGCCGGACGGGCCGAGCAGGGCCTTGGCGGCCTTGAGGAAGGCGGGGGGAAGGGGATGGGCCATGGCGGTTAAGATAGCGGCTTTGCCCGCCGCTTGCGAGGCGGCGCGCTGCCCCGGACCAGCGCCGGCCGGGATGACAAGGAAAAGGGGGGCCTACCCCAGGTCAGCGCCGCGGCAAGCGACCCTCACGCCCCCGCCGGCAGCGCCCCCAGGGCCTTGCCGGCCACCTCACCCGCCTGGTGGATTGCCTCGCGGACCGGGAAGGACAGGGCGGTCAGGTTCATGAATCCATGCACCATGCCGGGATGCTCGCGCACGCTCACGGGCACGCCGAACCCAGCCAGCTTGTCGGCATAGGCGCGGCCCTCATGGCGCAGCGGGTCCCAGCCGCACAGCACCAGATGGGCCGGTGGCAGGCCGCGGAAACTGTCCGCATCGGCAAACAGCGGCGAGACGCGCGGGTCGCGCCGGTCGGTCTCGCAGGCGATGTAGGCATCGCGGAAATAGTCGAAGAGGTTGGGCGAGATGAAGAATCCGCCCTCCTGGAAGCTCAGCCGGGTGGCGCGGATGTCGATGAACTGCACCAGCGGGTAGAGCAGGAGCTGGAAGGCCGGCATCGGCCCGCCCTGGCGGTTCATCTCCTGGGCAATGAAGGTCGCGAGATTGCCGCCAGCACTGTCGCCCGCGACGGCGAGGCGTTCCGCGTCGAGCTTGAGATGGTCGGCATGGCCGATCACCCAGCTCCAGGCCGCCTCCGCGTCGGCATGGGCGGCCGGAAAGCGGTTCTCCGGGGCGAGGCGGTAGTCCACCGACAGGACCCGGCAGCGGGCGCCGGCTGCCAGCCGCCGGCAGATCATGTCATGGCTGTCGAGGTCGCCGAGGACGAAGCCGCCACCATGGAAGAAGACGATGCCGGGCCCCGGGCCTATTCCGGCGCCGAGCGGCACATAGAGGCGCGCCTGCAGGGTGCCGTCGGCGCCCTCCACCGGCAGGTTGGACATCTCCGCCATTTCCGGCGCATCCTGCTCGATGGCGCGGCTGGCGCGATGAAAGCTCTGGCGCAGGCGCTCGGTGGTCTGCGCCCAGTCGAGGCTGGCGAAATCGCCGACCCGGACCTCCGGCGGTTTCAGCTGCCTGAGAAATTTCGATATCGGATCGTCCCGCTCCATGGCCGCGAAAATGCACCTGCCGGAGCGCCCTGCCAAGCGGGAAATGACGGCCGTATTCAATCCCTGCCGGCTGCAGCCCGGTAGCGGGCAATCGCGTCGTCCAGAAGGGCGAGCAGGCGGTGGTCGGCGTCAGTATCGAGCAGGCTGCGGCCGCTTGCGCCGGTGGCGTCCAGTTCGTCAATGATCGCGCGATAGGCGCCTGTTCCTGCCCCTGTGAGGTAGAGGTGGGCACGCCGGCCATCCTGCGGCGAGGTGCGACGCTCCACCAGGCCGCGCTCGACCAGCAGGCCGACGGCGCGCGAGACCAGCCCCTTGTCCATCGGGGTGACGTCGACGACCTCGCGCGAGGTCCGCCCCGGCCGGTCGGCGATCGCCGCCAGCACCCGCCACTGGCTGAGATTGAGGCCGCAGGTCCGTCCCACCACCTCGCTGACCCGCCGGGCGCCAAGATCGGCCAGAACAGTCACCTTGTAGAGCCATGTGCGCTCCAGCTCAAGCACGGTCGGGGTGCCGGCCTCTTCAGCGCTTTCCGGGGAGGTGGTCTCGGTCATGGTCCCTCCGAATTTGGTTGCAATGGCAACCAATCGTGCTATCAAATTCATGGACACTGCAACCGTCAAGTCCCGACACGGAGTTCCCCCATGGCCGACCTGTTCGACAATCCCGCAGGCCTCGATGGTTTCGAGTTCATCGAGTTTTCCGCCCCGGAGAAGGGCATCATCGAACCGGTCTTCGAGAGCATGGGGTTCACGAAGGTCGCCCGCCACCGCTCCAAGGATGTGGAGCTCTGGCGACAGGGCGGCATCAACCTCATCACCAATTACGAGCCGCGCTCGGCGGCCTGGTTCTTTGCCCGCGAGCACGGGCCGTCGGCCTGCGGCATGGGCTTCCGGGTGAAGGATGCGCGCAAGGCCTGTGACCATGTGCTGGCCCGGGGCGCTGAGCCGGTGGCGGTCGAGACCGGGCCGATGGAGCTTCGCATTCCCGGCATTCGCGGCATCGGCAATTCGATAATCTATTTGATCGACCGCTATGATGACGGCCGCGGCGGGCTCAGCATCTACGACATCGATTTCGACTATTTGCCGGGCGTGGAGCGCCACCCCGCCGGCGCCGGCTTCGAACTGGTCGACCACCTGACCCACAATGTCTACCAAGGGCGCATGGCGTATTGGGCGGACTTCTATGAGACGCTGTTCAATTTCAAGGAGATCCGCTTTTTCGACATCAAGGGCGAATATACCGGCCTCACCTCCAAGGCGCTGACGGCGCCGGACGGCAAGATCCGCATCCCGCTGAATGAGGAAGGCGAGGGCGGCAAGGGCCAGATCCAGGAATTCCTAGAGGCGTTCAACGGCGAGGGGATCCAGCACATCGCCTTCATCTGCGACGATCTCTATGCCGCCTGGGACCGGCTGAAGGCGCTCGGCGTGCCGTTCATGACCGCCCCGCCCGAGACCTATTACGAGATGCTGGACGAGCGCCTGCCCGGCCATGGCGAGCCTGTGGATCAGCTGAAGGCGCGCGGCCTCCTGCTCGATGGCACCACCGAGGGCGGCCAGCCCCGCCTGCTCTTGCAGATCTTCTCACAGTCGCGGCTCGGGCCAGTGTTCTTCGAGTTCATCCAGCGAAAGGGCGATGAGGGCTTCGGCGAGGGCAATTTCAAGGCGCTGTTCGAGAGCATGGAGCGCGACCAGGTCCGCCGCGGCGTTCTCAAGGTCGGGGAGGACGCGTGATGGCCGCTCCGAAACTCACCGGCGTCCACCACGTCGCCTATCGCTGCCGCGACGCTGCGGAGACGGTCGACTTCTACCGCGACGCGCTCGGCATGGACTTCCAGCTCGCGATTGCCGAGGACACAGTGCCGTCCACCGGCGCGCCGGACCCCTACATGCACGTCTTCCTCGATGCCGGGAACGGCAATGTCCTCGCCTTCTTCGAACTGCCCAACAGCCCGGACATGGACCGCGACCGCAACACCCCGCAATGGGTACAACACATCGCCTTCCGCGTCGGCTCGCTGGACGCGCTCATGGCGGCGAAGGCGCACCTTGAGGGCATGGGGCTCGACGTTCTGGGGCCAACCCACCATGGCATCTTCAAGTCCATCTATTTCTTCGATCCCAATGGTCACCGCATCGAGCTTGCTGCCGATATTGGCACGCCGGATCAGATGGCCGAGCTGCGACGCGTCGCTGAACCAATGATCGAGGATTGGAGCCGGACGAAGAAGGCCCCCCGCCACGCCGCCTGGCTGCATGAGAAGATCGCGGAGGAGAGCTGAGGGGCGTCCGGGCGGCGCCCTAAGGCGCTGCCTCAAGCGGAGCGTCGATCGACGAAAGCGAGACGTGTCGCAAGCGCCCGAGGCGAACGGTTGGGGGCGCTGAAAAGGCTAGCTCACCAAATAGCAATCCTAATCGTGAGGGACGAATAAAAATTCGCTATTATAGATAAATTATCTCGAAAGGGATTTCGATTTAAGACTGTGCGGATCAAAGTTTGATGTTAGTGAAACGCGCTGTGATTTGGACAACTACGAATTATTTGCTTGCTATGATAGCCACTGGTGTGGTGGCCGTTTTTTGGCAGTTGCAAGCAATGGGCGGGTTAAATCAAGATAGCCGCGAATTTTTCTATGGAATTGTTTCTATATTCATAGGTGCTTTATTGATACTTATATCCATTACAATTATTGTGTACGGAACTTTGTTATTTATCGTATTCGGAATAAATATGATATACATTGTAATGGAAAGCGTATTCTGACTGTATTGAATGACGAAACAGAAAATAATTGTATTTTCAATATTAAATTCATTTTCGAATACTATAATGTGCAAAAAATTAAAAATCATATGCATTCCTTTGCAATTAATCTGAATAAAAAATGGACTTACACTATTTTTTGTACAGCCTTTTTTTGGGCTCGAATTCGAAATCGACTCCCTAAACAATGTGAAGGCCTACTGGTGACAGTTTTAGGGCGTTTTGTGATGGTAGCCGCGCTGCCCGGACAGGTGGTGGCGGGGCTGGTGTCGTCGTTGGGCGACTGGCAGATTGTGTCGAGCCAACGGATCGAAGGGATCGAGGGGTTCCACCCCCAGGGTCCGCGATAGCCCGCCGGTTGCGTGTGGCGATCTCGTCGCCGGGAGCGCCGCGGTACGCCACTGGCGCTTCTCGCGCTGGTCATGGTCCGGAATGACGAAGGGCCTGCCGGCGCTTGCCGCTCTCGAACGCCCACCGCCGGGTTTGCGTATTCTGGTGCTCGGCATGCTTGCAAATTCGGGCGTGCGCGCATTGCTGTAGACTTCGGACGAAGCCTGCACAGGAGCTCCCATGAAACTCGCCACCCTTCGCAACGGGACCCGGGACGGGCGCCTGGTCATCGTCTCGCGCGATCTCACCCGCGCCAGCGAAGCGGCGCATATCGCGCCGACGCTGCAGGCGGCCCTTGATGAATGGGACGTCATCGCCCCGCGCCTAAACAGCCTCGCCGAGCAGGTGGAGACCGGCTCGGTGCCGACATTCCGCTTCCATGAGCATGACTGCGAAAGCCCGCTGCCGCGCGCTTACCAATGGGCCGACGGCTCTTCCTACATCAACCATGTCGAACTCGTCCGCAGGGCACGCGGCGCCGATGTGCCCGAGAGCTTCTATGCCGACCCGCTGATGTACCAGGGCGGCTCTGACGGCTTTCTCGGGCCGCGCGACCCGATCGCGCTGAAGGACCCCGCCTGGGGCTGCGACATGGAGGGGGAAATTGCCGTCATCACCGATGACGTCCCGATGGGCGTCACACCGGGGCAGGCGGCTGGCCACATCAGGCTCATAATGCTGTGTAATGATGTCAGCCTGCGCGGCCTTGTTGCCGGCGAACTCGCCAAGGGCTTCGGCTTCTTCCAGTCCAAGCCGGCCAGCGCCTTCTCGCCGGTTGCCGTGACGCCGGACGAACTCGGAGGGGCGTGGCGTAACACCCTCGTCCACCGGCCGCTCCGGGTCGACTATAATGGCGCACCATTCGGCCGCGCCGAGGCCGGAGAGGATGCGACCTTCACGCTCGCCGACCTGGTCGCTCACGCCGCGAAGACGCGCAGCCTCTGCGCCGGTTCGATCATCGGCTCCGGCACCGTCTCCAACCGCGACCCCGATGGCAGCGCGGGCCGGCCGGTCGCCGAGGGGGGGCGCGGCTATTCCTGCATTGCCGAGATCCGCATGATCGAGACGATCCGCGACGGCGCGCCGGCAACCCCCTTCATGGCGCCGGGTGACATGGTGCGCATGGAGATGCTGGACGATGCCGGCCACTCCATCTTCGGCGCGATAGAACAGACCGTGCAAGCGGCGTGAATGCGCGGCAGGCGAGCGCAGGCGACAAGGGTCTGAACGGAATGGTCTTTGACCGCTCCGGAACTGGTCGCATTGGGGACTGTCCTGTTAACCGTTCGACGTATCTTGCCGGTCAAGCGGCCTTGGTGCCTGTGTCCTGGCGAGGTTCTGGAGAGACTGACATGGTCCTGAAGTCCAGACCTAATCTGCCTGCCACGCTTGCGGCCGCTGGCGCGCTTTGCCTTGTCAGTTGCCAGAGCGTGAGCCTTGCATTGGCCATCGCAAATCATGAGCGCGTGTATGACGCCTATGAGCAGACCGATACGACAGACACCCCTGTGACGAACCGTCGTCATGGCGATGGCCGGGACGCCGGACTGATCTCGGCCTTTTTCGGGCTCGATGATGCCCT
>CAYPQD010000076.1:6444-9235 GCA_964412785.1 uncultured Hyphomonadaceae bacterium
GCCCTGCTTGCGGGCTTTTATGGCAGCGCAGAGGATGAGCCGGTCACGGTGGACATCATCGGCAGTGTGCTCTCGCTCGACGGGACAGTGAATTTCAGGGGCGCGAGTGTGGCGGTCACGCCGCTCGAGGCGGGCCCCACCCTGGTCTGGGCCGAGATCGTCCCTGAAGCCCAGTGGGAGCTTGGGGGCAAGGCAACGCGCCTGCCCTGGGGAACCGGCAACCGATGCCCGGTCGGAACAGAGCAGGTCGTCCGCGTCACCTGGGGCGGCGGCATCACCAAGCCTGGCGGCGCTTCAGCCGACGATGAGGAGCGCAGGCTCTACAGGGTCACGACCCTTGGCAGCGACGGCATGCCGGCCGATGTCGTGCCATTTGCGCTCGCTGATTTGGGGGATGGTGACAACAACCACCTGCTCTGCCTGGAGGCGACCGACACCGTCCTATCGGTTTTCTTTCCCGCCGGATACGTGACCGACCCGAGGGAAGACCTGAACCCGGACACCATGATTTCGCTTACGCAGCAACAGCCCAACTGAGGAGCAAGCAATTGGCCCACACCGTCGATGTCTTCTGGTCCTTTCGGAGCCCATATTCCTACCTTTCCACGCCGGACATGCTTCGTCTTCGGCAGGATTTCGAGGTGGATGTACGGTTTCGCCCGGTTCTGCCGATTGCGGTTCGCACCAAGGAGTCGCTCTTCAAGGCGGACCAGAGACCGGTTCGCTATATCATGCTGGACATGGTCCGGCGGGCCGAGTTCCTCGGGATGACGTTCGCGCGCCCGTCGCCCGATCCCATCGTTCAGAACCTCGAAACCTTCGAGGTCGCCGCGGAGCAGCCCTACATCTACCGCCCTATACCAATCTGCGCGGATGAAGACTCATCCGCGCAGATTGGTATAAGGCCCGGTCCGGGCCAGGCTGGGCACACGCGTCAGCGCCGAGGCCCGGGATGACAGGCATCCCCACATAGCAGGCCTTGCAGGGCTCGCGCCCGGGATGGGTGGGTCGGTTGCCGGGCAAACCGGTGCCCGCTGGCGGCATCGGCAGGGGACATTGCATCCCCATGCACGACCGCAAGGCCGTCCGCGTCGGCATGCATCCCGATCGGCGCGTTGAGACTGTCCTGACCCCGGCGCAGGACCGCAACGAGCGCCGGTGATCCGGTCCTGTCTAAAGCCGCCCTAGATCCTTGTTTTTGCGCAAGTGTCCGCTCGCAAATGATTCCATCTGCTCCGAACTTTCTTTAATTGGAGAGGTCCGCAACGCCAAGACCGAGCGTGACAATGACGGCCCCCGCCTGTTCGCCGATCGTGGTGCGTTCCGCCGACCCAGCCTCGGCATCAGCCAGGGTGGTGCGGGCAAAGTCCAGCATTTCAGTGCTCTCGAAGAATTTCGAATGGTTCGTCCCGCTGCCTTCCACCATGGAGAGGTCAACAACGGTGATACCGGGGGTTGCCTCGATCCTTGACCGGTAGGGCTCCTGCGAGGGATCGATGGCTCCGAGGCGTTGCTCACCGCGCGCAAGCACCTTCGACAGGCGAAGGGCCCGGTCGTCCGACGACACGATGAAGGTGAAATGCGGGCGCTCATCGCCGAGCGTCAGGAATTGCTGTTCGAACACGTCGAGGTCGAGGTCCGGCGCGGCAAGGATCACATCGCTCACCTTGTCAGAGACCCGGCCATTCCGGATGCTCATCTGGCGAAGGGTCTCCATGGTGATCCAGCTGCCCATCGAATGGGCGAGGATGGTGATCTGGGAAACGCTCTCGCGCTCGATCGCCTCTGAGAGCACCGATTCGAGCGCGTCGCGCGCATAGGTGGCGCTTTCCCTATCGTAATTGTACCCGAGCAATTCCCCGCCGGACGGCCAGGAAAACAACACCGGTGCGGACGCTACCGGCATGTCCTCGGTGATCTGGGCCAATCGGTAGACGGCATCGGGGAAACGGACATTGTATCCGTGAACGAAGACCAGCAGGCGCCCGGTCGTCTCCTGCCGGTCGAACCAGGTCCACGCCTCGCCCTCGGGCACCGGCTCGACGCTCAGCGCGGCGAACTCGTTCTCCGCGTCTGGCGTCGCACCAGAGGGCCATTTGAGCTGTCCGGCTTCACGGTTCGGCGGCACCGACACCTTAATGATGCGGCCCGATATGTCGCGGCTGCGTTCGCCAGCGTAGATCTCGCCGGGTATATCGGAGGGCGCACGCGTCGTGATGGCCAGAAGTTCCACTGACGAGCCGCCTGCCGGCGCACTCGCGATTGGAACCAATAGCGGCGGCGCGCGCCCTGCGCACCCGGCCAGTGCCAGCACCAGCAGGACCGTCACCGCCCCTCGCGACTGGAGGGCTCGCCGGCTGCGCTTTTCGCTAGGCTGTCGGATCCCCTCGACCGTGCTGTCCGCATCGCCATGGGTCATCACGTCATGTCTCCGCGACCGCGCCGTGTCAGTGAAGGCAAACCAGCTCGGCTTCAAGTAAAATCTGGGACAAGCGGGGTGTCCGACCTGCCATCCTCGTTGCGGTGGTCGGCAAGGCCGCGCGCTTCGCCCGCAACCTTTTGTCCTCCGGCGGGCGACGGGGTCAACGCACCATCATCCTTGCTATGGTTTCACTGTCGCGGAGAGATCGAAACCTCGAAGAAGAGTACCGCTGCGCCCGTAGCCCGACAGGCCGGCACCATGTCGCACGAACCGGAAAGCACGAGACCGGTGAGGCTTGCGCCTTTCACCGTGAACGCGCCGGCATCCTCGCCGTTCACTGCCAGGGTCCGCGGCCAAAGTCCGATGCCG
>CAYPQD010000077.1:0-6955 GCA_964412785.1 uncultured Hyphomonadaceae bacterium
GCAAGCGCGACTGCGCGTCGGCGCTCCATGCGCCGTGGCCGCGGATGAGTCTTCAACCGCGCACTTTGGTATAAGTCGCCTTGCACAGCGCCCGTGCATTCGGCTACCCAGCGGGAGGAGACCGCGCACAGGCAGGAACACAAGGGACAAGACGACCATGGCTCGCAGGAAAATCGCCCTTATCGGATCAGGCATGATCGGGGGAACGCTTGCCCACATCGCCGCGCGCGAGGAACTGGGCGATCTCGTGCTGTTCGACATTGCCGAAGGCTTGCCCCAGGGCAAGAGCCTCGACATCGCCGAATCGACGCCGGTCTATGGCGCGTCGGTCGGCCTGACCGGAACCCAGGATTATGCGGGTCTTGCTGGCGCCGATGTCTGCATCGTCACCGCCGGCGTGGCGCGCAAGCCTGGGATGAGCCGCGACGACCTCCTGGGCATCAATCTCAAGGTCATGAAGGCCGTCGGCGAGGGCATCAGGGCGCACGCGCCGAACGCCTTTGTCATCTGCATCACCAACCCGCTCGACGCCATGGTCTGGGCGCTTCAGCAATTCTCCGGCCTGCCGACAAACAATGTGGTTGGCATGGCGGGCGTCCTCGATTCCAGCCGCTTCGCCTATTTCCTTTCGGAAAGGATCGGCGTGTCGGTGGCAGACATCAACGCCTGGACGCTTGGTGGCCATGGCGACACCATGGTGCCGATGGTGCGCCATTCCACGATTGGCGGCCTGCCCCTGCCAGACGTGGTCGCCCAGGGCTGGATGAGCCAGGACGAGCTTGACGCCATTGTCGATCGCACCCGCAAGGGCGGCGGCGAGATCGTCGCGCTGCTGAAGACAGGCTCGGCCTATTACGCGCCGGCGGAAAGCGCCATCGCAATGGCGAAAGCCTACCTGAACGACCAGAAGCGCGTCCTGCCATGTGCCGCCTTCTGCCAGGGCCAGTATGGCGTCGACGGTCTTTATGTCGGCGTGCCGGCCCTGATCGGCGCAGGCGGCGCCGAGCGCATACTCGAATTTGGTTTCAACGCCCAGGAGCGCGGCATGTTCGAGCACTCCGTCGACGCCGTGAAAGGCCTTTTGGATGCCTGCAAGCAGATCGAGCCGGCGCTGGCCTGACGCCCGCTCAATCCCGCGTGAGCCACGCCATCGCGCGCTCGCCTTGCCGGTGCGGCGGCGCTAGGCTGGCGACTATCGAAACCCGATGGAGGTATCCATGTCGCGTTTGAAGACCCTTGCCGCCGCCCTCGCGCTCGGCCTGTCCACCCCGCTGTCGCTCGCCGAGGGCGAGACGGCCGAAGCCGCCATCAGCCATGTCGGCCCGGTGGTCGGCGCAAAGGCTCCGAGCCTGTCCGGGGTCAAGGCCGTCGGCACAGAGGCCGCGTTCGCCATCGGGGACAGCCGGGGCATGGTGATTGCGTTCACCCGCTCTGCCGACTGGTGCCCCTATTGCAAGAAGCAGCTGAAGGACCTGAATGCGGCGACCGGTCCGCTCGCCGGGATGGGCTGGACGCTGGCTGCGCTGTCTTATGACGACACCGAGACGCTGAAGGCGTTCGCCAGGGACAACGCCATCAACTACACCCTTCTGTCCGACGCGGGGTCAGTTGCCATCCGCGCCTTCAACCTCCTCAACACCGATATCGGAGAGGACAGCCGTTTTTTCGGCATCCCCCACCCGGCCATTGTGTTCGTGCGAAATGACGGCACCGTCGCCGCCGTGTTGCGCGAGGAGGGCTACAAGACCCGCCCGCCGGTCGATGCGATACTCGAAACCGCGTCTCTGCTTGTCGAGATCGACCCGGCGCGCTGAGGCTCTGGACAGGCCAGCACGCTGCAATACCCTCGGCGTGCGGAGCAGTTCTGAGGGAGAGGCCCATGGTATTTCGCGCGATGGTCACGGCACTGGTCTTCGGGATGGCGGCGCAGGTTTCGGCGGCGCAGGATGCGGCGGTCATCCCTGACAAGGTCGGCGTAACCACACGGGACCTCATTGACACCGCGCTCGCCGACCCGCGTGGCCTCCAATTCGTGGAAGACCTCACCACCGAGATAGGCCCGCGGCTCGCCGGCTCGCCGGCCGAGGCCCGCGCCCGCACCTGGTCGGCCGCCGAATTGTCTCGCCTCGGCTTTCAGAATGTCCGCATCGAGACCTTCACCATCCCCTACTGGTCGCGCCGCATCGAGCGGGCCCACCTTGCTGGCGAACGTCCGCAACCGCTCGTAATCACGGCGCTGGGCGGCTCGCCCGCAACCCCCGAAGGCGGCACCGAGGCTGGGATCGTGCGCTATACCAGCCTCGCCGAACTCGCGACCGCCGACCCCGCCGATATCTCCGGCCGCATCGTCTTCCTCGATGAGATGATGACGCGCACCATGGACGGCTCCGGCTATGGCTATGCCGTGCGCAAACGCAGCCAGTGCGGCACCATGGCTGCGGACAAGGGCGCTGAGGCCTGCCTCATCCGCTCGGTCGGGACGCAGCCGAGGCGCTTTCCCCACACCGGCATGATGGCGCGCGAGGCTGTTACCGGGGCCCTGCCGTCAGCCGCCCTGTCACCGCCCGATGCCGACCAGCTTGCCCGCCTCCTGCAGCGCGGCCCGGTCCGTGTCCATCTGGAATTGCAGGTGGAGACCGCGACCGGCGCGCCGTCGGGCAATGTCATCGGCGAGATTGTCGGACGCGAGCGGCCAGATGAGATCGTGCTCATCGGCTGCCACCTGGACAGCTGGGACCTTGGCACCGGCGCCCTCGACGATGCCGCCGGCTGCGGCATCGTCGTCGGCGCGGCACTTGCGATTGCCGAGCTGCCCGAGCCGCCGCGCCGCACCATTCGCGTGGTCCTGTATGGCGCCGAGGAGATCGGCCTGTTCGGCGGCGATGCCTATGCCCGCCGCCACTCTGCCGATCTGGAAAAGCATGTCTTCGCCTCTGAAAGCGATTTCGGTGCCGGGCCGGTCTGGCGGCTGGAGACCCGCTTCGGTGAGGGCGCGCTGACCTATGCCCGGGCGATGCAGGCGGCGCTTGCGCCGCTCGGCGTGCTGGCGGGCAACAACACCGCCTCGGGCGGTCCCGACATAGGCGTCCTGCGCCGCGCCGGCGTTCCGGTCGTCACCCCGCGCCAGGACGGCACCGACTATTTCGACTATCACCACACGCCGGACGACACCTTCGACAAGATCGTCCCGGAGCAATTCCAGCAGAATGTCGCAGTCTATGCTGCAATGACCTATCTTGCCGCCGAGTCAGGCTGGGACTTCCGCAAGGCGGCCGAGGCGTCACCGGCCGAGGTCGGCACCCGGTGAGCCTCAGCCGGCGGGCCGTTGGCGGCGCGCTGTGTGCCATCGCCGAGGCGCTGGAGATCGCTTCGGGCTGCAGCGGCGAGGAAGCGCCATCTCGCCCGGCCTGGCTCGCCATCGCTCTCGTCCAGGCGGTTCAGGGCGCCTGCACACTGGCGCTCAGCGCCTATGAAACCTCCGACCCGGCAGATATCCTCGCGCCGACGGGGTCTGGCCGGGAAACCGATGGCAAGGCTGAGCCGGGACAAGCGGCCGATCCTCCGCGGATCGCGCCGCTCGCACTGCTGTTACGCAGGGTTCGCTCGCCGGACTGTCTGGACGCGTCGGACCGCCCGCAGCTACCCGCCTCGGCGCGCCGTGACCTGCTGGCGCTTGCCGCCTACCGCAACCGGGTGATGCACCGTCTGCCCTGGGACGACCCGCACCCGCCCGACAGCTTCCCGGGGTGCGTCATGGCCGCTTGCGAGCTGCTCGACGCGCTGCTGGTCGGGCGCCCGGCCTTTGACGCCGCGCCGCATGGTGGCGTCCTGGCCGCAATCTCGACGCAGCTTTCCGCGATCCGTCGCATGGCAGGTGAAGGCGGCGCCCGTTTCGGTTAAGCTCCGGGTCAGTATAGGGGCGCTAAAGACGCATGATGGGCAAGCTCTTGCATTCCGGACTGATCGCCTTGGCGTTCCTTGCCATGGGAGCGGCCCCGGCCTCGTTCACCCGTGACGAACTGGACGCACTGGAGGCGGAGCGACGCATTGCAGAAGCCAAGCTCGCTGCTCTGGAGGCCGCCGGAACCGTCACGGCGAGCGACCTGATGAACGTCGAGCGCGACCTCATCGCCGCCGCCCAGGAGAGCCGCCGGCGCGAGGAGCAGGCGCGCGCGGCCGAACTGAAGCTCATCGACCTGCAGACCCGGCTGGTGTCCGCCCGTCTGGCACTGGTCGAGGACGAAGCCGCCCTGGAAGACCTGCTCGGCGTTCTCGCGACGGCGGGCCACCGCCAGCCGCCGGCACTTGCTGTCTCGCCGACCCGGGCAAACGAGGCGATCCGCCGCGCGATCGTCGCCCGCGATGCCGCGCCAAGACTTGCCGGCCGGGCGGCCGCCCTCTCCGGCGAGATCGATGCCATGCGCACGCTGGAGCTGAAGGTCCGCCGCGAGCAGGCAAGGCTTGATGCCGCCGAAGCCGTCCTCGCCCTCAAGGCCCGCGAGATCGAGCAGCTTGCCGCCGCCAAGCGGGCCGCCCACGAAGACCTTTCCCTGGAGGCCGAGGCCCTGCGTTCCAAGGTCACAGCCCTCGCGCAAAGGGCCGATACCCTGCGCACCCTGATCACGACCCTGGAAGCCAACGCGCCTGACCTGCCGGGGCGCAAGCCGGCAATCCGTCCGCGCCTCGCCGCGCTGCCTGGCCAGCCGGTGGCCGGTGGGGCGACCACGATGAGCGACGTGCAGGAGGTGGCGCTGCCCGGCCTCGCCGGCCTCTCCCCCCTCGGTGAGCGCTCGCTTGGCCAGCTACAGCGCCCCGTCGCCGGCCTGCTGGCACGGGGCTATGGCGAACGCCTGCCCGGTGGCGGGCGCGCCGAGGGGCTGACCATCGCCACCCGGGCCGGCGCGCAGGTCAGCGCACCAACCGACGGGCGCATCGAATACGCCGGAACTTTTCGCAGCTATGGAGAGATGTTGATCTTGCGCACGCCCGATGGCTACCATGTTATCCTGAGTGGCTTGGGTCGCCTCTATGGTAGCCTTGGCGACACTGTGAAGGCGGGCGAGCCGGTCGGGCAGATGACCCGGCGGGACGAGCCGCCGCCGGAACTCTACATGGAACTTCGCCGCGCAGGCGAGCCCATGGATCCGGCAGGTTGGATGGTGGCCGGGCGCTGAAGCGCCGGCGATGGAGTAATGAGATGCGGTCTCTGATGACGGGTGCGATAATTGGTGTGGTCATGGGCGGGCTGGCGGTCGGCGTGTCCGCGATCGCCTGGCCGGAGGATCGCAATGCCCGAAGCGAGACCTATCGCCAGCTCGACCTGTTCGCCGAAATCCTTGCCCGCGCCCAGGCCGACTATGTGGTCGAGATCGACGAGGCCGATGCGATGGAAGCGGCCATCGATGGCATGCTGACATCGCTCGACCCCCATTCCGGCTATCTCTCGCCGGACGATTTCGAGGCGATGGAGGTGACGACCTCCGGGGAATATGGGGGCCTTGGCATCGAGGTCACCATGGAAGACGGCTTCGTCAAGGTGGTCACCCCGATGGACGACACCCCGGCAAGCCGCGCCGGCCTTGAAAGCGGCGACCTCCTGACGGCTATCGATGGCAAGCCGATTGTCGGCCAGACCCTCAGCGACGCGGTCAAGGAAATGCGCGGGCTGGTCGGCACCGACATCACCATCACGGTTCTGCGCGAGGGCGTCGACCCGTTCGACGTCACGCTGACGCGCGAGGTCATCCGCCCGAAATCAGTGCTCTGGGAAATCAAGGACAACGACCTCGCCTACATCCGTATCTCGACCTTCAATGAGCGCACCACCGACCTGATGATGGAGGCCGTCGAGGGCATCACGGAGGCGGCCCAGGGGCGCCCGACCGGCCTCATCCTCGACCTGCGCAACAATGGCGGTGGCCTGCTGGAACAGGCCGTGTCGGTCAGCGACCTGTTCCTCCCCGGCGGCGAGGTGGTGTCCACCCAGGGCCGGCGCGCCAGCGACATTGAGCGCTACAACGCCCGAAGCGGCGAGGTGTTCAAGGGCGTGCCACTTGTTGTGTTGATCAACAATGGCTCGGCCTCCGCCTCCGAAATCGTTGCCGGCGCGCTGCAGGACCGAAGCCGCGCCACGGTCCTCGGCGTCACCAGCTTCGGCAA
The DNA here is from genome assembly GCA_964412785.1 of uncultured Hyphomonadaceae bacterium. Taxonomy (GTDB): domain Bacteria; phylum Pseudomonadota; class Alphaproteobacteria; order Caulobacterales; family Hyphomonadaceae; genus UBA5336. The sequence goes on from CAYPQD010000077.1 coordinate 6,160, forward strand.
GGGCTCGGTCCAGACCGTCATCCCGCTCGGTGCGGAAAAGGGCGCCATCCGCCTCACCACGGCACGCTACTACACGCCGGCGGGCCGCTCCATTCAGGCCACCGGCATCGAACCGGACATCGAGGTCGCCCAGAGGCGCAAGGAAGAGAGCGAAAGCGCCTCAGCCCTGCGGACCTTCTCTGAGGCAGACCTGCCAAATGCGCTCGCCAATGAGGCCGGCGTCGCCCGCCGCGGTGATCATGTCCCCGCCGACCAGCCGCCGGAAGACTATGCGGGCGAGGACTACCAGCTTGAACGCGCCATCGAAGTTCTGCGCGGACGTTACCAGCGCGCCGAAGCAGAGGAATCGCGCGCCGGTTAACAGCCTATTTGCAGCTTCTTAACTGTTGCGGGCGCACAAATACGTGTCTGTTCGGCAGCAATGATAGCGGCAGGAAGGCTTTGAACATGGGTTCCGCTGGCAAGGACGGCCCGTCTCCCCTCCTCATCGGACTTAAACATGCTGGCCTCGGCGTCACGACGCTCGGCGCCGCAGCGGCGGCCGTGGCCGGCCTCGTCCACTGGCAGGGCAATCTCAGGGATGCCGGCCCCGGCTATCAGGTGGCACTGTTCGACCCGGTGGCCCCGGCGCCTGACGGCCTCAAGTCGCGACTGCCCGACCCGACGCTGAGGACCCGTCCGGGCATCGCCGCGCTGGCCGTCCTGGACCCGGACACGGTCAACGACCCTGAGGTCGCCGACTACGCCGCAGCTGCCGGGGCGGCCAGCCCGCCCCTGCTCGCGGCCAGTGTCGCGG
>CAYPQD010000077.1:7055-9040 GCA_964412785.1 uncultured Hyphomonadaceae bacterium
TCGCGGCCAGTGTCGCGGACCCGCGCGCTGGCCCGCCCGCGACGGACAGCACCACCGAACCGGTCGCCGGCGTGCGCATCAATGGCCGCACTGTCCGGCCCGGCGAGTCGCTGAGCGAGGTGGCGGCCCTTGAGGCGCTGGACTCCTCACCGATCGAGGGGATGCTGGAGTCGACAGCATTTGGCGGTCTGCCGCGGATCGGGCCTGATGGCCGCGAACCGGCCGACGCCTATGCCCGGCCCTTCTACAATCGCTCCGGTACGCCGACCATTTCCATCGTGCTCGGCGGCCTCGGCATCAACTACACCCACACCATGACGGCGATCGAGGAGCTGCCCCCGGAGGTCACCCTGTCCTTCGCCGCCCACGCCCGCGGCCTGCAGACCTGGATCCGCCGCGCCCGCGCCGACGGCCATGAGGTGCTGATCGAGATGCCGATGGAGCCGTTCGACCATGGCCGCGTCTCGCCCCACCCGCAGACCCTGACCGCCGGCACGCCGGCTGAGCAGAATGTCGACAATCTGCTGCGGGTGCTCGCCCTTGCCCACGGCTATTATGGCGTCGTCAACTATCAGGGCGGCAGGTTTGTCGCCGATGATGGCGCGGTCGATCCCGTTCTGGAGGAACTGGCCGCCCGCGGGCTCGCCTTCATCGAGGATGGCAGCCTTGGCACGGCCGGATTCGAACGGGCTGCCCTGCGGACCGGTGTGCGCTATGCCCGGGCTGACAGCGTGATCGATGCGCGGATCGACGCCGATGCCATCGACGGCGCCCTGCAGGCCCTTGAGGCCCGCGCCCTGGAGGAGGGCAGCGCGTTCGGCACTGCAATCGCTTATCCTGTCACCATCGACACCCTGAAGGACTGGACCGACAGGCTGGCGGAAAAGGGTATCCGTCTTGCCCCGGCCTCGTCCCTGCGTGATACGCCGGCGCGGCCGAGGGGGGCAGGCGAGCCTGCGCCGGTGGTGGAAATCGGCGGACCCGAACTGCCGGCGCTCAGCGAGGCACGGCCCTTCGGGGCTGGAAACCTGCCCTGAGCCTGCCTACCGTCTCTCCATGACGGACTTGAACCGGGATCCGGCGCTTTATCGCGCAAATGTGGGGCTCGCCGTTTTCTCAAGGGCGGGACACGTCTTTCTTGGTCGGCGTATCAACGGCCGCGGCGCCTTCCAGTGGCAGATGCCCCAGGGCGGGATTGATGAGGGCGAAACGCCGGCAGCAGCGGCCATCCGCGAGCTGGAGGAGGAGATCGGCGTGCCCGGTAAGCTGGTCGACATCCTTGAGGAGACCGATGACTGGCTGTTCTACGACTTCCCGCCGGACCTGCGCCGGCGGCTGCCAGGGCCCTTTCTCGGCCAGCGGCAGAAATGGTTCGCCCTGCGCTTTCGCGGCGCCGATCCTGATATCCGTCTGGACCAGCACACACCGGAGTTCGACGCCTGGCGCTGGGCCCGCCTGCAGGAGGTGCCGGGCCTGGTCGTGCCGTTCAAGCGGTCGGTGTATGAAGCGGTGGCCGGGCGGTTTGTCCGCTGGACCGAGCCTGAGCCGGCGCGTTGAGGCGTTGTCCGAGCGACGTGGATCGTCGGGGTTCTCTGGGGCGGGCCGCCGTGCCGTTCTCCACTGCCGTTCGGCGCTCACTCGAACGCATGGCGTTCGCGCCTCACGCCGATCTTGGCGTGCAGCTCTTTCACTTCAGCCTCGCGATCATCAGCACCGCCGCCCTTGGCAAACACATCTGCCATGCCCTCGACAGCCTGCGTTCGGCATGGCGCTCAAATCAATGGCGCGCGCATGCCTCGCTCCCGGTACTGACCTGTGTCGGCATTTGTCACATTCTACTCTCCAATTGGTGATCCTTCATCGTCGGCTTGTGAATCGCTTGTGACCGGGTGCTTCGGTACGCCTTGTCGTGCACCAGATGCGGATATGGCCGCAGGTGTAACGCAACCAAGGAGTTCACCCATGTCCCAGAAATTCATCAGCCG
>CAYPQD010000078.1:0-8443 GCA_964412785.1 uncultured Hyphomonadaceae bacterium
AGAAGATGAGCAAGTCCAAGGGCAATGCCATGGACCCGCTGGAGCTGATCGACGAGTACGGCGCCGACGCGCTGCGCTTCACCATGGCGCGCATGGCTGGCATGGGCCGCAATATCCGCCTCTCCACCCAGGCCATCGAGGGCAACCGCAATTTCGCCACCAAGCTGTGGAACGCCGCGCGCTTCTGCCAGATGAATGAGTGCGTCAACTGGGAGGGGACGATCGACCCGGCCGCCCTCACCCAGCCGACCAATCGCTGGATCGTCAGCGCCCTCGCCGAGGCCAGCGACACAATCACCGCGGGGATCGAGACCTACCGGTTCAACGAGGCGGCCGGCGCGGTCTACCGCTTTGTCTGGAACGTCTTCTGCGACTGGTACCTGGAGCTCCTCAAACCCCTGCTCAACGGCCAGGACGAGACCGCCAAGGCCGAGACCCGGCGCGTCGCCGGCTGGGTGCTGGACGAGATCCTGAAGCTCCTCCACCCCTTCATGCCCTTCGTCACCGAGGAGCTCTGGGGCCAGCTCGCCGAGGACGGACCGGACCGCGACGGCTTCCTGATGCTGACCGCCTGGCCGGCCCATGGCGAGGGCTTCCGCGATGCCGAGGCGGGCGCGGAGATCGACTGGGTCATCCGCCTCGTCTCCGAGGTCCGCTCCGTGCGCTCCGATCTCGGCGTGCCGCCCGGCGCGAAGGTGCCGGCCGCCCTCACCGGCACGTCGGCGCAGACCCGCGCCCGGCTGAAACGCCATGGTGAGGTGATCGAACGTCTCGCACGCCTTGACGGGCTCGAAACGCTGAACGCAGCGCCGGCCGGCTCGGTCGCAAGCGTGATCGACGAGGCCATGCTCTGCCTCAGGGTGGCCGGGCTCATCGACCCTGCAGAGGAGGCCAAGCGTCTCGACAAGGAGATGGCAAAGCTTGAGAAGGACATCGCGGCGACGGAGAAGAAGCTCGCCAATCGCAGCTTTGTCGACAAGGCGCCGCCGGAGATCGTGGAGGAGAATCGCGAGCGCCTTGGCGAAGCCACAGCCCGCCTCGGCAAGCTGCAGACTGCCCGCCGCAGCCTTGAAGCCCTGCGCTGACCAGGCCGGACGGGCCGCGCCGCCGGCACTTGACCAGGGACAAACCGGGCCCGCCAACCGATGCTAGGACAGGTCTGCCACGTGGGCCGAAAGGAGCGATATGCGCTGTTTTACCCCGACCCTTGCTGCCCTCGCAGCGCTTCTCCTTCCGGCCTGCGTGCGCGACACTCCGACACCGGCCGCAGACACCGGCGCGACCGCCCGTGAAGCCGGCAGCGAGGCCGAAGGCGAGGCAGAGCCCCCCGCCGCCATGGCCCCGGAAGCTGTCCGCGCCGCCATCGCCTCCGGGACCAACCGGTTTGGCCTCGCCCTGCACGCCGAGCTCGCGCGCGAAGCGGAGGGCAACATCATCACCTCGCCCGCCAGCATCTCCACCGCCTTCGGCCTTGCCTATGCCGGCGCCCGGGGCGACACAGCGAGCGAAATTGCAAGGGTCGCGCACTTCCCCGCCGCCGGCGAGGCTTTCCACGCCGCCATGGGCGCGCTCCTTGAAGACCTCGACCTCGATGCCGACGGGCGCCTCCTGAAGGTGAACAACGCGCTGTGGATCGACGGGACCGTTACCCTCAGGCCGGACTATCAGGCGCTGACCGGGCGCCACTACCGTGCCGGAGCCCGGCCAGTGGATTTCCGCAGCGCCCCGCAGGCTGCCCGCGAGACCATCAACACCTGGGTGGAGGAGAAGACCAGCAACCGCATCGAGGACCTTCTCCCAAGCGACTTCGTGACGCCGGACACCCGCGTCATCCTCGTCAACACGGTCTACCTTCTGGCGGACTGGATGCGGCCCTTCGATGCCAATGCCACCGCCGATGCGCCCTTCACCCTCGCCTCGGGCGAACGCGCGGAGGTCGCGATGATGAATGCGACCCGGCGCATGGCGCTTTACGAGGGCGAAGGCTTCAAGGCCGTCGATCTTGGCTATGAGGGCGCCGAGCTCTCCTTCGTCCTCCTCGTCCCTGACGCGCCCGGCGGCCTGCCGGCGCTGGAGACGCAGCTCGACGCCGATGGCCTCGCCGCCGTGATGACGGCGCTCGACGAGGGCGAGCCGCGCGAGGTCTGGCTGAAACTGCCGAAATTCGAGCTGAAGACAAAATACCGGCTTACCGGCCCCCTGCGTGCCCTCGGAATGAACCGGGCCTTTTCCAGTGATGCCGACTTCACAGGCATCACCGAGGAGAATCTGGCAATCAGCGACGTCATCCACCAGACCTTCGTCAAGGTCGACGAGAAAGGCACAGAGGCAGCCGCCGCCACCGCCATCGGCATCCGCACCACCGCGATCATGACCGGGCCCGACCCGGTGGAGGTGCACGCCGACAAGCCCTTCCTGTTCGTGATCCGCGACACCCGCTCCGACATGGTGCTGTTCCTGGCGCGCATCGCCGATCCGCGCTGACCCGGCGCGCCCCCTTCCCTTTACGGCGCCCGGGCGTATCGTCCGGGGGCAACACATTGACGAAACAGGGAGGAAGACATGGGCGTGCTCGACGACAGGGTGATCCTGGTTACCGGCGGCGGCAATGGCATCGGCCGGGAATGCGCGCTGCTGGCAGCGAAGGAGGGTGCCCGCATCATCGTCAACGATCTCGGCGGCGGCCTGACCGGTGGTGATGCCGGCGATGCCGGCCCGGCCGAACAGGTCGCACGCGAGATCCGCGAGGCCGGCGGCGAGGCCGTCTCCAACTCCGAAAGCGTCACCGACTATGCCGCCGTGGAGGGCATGATCACCCAGGCACTCGACACCTTTGGCGGCCTGCACGGCATCATCAACCCGGCCGGTATCCTGCGCGACGGGATGTTCCACAAGATGAGCCCGGACGACTGGAAGGCTGTGATCGACGTCCACCTGCACGGCTCGTTCAATGTCACCCGCGCGGCGGTCAACCATTTCCGCGACCAGCAGGGTGGCAGCTTCGTGCTGTTCACCTCCACCTCCGGCCTCATCGGCAATATCGGCCAGGCCAATTACGCCGCCGCCAAGCTCGGCATCATGGGTCTGTCGCGCGTCGTTGCAATGGAGGGCGAGCTGAAGGGCGTGCGCTCCAACATCATCGCGCCCTTCGCCTGGACGCGCATGATCGCGTCCATCCCGGTGAAGGACGAGGCCGCGGCCGAGCGCGTGGAGCGGATGCGTACCGGCATGCGCGCCGACCAGGTCGCCCCGCTCGCCATCGCCCTGTGCGCTGACGGGGCCAGGGGCATTTCAGGGCAGATCTTTTCCGTGCGAGGAAACGAGGTCGTCCTGTTCAGCCAGCCCCGGCCGGTGAAATCGCTCGCCCGCCTGGAAGGCTGGACACCCGACACCCTGATAGAGCAGGCCTTCCCGGCAATGCAGGGCGCCCTGACCGATCTCGGCGCAACGACCTCGGTGTTCCCCTATCCGCCCGTCTAGCGATGGCGGCCAGACCTGCGCGGCGGGTTCGACAGGCGCCCCGGCGCGCGCTATGCCCGGCGACTTGAGTCGCTGAGATACAGACCCCTGCCGGAGCGCGCCGCCCCATGGAACCGGAAGCCGAAGGCCTTGTCGTCGATGGCTGCGTGACCATCGGGTCGCAGCGGATCTGTGGGGAAAACCTCCGGATCGAAACACCCTCAGCCGAGACCCGCCTGGCGGACGCTGCGGGTGCCGGTGGCCCCGCCAATGCTGCGGCCCCTGCAAGCGAGGGCGGCCTGGTGGCCAGCCTCACCCGCTGGCTCGACCCCATCCTGGCCGACCCGTGGGGCTGGACGCAGGCCAACATCCTGCGCCCGGACCTCCTGGTCGCCCTTGGCATCCAGTTCGGTGCGATCCTCGGCGCTTGGCTCGCCAGCGTCCTTCTCGCGCCAAGCCTCGGCCGGCTGCTGCGCCTTTGCCTCGACCGCCTGCCCGCCAGTCTCAGCGCGCGGGTCGACGAAACGGCGCCGACCCTGGTGCGCCCGGCACTGACCGCCGCCGCCCTGTGGCTGGCCCACACCGTCCTTGTCGGCATGGGCCAGCCCCACGCCATCGTGCGCATCGCCGCCTCGCTGGCGACAGCCTGGCTGATCATCAAGGCCGCCACCGCCGTCCTGCCGGAGGGCCTGCGCCGGCCGGTGACCTGGCTCGCCCTCGCCATTGCCGTGCTCAGCGCCTTCGGCGTGCTCGACGACGTGGTCGCCTGGTCCTACACGATCGGCCCGCCATTTGGCGGCCGGCGCATCAACCCGCCCTTCATCGTGCAGGCGATCCTGACCGCCGCCATCTTCCTGTTTGCTGCAAGCTGGCTGTCCAGGAAGCTGAAGACACGGGTCGAGACCCTGCCGAGGGTGGAGCCCTCCATCCGCATCCTGCTCGCCAATGCCCTGCAGATCGGCCTGTTCTTCGCAGCCGCCATCCTGACGCTGGCCGGCCTCGACATCCCGCTCTCGGGCCTGGCCGTGCTTGGCGGCGCGATCGGTGTCGGCCTCGGCTTCGGCATGCAGCAGATCGTCGCCAATTTCATATCAGGCGTGATCCTGCTGACCGACCGGTCGATCAAGCCCGATGACGTGATCGAGGTCGACGAGACCTATGGCATCGTGAAATCGCTCGGCTTGCGCTACGCCTCGGTGATCACCCGCGATGGCAAGGAACACCTCATCCCCAACGAGATGCTGATCACCGACAAGGTCGTCAACTGGAGCTATTCCGACAAGAAGGTGCGCATCAAGCGGCGCCTCAGGGTCGAATACGAAAGCGACCTCAAGCTCGCCACTGACCTTGTCACGGAGGGGGCCAAGCGGGTCGCGCGGGTGCTGGCGGAGCCGGCGCCCAAATGCCTTGTCATGGAATTCGGCGACGAGGCAATCGAGATCGAGGCGCGTTTCTGGATCGACGATCCGGAGAATGGCGTGAACAATGTCGCCTCCGAGGTCATGCTGTCGGTCTGGGACCTGTTCCGCGAGCACGGGATCGATATCCCGCTGCGCCATGAGGACGTGCTGATCGCGCCCGGATCGACCCTGAAGGTTGAAATGATGCGCGAGCGCAGGAAAGAGCCGGCCAAACCGGCCCATTCCGACGAACCGTCAGGCGAATAGGTAAAGCGCGCCGAGGATAATGAGCGGCACCAGCCCCAGTCCGAAGGTGTTGCGGGCAAATACCCAACGGTCCAGCCAGCGCTGCAGCTCACTGTCGCCGCCTGCATCAGCCCGGGTCACCCAGTCCACCTGATAGCCCCGGATCTCGGTCTCGTCATAGGCGATATACCGGTGCAGGCCCGGCGCGAACAGCGCGCAGGCGGCGTAGAACGCCCCATGGAACGCGATCGCCGCAAAGGCGAATGCCAACGCCAGCGGCGCCAGCTCCGGTGCGCGAAACTGTCCCATCCGCCACAGCGCCAGGACAAGCACCAGCCCGCCGGCCACCAGCGACCAACGCCACAACAGGCGCAGGCGATCCAGCGAGGGCGGCTGCGGGCGGGCCTCATTCGTCATTGGCCAAGTCTACCGCGTCGCGCGTCACATTACCATGAGGACAGCCACGGCGATCTGCCGCCATCGTGCTTTGCTGACGCCATGGAACGGGCATAATCTGCTGGTCTGCTGCGATTAACCTTGGGGAACCGCCATGCGCAGGATGTTGATTGCTCTCGCCGGCCTTGCCGCCACCGCCGCACCGGCGTGCGCCCAGGGCCTGATGGAATTTCCGGCCGACAATTTCGGCAAGGTCAACAAGGCCTACACCGAAAGCTCGCAGAATCAGGCCGTCCTTGAGGTATTGATGGGCAAGACCGACGTCTTCGAGACGATCTGGGACCTTGCCGAGACCGACGTCTTCCGACGCACCGGTCGCTCGGTCGGCATGCTCGACCTTCTGGTGGAGTACCCCGGCGGACGACGGGCGAACGCCACCTGTACGGCCACGCGGATCGCCGCGGACAAGCTGCTGACCAATTACCACTGCATTCCCGGCCGGGACATCGAGGTGATCGACGCCAAGGTGCGCTTCGGCTTCCTCGACCGGATCGATGCGCCCGGTGAGGTGTTCCGCGTGTCGCTGGCGCCGCTGGATGACAACCGCGCGCTCGATTATGCGGTGATCAAGCTCCTCGACCCGGTCCCGGAGTCGAAATACCCCGTCCTTGAGATCAGCCCGCGCGATGCCAGCGACCGGGAAAGCCTGTTCCTCATCCACCACCCCGCCGGCCAGCCGCAGCGCCTGACCCGCATCCGCTGCCAGGCCGGGCGGCCAGCGCGCGACGATGCCGACCGCCTCGTCCACCATTGCGACACGCTGGGCGGCTCGTCCGGAACCGCGATCCTCGCCATCAATGACCGCGCGCTGGTCGGCCTTCACCATTCCGGCGTGCCAGACCCGGTGCGCCCGTTCAACCTCGGAACGCCGGCCCCACGGCTCATCGAGGCGAGCGGGGTGCTGGCGTCGGTCATGGGCGTCGGGGTGACGCCGCCACCGTCTGATCCGCCACCCGGCGCAGCGCCCGACGGCCAGCGCGCCGCCCCGCCGCGCGACCTGACCGCCGTGTCGGATTCCCTGACAGCGCTCTATCGCTCCTACAGCCATCCCTGTCAGTACCGCGAATTCGCCGAGAGCTATCCGGAGCATTCTCTGGCCGGCGTCGCCGTGCTGCGCGGGCAGGCCTGCGATGAAGAGCCGGTCAAGGCGCCGGTCACGGCAGCCAGCGGCGAGCCGGCCTCGGTCAGCCATATGCCCTCCCCCTCCAAAACGGCCCCAACCGACACACCGCAGGATTATTCGCGCACCGTCGCGACCGGGTCGCCGCCCGCTCCGCCAGTGCGCGGCTCTTCTCCGTCCGGTGACAGCGTGCTGCGTCCGGCCCAGCCTGCAGGGCCGTCCGTCGACTTCGGCTCCCTCCATGTCGAACAGGGCGTGCCGGTGATGACGATGCTTGGCGCCTATCCAGGGGTCGGCATCCATCTCTCCGGCGGCACGATCAATGGCCTCAGGGGCGAGGCGTTCGCCATCATCGCCCGCTTCACCCAGCCAGACGGCCAGCCGCTCTACGCAGCAAGCTGGGACATGGTCTACCGCGACCCGAATGGCGAGGTGATTTCCGGCGTCTCCGACTATGCGGGCCAGCCCGTCATCCCGCTTGAGGGGACCGCCCTGTTCATCCCCTACGCCAATCTGAACTTCGCCCCCTCGGGCTACCAGACAACGGTCCGCGTCGGCGTCCAGGTCGAGGTCTGGATCGATGGGGAGGTCGTCTTCACCTCACCGCGGGAGGCCTTCAGCTTCCTCTGGTAGCGCGACCCTTTCCGATACCGAAAAGGCAAGCTTCCCTCCGGCCCCTTGCGCGGTCAGCGGCATCCTCCATATTGCAGGCAGCTCGCGACCATTGAGGACCGGGAGACCCCGCCATGATTGACATCCGCCCCTTCAAACAGCTTGGCCAGTTCCGGAATGACTGGCTGGATGCCCGCTATCATTTCTCCTTTTCAGACTATCATGACCCGATGCGCATGGGCCATGGCCGGCTCAGGGTGTGGAATGACGACACCATCCGCGCCGGCACCGGCTTTGCGCCCCACGGCCACCGCGACATGGAGATCATCACATATGTCCGCGACGGCGCGATCACCCATGAGGACAATCTCGGCAATCGCGGGCGTACCGAAGCGGGCAATGTCCAGGTGATGAGCGCAGGCTCGGGGATCCGCCATTCGGAATGGAACGCGGAAGATGTCGATACCCGCCTGTTCCAGCTCTGGATCGAGCCGGCCGAGACCGGCGGCGCCCCGGACTGGGGCATGCGCGCCTTCCCGAAGGCGGAGCGGGCGAACGCCTGGGCGGTGCTCGCCAGCGATGATCGGGCGGACGGGGCCCTGGCGATCCGCCAGGATGCCAAGGTGCTTGGCGCAACGCTCACCGCCGGGCAGACGCTCATTCATGACCTCGCCGAAGGGCGCCATGGCTATCTCGTCCTCGCGCGGGGGGCGATCGCGCTGAACGGTCACAGGCTCGCAGAGCGGGACGGGGCAGCGGTGAACGGCCCGCAGCGCCTCACCCTCATCGCCAGCGAAGACGCCGAAATCGTTCTGGTCGATACCATCTGACCGGGCATCCCTGACAGCCCTGTCTTGCGCAGAGACGCAAGGCGGGGCACGGTCACACGCGATGGCCACGTCCTCCCTCCCTTCCGCTCATGCCGGCCTGGCGCTGGTGCTCGCAGCCCTGCCACTTGGCGGGTGCCTCGCCGGCGCGGCCGTCGAAGTCGTTGCCGAGACCGTCGAAGGCGCAGTTGAGATCACCGGCGCGGTTGTCGATGCCGCCATCCCCGATGGCGATGATGACGGCGAGCAGGACGACTGATACCAAGCGGCATGGATCGGAACCGATCCCTTGCAGTGCAGGGCAAGCGCGACTGCGCGTCGGC
>CAYPQD010000079.1:0-8076 GCA_964412785.1 uncultured Hyphomonadaceae bacterium
TCTCGCCAGCTGGCGAGCCCATGCGGAAACTCCCCGCCGGCACCACCACCATTTCAGGGCAGTCCCCACAGTCGCGGAACGCGCTCCCAGGCGGTCCTGGCTGATCTGGCCCAGCCGAAACCAGCGCCAGCGCCGCTGACGCCGGCAGGCGCTCGACATCCACGCTTTCACCCTCAGAGACCCGGCCTTTCAGTCGGTCCCCGCGCTCACCGATCGCGGTGAAACGGTCACCGGCGGTGAAAATCTGGCGAACCCGCCCGTCAAGCGCGGCGTCAGGCGAATTGACCGGGAGCACCCCACCCGCCGCAGTACCGGATTCGCGGCTTGCGCGGAGCGACACGTGCCAGATACGCCCGGTGATATCGCCCATCAAGACCGCGTCGGGACCCAATGGCGCCACGGCCGTGAGAACGGATGGCATGCTGGTCTGCGTGCCCGCCGGCTCCAGCCTGAACGAAACCGGCCCGATTGCGGGAAAGGCGTCGCGCACGCGCGCCAGGCTGTAAAGGCCGTCCGCGTCTTCCCAGACCGCCAGGACCGTCCCATCGGGCATCGCCGTCAGGAATGGCCGGGCCCGGGCTGCCACATCGATGGCCTCCGGTATCATGACCGAAGCCGTCGCTGTTTGCGGCGGCAGGTAGACGAGCCGTCCCTCGGTGAACATCACCCTCGCCCCACCGACGGTCTTTGCCGAGGCCAGGACCAGCTCGCCCTCATGGGCGCGGCTGAACGGATCGTCCGGCAAGACGGCGCTGGCGCCCACCACATACCTTTTGGCAGCCAATCCCCCGGCCAGCGGTAGCAGGACCAGCGCCAGGGCTGCAGCCCACCGGAGGATGAGACCGGCGCGTTGTTCGGGGCGAGTATCGGGCTTGCCACTCCGATGATGCGCCTGCCTTGCGCGCCGGGCTGGTCCCGTCTGCTGCTTGCCCGGAACTCCGCCACGATCGGACGGCGGCGACACGTCTGCCGCCTTCACGCCCATGCTCGCAAGCTTTTCGGCCACGCCGCATCTCCGTCCAATGACACCCGCATCTAGCCGCTTCAACCCGTCCCGATCAATGCCGACCGGGATCCAGCGCCCGCGCATCAGCATTCCGCCGCTCCGCAGTTGCGCCATCAGGGGGCAGGCGGGACAAGCGTCCTGGCCACGCGGAAACCGATCCTGCTGCTGCGGTCCCGTGATCCGAACGTGCTGCGGTACGCCGAGCGGAGGTTCTGTGGGTCGTTGTTCCAGGACCCGCCGCGGAGGACCCGAAGCGAGCAGTCGCCGCGTCGATCTGCAGACGCGTTGCCGGGCTGGCTATCGAGCCCCTCGCGGTAGCAATCCTCCACCCATTCAAAAACATTGCCATGCAGATCGTGCAAACCGAAAGCGTTGGACGTGAACGTGCCAACCGGTGCCGTACGCACATACCCGTCGTCGCAATCGGTCGTCGTCAAACCGGCGTAAACGGCCGAGGCGGACGCATCAGCGCCATTGCCATGGACGCAAACATCCTCGGGATCCTCGCCGAAACTATAGGGCGACACGGAGCCGGCGCGCGATGAATACTCCCATTCGGCTTCGGACAGCAGACGGTAGGTTTCACCTGTTTCGGCACTGAGCCAGGAGACGTAGGCTTGCGCATCCTGCCAACTGACACAAACCACCGGATGATTGTCATTGTTGTCAGAAAGGCCGGACGCGCGCCAATCGACACTTTCACGATACGCGAAGTCATTGGCACCCGGTTGGCTTTCCGCAAAACAACGGCCGGCCGGATTGTATCGTGTCGCTTCGATGAAGCGCCTGAACTCGGCCACAGTGCTCTCGAATCTCGCAATGGCCAGGGGCGCCTCGATCGTGACGCGCAATTGCGGGCCTTCGTCCTTGTCACGTCCTGCCTCGTCCTCTGGCGAGCCCATCAGGAAACTTCCCGCCGGGACGACGACCATTTCGGGACAGGCTGCGCAATCGCGGAAGACGCGCTGGCCGATCGGGGCGCCCCGCTCTGCCGCCCAGCGCGCAGCACGGGCCGGATCGACCCTGCGCACCAGCGGGCTCGCCAGTATGGCCGCGCCGCGCCGCAGCAAGGCGGCCAGCGGCCGCCCGACCGTTCGCCAGGCGGGCTCAACAGCGCGAAAGGTCTCCCGCTCGATCGACGGCACGTGCTGCAGGCGGTTGATGGATGTTTCAAGGGACCGGCCAGAAAGGTCCTGCGTGATTGCAACCGGACCCTGATCGCTGTTACGAAGATCGCCGGAAATGACGGGCCCTGCGTGCCCGCGGATCACGCCCACGAGCTGCCGGCGCTCGCCGGTAACGCGATAGACCCGGGCGCGTGGCGAACCATCGACCAACAGAGCGAACAGGGCGTCACCCTCATTGAGGTAGGCCACCCCCCGTGCCGTCCGGTCGGTCTCGAAGGCCATCCAGCCGGTCCACAGCATAAGCCCGGCCAGCGCGGTCACGGCAGCCAGGCCACAGCTCGCCCGTTTCACCCACCTCATGGCCGCATTTCCCAGCTCGATCTTCCCCGGATTATATCCAATAGCCTAGCCTTGCGGCGCTGTTATTGTAAATATGGGTTAACGGAAGGGGATGCGCGCGGCCATGGGCGAACAGAAACCACTCGTGTTTGTGAGCCATGCCGGAGACGACAAAAGCCGGCATATCCGGCCGATCGTGGACGCACTGCTCGCTGAGGGCTTCGAGGTGTTCGTGGATCGCCCGAGGGACATGGGCTACCGCTCCAGCGAGATTGACGGCCGGTTCAAGTACATTCCCGCCGGTGGTGAATGGGATGCTGCAATCAGGGAGGGGCTTCGCCAGTGCGATGTGATCCTCGCATGTTTCTCCAAAGCCCTTTTGGAGGATCGCCGTATCCTGCGGGAGGAGATCAATTTCGGAGTGACCGGTGGCAAGATTGTCAGTTGCCGCGTCGACGACCTGACGCCGGAAGAACTCAAGACGAACGATACGCTCAAGCATGAAACCGGCCTGAATGACCTGCACAAGCTTCAGGCGCCGGCGGTCGACACGAAAGCTCTCCGGTCTGCCCTGAAGCGCCAGCAAGAGCGCCGCCCGCTTACTCCGGACTCCGCCGAGGACAGGGCCCTCGAAGACATGCGCTTTCTCATGCAGAACCTGCAGCGGGTTGCCACGGGACGGGCCTCTCTGCCACCAAAGGATAGCGGGCCTGACTGGGATGATCTGCTGCGCGCGGTCGATCGGCGCGAACAACGCGTGAGTATATCGGAAACCCTGCAGGCAATCAGGGACAATCCGATGCCCCATGCGCTTGTCCTGGCTGGCCCGCGAAATGAGCGTGTCACTGATTTCGTCCACGACCTCGTGTCAGATCCGCGTGGCGGAGGTGGAGCGATGATATCGGTAAAATATGTCGCGTGGGTCAAGGCGCCAAACCGGGACAGCTTTGAAACCCAGTACCGGTCTGCCCTGACCGAGGGCCTGTTCGGCGGGGACGGCCTTACGAAAGACAACCGCCAGATCGCCGAGGAAATCCGCCGCCACGCGCAGGCCACCGTGATTTGCCTCAGTTCGGTGAAGGTGGAACACCTGACGGCGGCCTGCCTGGCCCATCTTGATGTCTGGCGCGCGTTCTGGGCATCGCTTGCCCGGGCGCATGGCCAGATGAGCGTGATCCCGATACTCTGCATCGAATTCGATGAGTGCCAGCCCGGTTGGCAAACCAAGGAGGAACCAATCCCGCCAGAGGCTCAGGCGAAGCCGGGCCTGTTCGGCCGGAAGCTGAAACGAGCCGTTGATCACAAATCCTGCATCACCCATGTCCGCAGCCTGCAAAGCGGGACTGCCAGCGATGTGATCCCTCTGACCGTGGCCGAACTCTTCCATCCCGTGGAGGCCTCGGACGTCGATCAGTGGATCAGGAGCAGGCTAACGGGCGCCCCTGAAAGGGTCGTCATGGCGATCGACAAACTGTTCAAAGGCGACCTGCCTGTCCAACCGCTCGCAAAGGCGCTCTCTCCCCAAGGCAATCGCTCCAGGGTGGTGGAGAGGGAGCTGGGCAAGGCGCATGAGCACGGCCTGTCGATGAACACCCTGCACGCCCTCGTCAAGGCGATCGCAAGCGACAGGCATCTCCTTACGACAAGCTCCTAGAGACATCTCATCCATGGCCTTTCCATATTACAATCGAGGCAAGCCCGCCGGGTCTGCGCACGGCGAAGAGATCGCGGCACTGGATCTGTCCGGGACGGACGATCCGGAAGACTATGAGTGCAGCGAGCCGCTCAGCCATGCTGTCAATGCGGCGCTGATCCTTGGTCGCCCCCTGCTGGTGACCGGCGAACCCGGTACCGGCAAGACCCAGCTCGCCTATTCGATTGCCTACGCATTGAAACTGCTGGAGTCGCACAAGGCCCCTGACAGGCCCGCCATCCCCCGCGTCCTGAAGTTCGAAACCAAGTCCACGAGCCAGGCGCGTGACCTGTTCTATACCTATGATGCAGTGCGCGCCTTCAAGTCCGGTGACGGCCTGTTCGAGCAGCGCGACTTCATCGAGTATCAGGCGCTCGGCAAGGCGATCCTCGAAGCCTTTGACAAGGACACACCGGAGGGCGCGTTCCTGAAGGCCTTGCTGTCGGATGCCGATTTCGCAAGGCACAAGGGACCGAGACGGTCGGTCGTCCTGATCGACGAGGTTGACAAGGCCCCGCGGGACTTTCCCAACGATCTCCTCAATGAGATCGACCGGATGTACTTCCGCGTGCCGGAACTGGGTCGCACCGCGACGCCCGGCGCCGACGCTGGCGATCGTGTGTCCGGCGTGCCTGCGCAGTACCGGCCGATCGTCATCCTGACATCGAACTCGGAAAAGGCGCTGCCGGAGCCGTTTCTCCGCCGCTGCGTCTACCACCATATCGCCTTCCCGGACGAGCACGCGATCCGCGAGATTGTCAGCAAACGCCTTCCGAAAGTAAAGGGCGGCGCATTTCTTGAAGATGCGCTCGAATTCTTCTGGCGAATGCGCGGCCGGAAAGGCGGACCAATTCTGAACAAGCCGCCCAGCACCGCAGAACTGCTGGACTGGTTGCAGGTGATCGGTAATGCATGGACGATCAGGGCGTCGGACAGCAGTGACCTGACGGATCTCTGGCGGCAATCTCTCCCGGCGCTCGTCAAGAACCGGGACGACCTGGATAAGGCCCTTCGATTTCTGCGACCGGTTGGTCAGGAAGATCTGAGCTGACATGCCTGCTGGAGGCAGCAGCGATACGGCCGACGCGACGCCCCCGCTGGACATGTCGTGGAAATCCCGTTTCTGGGACGATCTGGACGCGCGGCTTGTCGTGCTGTCTGGCCGCGACCTGAAGATCGCGCCCAGCGACCGGATTGCCGTGTCGGCGCTGGCCGCGGAACTCCTTTCCCAGGGCGCGGTCAAGACGGCCAGCGACCTCGATCCCTACCTCGCAGCGCTTCTTTGCCGGAAGCGGCAAGACTATGCCGCCTTTTCGGCGCTGCCCGATACCACCATCGGACAAGCCTGGACCGCCCCCCATGCCGACGATGGCGCACCGCTTCCGGATCGGCGGACCCGCCCGGCGCAGCCTCAATGGCAGGCCCCCCGCGCCCGTTCCCTGCGGCGTGTGCTTGCTGTTGGCGCGGTGTTCCTTGTTCTTGCCGCCGCCCTGCTCGCATTGAGGTTCACCGCACCTGTACCAGTGGAAACCCCACCGGAGGCTGTAGAGATGGTCGCGGCAGCCCCGCCCGTTGCGACTGAGACCGGTGTCGATCGTGCGCCGGAGACTGTCTCGCAGCCCGAAACGAGAGCCAACCAGACAATCGCCCGGATCGCCAGTGTGGCCCGCGCCTATGACTTGGCCCCGACACTTTTCGAAATGGGCCGCGACCTCGCCGCGACAGCGCAGACTGGCCTGCCGCCCCACGCCTATGCCCAGGCATTGCACGAGCTCTCCGGCGCGTCGCTGACAGCTCCGATCGATCTGTTCGACGTGCGCGATACGGGTGCAGACTGGATTATCCGGATTGCAACGGCCATCGACCGGCTTGAAGGGACAGACGCCGCAGACCCGGAGACCTATCGGTCGGCCGCCGCCGGTCTGGGCGATGCCTACCCAGCGCTTGAGCAAGCCTATCGCGAATTGGCCGCTGACAATGAACCACCCCCGGCGAAGATACGTCTTGAGACCGTACGCGATCGCGCCCTCGCCCTGTTGCATCCGGGCGTTCCGGTTATCCTGCCAGCACCGGAAAAGCAGGCGGCCTGGCGTTTTCCGGCCTGGCTCAAATGGCTTGTCTCAGCGCTTCCGCTCCTTGTGGTGATGGCACTCCTCTACCGCGAGATGCGCTCATGGCAGGCTTTCCTGCGGCGGCGCAAGCCTGTTTTCTCGCCGCTGGAAACACAGTATGCGGCCGACATACTGATGCGCACCGGGAGCGACTGGAACGGTCGGGACAAGCGCCTCGGCAAGCTCCTGCAGGCGCGCGACCTGATTGAAACCGGCCGGATTGACGTTGAGGCCACAGTCAATGCCACGGTCCGAATGGGCGGGCGCGGCGTCGAGATGTGCTATCAGCGACTGCAGCCTGCTCCGGAATACCTTGTCCTGATCGAGCGCGCCACGCCGGGCGACCAGTCTGCCGCGCGCCTGAGGACCCTGCTGGAGCCGTTCGAGCGTGACCGGCTGGTTCATTTCGATGTCTATTATTACGAGTTCCTGCCGCATTATCTCCGCCCGGAAGACGGCGGGGCCGTGCTGCCCGTCGAGGCCCTGAAAGCCATGCACCCCAATCACCGGCTGATCGTCCTCGGGACCGGGCGCTCCTTTGTCGATGCCGCTGACGGGACGCCCGATTCCATCGTCGACACCTTGCGCCTCTGGAACAGGCGGGTCCTGCTCACCCCACAGCCACTGCGCGACTGGACCAGCGTGCACTATGCGCTGGCCCGCGGGCTCGATGCACCCGTGGCGCGCGCGACGAAAGACGGTTTCCTGAATGTGGGAGAGCTCCTCGGGCTTGAAGGCCCGGACGCTGCGCCTGGCATTGGCAACCGGCTTGATCATCGCGGCGACGGGTACATGCGCTCGCTTCCGGACCGGCTGACGATGAGCCCGGAAAAGCTGCTGTATCGTGACCCCCCGGACGATTATCCCATCGACCGGCTTATCCGGGATGTCCGCGATGTGCTGGACACGGCAGGGTTCGACTGGCTGTGCGCCCTCGCCGTCTACCCGGCACTGCAATGGGATCTCACACTCTATCTCGGGATCGAAACGGGCCTTTACGCGGATGATCCGAACGGTGACCGCCGTCTGGCAAATCTCACCCGACTGCCCTGGCTGCAGCGCGGCCGCATGCCCAACTGGCTGCGGAGCGCGCTCATTGACACCATGCCCGTCGCGCTGCGCGGTCAGGTCTATATCGCAATCAATCGGATCCTCGATCCGGCCGAAGACATCGACACGCGGGCCGGCCCGGAAGTGCGCCTCGATATTGGCCGCGAGACGCCAAGCAGAAACGTGCCGACCGACCATCTGGACGCCCGTCTTGATGAAGACCGGGTGATGATCGAGTTCCTGACCAGAGGTGACCGGGGCGACTATCCGCTGCCGCCGGGTACAGCGCGCCGCGGCCAAGGCGCCTGGCGCGGGATGATCGGCTCGGGCGCGACCTGGCGGCGGGCGATGGTCGGGCTCGGGCTCGCCATCGGGGTCTGGTGGGTGCTCCCGGCGGCGGGAAGCGTTCCGGTAACGGGCGGGGTGTTGCCGGCAGGGGTTTTCGCAGCGCTGGCGCTGGGCCTGGCCCTCATCGCGTCACGATTGCGCGTGCTCGGCTCGCTGGCTGGCGAAACGGACATGCAGTCCGGAGCCGG
Organism: uncultured Hyphomonadaceae bacterium; assembly: GCA_964412785.1. Classification (GTDB taxonomy): domain Bacteria; phylum Pseudomonadota; class Alphaproteobacteria; order Caulobacterales; family Hyphomonadaceae; genus UBA5336. The sequence continues at coordinate 7,863 of CAYPQD010000079.1, forward strand.
AGACACCCTGCGCAAGGCCAGCAAGGCGAGACGCCAGGCCCGCGAGGAAGGCGAGGCGGCCGAGCAGGCAAAGGCTGATGCCGAAGCGCGCCCGCAGCGCAATTGGGATGAGCGGCTTGGGCCGGCGCGCGCGGCAGCGGAGGGGGCGCTGGAGATGGCGGGGAGCGAGCGGGAGCGTTCGGTCGCGCTGAACAAGCTCGGCGATGTGGCCGTG
>CAYPQD010000080.1:0-7940 GCA_964412785.1 uncultured Hyphomonadaceae bacterium
TTTGCTCAGGCCTGATACCAAGCTGCATGGACCCAAAACCGATCCTTTGCAGTGCGGGGCAAGCGCGACTGCGCGTCGGCGCTCATGCGCCGTGGCCGCGGACGGGTCTTCATCCGCGCAAATTGGTATGAGGCGGGCCCGGCATTTCGGTCAGCGACAGCGTGTTGCCGTCCGGGTCCCTGAACCAGGCGCCCCTGACCCCGCCGCCAGGCGACCCGGACCCTGCCGCCCGGCAAGCCGATGCCGGCCTCGTCCTGCTGAAGGGCGTTTTGACAGACCGGCTGCCTGCCTACCACGCAAGGGCGGCCCATTCTGCCTCGATCAGCGCGTAGGAGCGGATGCGCGCGTCCAGCAATTCGCACACGGTCAACAGGACCAGCTCGTCAGCGCCGCACCGTGTGGCAACCTCGCGCAGGGCGCCGGCAACGGCATCCGGCGTGCCCGCCCGCTGAGTCGCGCGCATGTCCGAAACAACTGATTCGGGTGCGGAACGCAGCTGCGCCTCAGCCACGCGGGCCTCGGAAAACGGCGCAAATCTCCCGCTCATCCGTCCGATCGACCAGGCAAGCCCCGTGCTGGCCAGCCGTTCGGCCTCCGCCTCGGTCTCGGCCGCGAGCGCTGTCAGGGCGATGGCGGCATAGGGCGCGGCATTCAACGGGCTTGGCCGGAAGGCGGCGCGGTAAGCGTCGAGCGCAGACCCGGCGCTGCCGGGGGCAAGAAAATCAGCGAAGGCCAGCTTCAGTCCAGACGCCCCCGCATAGGCGGCCGAGTCGGGCGAGGAGGCCAGCATCCATAGGTCCGGCCGCGCGCCGGCGGGCTGCGCCCTGATCCCCCGCGCCGCATGGTCAGGGGAAAGGCGCACCTCGCCGGAGCCGTCGAGGAGCCAGTCGGTGAGCAGGCCCAGCATGCGCGGAAAGGCGTTCGCACCCGGACCAAGCAGGGCAGCCGATGTGCGCGGATCAGCCCCGGTCGCCCGGCCGATCCCCAGTTCGACCCGCCCGGGATGAAGCGCCGACAGCATGGCGAACTGCTCGGCGACCTTCAGCGGGGAGTAATTCGCCAGCATCACGCCAGCGGCGCCGATCCTGATCCGCCGGGTCCGGGCCGCAAGGTCGGCGATCTGGATTTCCGGCGCTGTCCCGGCAAAGCTCGCGGCATTATGGTGTTCCTGCACCCAGAATGCGCGGTAGCCCATGCCGTCGGCCGCTTCGGCGAGGGCGCGCGTTTCGGCGAGCGCCGCCGCTGCGCCGCGGCCTTCAAAGACCGGGGAGGGATCGAGGATGGAGAGCGCCGGGCGTCGGGTCATGGCGCCCAGTGTCGCGTCTTTGTCAGCTTCGGGCAAGCCGGCGCGCCGGCCCGCGCAAGGTCCGTCAGGGCAGTAGCAGTGGACCGCGCAGGTCGGTCGGCCCGGCGGCGATCCGTACATTTGTCCGAAGACCGGCAAGGCCCGTTTGGCCAGAAGGCGCATCCGAAGCCGCCGCCTGGCGCAGCGGCGCGGTCAGATCGAGCGGCGCAGCTGGCGCCATGGCCTCGGCATACCGGGTCGGCGGTGCGAAATCTTGCGCCTGGACCGGCGCATCAAGGGTATTTTCGGCGCGCAGTGCACGGCCTGGCTGCCGATAGGGATCGATCCCGAGCGCGCGCACGGTCTCGACGGTGAGATAGCCGCTCGCCAGATTGTTGGCCTTCTGAAAGGCTTCCATCGCCGCCTCGCTGTCCGGACCGAAGCGGCCATCGGCCTCGACGCGATAGCCGCGATCGGCGAGGGCGCGCTCGATCTCGGCGATCTTTAGCCCGTCGGTATTGGTCTCGCACAGGACCTCCGCCCAGGTCGGCAGGCCACCGCCGACGACAACTTGGCGGGTCAGGGTCTCATAGCGGGCCGGCACCGGGATCTGCATCTCCTTCGCCGGCGTGTCGAGGACGCGGATTTCGCGGTCCTCATAGATGGCGGGGATGACCTCCTCGACCATGCGGGCGGGCGTGACGACCACCTCGCGGGAGATCGTCCTGTACTCGGCGGGCATCACCCGCTCCTCGACGCGCGCCGGGGTGACCAGCCGGGTGCGGGTAATCGTGGTGGTGACTGCCGGTTCCTCGACGAGGCAGAGCAGTTCGCCGGTCATCTCGTAGCGGCCAGGCCCTCCGCGGCCAGGCTGGCGGCCCAGCAGGCCCTCGCCGCGTTTCCAGACCGCACGCGCCGGGCGGACGATGATGGTCTCCGGATAGGTCTCATAGGTCGCCGGGACGGCAACCTTCTCGACACGCTCCGGGCGCACGAGCACCTGCTCGCTGACCGTCTCGAAGACCGCCGGGATGACGCGGTGGCGGATCGTTTCCTCGCGCACCAGCACGCGCGTGGTGGCATAGCGGTAGGTGGCGGGCACGATCTCGCGGCGTGTTGTCGCCGGCGCCACCAGCACCTGCTCCTGCACGGTCTGCGTCACCGGTGGCGACATCACCCTTGCAAAGCATTGTCCGTCCCGAGAAGCAGGGGGCAGTTCTGCGCGCTGGGCGAGTGCGGGTGAGGCGAGCGCGAGGCTCAAGGAAAGGGCAAGCAACCAACGAAACACGACAAAAACTCCTGCGGCACAGTCCGCGAGCACATCGAAGTCCTGTGCGAAAAACAGGCCAGGGACAAGCCGACTCCCTACAGAAGAGACGTTACGATCGCGTGTCTCGCCTTGCGGAGATTGTCGGGGGGTAGGAAGGCAATGCGCGAGCCTGGGTCGAATATTCATGATGACCGGGTAAGCTGCCCGGACTTCCCTGTTCATTCGTAATCCTGTACGAAACAGTCCGCAGATGATGAGGGTATTGTGGGTGATCCGGACCGAATCGCGCGCGGACAGGCGCGTGAGCACCTGCTGAAGGCGGCGCAAACGCTGATTGCCGAAGAGGGTGTGGATAAATTGACACACCGCGCGGTTTCCGAGCGCGCCGCCGTCTCGCCGGGAACGGTGACGTATCATTTCCGCACGCGCGATGACCTCGCCCGTGCCGCCTTTGCCAGCTATGCCGACGATTACGAACGTGAGCTGCGACTGGCGATGGCCCGCCGCCCCCTGCGCACGCTGCAGGACCTCGCCGGCTTCCTTGCCGTCATTACCCTGCATCAACCGGCCGCGCCGGGCGTTCAGGCGATCGAGTTCGACATGGCCCTCTGGGCGTTGCGCGACCCGGAGGTCGCCGCCGATCTCAGGCGGATGCACCGGGCGCTCGAGGCCGTTCTCGCCGACGCCCTGGAGGCCCTCGGCGCCGGCCCGCCGATCGAGGGGGCCCGTCGCCTGATCGCGCTCTGCCGCGGCACCGAATACGAGGTGATTGCGCGCGCCGAACCGCTTGCGCCTGACGCCTTTCGCGCCCGCATCACCGCCATGGTCGACGCGCTCAGGCGCCGTCCGGACGGGTCCGCAGGCGCTTGATCGTGCCGGAGAAGTTGAGGCAGGCCCGCCCGTCGGCCCGCACCAGTCCGCGCACGAACACCAGAGAGCCGCCGACCCTGAGGACATCGCCCCGCGCCTCGATCAGCGCGCCCTCCTTCGGGCCCTCGAGGAACTCCGACGTGAAGGCGACGGTCAGGCCATAGGCGCCGTCCATGGCGTGGTGGGCGATCGAGAACAGGGCGAAATCGGCAAACGCCATCAGGCAGCCGCCATGCACGACCCCGGCGCCATTCATGTGCCGGCGCTCCGCCCGGAAGGCGGCCACCGGGCCGTCCTCGTCGACCCGGACGTGGAAGGGGCCGACCGTCTCGGCCTCGAACGGTTCCTCATCCCAATAGCTCCAGCCGGCGAATTCGCCTTCGGTCACCGTCACCTGTGCCATATCCGGACATCTCCGCCCTGTTCAGCCACGCGCCGTTCTACCGCGCTGACACCCTTAGACAAGGCGCGCCGCCGCGCGTATACTGCCGAGGATTGGTCTGCGCATCCGGCGCATGGGGCGCCGACGCGCCGTGGTGCTTGTCCTCGCGCTGCAAGGATCGGTTTTGGGTCCCTGCAGCTTGGTATTACACTAAGCAATGCAGAAAACTGACCGGGGAGTCCCGCCATGGCCTTCGATGCCGAATTGCGCAGCCAGCTGATCGACACCGTCAACCGTTTCGTCACCGGGACCTGTATGCCCCTGGAGGCGGAGGTCGGCGACAATGACCAGGTGCCGGAACGCGTCGTGCAGCAGATGCGCGCGCTTGGCCTGTTCGGGCTGGCCGTTCCGGAGGCCTATGGCGGGCTCGGCCTCGACATGGAGACCGAATGCCTGGTGGCGCTGGAACTGGGGCGCACCTCGCCCGCCTTCCGCTCCGTCGTCGGCACCAATGTCGGCATTGGCAGCCAGGCGCTCGTCCTGTTCGGCACTGAGGCGCAGAAGGATCGCTGGCTGCCCGGTATTGCCTCCGGCGACCTGATCGCGAGCTTCGCCCTGACCGAACCGGATGCCGGCTCCGACGCTGCCAGCCTGAAGACCCGCGCGATCCGGGATGGCGACGATTATGTCCTCAATGGCACCAAGCGCTACATCACCAACGCCAATGTCGCCGATATCTTCACCGTGATGGCCCGCACCGACCCGGCGACGCCGGGCGCGAAGGGTGTGTCCGCCTTCATCGTGGAGCGCGATACGCCGGGCCTCGGCATCGGCCAGCCGGAGAAGAAGATGGGCCAGCAGGGCGCCCATATCTGCGACGTCAATTTCGATGATGCCCGCGTGCCGGTGGAGAACCGGATCGGCCAGGAGGGCGAGGGCTTCAAGGTCGCCATGAGCGTCCTCGACAAGGGCCGGCTGCACATCTCGGCGGTCTGCACCGGCATGGCCGAGCGGCTGATCGGAGAGATGGTGACCTATGCCAGCGAGCGGGTGCAGTTCGGCCAGCCGCTCATGCAACACCAGCTGATCCAGGCGATGATCGCCGACAGCCAGGCGGAGACCTATGCCGCGCGGTGCATGATCCTCGACGCCGCGCGTCGGCGCGATGCCGGCGAGAGTGTCACCATGCTGGCCTCCTGCTGCAAGATGTTCGCCTCTGAAATGGTCGGGCGCGTCGCCGACCGGGCGGTGCAGGTGTTCGGCGGCGCCGGCTATGTCGCCGACTATGGCATCGAGCGCTTCTACCGAGATGCGCGCATATTCCGCCTCTATGAGGGCACCACCCAGATCCAGCAGATCGTCATAGCCCGCGAGCTGGCGCGGGCCGCGGAGCGCGGGGAGCTCTAGCGCGTGCCTGACACCGCCCACCCCCAGCCGCGCCCCGCCGCCCCGCCGGCCGATCTCTACGCCCTCCTGGAGACGGTGCCGGAGCGCTATGTCTGCGAGATCATCGCGAGCCGACTGAGCGTCCAGCCCCGTCCGGCCCCCCGTCACGCGCTGGCCCACACACGGCTCGCCAGCCTGATCGACACACGCTTCGGCATCGGGCTCGGCGGGCCCGGCGGCTGGCGCATCCTGATCGAGCCGGAGCTGCATCTCGGCGAGCATGTGCTCGTTCCGGGCATTGCCGGCTGGCGCACCCAGACCCTTCCCGACCTGCCGGAGACCGCCTGGTTCGAGACGCCGCCCGACTGGGTGTGCGAGGTGCTCTCCCCCTCCACCCGCTCGCTCGACCTTCACGACAAGCCGCCGGTCTACGCCGCCCATGGCACCGGCCATCGCTGGACGGTCGATCCGGCGACCCGCACCCTGGACGCCTTTGCACTCGATGCGGGCGACTGGCGCTACCTCGCCCGGTTCGAGGACGGCGCCACCGTCCGCGCCGCGCCGTTCGACACCGCCCCCTTCGACCTATCCCTGCTCTGGGCCACGAGGACCTGACCCATGCCTGACACCGAAACCGCCGATCCCGCCGCGCTCGGCCTCAATGCCGCCCGGCTCGCCGCCATCCCGGACTATTTCGACCAGCGCTACCTGCAGACCGGCAAGCTGCCGGCGATGGCGACCCTGGTCGCCCGGCGCGGAGTAATTGCCCACGAGGCCTATCGCGGCACCTTCCAACTGGGCGAGGGCGAGGCAATCGGTCCGGACACGATCTTCCGCATCTATTCGATGACCAAGCCTGTGACCTCCCTCGCGGCCCTGATGCTGATGGAGGAGGGAGACCTTCGCCTCGACCATCCGGTCTCGCGTTACATCCCGGCCTTTGCCGAGACCAAGGTCTGGGCCGGCGGCTCCATGGAGGGGCCGCAGCTGGAGCGCCCCGCCCGGGAGATCGAGATCCGCGACCTCTTCGTGCACACCTCCGGTCTGACCTATGGGTTTCTTTTCCAGACCGAGGTCGACGCACTCTACCGCAGGGAGCAGATCGCCCGGCCCGACGAGACCCTGGCGCAGATGTGCGAGCGGCTTGCCGCCTTGCCGCTGGTCTTCTCGCCGGGCACCCGCTGGAATTACGGCCATTCCACCGATGTCCTCGGCCGCGTCGTCGAAGTGATCAGCGGCAAGACCCTTGATGCCGTCTTCCGCGAACGCATTTTCGGCCCGCTCGGCATGGCCGACACAGATTTCTTCGTGCCAGGCGACAAGATCCACCGGCTGATGGCCTGCTATCGGCGCGATCCGGTGAGTGGCGAGGTGTCGATGAGTGACGGCGCGAAAGGCGACAGCCGCGCTTACCGCGCCCAGCCGCCGCTGCTCAATGCCGGCGGCGGGCTGGTCTCCACCCCGCGCGACTATCTGCGTTTCTGCCAGTGCCTGCTCAATGGCGGGGTGCTGGACGGCGCCCGGCTGGTCTCGCGCAAGACCATTGATTTCATGCGCCTCAACCACCTTCCGGGCGGTGCCACCATCAAGTCCATGGGCGACCTCACCTTCTCCGAGGCGCGGATGGAGGGCAATGGCTTCGGCCTTGGCGGCTCGGTCATCACCGATGTGGCCGAAACCCTGGCGCCCGGCTCGCTCGGCACGTTCAGCTGGGGCGGGCTCGCCAACACCTTCTTCTGGATCGACTGGGAGGAGGCGCTGATCGCCATCCAGATGACGCAGATGATCCCGTCGGGCTGCTATCCCATCCGCCCGCAATTCCAGCAGCTCGTCTACGCCGCGATCGAGGCGTGAGCGGCCGCGAGGCAGACGGCGCAGGCGATGCCGGGCAAAACCCGGTCCGTGAGGCAATCCTCACCCTGGTCGGGGCGCGCGGTACGGGCAGGACGATCTGCCCCAGCGAGGCGGCCCGCGCCGTCTCCGCCGACCGCTGGCGCGCGCTGATGCCCCATGTCCGCGCCGAGGCCGTGCGCCTCGCCCGCGACGGCGATATCGCCATCTACCGCAAGGGCCGCGCCGTCGACCCGGACAATTTCAAGGGCGTCTACCGCCTCGGCCTGCCATCGGCAGCCGCCCGGGGAGATCGCGCGAAACCGCAGTGAACGGCGCGTGCCCGCCCCGGCGCCCTACGCGTCCGCGGCGTCGCCAGGCCGTTGCAGCTGCAATGGACCGGAGGTGTGCTTCCTGAAGAATTCAGGATCGCCCGAGATATCAAGCGCGGTTATCGGATAGAGTTCGCTCGGAAATGGGTCGAGCCGAACATGATAGCAGGTCTCGGTCTTTTCCTTGGGGCAGGGCGCGATGAGAAGTGCATTGTGTCGATAAAGGCCAATCGGTCGGTTTTCGGCAAAGGTTATCATGACGTACTCCTTGCCAACGCGAGTAGAAGTAGCAAAATAGTAAAAACCCCTGATCCAGGTATTTTTCTCCAGTATTCGATACACTAGGAATCTATGCACCGTGCGTTCGCCGATCTCATGACATCCGGACGAGTATACAAAATTGAAATCCCGCACGATCTCTGACAACGCCGATTTCATCTATGGTGTCGATTGGCTGTTATGAATCAGAATATCGAAGCTGTTCATGCTCGTCTTGCGAAATTCGACGCGCGGATGGTCCTCCCCACACGTGGAGACGACGTTTCCTTAGTCCAGGTGATTATCGGCCTTATACCAATCTGCGCG
>CAYPQD010000081.1:0-7472 GCA_964412785.1 uncultured Hyphomonadaceae bacterium
TCACCCATGGTCTGGATCTCCAGGCCGCCTCTGGCGCCAGGAACCAGAATGCGACCCGGCTGTCCCGACGCGCTCGGCAAGCAGCACAGTCGCCATACGGTGGACGTCGAGAAAACCGGGCGTGAAGCGCGCAGGGCCGTCGCGATAATTGGCAACGGCCACCGGATCACGGAAGGATGCCAAAAAGGGGTTCTCGATCTCAGCCATGCCACGCGCGCCCTTCTTTACCGTCGGCTGGAGCGCCTTCAATGGACATGTGCGGGCCGATGTGCCCGCCAGCGCCAGATATGCGCTGAAGCAAGGAGCAACGCGCCGATCACCGTAAGGGGCGTTTCGAGATCATGCAGGCTTTCCACAAAGGCAGCCGCTGCCAGTAGCGCGATCCCGGCCACCGCGAGCAGTATGAACACCGCACGGCCCTGCATGTGCTGGCTGCGCAGGATGGCCCAGCCAGACAAAGGGATCGCGGCGGCGACAAACAGCTGGTGCACCCATTCCGCTTCGGCGACGACCCCGGCCAGGGGGAGGAAAGCAACAGCCAGTGGCAAGACGAGACAGTGGATCAGGCACAGGCCTGACAGGGTGATCGCAGAAGCGTCTATCGCCGATGCTGTGGCAATGCGAGGCGACATCAAAACGCCCTCCGAATGCCGGAGCGCATGCCATGATCCGCAAGGGGCGTGATCGTCCGGAAGAGGGAGGCAGACATGACGACAACTCCAGCGATGTTATATTATAACGCATTGATAGAGGTTAGCCGTCCTTATCGCAAGCTGTGATTCAGATGCCTTTGAGCGCGCGCACCAGATCGCGCGCGCCCCTCAACTAATACCAATATGCGCAGAGGATGGCCCATCTACGCCTCCGGCGCATGAGCGCCGGCGCGCAGTCGCGCTCGGCCTCGCGGTGCAAGGACCGATTTTGGATCCATGCAGATTCGTATTAATGCGACGTCACAAGCCAACAGCAGCGATGACCCATGTCGAAACGCACAATTGCAGGATTGATCGGTTCCCTCGCGGCTGCGGCGGCGCTGGCCTGGGCGTGGGCGCCTGACCTGCCGAGGGCGCAATTGGAAGCGGCGTATTTCACCGAAACCTCGGAGATGAGAACCTTTGCCGGGACGCCGGTGCATTTGCAAGTGACCGGCGCCAGCGACGGACCTGCAATCATCCTGGTCCACGGCTTTGGTTCGAGCCTGCATACCTGGGCGGGATGGGCCAGTCGGCTGGAGGACGAGTATCGCGTGGTCCGTTTCGATTTGCCGGGCGCGGGCTTGTCCCCACCAGACGTGACGGGAGATTACAGCGACGAGCGGGCCATAGACATCATCAATGCGCTGATGGCTGACCTTGATCTTCACCATGCGATCCTGGTCGGTAATTCCCTTGGTGGGCGGATTGCCTGGCGGTTTGCGCTTGCCGAACCGGAAAAGACACGCGCGCTTGTCCTGGTCTCGCCGGACGGGTTCGCCAGCGCCGGATTTGAGTATGGCAAGGCCCCGAAGGTCTCGTTCATCTGGTCTCTGATGCGTGTCTTCCTGCCCCGGATCGTCGTGAAGGCCAATCTTGAGGCAAGTTATGGCATCGCAGACCGGCTAACAGATGAGACGGTTTCGCGCTATTACCGGCTCCTGCGTGCGCCCGGCGCCCGAAAAGCGCTCCTTGAGCGGACCCGCCAAACCATTCTGGTTGATCCTGAACCCCTTCTTCCGCAGATCGCAACACCCACGCTTCTTGTTTGGGGTGCGAAAGACCAGCTCATCCCCATCACCAACGCGCAAGACTATCTACGGCTCATGCCCAGGGCTGAACTCGCTCGTCTCGACGATCTCGGGCACGTCCCGATGGAAGAAGCGCCCGACAGATCGCTTGCGCCCGTCAAGGAATTCCTTGCGGGGCTTTCGGCGCCATAGGACTGGCCTGTAATCAATCGGCCGGCACACCCGAATAATACCAGTGTGCGCGGATGAGGACTCATCTGCGCCTCCGGGCGCTTTCGGGCCATGAATGCCAACAGTGCGAAAACCCAGTTCAAATTTCACGCCCATGAAAGCCCGGAAACCTCACGGCCCCTTTTTGCGCCCAATGAAATCGTACCGCATCCCTCGACCGGTCTCTGGACACCGGAAGCGGTTCGGACCTAGGAAGTGTCAATCCAAATTGACACTGGGATGAGTTCGATCATGTGCAACGTAAACCCGAAGCGGGTCTCCACCGTCAGCCTTGCAATCGCTATTGCGGCGCAGCTCACACCAGCATCAGCACAGACCGGAGAGCTTGCCGCTTCGCCGGATGAAGAATGGGCTGTGCTTGAGCCGGTCATCGTCACCGCCCGGCGCGTGACCGAGAACTTGCAGGACGTGCCGCTGGCGGTCCAGGCGATCAACGAGAGCGAGATCATCCGTGCCAATGTGCGCGGCATTGACGATGTCGCCCGCCTGTCGGCCGGACTGACCTATGACATTGGCGGCTTTCCCAATGATACCCGCCCGGCCGTGCGCGGCATGCAGTCGGAACGGGGGCGGCCGAGTGTCGCTGTGATGCTCGATGGGGTCGACCTTTCAGGCGAGAACCTGGCGATTGCCGGTGGAACGGCAGGGGTCGCGACCAGTCTTCTCGACATTGAGCGGATCGAGGTGGTCAAGGGACCGCAATCGACGCTCTACGGGCGCAATGCCTTTGCCGGCGCCGTCAACTACATCTCGAAAATCCCGGACTTTGAAAGGGAACTCAACGCCAGCATCGAAGTGGCCGAAGCCGGCACGAGCGAAGCGCGTCTGTCGCTCACAGGTCCGCTGATCGCCGACAAGCTCGCCTATCGTTTCAATCTCGCCACGCGGGAAACCGACGGCCATTACACAAATCCTGTCAATGGCGGCCCGCTTGGGGGCGAGACGTTTGATGGCGGGAGCCTGTCTCTGCGGTTCACGCCCCGGCCGGATATCGACATTACCGGTCGCATCCAGATCACCGATACACAGCAGACCGACCTGCCGACGGCCTTCCTGTTTGCCGATGAGCGTGTCCCGGTTCCGGGGGGCACCTTTACCGCCGGACCGCCCGGAACCCCGCCAACCCCTTGCCCGGCGAACCTTGAGGGCGCGCCTCCCCCCGTTTTCACCGCCTGTACCCGCGGCACGATCAAGGGGCCGATCAAGGCCAGCGAAAGCGATGTTCAGATGGGGCTGAACCCTCTGACCGGTCGCCCGCCATCGGGCATGGGCGTTGATCAGACCGTGGGGTCGGTTCAGGCGAATTGGGACACGGATTTTGGCGAGTTTCGCTATCTGTTGGGCTATCATCAGAATGAAAGCTATATCGAAGCCGACGGAGACTTCACCGACTTTCCGGGCCCTGCGGGGTTTGTCTTCTCGCTTTCGGCCCTTCAACAGCTCGATTATGAAAATGAGCTCGTCGATCACACAGTGCTGTGGGTGAACCAGCTTGATCGCGTGCAATTCCTGTTCGGCGTGCAGATCCTCGATGAGGAGTCGACACTGCTCAATGACAGCAAGTTCTGGATGCGCAATCCCGACTCGCCGCTGGCGGGTCCACCGTTTTTCCTGGCCAACCAGGCAGAAGTGAACCCGTTTCCGGCATTCTTCACCCGCGACACAGAATACCGCGCCGCTTTCGGCCGCGTGCTCTGGAATGCGACGGATGCCCTGCGCTTTGGCATTGAGGCCCGCCAGAACGAGGAAGAGATCACCTACACGCTTCCAGGCTGGCGACTGCAGGATACCTCGCTTTCGCGCCTGACGCCGGTTTGCCTGCCAGACATTCCCCAGGGCGCGACCTTTGCCGGTGTGCCAGGTCCGGGCGTGCCGCCGCCGGGCACAGTGCAAGCCTGCCCGCGATCGGAGACGATCAGCTTTTCAGAGCTCACGCCGCGCTTCACCGTGGACTGGCAGGCGAGCGATGATGCGATGGTGTATGCCAGCGTGGCGCGCGGTTACAAGCCAGGCGGCTTTAATGTCAACGAGGTCAATGAGCTCGACGGGCAGGGCTATTTGCCAGAGTTCGTGACAGCCTACGAACTCGGCGTGAAAACCCAGTGGTTCGCTCGCAGCCTCACCGTCAATGCAGACGTCTATTTCAACGACTACACCGACCAGCAGATCGGCGTTCAGCGCAACCAGCCGGGCTCGGGCGGCTCGATCGTGGCGGTGCCGGGCCTCGTCAATGCGGGGGCTGTGGAAACTCAGGGCTTCGAGCTTGATGCGGACTGGTACCTCGACAATGGGCTGTCATTGTTCCTGAGCTATGCGTACACGGACGCCAGCTTCGAGACCTATGTGCAGGGGCCACCGGCCGGCTCGACGGCGGACGACTTTGCCGCTTGCGGGGTGCCGGACGGGCAGACCTCCTCGCCGCAGGTACGCGCCGAGGCGGGCAATATCTGCGCCGATTTCAGTGGCCGGGCGGTCCCGAAGAGCCCCGAGCATGCGCTGAACCTGAACGCCTTCTACAGCCGTCCCTTCGGCAAGAATGGCCATGAATGGTTTATCGACGGGGCGGCCCGTTACCGGTCCAGGCGCTATGTCGACGAGGCCAATCTTTCGTGGACCCCCGACTACACGATTTTCGACCTGACCGCTGGGATTGAGCTTGATCGCCTGACCCTCACCGCCTTCGTGCGCAATCTTACTGATGATGACACCATCCGTTCTGCCCAGCGCCAGGTTGATCCCGGCAATCCGGAGGGCTTTGCTCCGGGCCGGGCCATCGTTGCCTATCTGCCCGAGCCCCGGACCTTCGGTGTGCGCGCCGCGATCAAGCTGAACGGAGACGAGTGGTTCTGATTATTCAGATGGACTACAAGTAATCTGGTTGGATATGCGGACACGCCGTCTTTCAGGAACAGGCATCATCGGCCAACCACTGATACCAATCTGCACGGATGAAGACTCATCCGCGGCCCCGGCGCATGGGGCGCCGACGCGCAGTCGCGCTTGCCCTGCACTGCAAGGGATCGGTTCCGATCCATGCAGCTTGGTATGAGCGGCCGCCTTTCCGGCCAAGCGCGCAACAGGCGCCGTGCCGCGAGTGAACCGACCCGGCCTCCCGAAATGGCTCGGTCGTTCCGATCATCGAAGGCCTGAGACCAGGCTGCATGGACCCCAGAACCGATCCTTGCGGCGTGGTATAGGGCCGAGCGCGACTGCGCGTCGGCGCCCCATGCGCCGTAACCGCGGATGACTACTCATCTGCGCACACGGGTATGACATGGCCAGTCAAAATCCGACGGCCCCGGGGAGCCCCGACGATCCACGTCGCTCGGACAACGCCCCACGCCACCCATCCTGCCCGCTGGCGGGCGTTACGAATGGGAGACGATCCTGCACTGTGCGAGGTTGCTCAAGCCCCGATCGGCTTGCCGCTGAGGTGGCGAATGGCGATGACGCTCGGGCGCGGCGGGACGCCCGGCTGGAAATCCGGCCAGCGTGTGGTCGGGGTCTCATAGGTCGCGCCTCGTCCGTCGCCGGGATGCTGAACGGCGAGGAAGAGCGTCTTGCCATCGGCGGTGAATTTCGGCCCGCAGACCTCGGCTCCCTCGGGCGCGCGGAAGAAGGCGCGCGAAGTGCCCCGGCGCTCGCCGGTTGTTTCCATCGCCCAGAGGCCGTCTGCCGCCCCGGTCTTCTCATTGCCGTCGGTGGAGACCCAGAGCCGGCCTGACGGGTCGATCGCGCAATTGTCCGGGCTGCCAAACCAGCCATTCTCACTGGTCAACGGGTTCCAGACTGCGCCCTGGGCGGGGTCTGCCGGATCGCCGCACCGAACCAGGAAATCCCAGCGTGAGCGCGTGGCGGTGAAATCGCCGCCGGGCTCTGTGATCTCGATGATGTGGCCATCGCGGTTCGCCGCGCGCGGATTGGCGGCGTCGATCTGGTCAGCCTGCCGGTCGGTATTATTGGTCAGCATGACCCAGACCTTGCCGGTGGCCGCATCGGGTTCGACATCCTCGGGACGGTCCATCGGCGTGGCGCCGAGCAGGTCGGCGGCGCGGCGGGCCTCGATCATGACATCGGCCTGTGAGCTGAACCCATTGGCCGAAGTCAGCGGCCCTTCGCCATGGGTCAGCGCCAGCCAGGCCACCGTGCCGTCCTCGTCGAAGCGGGCGACATAGAGCGTGCCCTCATCAAGCAGGTCGCGATTGGCGGTCATGTTATCGGGGTCGAAACGGCCGGCGGTGACGAATTTGTAGACATAATCGAAGCGCTGGTCGTCGCCCATATAGAGCACGACGCGGCCATCCGGCGCGACGACATTCTCTGCGCCCTCATGCTTGAACCGGCCCATGGCGGTGCGCTTTTTCGGTGTCGAGGTCGGGTCCATCGGGTCGATCTCGACCATCCAGCCGAACCGGTTGGGCTCGTTCGGCTCCTTGGAGACATCATAGCGATCGACAAAGCGGCCCCACTGGTACCAGCCGCCCGGCACGCCATAGCGCTTGTGATTGACCGCCTCGCGGTGCCCGTCCGGCAATTGCCCGAGGAAATTGCCGTTGAAATTCTCTTCCGCCGTCAACCAGGTGCCCCAAGGCGTGATGCCGCCGGCGCAATTGTTCAGCGTGCCGGAAACCATCCGCCCGGAAGGGTCTTCGCGCGTCATCATGCGCGGCGAGCCAGCGGCCGGGCCGGTGATTTCCATGGGCGATCTGTGGGCCGTGAAGCGTCGATTATAGCGCGAGCCGACCACGGGGCGCCAGCCCTCCGCGGTATCGACGACTTCAACGACAGTGCCGCCATGCGCCGCCATTTCCACCGCGCAATGCTCAGCCGTCATGCTGGCGGGATAGGTCGCCGCAACGCCGGCGAACATCAGCGGTGTGGAGGCGTATTCGTGATTGATGCAAAGCAGGGCGCGCGCGCGGCCCTGCGCATCAGGCTCAAGCGCGATGAGGCCGATATAATCATTATTATAGCCGAACTGGCGCAGCTGCGCGGCCTCGGTCTGGTTCAGCGGATCGAAAGCCGGGCTGTCTGTAAACAGCGCATCGCCCCAGCGGATCACGATATCGGAACTGTAATTGGCCGGGATGTGCAGCGTCTCGTCCATGCCGCGCGTGATCTCCTCGAATGAGAAGGCCGCTGCAGCCGTATCGGTGCGCGAGACCGCACCACCCGTGGCGCATCCGGTCGCCGCCAGCCCGCCAAGCGCAGCCATGCCGCCGAGAAAGCCCCGTCGCGACAGGCGCGCTTCGATGATCTCGGAAATCGTCGCCGCGCCACCGGCGATGCGCGGATTGCTGGTCTGGTTTTCTGACTGGTCCATGACGGTGTTCCTTGAGCTTCCACGTTAGTCTAAACGCAATTCACGACACTTTGCTGACACGCAGCATCACGGCACGGGAGAGGACGCAATCTGGTCGAGCCTGAGCGAATAGGCCGCATCTCCCGGCCCGTTCTGGTCCTCCTCCTCGGCGCTGATATCAAGCAGCGCGGATTAATACCAATCTGCATAGACCCA
>CAYPQD010000082.1:0-7134 GCA_964412785.1 uncultured Hyphomonadaceae bacterium
GGAAGTAGACCACCGACCCGGCAATGGCGCACAGGCTGAAGAGAATGAGAAACCGCATGCCGCCAATCCGCCGCACCACAGGCGCGCCGAGGGCCAGCAACATGAAACTGTTGGCGAACAGGTGGAAGAAGCTGACATGCAGGAAGACGTGCCCGACCGACGCAATGGCCAGCCCGGACAGGCTGTAGGCTGGCGGGTCGGCGGCGCCTTCCAGCATCAGCGTGAGCCGTTCCGGGATCAGGGCAAACAGGTAGAAGGCATAGTCCTGGAGGCGTTCTGGAAGCACGACCCGGATAATGTGGGCTGCCACGATTGCGGCGGTCAGTGCCACCACGACGCTCGGCGCGGTAAAGAAGGGCGGCGGTCGTGACCTGCTCCGCGAGGCCTCAGGGGGTCTCATCTCAAGGGGCTCCTTCCTGCCATCGCCCAACCGCCTAAACCGAACTGGCACACCAGCCGGGTCGCCGGAAGGGCCATACGCCTAAGATTGCAGGCTCCCGCCACAGGGGAAGGCTGTCCGCCGCCTCAACCAGCCGGCTTGGTCTGGCACGGGCGTTGCAACCCCCGCGCTCATATCGTCGCCGATCGGAGACTGCATCAATGTCCAGTGTTATCAAGTCTTCTGCGGGCCTTCTTGCCCTTGTCACCCTTGCGGGCGGGGCCGCCCTGCCCGGGTCCGCGCAGGAGGCCGGCTACCTCGCCGAGTTCGAGCGCCCCTATGGCTTTGCCTATGGCGAGGAGGCGCAGCCCTTCGAGGCGGGCACCCGCGACAGGCATGACAACCGCGTCATCGTGAATGGCCGCATCCTGACCGACGGGTCCACCCTGGCAGGGGGACTGACCACGCAGTGGGGCCAGACCGGCGGCGCCTCCGGGATGCTCGGCACCGCCACTGCGGTCGGCAACCAGCTCAATGTCATCACCCAGGGGTCGTTCAACACCGTGATCATCGACTCCACCCAGATCAACAATGGCGATCAGACGGTCGTCCTCAATGGGGAGCTCAACCTCAATGACTAGCCTCTCGACCCTCCCTGGCCGTCCGCGCCTGAAGGCCTCGATCGCAGCGCTTGCAGCCATCGCGCTGTCCGGATGCGTCTCGCCGGTCGCCGGTCATGACGGGCTTTACGCCGAGCCGATCGGCAACGCCCCGGTAACCGCCAACCCGACGCCCTATTCCGAGGCGCTGGTCTGCATGGGCTATTACGCCCGCGCCAACCAGATCCGCCCGCCGCGCATCGCCGTCGGCCGCATCCTCGACTACACCGGCAAGGCTGACATCGAGGGTGGGCGCCGCGTCACCCAGGGCGCCTCGCTGATGGCGATCTCCGCTGTCGCCAAGGCCGGCGCCAGGCTGGTGGAGCGCTTTGATACCTCTGTCTCCGAGCTTGAGCTGAAATACGCCAACAACCGGCTGATCGGCGATGGCGACCCGGAGGCGTTCCGCAAGATCATGGCGGGCTCGATCCCCGGCTCGGACTTCTACCTGGTCGGCGGCATCACCGAGCTGAACTACAACATCCGCTCGGTCGGCGGCGAAGCCTTCATCGGCGACACCGATGCCACCGATCCCAAAGGCAGTCTCGGCGCGAAGATGTTCGTCATCAACATCGCCCTCGACCTCCGGATGGTGAAGACCTCCACCCTCGAAGTGGTCGACGTCATCTCCTATCAGAAGCAGATCATCGGCCGCGAACTGTCGGCCGGCGTGTTCGACTTCGCCAATGGCAATGTCTTCGACATCGGTGTCGGTGAGCGGGCCCAGGAGCCGATCCAGCTGGCGGTGCGCTCGACCATCGAACGCGCCGTACTGGAGATGATGGCCAACATGTATGGCGCGCCCAGCCCGGACGTGTGCGGCGATCTCAACCCGGCCGCTTCGACCAATGGCATCACCGGCGACTTCATGCCGGCCAAGGCGACACTGGCCAGCAATAATGGCGCCAGCCGGGCGTCGGTCAGCCGCTGGAACGAGGATCGCGACCCGGCCCTGCGCGGGCGCAACTAGGCCGTCTACGGACGAGAAAGGAAGAGATGCCATGAGCGCCCTCAGAACACGGATGGTCCTTGGGGCGGCGCTTGCCGCACTTGCCGCCGCCCCCGCCTTCGCCGGCGAGGAAAACGCCTATCCCGGCCCGGACGCGAGCACTCTGACTGTCCACCAGGTGCAGGAGGCGGTGACTGAGGCCACCGCCGATGTCTTCGTCCCCGAACATGCCGGCGAGGCCAGCGCCCTTGCGACCGCCACCGGCAACACCGCGGCCGGGCTGATCAAGCATGGCGAGATCGTGATCGATGTGACCCAGCGCCTTGACGCTGATGTCTCCGCGTCGTCCTCCCTGACCGGTGCCAGTGTCGCCGGCCACGCCACCATGGCGACCACCGCCTATGGCAACGCCGCCACTGGCGGCACCTGGGACGGCAACACCTTCTACCGGGCCGACCAGGTCACCAATGCCGATGTCACTGGCTCCACGGTGGTCAACCTTGAGGGCGCCGGCGCCATTGCCAGCACGACCACGGCGATCGCCAACGTCTCCAACCCGGCCTCGGAATTTGGTGACAACCGCGCCTTCCAGACCCAGACGTCGAAGGGTTCTGTCCTTGCGACCACCGATGCGGACCTGTGCTGCGACGGGGCCTATGCGGTTTTCTCCACCCTGGCTGCTGGCAACACCGTGACGTCTGAGGGATATGCCTCCACGGTCTACAATGGCGCGGTCCAGGTCACCGCGGAAGGCCAGTCCATCCGGGCCCTGAGCGATGTCTATATCGAGGACGGCCATGACATCGCCGCGGCCAGCACCGCCAGTGGCAACAGCTATGCGCTGCACAACGACTATGGCTACGCCACTCTTGGCCGCGTCGACAGCCCGATCTACCAGGGGAATGGGTCGTCCGTGGACGCCCAGTCCTATGTCACCCTCGACAATTGGTCGGGCTTTGCCAGCTCGACAGCCTATGGCGTCGGCAACTCTGCCCTGATTGGCAATTCGGTCTCCAATACCGGCCTTTTCGCCAACCAGGAGAACATCGCCAGCGTCAACGCCCAGGCCTGGCTGACCGGCCAGTCGGGCCATGGCGGTACCGGCATCGTCAATGCCACCGCAATCGGCAATGCGGCCACCGCGACCCTGTGCGACGCCTGCGACAATGGTGCACTCACCGGCGGTGTGTCGCAGAAGAACACCGCTGACATCCGGGCCTCGGCCCGCGTGCACACGAGCACCCATGGCAGCGTGATCGGCTCGGCCACCGCGGTTGGCAACTCAGCCACCTTCCAGTCGAGTTCATCGCACGGCCACTGACGGCGCGCCCTGAACCCGCCTCTTTCGAGGCCCTCGCCGGCGGCTCTGGGTGACCTAAATCACGGGTCATGATTGTCCGGATATTCCTCGTCGCTGTTGCGCTCGCCTTCCTTGCCTTCGGCCTGTGGTCGTTTGCCGACCCCCTCGCCATGACGTCCGGGCTCGGCGTTGAGGTCGGCGGCCCCAATGGCGCCTATGAATTGCGCGGCATCTATGGCGGGGTCAGTCTCGGGGCTGCTGCGCTTACAGGCGCCGGAGCTATCCTGACGGACCTTCGACGGCCGGCACTGTGGTTTCTCGTGACCTATATGGGCGGTTATATCGTCGCGCGGGCTGGCGCCCTCGCTCTCGGACCGCCGCCGACGGCGGATTTTGCCGCCTTCATTGCGTTCGAAGCCGCTGTACTGCTCACCGCCCTGGCCAGCCTGCGAGCGAGCGCTGCGCGCGCGTGAGGCCTCCGGGCGGGCGCAGCAGACGCGACGCCCGGAGGGGCGCTTTTCGACAGGACCTGCAGTGTCGCGACGACGCCCATTGCGCCCGGCGGCCCGTGGCCACGCGGCCGGAGCACTGAGCGGCCGGCGGCAGGCGCGGCCCTGACCAGTCGGGGCGCCGTGCGCCGTCCTGGCCGTGCGGGCGCCAGCGCCGGTGTCGCCGACATGTCGCCGGCCAGCGCGCGGGCCAGCGCCTGGCGACTGGCATCGGGGCGTGCGGGCTCGGGCAGCGGCTCAAACACCTCCAGCGTCAACCAGCCCCTTGGGCTGATCCAGACCTGGCCGTGGGTGTAGCCCGCCGCGATGGCGGCGCGGATCTCACAGCGCAGCAGGATGAGCGAGATCACCACGACCGGCCAGAACAGCGGGTCGACCACGGCAAACACGTCTCGGAGGCGCACGGGAACCATGGCCGCCATCCTAGTGCGGTGGACAAGGGGTTGGACTGGCCGGGGACGGACTGCGCGAAACAAAGCGGCCGCCCGGGCCCTTCAGGGATCCCGGACGGCCGCCGCCCAGCGCAGAAGCTGTTGGATAGGCGCGTGTGCCGGCGTGTTCGTCAGTAGACGCCCTGTCCGACACCGCCGTCGAAGACGATCGGGCCGGCCGGCGCGGCGCGCACGCGCTCCACCTGCCGGGGCACGGATTTCATGACCGTCCGGGTTTCCGGCACGCACTGGCCGCCGGCGAGAGCGGTCTCCACATACTTGATGCCGGGGCCGTGACGGCGCAGCAGGGAGCGCTCATTGCAGTCGCGTTCCGGCGCCTGCGGCGCGCAGGAAAGCTCCCCACCCGGACGGTGGACCAGCGCCTCACCCTTCCGGCAACTGAACGTGTCGGCCTGGGCGAAGGTCGCCTTGCGCCCATCAATCCGGCCGACGGTCACCTGCATGTGCGTGCCGGCCATGCAGCGGAACACCTCGCCGGCGTAATGGGGATCGACCCGGTCGGCGGGATCGACCCGCGAGGCCGGGTGGGGGGTGCCGGTGTCATCGAGGCAGACCGCCTGGACCGGGCGCAGGGCAAGCGCATGGCTGGCGCGCTCGACACAGACCTCTTCCTTCACCGCGACCTTTTCCATCACCGTCTCGGTGACACGCTCATCGCCGCCGCTCACCGACAGGGCGTCGATGGCGCTCGGGGCAAGGCCGACCGGGCCGGCGAAGCTGCCGCTGCCCCCTGCGATGAGGGTCGGCCCGGTGTCGCCGGCGACGACGATCCCGGTGTCGAGCACGGTCGGGCCGCCGAAAACGAGACTGCCCTGGTTGAGGGTCACGTTCGGGGCGCCGACGGTGACGCTTGGCCCGGCAATGGTCACGCCGGGCACAATCACGCCGTGGCCGCCCGGCAGGTTGCCGCAGCAGGGGCCGGGTTTGGCGTCCATGCCGCCCGGCTGGCCGAAGCCGATGGTGGGCTGGCCGACGCCGGCGCCGGGGATCACGACCTTCGGTCCGGACGGGCCGCAATGGCTGCCACAGCCCTCGCCGCCGGCCGCCGCTGCACCCGCAAGGCCGAGCAGGCCGGCAAGGGCAAGGCCCGAGACCAAGATGTTCCGCGTTGACACGCCCATTTCGCGTCTCCCTGACAATTCCCGCGGCAAGAAGCAGGTTCCGTGCCGGCGCTCGCGTGAGCGGCGAGGGCGGGATGCGAGAAAGGCCCGTCTGCCGCGCGATGCCGCATGGGAAGGGGCCCATCTGGCGCGTGGCTTGCGAGACAGGAGCGCCCCTGCCGGAGCGGCACAGCCCCGCCCGCTGCCGGCAAGCCGTCACGAAAGGCGTCAATGAGCTCGCAACTTGTCCACCCCAACTCGGTCCGGCTCGTGGAGGCCTGGCGCGGCCTGTCGCCGGTTTCGGGCGGCGTTGCGCTCGGCGCCGATCCGGGCCTTGTCGCCAACCTGTTCGTGCTTGCGCAGGCGAGGGCCGGGCAATGGGTATTCCGAAGCGCCGGCGAGGCGGTGGTCAGCGCGCTCGGCACAGCGCCGGTGGAGACGGTGTTCGCCGACTATTGGGGCGACAGCGATGCACGCGTGGTCGATGTCCTGCTGGACGGGGTGATCGACAACCAGGCCCCGGCCATCCTGCGGGCAAGCGGTGAGCGCCTGGAGGGCCTGGCGCTCGACCTGGAACTGGTGTTTGTCCCGCTCAGCGAGACCGGCCGGGCGCCGCGCCTGCTCGGTCTCTACCAGCCCCTTGATGACGGGCGGGACGGCGGCGGTGGCCGGCCCGTGGTGCTTCACCGGCTTGTCGCCGTGTTCCCGCCGGCGGCGCGGTCCTGAAATGGCAGCCGGCCGCGTGGCGCAAACCTGACGGGTCATCTTCGAGGTTCCGGCCCGTCATTTACCAGAAATTTTCTCCCGACGTGAAGAAAGGCCTTGCGCTGCGCGTCGAACCCGGCCTATATGTCGGGTTCTCCGGAAACGCCTGCGCTGTTGCGGGCCGAGCATATCGGCCCCAGACGGAAGGCTTTTTCGCCTCAGAAATTGGCAGGACGTGCGCCAAGGCGGTCGACTGCAGATTGGCGGAAAAGAGGTGTTGACGGGGTGGGGTGCGGTCCGTATATGCCGCGTCTCGCTTTCGGGGCCATTTGGTTTCGGGGTGATTTGCGGGGAGACCCGTTGCTGTTTGACATTGTAAGTGAATGGAAGAGAAACGCAGGCGGCGTGATCGCCGGCGGACCCTACGATCCGGCTTTCGGGCCGGGTCTGGGGCCTTGTCGATCATGACGAATGCGTTTCAAGGAAATACCGAGTTCGATCGGGACCCGATGGCTTCGGCCAGTTGGTGTCTTCGAGAGAATGAGGGTTTCCCGTCAAAACGCAAACTTATGCTTTTCAGCAAAGTGTCCGCCCCGACATTCCAGGGGCGGGATCGTCAGATCAACTCAACCTGAGAGTTTGATTCTGGCTCAGAACGAACGCTGGCGGCAGGCTTAACACATGCAAGTCGAACGATATAGTGGCAGACGGGTGAGTAACGCGTGGGAACATGCCCTTTGGTACGGAATAGCCTCGGGAAACTGGGGGTAATACCGTATAAGCCCTACGGGGGAAAGATTTATCGCCAAAGGATTGGCCCGCGTTGGATTAGCTAGTTGGTGGGGTAAGAGCCCACCAAGGCGACGATCCATAGCTGGTCTGAGAGGATGACCAGCCACACTGGGACTGAGACACGGCCCAGACTCCTACGGGAGGCAGCAGTGGGGAATCTTGGACAATGGGCGAAAGCCTGATCCAGCCATGCCGCGTGGATGATGAAGGCCTTAGGGTTGTAAAATCCTTTCGTCAGGGACGATAATGACGGTACCTGAAGAAGAAGCCCCGGCTAACTTCGTGCCAG
>CAYPQD010000083.1:0-7030 GCA_964412785.1 uncultured Hyphomonadaceae bacterium
CTGCGCGCTGCAGGCGGCGATGGACGGCTATGGCGTGCACACGCTCGACGAAATGGCGCCGAACGCCGACATCTTTGTGACCGCCACCGGCAACAAGGACATCATCACCGTTGATCACATGCGCCGGATGAAGGACATGGCGATCGTCTGTAATATCGGCCATTTCGACAATGAGATCCAGGTCGAGGCCCTGCGCAATTTCGAGTGGACCAACATCAAACCTCAGGTTGACATGATCACCTTTCCCGATGGCAAGCGGATCATCCTGCTTTCGGAAGGCCGGCTGGTGAATCTCGGCAATGCCACGGGTCACCCCTCCTTCGTCATGTCGGCCTCGTTCACCAATCAGGTGCTTGCCCAGATGGAACTCTGGCGCAATGGCGAGCAGTATGACAACAAGGTTTACACCCTGCCAAAGGAGCTCGACGAGAAGGTCGCGCGCCTGCACCTCGCCAAGCTCGGTGTCACCCTGACCGAGCTTTCCGGAGATCAGGCCGAGTATCTCGGTGTCGACCAGACCGGCCCCTTCAAGCCGGAGCACTACCGCTACTAAAGCGTTTCCAGGCGAAGTGGGTACCGGTTCGCCGTCCGGAAACGCGTAAAAACACGGACATAAAGCGCTGGTCTGAAGTGAAACGAAAGACGGGCGCTTAAAGCGTTTCCAGGCGAAGTGGGTACCGGTTCGCCGTCTGGAAACGCGTAAAAACACGGGTCTGTCACGGCGCGATGAGCCCTTTCGGCCGGGAGCTGCTGCAGAGCGCAGTCCGACCCCGGGGCGCGGGGCCGGCGGCTTGCCAGCGTCAGCTCCCGGTGAAATTCGCCGGACGCTTTTCGAGGAAGGCCGTGACGCCCTCGCGGAAGTCTCGGGTGCGCCCCGCCTCGCGCTGGGCGATCCGCTCGGCGTGGACCTGCTCTGCAAAGGTGCGGTCGGCGCTTTCCCAGATCAGCTGGCGGCCGAGGGCGAGCGCGCGGGTCGGCCCGTCGGCGAGCGCCCGGGCGAGGCTGCCGGCCTCTTCCATCAGGGCATTGTCACCGACCACCCGGTTGACAAGGCCCCATTCCAGCGCCTTGGCGGCCGGCACCTTGTCGCCCATCAGCACCATTTCCATCGCGCGGGCCCGCCCGATCAGCCGCGGCAGGAGGTAGGTGGACCCGCCATCGGGCACCAGACCGATCCGCCGGAAGGCCTGCAGGAAATAGGCGCTTTCGGCGGCCACCACGAGGTCGCCCATCAGCGCGATCGAGCAGCCGACGCCGGCGGCCGCGCCATTGACCGCGGTGATCAGCGGGTGCGGGTGCTCCTTCATCGCCATGATCAGGGGGTGGTAGTCCCGGTCCAGCGCGCGGCCGGCATCGGGCTTGCCCTTCCAGGTCTCGCCGCCGCCGGCAACATCGCCTGAAAGGTTCGCGCCGGAGCAGAAACCGCGGCCATTGCCGGTGACGATTGTGGCCCGGGCCTCGTCGCCGGCCATCTCCAGCGCCAGCAGCATTTCCTGGGCGGTGTCGACACCGCAGGCATTCATCGTCGCCGGGTCGTTGAAGGCAATGGTCGCGATCGCGTCGGCGACCTGGTAGCTGATCTTCGTGAACTCCATGGGGCGTGTCCTCTCGCTGGCGCGGCTGTGCCGACGCATGTTGGTGTTATCGTACGCGGCTCGGGCAGCGGTGAAAACCGTACCGTTGGGGCAGGGCGGCATGGCGCGCCCTTTCCCCGACTGCGACGAAAGTCTACTGTCCTAGAAGGCGAGAAACGGGAGGCCAGCGATGGCTCTGGAAGGCGGCAGCAGCCCGGTCGAGATGACCGCGGCGCTTGAGACAATGAAACAGGCTCATATCCGTGACGGCATTGCCAGTGCGGAGCGGCGCATCGACTGGCTGGACCGCTGCATCGGCCTGCTGGTCGACCACCAGGCCGAGATCCGTGACGCGCTGGCGGAGGATTTCGGCCACCGCTCGAAGGACGCATCCGACTTCACCGATGTGGCCTCCTCCATCGCTGCCCTCAAACACGCGAGGAAACACCTCGCCCGATGGATGCGGCCGGAGCGGCGCAAGGTGGAATTCCCGCTCGGCCTGCTCGGCTCGAAGGCCGAGATCCAGTTCCAGCCCAAGGGCGTTGTCGGCGTCATCTCGCCCTGGAACTTCCCGGTCAACCTGACCTTCACCCCGCTCGCCGGCATCTTCGCGGCTGGCAACCGGGCAATGATCAAGCCGTCGGAGTTCACCGAGCGCACTTCCGAGCTTATGAAATCGATGTTCGCCAGGGCGTTCAGCGATGAGGAAGTCATCGTCGTCACCGGCGGGCCGGATGTCGGCGCCGCGTTTTCCGCCCTGCCGTTCGACCACATCATCTTCACCGGCGCGACATCGGTTGCCAAACACGTCATGCGGGCGGCGGCCGACAATCTCGTGCCGCTGACGCTGGAGCTTGGCGGCAAGTCACCGGTTATCCTCGGCCGTTCCGCCGACATGGACAAGGCCGCCGCCCGGATCATGGCGGGCAAGACCCTGAATGCCGGCCAGATCTGCCTGGCGCCGGACTACGCCCTCGTCCCAGAGGATGCGCGCGACACCTTCATTGCCAAGGCGCAGGACGCGGTGGCAAAAATGTATCCGTCAGGCCTGAAGGATAATGACGATTACACAAGTGTGGTGAACCAGCGCCACCATGACCGCCTGATGGGCTATCTGGATGATGCCCGGGAAAAGGGCGCCGAGATCGTCGAGATCAACCCGGCGGGGGAGAATTTCTCCCAGCAGCCGCACCACAAGATGCCGCCCCACATCGTCGTCAACCCCAGCGATGACATGGCGGTGATGCAGGACGAGATCTTCGGGCCGATCCTGCCGGTGATGACCTATCGCGACACCGACGAGGCGATCGGCTACATCAATGACCACCCCCGCCCGCTCGGGCTCTACTATTTTGGCGAGGACCGGGCCGAGCGCGACCGGGTGCTGAACACCACCACCTCCGGCGGGGTCACCGTCAATGATGTGCTCTTCCATGTCGCCCAGGAAGACCTGCCCTTTGGCGGCGTCGGCCCGTCCGGCATGGGCGCCTATCACGGCCATGACGGCTTCCTGGAATTCAGCCATCGCAAATCCGTCTACACCCAGACCGGCTCGGAACTCCTCGCCATGATGCGCCCGCCCTATGGCGAGAAATTCCGCAAGCAGGTTGCCGCCCGCGTGAAGCGCTAGCGCGGCCTAACGCTTCAGGAAGTCCGGGACGTCGTCGCCGAAACCGACGATCCGTTCCGGAGCCGGGGGCAGGGGGGTGTCGTCCTCGGAACCGCGGCCGCGACGGCTGCGCGAGCGGGTGGGGCGGCTGCGCTCGCCGGTGTCGGTCTCGTTTCTCTTTGCAGGCGGAGGCGCGCTCTCGGCATCTTCGCTGCGCGCCTGGCTGCGCGCTTCGCTGCGGCCGGCACTGCGCCCGCCCTCGGTCCGGCCCGGGCGCGAGCGCGAACCCGACCCGGAACGGCTGCGCGAGGCGGAACGCCCACCGCGCTCCGGCTCGACCTCGGCAAGCGCGTCGAGCAGGCCGTCGGGCATGAATTCGGCGACATCGCTGCGGATCATCTTCAGTACGCCGGCCCAGGACTTCTCGTCGCCGGGCGCCACCAGGGTGTAGCTCTCGCCGGTGCGACCGGCCCGTCCGGTCCGCCCGATCCGGTGGACATAGTCCTCGTCCTTGGGCGGCGGACCGAAATTGAAGACGTGGGAGACCTCCGGAATGTCGAGCCCGCGCGCGGCCACGTCGGAGGCCACCAGAAGGGTCAGCGAGCCATCGCGGAACCGGTTCAGCGTCTCGGTGCGGTAGGCCTGTGGCAGGTCGCCATGGATCGCCGCGGCATCGAAGCCGTGCCGGGTCAGCGACTTGGTGACCAGGTCAACCTCGCGCTTGCGGTTGCAGAACACGATTGCATTCTTCACCTGGCAGGCCTGGATGACGGCGCGCAGGGCGTGGCGGCGCTGGCGATCATCGTCCGAGGGCAGTTTGACCACATGCTGGGTGATCGTCTCTGCCGTCTTGGCCGGCCGCGTCACCTCGATCCGCTTCGGCAGCGACTGGAAGCGCTCGGCCAGTTTCGTGATCTCCGGCGGCATGGTGGCGGAGAACAGGAGGGTCTGGCGCTTGACCGGCAGCAGGCCGAGGATCTTCTCGATATCGGGCATGAAGCCCATGTCGAGCATCCGGTCCGCCTCGTCGATGATCAGGGTCTCCACCGCTGTCAGCAGGATCTTGCCGCGCTCGAACTGGTCAAGCAGGCGACCGGGCGTCGCGATCAGCACATCGACCCCGCGCATCAGCAGCGCTTCCTGGTCCTTGAAGCTGACCCCGCCGATCAGCAGCGCCTTGGTCAGCTTCAGGTATCTGCCATAGGTCTCGAAGCTCTCCGACACCTGCGCGGCCAGCTCGCGCGTCGGCGCCAGGATCAGCGACCGCGGCATGCGCGCCCGTGCCCGGCCCTTGGAGAGGCGGTGGATCATCGGCAGGACGAACGCGGCCGTCTTGCCGGTGCCCGTCTGGGCGACGCCGGTGACATCGCCGCCAAGGATCACGTGCGGGATCGCCTGGGCCTGGATCGGCGTCGGCTCACTATAGCCTGCCTCGTCGATGGCCCTCAGTACTCTATCGTCGAGACCAAGCTCTTTGAACGTCATCAAATCGTCTGTCTTCTTCCGGAATGCCGGCTCAGGGTGCGGCGCACCCATTTCTATTAGGGCGAGTCGGCACGATCACGCCCTCACCCGGAGCTCTCACTCTCCTTAAAGGCACGGGACGGGCCGCCTGTAAACCGCCAGATTTCCGCGCGGGTGAGGCCGTCCAGGCGGGCGCGGCCGTGCGCCGGCGCGCCCGCCCATGCCCGGACAACCGGCTCAGCCGGCCTTTGCGAGGCTCTCGCTCGCGAAGTCCCAATTGACCAGATGGTCGAGCCAATGGTCGATATAGCCAGGACGGTCATTCTGGTAATCGAGATAATAGGCGTGCTCCCATACATCCATTGTGATGAGCGGCGTTGCCGCCTCATCCTCAACAGGCGTATGGGCGTTCAGCGTGTTGGTGACGTGCAGCTTGCCGCCGGCATGGACCAGCCAGGCCCAGCCGGAGCCGAATTGCGAGGCGCCCTTGTCCTTGAACGCGGCCTTGAAGGCGTCGAACGAGCCGAAATCGCGGTCGATCATCTCCGCCAGCTTGCCAGTCGGCTGGCCGCCGCCTCCCGATTTCAT
The DNA here is from genome assembly GCA_964412785.1 of uncultured Hyphomonadaceae bacterium. Classification (GTDB taxonomy): domain Bacteria; phylum Pseudomonadota; class Alphaproteobacteria; order Caulobacterales; family Hyphomonadaceae; genus UBA5336. The sequence continues at coordinate 5,236 of CAYPQD010000083.1, forward strand.
GGAATGCCAGTAGAAGGTATGGTTCCAGACCTGCGCGGCATTGTTGAAGATACCGGCCTTCGCCGCGTCGCCTGAGGTCGCCTGGATCACCTCTTCCAGCGACTTGCCGGCCAGCTCGGTGCCCTCAATGGCGGCGTTCAGCTTGGTGACATAGCCCTGATGGTGCTTGCCATAATGGTAGTTCAGCGTGTTCTCCGAAATGTGCGGCTCAAGCGCATTGCGCGGGTAGGGAAGTTCTGGAAGGTCGAAAGCCATGCGGGTCTCCATCGGTTGAACAGTGGGGCAGCAGCCCTCTCAAGGCATATGGTGCCATTGATGACGACAGCCAGCCCTGCCGACACGCCTTGCCGCCGCGCGCTGGATGACCTTGTACGCCGCCGCGACCCTGACCGTTACCTGTCGAGCCGCTATGCCGCGCCGGGCCACCGCGCCGGGCTGGTCGCGCTCTATGCCTTCGAGAGCGAACTGGCCGCCATCCCGGCAAAGGTGTCGGAGCCGACGCTGGGCGCCATGCGCTTCCAGTGGTGGCGGGATGCGCTGGAGGCGATTTCCGCCAGCGGACCGGTGCCCGCCCATGAGGTGACCGGGGGACTGGCCGCGGCAATCGAGGCCGCCACGCTGGCGCCGGGCGCCCTGCAGCGCATGATCGATCGCCATGAGGACGCCTTCGAGAGCGGTGACAGTGCGCGCCGGCCTGACGACCTTGTCACCGCCATCGCCGCCCATGTGGTTGCCGGCCAGCATGGCTGGGGCGAGGCGATCACCGCTGTCGCGCCGGCCTGGGCGGCCGCCCGCCGCGGCGAGAGCACCGCCCATGGCCCGCTGGTCCCGCCGGCGCCGGTGCCGGTCCGCCCGGCCGTCGCCCACCTCGCCCTGCGCCGCATCTACAGCACAGCCCGCCAGCCCGGCCCGCTCCAGGCTCGCTGGCTCATCCTGCGCGCGATGCTGACCGGGAGGGTGTGATACCAGGCTGCACAGATGAGCCCGCATCCGCGCAGACGGGTAAGAGGGGGCAGGGTCTGGCCCCAATTTGCCGCCAGGGCGAGTGCCATCAATTGGCAGCTTGATCACGGGAGGAGACGTCAGACATTCGCTTTTTGCGGTAGGATCCTGACCAAACGTGGTTTCCGGCGCGGATCACTTCGCGCAGGAGCCTTGCCCAACACGTCCGTCAACAACCACCTTCACGATGCGCGACGAAATCAGGTATGAAACCTTCACACCAAGTGCTATCCTGACAAAAAAGGAGCACCTCATGAGCACGACGGAAAAGCGCACGATCAGCCTGCCCAGCGAGCAAGCAGCGTTTATCGACGCCAAGGTGCGTTCGGGTGATTTTGCCTCGGCCAGCGAGGTGGTCCGGGCGGGCCTTCGTGCCCTCAAGGAGCGCGATGAGGCCGTAGAGCGGTGGCTTCGTGAGGATGTCGCCCCTGTCTACGACGCCATGAAAGCCGATCCTGAGCGCGCCCTGTCAATCGATGATGCCTTCAGCGAGATCCGCGCCCATCATGCAGTCCGGATGAAAGACACAAAGTGAAATCGTGTAGGGTCGTAGTTTCGCCAGAGGCGCGCGATGACCTTATGGGGCTTTATGACTGGGTGGGTAGCGGCGGCCTCACCACAAGTCGCGTCCAGGTATCTTGACCGCGTCGAAACATGGCTCCGCAGCTTCGATCTTGCTCCAGAGCGCGGGACCTTGCGCGACGATATCCGCCCAGGGCTCCGTGTCGCAGGGTTTGAACGCCGGCTGACCGTTGCGTTCACCGTCGACAAGGACACGGTCACGATCCTTCGC
>CAYPQD010000084.1:0-6000 GCA_964412785.1 uncultured Hyphomonadaceae bacterium
GCCATGCCGCTTTGTTACCGCGCCCGGGCGGCTTGCGTCATCGCCAGCCGCCTTGCGGGCGAGCACCTCGGCGAGGTCGGGGCGTATGTCGCCCGGCTCGCGTGCCACTTCGCCAGCATCATCACCGCCGGCGACCTCGGCCGGCTCGATCAGGGCAAGCAGGGCCCCTTCGCTGACCCCCTCGCCCGGCGCCGCGGCAATCTCGGAGACAACACCGCCAGCCGGCAGGCGGACCTCATGCTCCATCTTCATCGCCTCGATGACGGCAAGGGGCGCCCCCGCCGGACGGGCCTCGCCCACCTCTGCCTCGAAGCTGACGAGCCGTCCGGTCATTGGCGCGAAGACCGCGATCCGGCCGGACGCATCGGCCGGCGAGGCGGGGGCGGCCTCGCCGGGGCCGGCCTGCGCGATGAGGTCGTCCAGATGCTCGTCGATGAACCGGGTATGGACCTGCCAGGCGGTGAGTTCCGGCCGTGCAAGCAACGCCCGCAGGACGGCAAGGTTGCAGGAGAGCCCTTCAATCCGTGTCTCGTCCAGTGCCCGGGCCAGCGGGGCGAGGGCCGCTGTGGCATCATCGCCCGGCGCGGCCACGATCACCTTGGCGATCAGGCTGTCATAGGCGCCGCTGACCTCCAGCCCGGCATAGCCGGCATGATCGACCCGCACCCCGGCACCGCCTGGCAGGTCGAACCGGCTGATCTGTCCGCTCGCCGGGCGGATGCTGCCATCGGCGCTCAGCGTCTCCAGGCAGACGCGCGCCTGCGCTGCTGCTGTCCGCACCGGCGGCAGGTCGTCTTCCAGCAGGCCGGCCTCCGCAAGCGTTTCCCCCCGGGCGATGGCGAGTTGCGCGGCGACGAGGTCGAGGCCTGTCACCGCTTCGGTAACGGTGTGTTCCACCTGCAGGCGGGCGTTCGCCTCGATGAAGACGGTCTCGCCCGTCTCCGGGTCGAGCAGGAATTCCAGTGTGGCCAGGCTGGCCAGCCCGCTCGCTGCCGCAAGGGTGCGCGCGGCCTCATGCAGATCGCGTCGTATCGCCGGCGACAGGCCGGGCGCCGGGGCAATCTCGATGACCTTCTGGTGGCGGCGCTGCAGCGTGCAGTCGCGCTCGCCGAGGACAGAGACGGCGCCGGCGCTGTCGCCTGCGACCTGCACCTCCACATGCCGGGCCCGTTCCAGGAACAGCTCGGCATACAGCGCGCCATCGCCGAAGGCTGTCTCGGCCTCGCGCGCCGCGCTGGCATGGGCGCCAGCCAGGTCATCGCCGGGCCGGACGATCCGCACCCCGCGCCCGCCACCGCCGGCGACTGCCTTCAGGATGATGGCGCGCCCGCCCGCCGGCCCGTCGCGGAAGCGAGCCGCGCCGGCAGCGTCGACCGGCCCATCGCTGCCCGCCAGCACCGGCACGCCAGCCCTGATCGCAAGCGCGCGGGCGTGCGCCTTGTCGCCGAACAGGGCAAGTGTCTCCGGCGAAGGGCCGACGAACACCCTCCCGGCTCTGGCCACGGCCTGGGCGAAGGCGGCCTGTTCGCTGAGGAAGCCATAGCCCGGGTGGACGGCGTCGGCGCGCAGCGCTGTCGCTGCGGCGATCACGGCATCAATGTCGAGATAGCCGCGCGGACCGGTGCCCGCCAGCGAATGGACCGCGGCCATGTGGTCCACATGCAGCCCGGTCGCGTCATCGCCGGCGTGCAGGCCGACCGGGCGTAGTCCCAAGGCGCGGGCGGTGCGGGCAATGCGGATCGCGATCTCGCCGCGATTGGCGATCAGCAGGGTCTGCATCGGGCGCCTAGCCGGCATACTGCCGGTTGAGCTTGCGCATGCCGCCGATCCAGCGCCCGTAATTGCTCGCCTTCAGCGCCATGTAGTCGGCGACCCTGGGATGCGGCAGGATCAGGAACTCTTCCGCTTCGATGGCGCGCACGCACGCCTCGGCGACCTGTTCGGGCTCGATCATGCCATCGACGCTGGCCACGCCATCGGGGTTGCCGGCCGTCATCGCTGTACGCACAGCCTGCGGGCAAAGGACCGACACCCTGATGCCCTCGTCGCCATGGGTGATCGCCAGCCATTCCGCCAGACCGACGGCAGCGTGCTTGGTGACCGCATAGGGGGCCGAGCCGATCTGCGAGAGCAGGCCGGCGGCCGAGGCGGTGTTGACGAGATAGCCGCCGCCGCGTGCGGCCATCAGCGGGACCAGCTGGCGCGCCGCCCAGACATGCGCCATCACATTGATCTCCCAGATCCTCTGCCAGCCCTCGTCGGCGACCTCGGCGCCCCCGGCAATGCCGATCCCGGCATTCGAGCAGAACAGGTCGATCGGGCCGATGTCGCGCTCGACCGTGGTGATCAGGTGCTCGATTTTCTCCGGACGGCTGACATCTGTCTCAAAGCCCGTGCCGCGGATCGCGGCCGCGACCGTGCGCGCGCCATCGCCGTCAATGTCTGCGGTGACCACATGGGCCGCGCCCTCCTCGTGGAAGCGTTCCGCCAGCGCCTTGCCTATGCCGCCCGCCGCGCCCGTGACCACGCAGATCCGACCCTTGAGTTCCATCGCGCCCTGTCTCCTCCCGGCCATGTTGCCTGTGCCTCGGAGAGACTAGCCCCGCGCGACGCGCGCCGTCCATGCTGCCGCAGCGACAGCCCCGCCTCAGGCGTCCGGCCGGCGCGCTGCGTTCGGCATGACCGCCAGCGTACGCGCCTGGGCGACCCAGTCATCACGCTCGATGCGCCCCCGGAAATGCAGCAGCTGGCTGTCCACCCAGGCAACACTCTCGCCATCCCACTCGGCGACCTGCCAGAAATAATAGACGCCGATATCGTTGAGCAGGTCGGCCAGCATGGGGCCGATGCCATTGATCTGCTGCAGGTCATCGCGCGGGCCGAAGGCCGGCTCGGTCAGGAGGTTGGCGCGGTCGCCGGGGCGGCGATAGCGCACGAGGTCGCCAGGGCGCCCGGCACTGGTGCGCGTGCCGCGCTCGCTTTCCCAGGGGCGCACGACCGGCTCGGCATATTGCGGGCCCGGAGGCTCTCGCCGGCCGTCGCCATTGCTGATCCAGCCATAGCTGGTCTCGGTGCGGGTGGTCGCGCCTTCGCCGCGGTGGCGCAAGGCATGGTGGATGGCCGTCAGCCCGTATTCCACCGCCGTAAGCCGGTTCTCGACCGCTCCGAGGTCGAGCCGGCTGTCGATGGTGCGGACCGAGGCGAGAATGGGCGAGAGGTCCGGTTCGCGAATCCGCAGCACCGCATCCTGCACCGCCTCGATGCGGCGCTCGACCGGCCCGAGGTCCGGCAGGCGCAGGTCCATAAGCGCCTCCTGCAGGCTGGCAAGGCGGCGTTCCACCGGGCCCAGATCGGGCCGCGCCTGCGAGAGCCCGCGATAGGCGTCCTCCAGGCGGGCGAGCTGGTCCTCGACCGGCGCAAGGCTGGGCAGCCTGAGACCGGAGACCAGGGCCGACAGGCCGGAGACTTCCCGGACGAGCGGCTCCAGGTCGGTGCGGGGCAGGCTGTCGATCCGGCCCGACAGCGCCCTGACCTGCTGCTCTACCGGCTGCAGGTCCGGCGGGCCGATTTCCGCCACCCGCGTGGACACCGTGGAGAGCAGGCGTTCCACATTGGACAGCCGCGAATGCAGGGTTTCCAGGTGCTGCACCGGCGCGCGCAGGTGCACCTCCACCTGGGCAAGGCGCTCGTGCAGCGGCGCGAGGTCCGGTTCCGGCAGCCGGATTGCGCCAAGGCCGGCCTCGATGCGCCCCAGGCGTTCCTGCAGCGGGGCGAAATCCGGCGCTGGGATGCGGATGCCGGAGAGCGCCGCCTCGAGCCGTCCGAAGCGTTCATGCAAGGGTTCAAGGCTGGGCGCGCGTGCCGCCGACATGGACGAGGCGAGCGCGGAAAGCTCCGCGCTCATATGGTCGAGATGGGTCTTCTGGCTGGCGCCGAGGCCTGCGCCGATTTCCTTCAGGCGGGTTTCGATCATGCCGATATGATTGTGTACCGGTTGCAGGTCGGTGCGCGGGAAGTCGAGGCTCTCTATGGCCTGCTCAAGCAGGGCGAGGCCCGAATGCACGGGGCCGAGATCGACATCGGGCAATTGGAGATCGTGCACCGCCTTGTCGACGGCGGCGAGCGACTGTTCCAGCCGGGCGAGCCGGATCTCGATCGGCTGAAGGTTCGGCGGCTGTTGCTGCTGGATGCGCCCGGCCAGGGTGGTGATCGCCTGTTCGATCCGCTCGATGCGTGTCTCGACCCGCTGCGCCCCGCCGGGATCGGACGTGCGCACCTGGCTGACCAGCATGTCGAGGCGCTGGTTGAGCGGGGAGAGGTCCGGCTCCGGCAGGCGCAGGCCGGACAGGGCGCGCTCGATCGCGCCGAGGCGCGATTCTGTCGGGGCGAGATCGAGCTGGCCGCCATCGACCGGCCCGAGGCTCGCCAGCCGCTGGCGAACCTCCTCCATCAGGTGGTCATGGGTCTCGGTGACGTCCTCGTAATTGCGGCGGAGCCACCAGTAGGCGAGCGCTGCGCCGAGCAGGGCGGCGAGCAGCATCAGGACAAGAATCTGCAGGATCAGGAACCACATGGCCAGGTGTCTTTCCGCTGCGGGGTCGGGGAGGGCTGAGGCCGGCGCGTCATTCGCCATCCCTCATCACATTGATCTCGATGCGCCGGTTGCGGGCGCGCCCGTCCGGCGTCGCATTGCTGGCAACCGGCACGCGCGCGCCATAGCCCTGGGCGATCAGGCGGTCGGGTGCGATGCCGCGCTCGATCAGCGCGTTGCGCACGGCGCGGGCGCGGGCGCGGCTCAGGGTCTCATTGAGATCAGCGCCACCGGTGCTGTCGGTGTGACCTTCCACGCGCAGCACCCCCGGGCAGTCGCCCGCGGCCGCCGCGACCCGGTCAAGCAGGCCCGCGCTCGCCGCCTCGATCTCCGCGCTTGCCGTGGCAAACTCTATCCGTGCGCCCGACAGCAGCGCGCGCAGCCTCTGTTCGCAGGCACGCACCGCCTCGTCGGTAATCATGTCAACAAGACCGATGCGGCCGAGAGGCAGCGGCATCCGTGCCAGCCCCTCCACATCGCCGGCCTGATCGCCCGGCAATTCGCAGCGCAGCGAGAAGGTCTCGTCGACAAATCGCGCCACCCCCGCATCGCACCGGCTGACGAGGCGGATGCCACGCCGCGCCACCGCCAGCTGGTCGGCGCTGTCCGACACGCGGGCAATCACCAGGCCATCCTGGATCGTCGCCAGACGGGGCGGGTTGAGCAGGGTGCGGGCCTCGCCGAGCAGTGCCCGGCGCACGCCCTCGCTCGCCACCTCGCCGTCAAGCCGTAGCATGTCGCCCGTGCGGCGGAAGGTCCAGTCCGGCGAGCGCGCAGGGTCAGAGGGGGGCGCGACGCGGTCTGGCGGCGGCAGGCCGACGCTGTCCGGTACCGCCGGCGCGCCGACCGGGGCGAAATCGGTGCGCACCCGCGTGACCGGGCGGGCCTGTCCGAAAAGGGCTGGCGCATGCGCACGGCGCACCGCGTCGACGGCGGCATCGGCCTGCGCCTGGGTCGGCGGCGCGCCGCGCAGGGTTACCCACTGGCCGGACACGTCAAGCTCTGCCCAGTTGGCATTCACCCGCTCCAGCGCGCTGCGGGCGGCGGTCTCGGCGCTGCGTTCGATAATCGTGCGGGCGAACGGGACGAGCGCGTACAGCAACAGGGCGAGCAGGGCGACCAGCGGGACCAATCCGAAGGGAATGAAGGGCAGCACCTCATGGTCGGTGCGGCGCAGGGTGCGGGACGCGCCGACCCGGTACGCCCGGCTGTGCGCCGACTCTGCCGACGTCGCGACCGTCCGCTCGCTTGCCATCACGCGGTTCTCCGGGCCCCGTTCCCGGGCCATCTTGACTTTTGTGGTTATGGGTGATGGCCGGCGAAGAATCAAATGGGCTCGCAGCTGACGCGATTATTCCGGGCCAAATGCACGCAGGGCCACACCCCATCGCGGAGCCGCAGGCGGAGCG
>CAYPQD010000085.1:0-5730 GCA_964412785.1 uncultured Hyphomonadaceae bacterium
GCGCCCCATGCGCCGGGGCCGCGGATGAGTCTTCATCCGCGCAGATTGGTATGAGATACGGGCGGCTATTGCGCGAAGCCGCCCGCGCTCACGCCAGCTCGATCATGACCTCGTCGGCGGCGACCGGGTCGGCGGCGGCAACGTGGATCGCCTTGACGGTGCCGTCGGCTTCCGCGCGGATGGTGTTCTGCATCTTCATCGCCTCGACAATGCAGACCGCCTCGCCGGCCTTCACCTCCTGGCCAATCTCGACACTGACCGAGACCACGAGGCCGGGCATTGGCGAGATCACCATCTTGGAGGTGTCCGGCGCCTCCTTTTCCGGCAGGCGGGCATGCAGCGCCGCAACCGCCGGTGTGCAGACCAGGGCACGCAGCGCGACGCCGCGGTGGCGGAAAACATAGCCTTCGGTCCGGTCGGCGAATTTCACCGCCACCGGCACGCCGTCAAGCATGCCCTCGACCAGGTGGGAGCCCGGCTTCCAGTCGGAAACGAATGTGTGCGCCGGCCCACCATTCACCGTGATCGTGGCTGAGCCATTGTCGAGGTCGATGGTGACCGGGTGGTGGCCGTCGCCGAGGATGACGACCCATTCGCGCCGGGCCGGCGGCGGCGGGGTCAGCCGGCCGGAAACTTCGGCATTGCGTCGCATGGTCTTGGCATGGACGAAGGCGGCCGCGCAAATGAGCAGGGCCTGCTGGTGCGAGGTTGGCTCGCTCCCCTGGAAGCCGTCCGGGAAGACCTGCCTGATATAGGCTGTGGTGAGGTCGCCGGAGCGGAATACCCGCTCATCCATCACCGCGGCGATGAAGGGGATGTTGTCCTGTATGCCCTCGATCTGGAAGCGGTCCAGCGCCTCGGCCTGGGTGTCCAGCGCCGCGTCGCGCGTCGGTCCGTGGGTCACCAGCTTGGCGATCATCGGGTCGTAGAACATGGAGATCTCATCGCCCTCGCGCACGCCACTGTCGAGACGCACAGTGCCGGCGCCGAGCGGGCCCTCCGCCGGCGGGCGGAAGCGCTTCAGACGGCCGATCGATGGCAGGAAGTTGCGGTAGGGGTCCTCAGCATAGACCCGGGTCTCCACCGCCCAGCCATGGATGGCGAGCGTCTCCTGGCCGAGGTTGAGCCGCTCACCTGCGGCCGAACGGAGCATCTGCTCCACCAGGTCGACACCGGTGATCATCTCCGTCACGGGGTGCTCCACCTGAAGGCGGGTGTTCATCTCCAGGAAATAGAAGCTCCGGTCCTTGCCGGAGGCGACGAATTCCACCGTGCCGGCGCTGTCATAGCCGACCGCCCTGGCCAGCGCGATGGCCTGTTCGCCCATGCTCGCGCGGGTCTCAGGGTCGAGGAGTGGTGAGGGGGCTTCCTCCACGACCTTCTGGTTGCGCCGCTGGATGGAGCATTCGCGCTCGAACAGGTGGACGATATTGCCATGCTTGTCGCCCATCACCTGGATCTCGATGTGGCGCGGGCTGTCGATGAATTTCTCGATGAACACCCGGTCGTCGCCGAATGCCCCGGCGGCTTCCGCACGCACGGCCGGGAAACCCTCCTCGACCTCGGCATCACTGTAGGCCACGCGAATGCCCTTGCCACCGCCGCCGGCCGAGGCCTTGATCATCACAGGATAGCCGATCTCCCCGGAGATCCGGACCGCCTCGGCAGTATCGGTGATGAGGCCCATATGGCCGGGCACGGTGCTCACGCCTGCTTCGGCGGCGAGTTTCTTTGAGCTAATCTTGTCGCCCATCGCCTCGATCGCGTGCGGATTGGGGCCGATAAACGCGATCGTCTCATCCTGCAGCCGGCGGGCAAAGGTGGGGTTTTCCGACAGGAAGCCGAAGCCCGGATGCACCGCCTCTGCCCCGGTCCGGCGCACCGCGTCAACGATCCGGTCCTGGACGAGATAGCTCTCGACCGCCGGCGCCGGGCCGATATGCACCGCCTCGTCGGCCATCTCCACGGCCATCGAGCCGGCATCGGCATCGGAAAAGACCACCACGGTTCGGATCCCGAGGCGCCGGCAGGTCTTGATTACGCGCACTGCAATCTCGCCGCGATTGGCGATCAGGATTTTTTCGAACATTCCCGCCCCGTTCCGGTTGTCACGTCATGGTCATACGCCCGACCGCTTACGGTGTGGGGGCGCGCTTGTCCATTGCCGGCCCGCCGGGGCTCAGCCTGTCATGTCCTCCTCGTCGCGACGGGCGATGTCGGCTTCAAAGGCGCGCACCTTCGCTGAAACCGAGACGAGGAAGGCGGTTGACCAGCCAATGAGGAGGAACCCGTTCATGGCCTCCGCCGCGCTCAGCATCCGCCAGTCCTCGCCAAGATAGACATCGCCGATCCCAACCGTGGTGAAGGCGCTGGTGGAAAAGTAGAGTGCCGGCTCCAGCGCATCAAAGGCGCCGACGGCGAGGTAGGCCAGCGCATACAGCCAGATCTCGATCGAGTGGAGAAGAAACAGGGCAAACACGATGGTCAGGATCGAGCTGCCCTGGCCGAGCAGCGTCGTCAGGTCTGATGGGTGGACCTGGCGCCTGCGCATGGCGGCGCTGAGTGCCACGAGGCCGACAAAGTGGATCGCGAAGGTGACAAGGCCGAGAAGCGCGGCGAATGCGAGGTTCAATGCGAGCATTGAACGGATCGCTGCGCTGTGCCGGCCGGATGCTCAGCGATAGCAAGTGTCATAGGCCGGATCCTCATAGGACAGGCACTGGCGCCCGCCCATGGACTTCAGGATTTCCATGGTTGTGTCATGCTGGCTCTTCGACAGGGCGCTGGCGGCGGCCGTGTCAGAGGCGGCCTGCGAGGCGATCACGACATCGAGACCGCCAGCCAGCGCCTGTTCATTGGCGCTGAGCGCCACCGGGCCGGCCGTGCAGTCGCCATTGTCGAACAGTGCCGCAAGATCGGGCTCGGCAAAGCAGTAGCCGCGGCGATTGGCTATGGCGCCGCGGATGAGGCGCGCCTGGCTGGCGTCGAGCGTCGCCAGTTCAGGCAGCCCGGGCGTAAACACGATGAGCTGCGCCTGCGGCATGTAACCGAGCGTGCCTGTCTCGGTGCGGGCATAGACCCAGCCCTGCATCGCGCCGAGAATTTCGACCAGTTCCCCGCTGGCAATCGGCGCGGCCTCTGGCGCCGACAGGTCAGGCGAGGCGAGGAGAGGCGTCGACCACTGGGCAAGCGGCGGCTCACCGATCGCGACGCCCCACGCAATGGCGTCGCCCTCGGCTGCGGCATCGCGGGCCGCGAGCGTCACGCACGCGAGGATGGCAAGGAGCCCGGCAAACACAGTCTTCAGCATGGTCATTCGTCCCCCGGGGCTGGTATGACACCGTCGTCGGGGCGTGACTTAACAAGTTTCCCCGGCGGCGAAAAGCGAGCCCGGCAGGGGGCTGTCATGGCGCCAGGGCCTTATCGAATATTGATAAACTTGCGGAATGCCCGTAGAACCGTCGCGGCGGGCCTGCAGCGTCGCCCGGATGGAAGCATGATGACCCTCAAATCCCTTCTCTTCAGTCCGTCAGGACGGGCGTCCCCACGCACCTTCTGGCGCGGCGTGGTGGTGTTGACCGGCGTCATGGTGCTGGTGATCGTCGCCAATGCCTATGGCGGGGTTGTCCTCGCCGGCCTTGCCGGGCTGGTGTCCCTTGTCATGCCGTATCCCTATTTCTGCGTCTATGCGAAGCGCCTGCATGATTCCGGGCGCAGCGCTGGCTGGTTTGCGCTGGTCTTTGTCGGTTACCTGCTGCTTGAGGTCGTCCTGCAGGAGATCCTGATGCCGCTGCTTTCTCCGCAGGGTGCCGCGCTGCGCGCCGAACTTCAGGCCCTCGCCGAGGCCGGCCAGTATGGCGAGATCTTTGCCCGCGGGCCCGACATTGCGCGCATGACGGCGATGACGTCCCTCGTCACGCTTTTCGTCATCAACGCCACACTTGGCGGCCTTGCTGCCCGCCTGCGACCCGACCCCAATCCCAACAGGTTCGGCGCCGCCAGCGACGTCTGAACCCTCACCAAGGATACCCCGCGATGACCCCGCCAGCGACGGCCGATCCCTCAGCCTTCGACCCGAAACGCCCCTGGATCGACGACCCGCGTGACCTGCCTCGGCAGATGAACTGGGCGGCCAGCCTGCTCAATCCCCTTGGGCGGACCTCGCGCCTGCATTTCACCCGCGCCTGGACGATCCTGTTCTTCGCGCGCGTCTTCGCCCTGGTGATCCCGACCGGGATTGTCGCGGTAATCGGGGCGGGCGGTGGCGATGCGTCCAGCGCCGGTGTTCTCTACATGCTGTTTCCGCTGACCGTGGTCCTGACGCTCTTCATGTCATGGTTCCTGCACATCCGCCGGCTGTCGGATGCCGGCCGTTCGCCGCTCTGGGCGACACTGGTCTTCCTGCCGGTCGGCCTTGGCCTTGCGCTCGCCATCCTGTTCGGCCAGGGCGCGATTGCCCAGCACAATGCCATCCAGAAGGACCGCGCGGCGATCGCGCGCGGCGAGGAGCCGGCCGGGGCGAGGGCGGGCACCCGCCGCGTCCGGTCCGGACAGGCGAGGCGGGGCGGTCCGCGCGGCAAGCCACCAAGTCTCAGCCAGAAGGTGCAGGGCGCAGCGACCAGTGGCTTCGTCATGGGCTGGGCCGCCGGTGGCATTGCCGTGACGATCTGGTCGCTGACCTGGCCCGGCCGGTTACCGACCGGCGGTGGCCGGATCCGCGACCGTTTCCGGCAGGAACAGGCGGCCTACGAGGCGGGCTGATACCAAGCTGCATGGACCCAAAACCGATCCCTTGCAGTGCGAGGGCAAGCGCGACTGCGCGTCAGCGCTCGATGCGCCGTGGCCGCGGATCAGTCTTCAACCGCGCACTTTGGTATGAGGCGCCGTGTCCGGCAGGGCAGGCGGGCTCGCGCGCACGGTATGGCAGGCAAACACCCGCTCGAAGGCGGCGCGCAGGGCCGTATCGGCCTCGTCCATGCCGACCGGACGGCCAAGATCGACAAGGCTGGTCACGCCATAGCGCGGATCGGCGATGCCGCAGGGTGTGATCCCGTCGAAATGGCCGAGGTCCGGCTCGACATTGAGGGCGATGCCGTGAAAGCCCACCCAGCGCTTCGGCCGGATGCCGATGGCGGCGATCTTGTCCTCGCGCGGAGGCCCGCCGGGCCGTGTGCGGTCGACCCAGACGCCGACGCGGCCCTCGCGCACACCCGCCTCGACATTGAAGTCCGCCAGCGCCTCGACGATCCAGCGCTCCAGGCAGGTGACGAAGCGGCGGACATCGCGCCCGCGCCGGGCGACGTCGAGCATCACATAGGCGACCCGCTGGCCGGGTCCGTGATAGGTGTACTGCCCGCCCCGGCCGGCCTCGAACACCGGGAAACGCCCCGGATCGCGCAGGTCTTCAGCGCGCGCGCTGGTGCCGGCGGTGTAGAGCGGCGGATGCTCCAGCAGCCAGACGAGTTCACCCGCCTCCTCCTCCCGGATTGCCCGTGCGTGAGCCTCCATGGCGGCAAGTGCCGGGGCATAGGGCATGGGGGTCTGGGAGACTGCCCAGCCGACTGTTGGGGACACCTGCATGCCGGCCCATATGGGATGGATTGCGGGGCTTCACAGACCCCGCGCAAGCCCTTATACGCCTTGCCTCAGTGGTGCTGCATGCGGCGCCCAACCCCCGTGCGGTCGTGGCGGAACTGGTAGACGCGCAGCGTTGAGGTCGCTGTGGAGCAA
>CAYPQD010000086.1:0-5649 GCA_964412785.1 uncultured Hyphomonadaceae bacterium
TCCGGGAGGTGACGGGTCTGCCGGCACGCGCTGGGACGCGGTCGCAGGTCGCGGTGAAAGAGGATGCCGGCGCCCTGCTTGCCGTCCTGTCCGACGCTGGGGTCGACGCACCAATCTGTTCGCTGCCGCGACCGCTCACCCTCGACAGCATTGCCGCCTTGATTTTGGGACACGCGGCTGAGCAGGCCCGCGGAGAGGGCCTGCTGGTCTGGGAAATCACGCGGGCCGACTGGCAGGCGCGTCATGGCGTGCCTTGAGGCCGATCTCCTCCAGCCGCGTCTCCAGGAAGGCGTTGGCGGTGATCGCAGGCGCGGCCCGGCCACCCTCTGCAAGGCACCGGGGCAGGGGCTCGATCAGGACATCGGGCGCAAAATGCTGGAAGAAGGGCATGGAATACCGCGGGAAGCGGGCGCGCTCGGGCGCCGGATTGACAACGCGATGGCTGGTCGATGGCAGGACGCCGCCGGTCATCCGGTCCAGCATGTCGCCGACATTGACCACGAGGCTGCCGGGCGGCGGGTTCACGGCGAGCCATTGGCCGGAGCGATGGAGGACCTCAAGGCCGGCCTCCTCAGCGCCGAGGAGAAGCGTGATGACATTGATGTCGCCATGGGCAGCGGCGCGGACCGAGCCTTCCGGCGGCGGCTCAAGCTGCGGCGGGTAGTGCAGCAGCCGCAGGATCGAGTTGCCGTGCCGCACCTTCGGCGTGAACCAGGTGTCCGGCAGGCGAAGGTGGCGCGCGATCGCCGCAAGGAGAGTGAGGCCCATGGTGTCGAGCGCGTCGAACAGGGTGCGGGTCGCCCGGTCGAAACCCGCAACCTCCGGGACTGGCGGGGTCGGTCGCATGATCGCCGTCAGGTCCGAGCCCTCCGGTGCGCTGCGTCCGGTGTGCCAGAATTCCTTCTGGTCGGCGACCGTCTCGCCCCTGGCGTTCTCCGCACCGAAGGCCGTGTAGCCTCTCTGGCCGCCGCCGGCGCGGTCATCATAGCGCGCCTTCACCGCTGCCGGCAGGGCGAACAAGGCCCTGGCGGCAGCCAGAGCGGCCTCGATCACATCGTCCGGCACCGGATGGTCCCGGACGACGGCAAAGCCCGTCTCGCGGAAGGACCTGCCAAGCGCGGCGGCGAAGGCGTCGGGGTCGCGTGCGTGGAGGGGGAAGGCAATCGGCGTGAAATGGCTACTGGTCATGGTGAACCAGCGCTTAGCGCGGTGCGGGCCGGACCGGAAGGGGGGCGAAGTTCGCTTGGTGGCGCGGTGCTTTCGCCAGGGTTCGGGCTTCCAAGTCCGCGCGTACCGGTTAGATTCCGGCAGGCAAGAGAACACCAAGACCGGGAGGCCCAAGCAATGTTCCATCCAAGGCACCATGCCGCCGAGACACCCGACAAGCCGGCTTTCATCATGGCCGGCAGCGGCGAGGTTGTGACCTATCGCCAGCTCGACGCGCGGTCCAACCAGATCGCCCACGCCCTGCGGGCAGCGGGCTGTGGGCCGGGCGATACGATCGCGATCCTTGCCGGCAATTCGCCGCGCTATTTCGAGATCGCCTGGGCGGCGCAGCGTTCCGGGCTCTATTTCGTGTGTATATCCTCGCGGCTGACCGCACCGGAGGTCGCTTATATCCTGTCTGATTCCGGGACGCGGCTGCTCATCGCATCGGCGGACCTGGCGACATCGGCAAAGGCCGGGGCGGACGAGGCGGGCGTGGCGTTGCGCTGGTCGATCGACGGGGCGATCGAGGGCTTCGTGGCTCTGGCCGATTTGGCGGCGGGCCAGCCGACGGGACCGGTCGGGGACGAGCAGGCCGGCCAGGACATGCTGTATTCCTCCGGCACGACCGGCCGGCCCAAGGGTATCCGCCCGCCGCTCGTGCCCGGACGGGCAATCGATGAGGCAACCGCTCTCACCCAGATCGCGATGGCGTTCTGCGGCGCCAGCAAGGACAGCATCTACCTCTCGCCGGCGCCGCTCTACCATGCTGCGCCGCTGCGCTGGTGCATGACCCTGCACCAGATCGGCGCGAGCGTGATCGTCATGGAGACGTTCGATCCGGAGGGTTTCCTGGCGGCGCTTGAGCGCTACCGCGCAACCCATGCCCAGCTGGTGCCGACCATGTTCGTGCGGATGCTGAAACTGCCGGACGAGGTGCGGGCGCGATATGATGTCTCATCGATGCAGTGCGCGATCCATGCCGCCGCGCCCTGCCCGGTGCCGGTTAAGGAGCAGATGATCGACTGGTGGGGGCCGGTGATCTACGAGTATTACGCCGGGTCGGAGGGCAATGGTCTTAGCTGGATCACGCCGCAGGAGTGGCTGGCGCACAAGGGCTCGGTCGGTCGCGCCATACTCGGCGTTGTCCACATCTGCGGCGAGGATGGAGAGGAGCTGCCGGCTGGCGAAGAGGGCCAGATCTACTTTTCCGACACCACGCCGCCGACCTATCATAATGACCCGGACAAGACGCGTGCAGCCCAGCACCCCACACAGGCAGGCTGGTCGTCGCTCGGCGATGTCGGCAAGCTTGATGAGGAGGGCTATCTCTACCTGACCGACCGCAAGGCATTCATGATCATCTCCGGCGGCGTGAATATCTATCCCCAGGAGACGGAGAACGTGCTGATCACCCATCCCAAGGTCGCCGACTGCGCGGTGGTCGGCGTGCCGGACGAGGAGTTCGGCGAGGCGGTGAAGGCGGTGATCCAGCCGATGCCGGGGATCGCGCCGGACGAGGCGCTGGCCGAGGAACTGATGGCGCACTGCCGGGCCGAGCTGTCGAAACTCAAGTGCCCGAAATCGATCGATTTCGATCCGGACCTGCCGCGCCATCCCACGGGCAAGCTCTACAAGCGCCTGATCCGCGATCGCTATTGGGGCAACAAGGACAGCCGGATCGTGTGAGTTCGAAGGTTAATCGGTCGGGACATTCCCGTTAAAGATCAGGTGTTTCGGGCGCATTCCTGTTAACCTTGGAGCAAAGCCTTCCCGGCACTCTCCACCCAGTCGCAGGGCGCGACAGGTGATGGATGCGCTTCGGCGACCCGGCCGAGAAAACCGGGCGCCGGGCGGTGTTGGAAGGGTGATAGAAATGGCTTTTTCCGAAGTCGAGATGATGCGGCCGGGCGAGGACCTGACCAGCGCGTGCGAACCCGATGCGCTGTATCAGGCGGGTCTGGCCTATTCCACGGGATCAGGCGTTGAGGCCGACCTGGTGGAGGCGCACAAATGGTTCAACCTCGCCTGCCTGCGCGGGTCTGAGGACGCGCGTGTGCTGCGCCAGGAGATGGCCGAGCAGATGAGCGCCTACGAGGTCAGGCTGGCGCTCAAGGCCGCGCGCGAATGGCTGAAGCAGGTCAACTGACCCGCGTTCAGTCAGCCGCGAAATCCACGCCCTCAACAAGACCCACTGCGGCGAGTGCGAAGGCGTATTCGATCGCGGTCTCCTTCAGGCCCTCGAACCGGCCAGACGCGCCGCCATGGCCGGCATCCATGTTGATGCGCAGGAAATAGGGCCCGGCGTCGGGTGCATCATGGCGCAGCTTCGCTGCCCACTTTGCCGGCTCCCAATAGGTCACCCATGGGTCTGACAGGCCGCCGGTGATCAGCATGGCCGGATAGGGGCGGGCGGTGACCTGGTCATAGGGGCTGTAGGCGAGGATTGTGTCATAGGCCCCCGCATCGGTCAGCGGGTTGCCCCATTCGGGCCATTCCGGCGGCGTCAGGGGCAGGCTGTCATCGGACATGGTGTTGAGGACGTCGACGAAGGGCACCTCGGCAATGATGCCGGCAAACAGCTCCGGGTCGATATTGGCAGCCGCGCCCATCAGCAGGCCGCCGGCCGAGCCGCCATGGCCGACAACCCGGCCGGACGAGCCATAGCCCTCCGAGACGAGGAACCGGCCGGCATCGACATAATCGGTGAAGGTGTTGACCTTCTTCTCCTGCCGGCCATCCAGATACCACTGATAGCCCTTGGCCTTTGAGCCGCGGATGTGGGCGATGGCGTAGATGAAGCCGCGATCGACAAGGCTGAGGCGTGAGGTGCGGAAATCGGCCGGAATGGTGATCCCATAGGACCCATAGCCATAAAGCAGGAGCGGGGCGGAGCCGTCCACAGGTGTGTCCTTGTGGCGCAGAACCGTGACCGGCACGGTCTCGCCATCGCGCGCCGGCGCCGTCAGGCGTTCGACCAGATAATCTGAGGGGTCATGGCCGGAGGGGACTTCGCGGGTCTTGCGCAGCGTCCGCTCGCCCGTGGAAAGGTCATAGTCATAGACCTGGTCCGGGGTCGCTGGCGAGGCATAGTCAAAGCGGATAAGGCGGGTGTCATAGCCATGGCCAAGCGACATGCCGAGATCATAGGCAGCCTCGTCAAAGGCAATGGTGGTTTCCTCGCCGGCCCGGTCGCGCACGACAAGGCGCGGGAGCCCGTTCTGGCGTTCCAGTCGGACGAGATGGTCCTTCACGGCGGCTACATCGAGGATCAGCGTGCCAGTGCGGTGGGAGACCAGATCCTGCCAGTTCTCCCGGCCCGGCGCATCGGTGGGGGCGGTGACGAGCTTGAAATCGACGGCACCATCGGCATTGGTGGTGATGATGAACCGTCCGCCCCAATGGGTGACATCATATTCAACGCCGGTTTCCCGAGCGGCGATCAGGCGCGGCTCGGGCGTTTCAGCATCAGCCGGGAAGACGCGCCATTCTGACGTGGTGTGGTCATTGGCAGTGATGAAGAGGAAAGCGTCCGATTCGCTCCTGCTGACGCCGACAAAGAAGCCCGGGTCTTCCTCGCGGTAGACCTCAACGGAGCCGTCGCTGCCGAGGATGTAGCGGTGGACGGCGACAGGGCGGCTGTTGTCATCACGCTCCACCCAGTAGACTGAGCGGCTGTCGGCGCCCCATTCGAAATCGCCGGCGGTGCGCTCCACCGTGTCCGGCAGGTCCTCGCCGGTGGCAAGGTTGCGGAAGCGAATGGTGTAATATTCCGAGCCCTGGGTGTCTGTGGCATAGGCAATGAGGCTGTGGTCTGGGGAATGCTCGACCGCGCCAAAGCTGAAATAGGCAAGATCCTTGCCGAGCGCGTCGCCGTCGAGGAGGACCTCGTCCGCCGCCTCGCTGTCATAGAGTTCTGCCACAGGCTTCCTTGCAAATATCGGGTATTCGCCGCCCTCGCGATAGCGCATGAGATAGGCCCACGGCCCGTCTACAGCGGGCAGCGAGCTGTCATCTTCCCTGATGCGGCCGCGCATTTCCGCAAACAGGGTCTCGCGCAGCGTCGCGGAGGGCGCCTCCAAGTGCGCCATGGTGAAAGCGTTCTCCGCTTCGAGATAGTCGCGGATGTCCTGGCGCAGGACAGAGGGGTCGCCCATGACCGCCTGCCAGTTGTCATCCTTCAGCCAGTGATAAGGGTCCATGCGGGTACGGCCGACCTGTTCGATGGTCACCGGCTCGCGCTTCGCCACGGGCGGGCTGGAAGGGGCTTGCGCACTGGCGGTTTCTGCCGCGGCGCGGGGCGTCAGGTCAGTCATCAGGTTTCCCGAAATCATCGAAGCCAGGGCGGCCGCGGACAGGACTCAGATCATGAGGCCGATCTCCAGCATATCGTTTTGCGGTAATTGGCCCGGTATCGCCCGGCTTGTCCAGTCGCCTCACACA
>CAYPQD010000087.1:0-5584 GCA_964412785.1 uncultured Hyphomonadaceae bacterium
GGACGAACCGTCGGCGCCGGCGTCGTCTCCGAAATCAAGAAATAGGCACCCGCCGCGCGCCGCCTGACGCGCCGCCCCGGTTCCTTTCGGGGCGGCGCTTTCATTTCAGGGGGGGCGATCGAAGCGCCTGCGCTACCCCATGCTCGTCCTTTCCTATGGCATGCAGAAATCAGGCTCGACCTTTGTGTTCCAGGTCCAGCGCGCCCTGTTGCGACGCCATGCCGAGGCAAGGGGCGGACGCCTTGCCGACCTGTCGGAGATCGTCCCGGACCTGCGGGTCGACAATTATGCCGGCGAAGAGACAGGGCTCGCTCGCCTTGTCGAGACGGCCGGCGCCTGGTGCGCGGACCATCCGCTGGACCATGTCCTGATCAAGACGCATCTTGCATTGCCGGACGCGGTTGCGGCAGCGGTCCGCGCCGGACCCATCCGCGCGTCGGCGACCTGCCGCCACCCGGCCGACATCGCCCTCTCCCTGATCGATGCCGCCGGGCGCGCGGCAGGCGGGGATACGCGCTTCACGGGGTTCAGGACGCTCTCGGAGACACGCCCGGCGATCGCCGATTACATCACCCGCTTTCGCAGCTGGGCGAGGGTTCCGGGTGTAGAGGTTGTCCAGTATGAGGCGCTGCTCGCCGAACCGGAGGCGGTGGAACGCCGGATTGCCGCCGCACTGACCGGTGTCGATCGCTCATGTGGCGTGGCGGCCTTCCTGACCGCCCGGCCGGAACGGATCGGGGAGTTCAACCGCGGCACGCCGCGCCGCCGGCTCGGCGAGATGGACCGGGCCGGACGCCTTGGCTTTTCGCTGCGCTTTCCCCGCTTCTCAGCCTTTATCGAAAGGGAGGAGCGCGCGATCCATGCCCGCACCGCAGGAAATCCAGAAGGCAGTGCTTGACGCCCGCGGCCGGCTGCTGTAATCACCTGCATTCGATGGCTTGGCCGTGCGCCCAATGAATGCGCAGACGCTTGCCCCGAAACGAGACAAAAAAACTGTTTTGGACGTCGGATGCGGCGGGTGCCCGTCCGTCTCCTTCACGTGTTGCGGACGGACCCGAAGATGGAACGACAGAACATCCGTATCAGGCTCAAGGCCTTTGATCACAGGGCGCTTGATCATTCCGCGCGTGAGATTGTCAACACGGCCAAGCGCACGGGTGCAGAAGTGCGCGGCCCTGTACCGCTGCCGACCCGGATCGAGCGGTTCACCGTCAACCGGTCTCCCCATGTTGACAAGAAGTCGAGGGAACAATTCGAGATCAGGACCCACAAGCGGATCCTCGACATTGTCGATCCGACCCCGCAGACGGTCGATGCCCTGATGAAGCTGGACCTGTCGGCCGGCGTCGGGATCGAGATCAAGCTTGAGGGAGGCCGCTGATGGCCCTGCCGCAGGAACGCCCGGGCGTTGTCGCGCGCAAGCTTGGCATGACCCGTGTCTTTGATGAGGAAGGCCGGCATGTTCCGGTGACCGTGCTTGCGCTGGATGGCTGCCAGGTGATCGGCGTGCGCACTGACGAGGATCGCCAGGCGACGGTCAACCGCGGCAAGAAGAAGGATGCGCTCACACAGACGCGCAATGACGGGTATCGTGCGGTCATCATGGGTGCGGGCGAGGCCAAGGCCAGGCGCACCGCGAAGGCGCAGCGCGGGCAGTTCGCAAAGTCCGGTGTCGCGCCGAAGCGCCGGCTGCGGGAGTTTCGCGTCTCCGGCGCCCTGCCCGAGATTGGCGCGGAGGTCCTTGCGGATCATTTCGTGCCCGGCCAGCGGGTGGACATTGCCGGTGTGACCATCGGCCGGGGCTTCTCCGGCGCCATGAAGCGCTGGAATTTCGGCGGGCTGCGCGCCTCGCACGGGGTTTCGATCTCGCACCGATCGCATGGATCGACAGGCCAGTGCCAGGACCCGGGCAAGGTGTTCAAGGGCAAGAAGATGGCCGGACATTACGGCACCGAGCGGCGCACCGTGCAGAATATTGAGGTGGTGAGAACCGATGTGGACCGCGGCCTGATCCTGGTTCGTGGTGCGATCCCGGGCCATGAGGGTAGCTGGGTCGAGGTCCGCGACGCGGTCAAGCGCGCGCGTCCCGACGAAGCGCCGGTTGCGGGCTCGTTCCGGATGTCCGGCCAGACGGCCCAAGTGGAAGACGGGGCTGAATGATGGACGTTGAGGTCACAACACTTGACGGGAAGTCGGCGGGCAGGACTGAACTCGACGAGGCGATCTTCGGCATTGACGAGATCCGCCCTGACCTCCTGCACCGCACGGTTCGCTGGCAGCTTGCCAAGCGCCAGGCGGGCACGCACAAGACGCAGACGCGCGGTGAGGTGTCCCGCACGACAAAGAAGATGTACCGCCAGAAGGGCACCGGTGGCGCCCGTCACGGTGCACGCAACGCGCCGATTTTTGTCGGCGGCTCGGTTGCCCATGGTCCGCGCGTGCGCGACCATTCGCACAAATTGCCAAAGCGTGTGCGCCGGCTGGCGCTGGCCCATGCGCTATCCTCCAAGATGAAGGCAGGCGCGCTCGTGGTGATCGACGAGGCGCGGCTCGACACGCCGAAAACCAAGGACCTCAGGGCCCGTCTGCAGGGGCTGGAGATCGCCAACGCCCTGATCATTGGCGGCCTCACCGTCGACGAGAATTTCGCGCGGGCTGCGCGCAACATTCCGAATGTGGATGTGCTCCCGGTGGCCGGGCTGAATGTCTATGACGTACTGCGGCGAAAGACGCTGGTCCTGACGAGGGATGCGGTCGCGGGGATTTCGGCGCGTTTCGATGGCCGGGTCGAGCCCGAAATGGCGTTCTCTGCCGACAGCTTTGTCGATGATATCCAGCTGGTCGACGGGATCGGGCCCAAGGCGGCGCGCGCGTTGCGCCGCGAGGGGGTTGGCACGCTGACCGCCTTTGCCGGGACCGGTGATGGCGAGCGGGCCGCTGTTCTGGAACGGCTTGGTGTCACCGAGCGGGCCGCGCGCGAGGACTGGCTGGGCCAGGCAAGGGCAATGATTGCCGGTGAGCCGCCGCAGGCCAGGGTCGACCGGGACTATGCCGCCCGCCTGCTGGCGCGGCGTGCCAGGGAAGGAAAATAGGCCATGGCCGATGTTCAGCTCCACGACTATGACACCATTATTGCTCCGGTGATCACGGAAAAGTCGACCCTGCTGTCTGAGCAGAACAAGCTTGTCTTCCGGGTGCCGTTGTCGGCGACCAAGCCGCAGATCAAGCAGGCGGTCGAAAACCTGTTCAAGGTCGATGTGACCGGGGTCAACACGATTGTCATGAAGGGCAAGACCAAGCGCTTCCGGGGTCGCATGGGCCGGCGCTCGGACTGGAAGAAGGCGGTCGTGACGCTCAAGGACGGTCAATCCGTCGACATTTCGACTGGACTTTAGAGGGAGGCGCGAGATGGCCCTGAAGACCTTCAATCCGACCTCTCCCGGGCGCCGCCAGCTTGTGCTGGTGGATCGTGCGGGCCTGCACAAGGGCCGTCCGGTCAAGGCGCTGACGGAAGGCCTCACCAAATCCGGCGGGCGCAACAATACGGGCCGGATCACTGCCCGGCGCATTGGTGGCGGCGCGAAGAAGCTCTACCGCCGCGTCGATTTCCGGCGGGCGCGCTGGGACGTGCCGGCATCGGTGGAGCGGTTGGAGTATGATCCGAACCGGACTGCCTTCATCGCGCTGATCCGCTATGACGACGGCGAGCTTGCCTACATCATTGCGCCGCAGCGCCTCGCTGTCGGCGACACTGTGGTCACCTCCACAAGTGCCGACATCAAGCCGGGCAATGTCCTGCCGCTCAAGAACATTCCCGTCGGTACGATCATTCACAATGTGGAGATGAAGCCGGAGAAGGGCGGGCAGATCGCCCGTGCGGCCGGCACATTCGTGCAGCTGGTCGGGCGCGAGAGCGGCTATGCTCAGATCAAGCTGTCCTCCGGCGAGCTTCGCCGGGTCCCGGAACGGTGCCTTGCCACCATTGGCGCCGTCTCCAACCCGGACAACATGAACCAGGTCATGTCCAAGGCGGGCCGCAACCGTCTCCGCGGCAAGCGGCCCTCGGTGCGCGGCGTGGCGATGAACCCGGTCGACCACCCCCATGGCGGCGGCGAGGGCAAGTCGTCGGGCGGGCGTCACCCGGTTACCCCGTGGGGCAAGAAAACCCGCGGGCCGAAGACCCGCAAGAACAAGGCGACGGATCGTCTGATCATCCGCCGCCGCAATGACAAGCGATAGGAGCGCTGAAATCCCATGCCACGCTCTGTCTGGAAAGGCCCGTTCGTCGACGGCTACCTCCTGAAGAAAGCCGAGGAGGCGCAAGCGTCCGAGAAGCGCGCCGTGATCAAGACCTGGTCGCGCCGCTCCACGGTCGTGCCTCAGTTTATCGGCCTGAACTTCCAGGTCCACAATGGCAACAAGTTCGTGCCGGTGCTGGTGACCGAGGAGATGGTCGGCCACAAGCTCGGCGAGTTCGCGCCGACGCGGACGTATCATGGCCATGGTGCCGACAAGAAAGCGAAGCGGAGGTAGCCATGGGCAAGCCTAAGGCCCCCCCGAAGCAGGCTGAGAACGAGGCCCGTGCGGTGCTGCGGATGATGCGAATCAGTCCTCAGAAGCTGAACCTGCTGGCCCAGCAGATCCGTGGCAAGCCGGTGCAGCGGGCGATGGACGAGATGCGTTTCTCGCGCAAGCGTCATGCCGACCAGGTTTACAAGCTGCTCTATTCTGCGGTCTCGAACGCGGAAAACAATCACGACCTCGATATCAATGCGCTGATTGTCGCCGAGGCCCATGTGGGCAAGAACCTCGTCATGAAACGCATCCGGGCGCGTGCCCGCGGCCGGGCCGCGCGGATCGAGAAGCCGTTCTCGCAGCTCACCATCGTGTTGCGCGACACCTCGATCACCCCTGAAATCGAAGCGGAGGCTGCCTGATGGGACAGAAAGTCAACCCGATAGGCCTGCGCCTTGGTGTCAACCGCATCGCAGACAGCCGCTGGTATGCCGAACCGGGCGAGTTTGGCCGGTTGCTGCATGAGGATTTTGCTGTGCGCAAGCATATTCGCGAGCGCATGAAACAGGCTGGCATCTCCCGGATTATCATCGAGCGTCCCCACAAGAAGTGCCTTGTGACCATCCACACGGCGCGTCCTGGCCTCGTCATCGGCAAGAAGGGCGCCGACATCGAAAAGCTGCGCGAGTCGCTTGCGAAGATCGTCGCCGATGAGGTGCGCGTGAACCTTGTTGAAATTCGCAAGCCGGAACTTGATGCAACCCTGGTGGCTGAGGATATCGCCCGCCAGCTGGAGCGCCGGGCCTCGTTTCGCCGCGCCATGAAGCGGTCGATCCAGTCCACCATGCGACTGGGTGCAGAGGGCGTGCGGATCATGGTGTCCGGCCGTCTGGGCGGCGCCGAAATTGCCCGCACCGAGCAGTATGCGGAAGGGTCTGTCCCCCTGCACACCCTGCGCGCCGACATTGATTACGGCGTGGCCGAGGCGCTGACGACCTATGGCATCATCGGCATCAAGGTCTGGATCTACAAGGGCGAGATCATGGAGCATGATCCGATGGCCCAGGAC
>CAYPQD010000088.1:0-5085 GCA_964412785.1 uncultured Hyphomonadaceae bacterium
CCATAGCCCGCAACGAAGGCGACCTTGCCGGCCATCATCACGTCGGTCGCCCGCCGGATCGCATCGACGAGGCTCTCGCGGCAGCCATACTTGTTGTCGAATTTCGACTTGGTGACGCTGTCATTGACGTTGATCGCCGGGAAGGGCAGCTCGCCGCGCTTTTCCATCTGATAGAGCCGGGTGACGCCGGTGGTGGTCTCCTCAGAGACGCCGCGGATGCCGGCCTTGGTCTTCGCAAACCAGCCGGGGCTTTGCGCGGTCCGCTTGCGGATCTGGGCGAATAGGGCGGTCTCCTCCTCTGAGGACGGGTTGTCGAGGAGTGCGGGATTGGCCTCGGCCTTCTCGCCGAGGACGAGATAGAGGGTGGCATCGCCGCCATCATCTAGTATGAGGTTAGGCCCGCCGCCATCGTGCCAGTGGAATATGCGGTCGCAGAAATCCCAGTATTCCTCCAGCGTCTCGCCCTTGTGGGCAAACACCGGCGTGCCCGCGTCGGCAATGGCAGCCGCGGCGTGGTCCTGGGTCGAATAGATGTTGCAGCTCGCCCAGCGCACCTCCGCGCCAAGCGCCTCCAGGGTCTGGATGAGGACGGCGGTCTGGATGGTCATGTGCAGCGAGCCGGCAATGCGCGCGCCCTTGAGCGGTTGCTCGGCCCCGAATTCCTCGCGCGCGGCCACGAGGCCGGGCATCTCGGTTTCAGCGATCGCGATCTCCTTGCGGCCAAACTCGGCAAGGGAGAGATCGGCGACGGCGAAATCCTGGGTCATGGCGGGGTGGTCCTTCCTGTGATGTGAGGCCTATAACAGGACGTTGGTTGGCAACCAACCGGATCGGACTGCGGTAAGGTGACTGAAAGGTCATGGAAGTGCCGCAGGAAAGAGGGTTATGCTGGCAGCCCATGTTTGCTGCGCCCCGGAGATGAGTACCCATGCGCCCCGTGACCTCCCGCGTCATTGCTGCCCTGACGGCCGCCTGCGCCGCACCGGCGCTCGCCGAGAGCGTTGACGATCTGGAGCGTCTGCCGGTCGACGGTGCGCAGGAACGGGGAAAGGCGCAGCTTGTCGCCGGCACCCTGCCCCCGCGCCTGCGCCCGGGTGGCGGCCTGCTGCTGAGCTTCGACGCCGATGGTGATGGCCTGATCGATGCCGACGAAGTGGCCCGCGGTACAGCCCTGGCGTTCGCAGCTGCCGATACCGACGCCAGCGGCCATGTCACCCTCATGGAACAGGCCGACTGGGCGCACAGCCTGCCTGTCCGGGACGACACGCTTGCCAATCCGACCCGGTTTGACCCCAATCTCGACCGGCGGGTGAGCCCGGGAGAGTTCGCCTCCATCATCAGCGCCCTCGCCGCTGACTATGCCGGTGAGCCCGGCGGTCTCATCGAGGCGAGCGCGCTGACGGTGTCCGAGCCACAGCCGGAGCCGCGTGCGCGTCCTCTCCGCCCGGACCGCGCACGCCATCAGGGCGGCTGACGCTCGTCATCCTGTCCGGTGGCGGGCGGCGCGGCTTCCTCGCCGAATCCGTCGGCGATGAGGGTTGCGATCGCCTCGACAGCGGGCATGGCCTCCTCGCCCTCAGCACTGATCTCGATGTCGCTGCCAATGGCCGCGGCAAGCAGCAGCATGTCCATGATCGAGCGGGCATCGGCGCTGTTGCCATTGTGGCTGACGCGGACATCAGCCCGGAAGCTGGCCGCAAGCCGGGCGAGCTTGGCAGAAGCGCGCGCATGCAGGCCCTTCTGGTTGACGACGCGGACGGTCTGGCTGGCGGACGGCATCAAGCGGGCTCAGGATGCCCGGCTGAGGAGGCGGGACGCAATGGAGATATAGCGCCGCCCGGCCTCCGCCGCCGTCTCGGCCGCCTCGTCGAGGCCGGCGCTCTCGCGCACCTCCACCAGCTTGATGAGCATGGGCAGGTTGACGCCGGCGACCACTTCAACGCGCTGTCCGCTCATCACGGAAATGGCAAGGTTTGACGGCGTGCCGCCGAACATGTCGGTGGCAATGATCACCCCGTCGCCATCATCGCAGGCCTTCACGGTCTCGCGGATCTGCTCGCGGCGCGCGTCGATGTCGTCGTCGGCACCAATCGAGATGGAACGAAAGCGCTTCTGCTCGCCGACGACATGCTCGGTGGCGGCAACCAGTTCCTTCGCGAGCCGGCCATGACTGACGACAACAATGCCGATCATGTGGGGGGACCTCTTCACAAATCTGCCACGAAGCAGGCTGCCACAGGCACGCGGCGGGTCAAGCCGGGAATGTCGAGGCTCCCCGCGCCGGCTCAGCTTGCCGGCAGGTCGACGATGAAGCGCGCACCGCCCTCGTGGCGGTTCTCCGCGCGCACCTCGCCGCGATGGCTCGCCACGATCTGGCGGACGATGGACAGACCGAGGCCGGAATTGTTGCCGAAGGCGGTTCCTGCCGGACGGTCGGTGTAGAACCGCTCGAAGATCGTCTCGAGCTTGTCGGGCGGCACGCCGGGCCCGTCATCCTCCACCACGATCCGTGCGAGGGTCTGGGCGCCGCGATTGGACTGCTCGAGACCGACACGCACGCTCCCGTCCGATGGCGAGAAGCTGCGGGCGTTATCGACGAGGTTGCGCACCACCTGGCCGAGCGGGCCCTCACGCGCGCGCACCCTGAGGCCTGCGCCATGGGTCCGGTCGTCGAACACCACGGGCACGTCGCCAGCACCCGCCATCGCGTCATAGGTACGGGCAATGTCGGCCAGGAATTCAGACATGTTGACCGAGGCCGGCAGGCTGCGCGTCATCTCCGCCTCCAGTCGGGACGCGTTGGAAATGTCGGTGATCAGGCGGTCGAGGCGCTTGACATCGCTGGCGATGACACGGCGGAGCGTCTCGCGGGCCTCGGGATCGTCCTGGACACGCTCGGCCGTTTCCACCGCAGAGCGGATCGAGGTCAGCGGGTTCTTCAGCTCATGGGCCACATCAGCAGCAAAGCGCTCATTGGCGACGATGCGGTCCATCAACGCCCGGGTCATCGCCTCGACCGACTGCGCAAGGGCGCCGATCTCGTCGCGCCGGCGCGTGAGGGCCGGCAGCTCGACCCGTTCTGAGGAGCCCGAGCGCACCCGGTCTGCTGCTAGGGCAAGTCGTCTCAGCGGACGGGCAATGGCAAGCGTCAAAAGGGCCGAGGTCAGCAGCGCGACGAGGACGGCGACGGCAATGAAGGGCAGGAGCGCGGCCCGCTCGGCGCGGAGAATCTCATCGACATCGCTCGCCTCCAGCGTCAGCACACCGACGACGGCCGACACGCGCTGCACCGGGACAGAGACCGAGATGATCCGCTGGCCGCGGTCGGAAAAGCGCTGGCTGGCGGCCCGCTCGCCGATCAGCGCGCTTTCGAACTCCGCCTCGAAATTGCGGGTGCGGACCGCGCGCGTTTCACCACTGACCGTGATTTCGCCCCAGACGCCGGTCGCCCAGTTCGAGAGCCCGCCCATCGCGCGTCGCAGCGGGCCGGGCTCGCGCAGCGGCGGCAGGCCGGCGACATCGACCCGGTCGGACAGGAAGAAGCTGTCGGCGACCAGCTGGCGGCCCGGATCATAGACCTTGGCGCGCACCTCCCGCGGCAGGGCCAGGGAGCGGATGGTGGCGCGGGCGAGGTCGTCATCCATGTCCGGCGCGGGCTGGCCGACGGTTGCGCCATCCGCCAGCAGGCTGGAGATCACCTGCGCCTGGGTTGTCAGACCCTGCTGACGGGCGACGACAAGGCCGGCGCGGATCTCGTTGAGGATCATCGCGCCGACAATCAGGACGGCAAGGCCGGCGAGGTTGGAGGCAAAGATCAGCCGCGCGATCCGCGAGCCGAGCAGTCCGCCGCGGCGTTTCCCATTGGCCCGTGAAGATGATGCGATCGCCTCTGCCATCGCCCTATCCTAGCGCACCCGCGATGGCGCGCCAGCCGGTCCTGTCAGGCAGCGTGCAGGGCCGTGGCGCGCAGTCAGGCGTCGGCGGCGACCTTCAGGGAGACGATCCTGTCCGGGTTCTGCACGGGCTCACCGCGTTTCAGCCTGTCGATCGCGTCCATGCCGTCGGTGACCTCGCCCCAGACCGTGTACTGGCGATCGAGAAACCGGGCGTCATCAAAGCAGATGAAGAATTGCGAGTTCGCCGAGTTGGGGTTGTTGGTGCGCGCCATCGAGCAGGTGCCGCGCACATGCGGCGCGTCGGAAAACTCCGCCTTGAGGTCCGGCTTGGACGAGCCGCCGGTGCCGGTGCCCTTCGGACAGCCGACCTGCGCCATGAAGCCGTCGATCACCCGGTGGAAGACGATGCCGTCATAGAAGCCTTCTCTGGCGAGCTCCTTGATCCGCGCCACATGGCCGGGCGCGAGGTCGGGCTTCAGGGCGATGGTGACGGTCCCCTGGGTGGTGTCCATGACGAGCGTGTTTTCCGGGTCGGCCATGCGGGCGGCTCCTCTTGTCAATTGCGATCCGCCATAGCGTAGGGCGCTTGGCCCGGTCCGGCCAGAGCCCCGGTGCCGTTCACGACAGGCTCAGCCGCGCGGCGGGGCCGTCGCCGCATCACGGCAGAGCCCCGTCACAGACCGCGGGCGCCGAACTGGGAAAGGGATTTGCCATCACCATCCGACTCGCATATAAACCGGTCATCGACTTTCGGCCGGACGACCAGGCAGCACGTCTCGTATACGCAGACGGACTTTCTACCACTCCATCTGATCTCGAGACTGCGGAGAAGACACTTCCGTCCCTCCCGAACACTGGCTTCCTCGAAAGGATGCTCCCATGATGCATGGAACAGTCAAATTCTTCAACAGCAGCAAGGGCTTCGGCTTCATCCAGCCTGACAATGGCGGCACGGACGTGTTCGTGCACGCGACCGCGCTGGAGCGTGCCGGCATGGCGCCGCTGCAGGAGGGCGACAAGGTCTCCTTCACCACCGCGATCGACAAGCGCTCCGGCAAGACCGCCGTGGACACGATCCAGGCCGCGTAAGCGCCCGCTTCTCGCGAATGAACAAAGGCCGCTCCGAATGGGGCGGTCTTTTTTTTGTTCCCGTATCGCTGCGCTCACATGGAACGCGCTCAGGGCTGTT
>CAYPQD010000089.1:0-4549 GCA_964412785.1 uncultured Hyphomonadaceae bacterium
GATGGCGGTGCGACGGCTGCGAGGAACGGGCCCGGTCGGCTATGAGATATCATGACGCCGCCGGCAGTGCCGCGCCCCCTCAGGCGGGACGGATGTCAGCGCCAAGGGCGTCCATATCGGCGAGAAAGCCCGGATAGCTGGTTGCGATCATGGTGGTGTCATCGACGGTGACGGGCGCCTTCGCGGCGGTGCCGAGGACGAGGGCGCTCATGGCGATGCGGTGGTCGTGGCGGGTTTCGACCAGGCCGCCGCCGGGAGGCGGACCACCGCAGCCCTCGACGGTGAACCCGTCATCCTGCTCTTCGACAGCGACGCCGCAGGCCCGCAGCATGTCGACCACCGCGCCGATACGGTCTGATTCCTTGTGGCGCAATTCCTCCGCGCCTCTGATCCGCGTCTCTCCATGGGCGAAGGCGGCCAGGACGGCGAGGATGGGGAATTCGTCAATCATCGACGCCACCAGCGCCTGCGGCACCGCGACACCCTGGAGCGCGGCTGAGGAGGCCTGCAGGTCGACAAGGCGTTCACCCGCGGCCTCTCCGGTTTCCTGCGCGCCGACGGCGGCGCCCATGAGGTCGGCGGCGCGATAGAAGCCGTCGCGGCGCTCATTCGACATGACGCCCTCGACGAGGACCTCGCCGGCAGGTGAGACCATTGCCGCAGCCAGCGCAAACGCGGCCGAGGAGGGATCGCCCGGCACGCCGGTCTCGATGCCCTGAAGGTGCTGACCGCCGGCCACGGTGACCGCCTCGCCGCCGCCGGCGAGGGGCGCAATGCCGACTTTGCCGCCAAAGCCGCGCAGCATCTTTTCGGTATGGTCCCGGGTCGGGCGGGCCTCCTCCACGCAGGTGACGCCCTCCGCGCCGAGCCCGGCGAGCAGGATGGCAGACTTCACCTGGGCGGAGGCCTGCGGCGGCGCATAGGTGATCGGCGTCAGGCCTGTCCGGCCGATGACCCGGAAGGGCAGCCTTCCGTCGGCGCCGGCGGTGTCCTCAAGGCCCATCTGGCGGAGCGGTACGAGCACCCGGTTCATCGGCCGACGGCAGAGGCTTTGATCGCCTGCAAGGTCCGCGGTGACCGAATGTCCGGCGATGAGGCCCATCACCAGGCGCACGCCCGTGCCGGAATTGCCGAAATCGAGCGCGGCGCCCGGTGTCTGAAAACCAGCCGCCCCGCGCCCTTCGACTGTCCAGGTGCCGGCATCGCCCCGCTCCAGAACAGCGCCGAGCGCATTAAGGGCCGCAGCCGTGGCAAGCACGTCCGCGCCATCAAGGACGCCCGTGATCCGGCTGCGCCCCTCGGCGATTGCAGCGAACATCAGTGCCCTGTGGGAACACGACTTGTCGCCCGGCGCCCTTATGACGCCGCGGATTGCGGCGACGGGATGGGAGGTCATCGCGGTCATCGGGCCGGGCACGCGCGCATGGGCGCCTCCTTCCACTTGCAGGGCGCAGAATTTTCCGCTTTGACAGCGCGCGGCGTTCGTGGCAAGCGCGCGCCCAATCTCAAGACCAGACGTGGGCCGCCAGAGTGCGGCGGAGGGCAGCATGGCGGCAAAACCCGACCTTGGCACAAAACAGATTTGTCCGAACTGCGGGGCGCGGTTCTACGACCTCAACCGGCGTCCCGCAGTCTGTCCGAAATGCCAGACCGTGTTCAACCCGGAAGATGACGAGGTCAAGTCGGCCAAGGCGAAGCTGAAGTCTCGCGAGCCGAAGCGCCCGGAGCCCGACGAGGACGAGATCGAGGACGACGAGGACGACACGCTTGAGGCGGAGCCTGAGCGTGATGACGAAGAGGATGACGAGGAGGACGCTGACACGCCGGCGGCGAAAGAACTCGGCGAGGACGAGGATGACGTGGTCCTGGAAACCGGCGACGAGGACGATGATGACACGCCTGCCGCTGGCGTCCCGGCCGGCTTCACTGAAGAAGGCGTCGATGATGATGATGCCGACGACGTCGCCCTGGATGATGACGAGGATGATTTCGACCTTGATGACGACACCGATCTCGATGTCGAGGTGGATGACGACGCGCTTGATGAGGTCGATGACGATAAGGTTGACGAGACGGATGCGGATAAGACTTGATCGCCCGTCAAGGCGGCCTTATTCCACCCCTCTCCGACAAGGACCGGGGCCATAGCTCAGTTGGGAGAGCGCTTGAATGGCATTCAAGAGGTCGGCGGTTCGATTCCGCCTGGCTCCACCATTTCCCGGACCGGTCTAGCCGATGTGAGGCCCGCCATAATAGGTGCACAGGGTATCGACGAGCGCCCGTCCGATGCCGCCGGAACAGCGATAGTATATGGTCTGCGCGTCGCGGCGCGCCTCCACCAGGCCGGCTGCGCGCAGCTTTGCAAGGTGCTGTGACACCGCCGAGGAGGACTGGTCGGTCAGCTCGGCCAGCTGGTTGACCGGCTGCTCGCCCGAACTCAGCACGCACATGATCTTCAGCCGGGTATCGCTGGCCATCGCCTTCAGCACTTCTGAGGCTTCGTGGATACGTGCGGAGACGAGGTCGAGGACAGGCGGTGTGTGTCCGGGTTGGTCTGGCATCAGTGCGTCGCCTCCATTGCGGCGGGAATTTCTGCGGCGTCATCCGGCGCGGCGTCCGGCCTCCAGTCTGGCCCGCGAAGCGCGATATAGATCGCCGGGATGACAAGCACGGTGAGCGCCGTCGACGAGGCGAGGCCGAACAACAGGGAGATCGCAAGACCCTGGAAGATCGGGTCCGTGAGAATTACCGCCGCCCCGATCATCGCGGCAAGCGCGGTCAGCACGATCGGCTTGAAGCGGATCGCACCGGCGTCGAGCAGAACCTCGCGCAGTGGCGTGGCCGCATCCTGGCGGTGGCGCACGAAATCGACCAGCAGGATCGAGTTGCGGACAATGATGCCGGCCAGCGCAATGAAGCCTATCATCGAGGTCGCGGTGAAGGCCGCACCGAACAGCCAGTGTCCGATCATGATACCGATCAGCGTCAGCGGCACGGGCGTCAGGATCACAAGCGGCACGCGGAAGGTGCCGAACTGGGCGACGACGAGGATGTAGATGCCGACGAGGGCAACGCCGAACGCGGCCCCCATGTCCCGGAAGGTGACATAGGTGACCTCCCATTCGCCGTCCCAGAGCAGGGTCGGGCGGCTCTCGTCCTCCGGCTGGCCATAGAGGCGGATGGCCGGGGCCTGGAGGCCTGCAGCGTCCCAGTCGAACCCGGCAACCCGGTCCTGGATTTCCAGCATGCCATAGATCGGCGCCTCATAGCGCCCGGCCAGCTCGCCCATCACCATGTCGGTGAAATAGCCGTCACGACGGAAGATGGTCGGCGAGCCGGCTTCCTCGGAGACATCGACAAGGGCGCCGAGTTCGACCGGCGCGCGGTCCGGAACGAGTTGGCGCGGCACCGGGATCGCCGCCACTTCCTGGGACCAGCTGCGCTCCGATTTCGGCAGGTAGATGCGGATGTTCAGGGGATCGCGGCCCTCGCCACGCGGGTTGACGCCGGCAGTGTGGCCGGAGAAGGCGAGCGCGACCGTCCCCAGAATGTCCTCCTGGCGCACGCCATAATCGGCCGCAGCCGGTTCATCGACCGACAGGGCGAGCCGCGGCGCCGGCGCGCCAATCGAATCATCGACATCGACGATGAAATCGGTCTGCTCGAACAGGTCTCGGATGATGCCGGCCGTCTGGCGGCGCGCCTGCGGCGTCGGCCCGTAGATCTCGGCCATCAGGGTGGCGATAACTGGCGGTCCGGGCGGGACCTCGACCACCTTGACGCTGCCGCCCTCCGGCAGGGGCACCGCCATCAGCCGCTCGCGCAGGTCGAGCGCAATGTCATGGCTCGCCCGGTCCCGGTGGGACTTTTCAGACAGGTTGACCTGCAGGTCGCCAAGCTCGCTGGACTGGCGCAGGAAATAGTGCCGCACGAGGCCGTTGAAGTTGAAGGGCGCCGCGGTGCCGGCATAGGCCTGGATCGTTTCGACTTCCTCCACTTCACGCACCGCGTCGGCGAGGGCGAAGAGGATCCGCTCTGTGTCCTCAAGGGACGCACCCTCGGCAAGGTCGAGGACGACCTGGATTTCCGACTTGTTGTCGAACGGCAGGAGCTTCACCGGCACCGCCCGCGTCGCGAAGAGGCTGAGCGCGGCAAGCGTAGCGATACCGACGAGGATGAGGAACACCCAGGCATTTCGGCGCGAGGCGATGACGGGCGCGGCGACCCCGCGATAGAAGCGGCCGAGCCGGCTTTCCTCGTGCCCGCCCGCCTCGCCGGCATGGGCGTGGGCGGGTGCCCGACCGGCGATCTTCATCATCAGCCAGGGGGCAATGCCGACGGCAACGAAGAAGGAGAACATCATCGCGGCCGAGGCATTCGCCGGGATCGGCGCCATGTAGGGCCCCATCAGGCCTGAGACGAACATCATCGGCAGGAGTGCGGCAATCACGGTCAGCGTGGCAATGATGGTCGGGTTGCCGACCTCCGACACCGCGTCGATCGCGGCGGCGATACGCGAGCGCCCATCAGCCATCGCCCAGTGGCGCGC
>CAYPQD010000090.1:0-4009 GCA_964412785.1 uncultured Hyphomonadaceae bacterium
CATGGTCGCAGACGCTGTGGGTGTAGATCGAGCCGTCGATCAGGGCGAGGATGTGGGTCATGTGCCGATTTCCCTAATGCGACAGCAGCTTATCAAGCGCGCCGGGTTTGTCGTGCAGCGCGAGCTTGTCAACGAGGGTCTCGCTGGCCGCGTTCAGGCCGATCAGTTCGACCCTTGCGCCCTCGCGGCGGAATTTCAGGACGATCATGTCGAGCGCGGCAACGCTGGACACGTCCCAGATATGTGCCGCGCCGACATCGATGATGACTTCGTCGAGCGCCTCCTTGAGAT
Organism: uncultured Hyphomonadaceae bacterium; assembly: GCA_964412785.1. Lineage (GTDB taxonomy): Bacteria > Pseudomonadota > Alphaproteobacteria > Caulobacterales > Hyphomonadaceae > UBA5336. The sequence continues at coordinate 292 of CAYPQD010000090.1, forward strand.
CGAAGGCGGCGTTGAAGGATTCGACCGAGGCGAAGAAGAGCTGGCCTTCGACGCGATAGGTGCGCTTGCGACCATCATCCGAGAGAGTGGAGGTGACCCGGAAAACCTGGGAAATCTTGCCGGCAAAGAAGACACCGGACAGCAAAACGCCGATCAGGACGCCAATCGCGAGATTGTGGCTGAGAATGACGCCTGCAATTGTGGCCAGCATCACAAGGGAGGCGCTGGTGGGATGGGTACGCAGTGCCTTCAGAGACGACCAGCTGAACGTGCCGATCGAGACCATGATCATGATCGCCACCAGTGCCGCCATCGGGATCTGGCTCACCCAGTCGCCGACAAGCAGGATCATGGCGAGCAGGAAGACACCAGCCGAGAGCGTCGAAAGCCGCCCGCGCCCGCCGGATTTGATATTGATGATGGACTGGCCGATCATGGCACAGCCCGCCATGCCACCGAAAAAACCGGTGACGGTATTGGCAACGCCCTGGCCGATGCACTCCTGGTTGCGGTCGCTTGGCGTGTCGGTGAGTTCGTCCACAATCGAGGCGGTCATCAGCGACTCCAGCAGGCCGACTACAGCCACGGCAAGTGCATAGGGGAAGATGATCTCTAGCGTCTTGAGGGTCAGCGGAATGTCGGGAATGAGAAACACAGGGAGAGTGTCGGGCAAAGCGCCCATGTCGCCCACGGTGCGCACGTCAAGCCCGAACCCGATCGCGACCGCCGTCAGCGCGAGAATGCAAACCAGCGGGGATGGGATCGCCTTCGTGATGAACGGGAAAAGGTAAATGATCGCCAGCCCCGCCGCGACCAGCGGATAGGTCAGCCATGGCACGCCGATGAGTTCGGGTATCTGCGCCATGAAGATCAGTATGGCGAGCGCGTTGACGAATCCTGTCAGCACCGAGCGCGAGACAAAGCGCATGAGGCGGCCAAGCTTCAGATATCCCGCTCCGATCTGCAGGAGGCCCGCCAGGACGGTCGTCGCCAGCAGGTATTGCAGGCCATGATCCTTGACCAGCGTGACCATCAGGACGGCCGTCGCCGCGGTGGCGGCAGAGATCATGCCGGGTCTCCCGCCAACAAAGGCCGTGATCACGGCGATGGAGAAAGAGGCATAGAGCCCGACCCTGGGGTCCAACCCGGCAATGATTGAAAAGGCGATGGCTTCCGGGATCAGGGCCAGTGCCACCACAATTCCGGCCAGAAGGTCACCGCGGATGTTGAAAGTCCAGATGTCTCTCAGGCTGGTCAGGCTCGGCAAGGCCTTCATGGTCATGTCCCATAGTCTGGAGGGAGCCTGTCGCCCCGATGAGGGACGCGGCGACGTCAGAAATCACTAGTCGTTGACTTACACCGTTAGCCCAGCACGATGCTGCGCCGCAACAGAGAACCTCGACTAGCCCTGCCTGGGCGCATGCGCAAGCCTTGGTTCAAGGGTTTCGCAGGCCAATGGGCTCGCCTCGGGAAACACGTGTCAACGGCAGACAGGACATTGAGCGATATGGCGCGTTCGATGAGACCAGATACCTGGCTGTGAGTGCTGTCGACTTCGGAGAACTGATCGGAGGCACAATTTCATCAGGCCTGCTGTGACATGAGATTCAGGGCAATCCTAGTGTTCGGGGAAGCGCGGAAAGAACTGCCTCAATACCAGTGTTGCAAGACCCGCCAGCAAGACCCCGGTGCAGACCGATGCGATCATCTGGCTGGTCCAGTGTCCGCCCAGCACGATGCGTGCAGCCGATCCGGACAGGATCAGAAACAGTGAAGCAAGGCGTGCAGATCTTGCGACCGCGCTATCGCCTTGGAGCCAGAAGACAACACCAAACACGCTTCCATAAACAAGGCCGAAGGTCGAAGGCAGCCCGCTCGCGGCGCTGGCACTGGCGACCGCCACGAGATCAGCATCGGGTTTTGGAACAAACACAACTGCGCGCAGCGCCTTGTCGGCCAGCCAAGCGAATCCAAAGGCCGCCGGGACCGCTACGGCCAGGCGCCAGCCTGCAATCAGGCCAGAAAACGCGGCTCCGACCCCTAGCGTGCCCCAAAGCAATGGAGCCTTGGCCGTCTGCGTCATCAACTCGGCCCAGACGGGCTCGGCGCCGAATAGTGATTGCAGCGTACGCGTGATGGCGACATCGCCGGCGACGGGGCCGCCGGCCACAAGGCTCGCAATGCCGGCGAACGCGGCGAGGATGGCAAGCGCAACAGTCTGTCTCAATTGTCGTGATCCCTTTTCGATGCGGCGTTCCCGGCCAGCTTGTGCTTGATAACAAGGCGGAGCGAAACGCCCAGCGCCAACAGCGCGGCGCCGGCAAGCCAGACCGGCACGGGGATACAGGCCATAAGCAGGAGACAGCTGCCAAGGCCCGCCCAGCTGATCCAGCGCGGATAGAGCCGGTGTGCTTTTGGAAGCCTCAGGGCGGCGAGATTGGTAATGGCATAATAGACCAGCACGGTCAGCGCGGAGAAACTCCAAGTCGTCTTCACCTAGCCAATCAGGGCGATGCCAGCCACAGCGGCACCGACAAGGAGGATCGCGGCGCGCGGCTCACTGGCAGGCGTCAGGCGACCCAGGGCTGGCGGCAGGTCCCTGCGCCGGCCCATGGCAAGTGCGACGCGCGACAGGCCAAGGATAAGGTTGAGCAGCACACCGAGCATGGCCGTCACGGCACCGAGCGAGACCAGCAGCGACAGGCCCGAAACCTGAAGGGATCGGGCTGCCGTTTCCAGCGGCGTGGCTTGCCCGCCTTCGGCCCCGCTCAATTCCTGCGCGCCGACCGCCCCGATCGCGGCAATGGCGACGACAATGTAGAGCAGCGCGCTGATGATGAGCGTGGCGATAATGGCGCGCGGGATGGTTTGGCGGGGGGCGATCACATCCTCGCCCATGGTCGCGACCCGGCCATAGCCAGTAAAGGCGACGAACATGAGCGCGGTCGCATACAGGAATGCGGGCCAACCGGTACCCGTGGGCAAGACAGGTTCAAACTGACCAGCGAGGTCCCGAGCGGGCAGGCTGAACAGCCCGGCGATAGCAAAGGCGCCCAGCGCCAGCAGCGTCACGGATACGATGGTGATGTTGACCGCGCTGGAGCGGCGCAGTCCCGAAAGGACGAGCAGTGTTACCGCCGCCGCAATAATCGCTCCCGCCCAGCGCAGGAAGGCTCCCGCGTCGACACCTGCAAGGTGCAGTCCGTAGCCGGCTGCGCCGAGCGCGGCTGTTGCTGCCGAAGCGGACTTCGCACACAGGAACATCCAGCCCGCCGTAAAGCCAAGCCATGGCCGGAGCAGCCTGTAGCCATATTCATAGGTGCCGCCACTGACGGGGTAGGCGGCGGCGAGCTGCGCGCTCGACAGCGCATTGCAGGTCGCCAGCAGTGCGGCCAGGACGATGGCCAGAATGACCGATGGCCCGGCAAGGCCAGCCGCGACGCCAATGCTGACAAAGACACCCGTTCCGACAATTGAGCCAAGCCCGAGCATGGTCGCGCCGAACACGCCAAGCTCGCGTTTGAGAGTGGCGGGGCGGTCGGTCATCTGGTGTGTCCCTGTGCCTGTAACGCCTGCTGAACCCCTCTCATGATGTCGTCATGTCGTCTTGCAGATAATTCCAAGCTACATGGACCCAAAACCGATCCGTGCAGTGCCGTTGAAGGCGCGCCCCGCTTCTTGATCTTGTCGCAGAGCTGACGGACATCCTCGCTGGTCA
>CAYPQD010000091.1:0-3976 GCA_964412785.1 uncultured Hyphomonadaceae bacterium
AGCCCCCCGCTTGATCCCGCCTCGCCCTTGCGGCAGGAGGCGGGGCGGACTGAGGGAGTTGCGAGGCCATGGCGAAACGGGCGGGCAAGCCGCGGTCCTTCCAGGACCTGATCCTGACGCTGCAGGGATATTGGGCGGGCGCGGGCTGCGCCATCCTGCAGCCCTATGACATGGAAGTCGGCGCCGGCACGCTGCACCCTGCGACCGTGCTGCGCGCGCTCGGCCCGGCGCCCTGGCGGGCGGCCTATGTCCAGCCCTGCCGCCGGCCCGGCGACGCACGCTATGGCGAGAACCCCAACCGGCTCGGCCATTACTACCAGTTCCAGGTGATCGTGAAACCCAACCCGCCGGACCTGCAGGACCTCTATCTGGCCAGCCTCACCGCCATCGGCCTCGACCCGAAGGTGCATGACATCCGCTTTGTCGAGGATGACTGGGAGAACCCGACAGTGGGGGCATGGGGGCTTGGCTGGGAGGTCTGGTGCGATGGCATGGAGGTCAGCCAGTACACCTATTTCCAGCAGGTTGGCGGGCTGGACGTGAACCCGGTGTCGGGCGAGCTGACCTATGGGCTGGAGCGGCTGGCGATGTATGTGTTCGGCGTCGACACGGTGTTCGACCTGCCGTTCAACGACCCGGCCTCGGCGGTGCCGCTCTCCTATGGCGATGTGTTCCATGCCAGCGAGGTGCAGCAGAGCCATTTCAATTTCGAGGCGGCGGATGTGGCGATGCTGCGGCGCTGGTTCGCCGATTGCGAGGCGCAGTCCGGCGCGCTGCGTGGGGCGGGGCTGGCGCTGCCGGCCTATGATTATGCGTTGAAGGCAAGCCATGTGTTCAACCTGATCGATGCGCGCGGCGCGATCAGCCCGACCGAGCGCCAGGCCTATATCGCAAGGGTGCGCGACCTCGCCCGCGGCGCGGCCGTGCTGTGGGCCGAGGGGGCGGGGGAGGCGCCCGGCGCGCCGGCAAATTGACGCGCTGGGCCAACTGCGTTAGCGCCCCGGACTGAGGAATGAGGACAGGCGGATGGCAACCCGGCACAGGGTGCGCACCGTCGCAGAGGGCTGAGTATGCAATATTTCGATATCCACCCCGGCGAGGTGCTTGCCGAGGAACTGGCCGGGCTTGGCCTGACGGCGAGCCAGTTTGCCCGGGAGCTGGGCGTGCCGGCAAGCCGCATCAGCGCGATCCTCGCCGGCAAGCGGGCCGTCAGCGCCGACACCGCGCTGCGGCTGGCGCACTATTTCCACATGGACGCGGCCTTCTGGATGGATTTGCAGGCCGCCTATGACCTCGGCCAGGCGGAGATGGCGCTCGGCGAGGAACTGGCCCGCCTGCCGCGCCGCGACGCCGGTCTGGAGACCGCGCCGGCGGCGTGAGCGGCTGCAGCAGGGCGCGCCGGCGCCTTGCCATTTGAGGGCGGCGCGGTATGGCGGTCGCCTCACCCGGCCCTGACGAGACGCACCCCGCCCCATGCCTGAGCTGTTGCTTGAACTGTTTTCCGAGGAAATCCCGGCGCGGATGCAGGCGCGCGCGGAGAAAGACCTGTTGAAGGCGCTCACCGGCGCGCTGCAGGCGGCGGGTCTGTCCCATGACACTGGGGTCGCCATGTCCGGCCCGCGGCGGCTGACAGTGGTTCTGCAGGGGCTGGCTGCGCGTTCGGGCGATGTCCGCGAGGAGCGCAAGGGGCCCAGGGTCGGCGCGCCGGACGCGGCGGTGCAGGGCTTCCTGCGCGGGGCGGGGCTGGCCTCGCTTGACGAGGCCGAGGTGCGCGAGGACCCGAAGAAGGGCGCCCATTACATTGCCATCATCGAGACGCAGGGGCGGCCGGCAACCGAGATTGTGGCGGAGGCGGTGCCGGAAATCATCCGCGGCTTTCCCTGGCCCAAATCCATGCGCTGGGGCAGGGGCACGCTGCGCTGGGTGCGCCCGCTGCAGCGGATCACCTGTGTTCTGGACGGCGAGGTGGTGCCTTTCGAGGTGGACGCGATTGCCAGCGGCAACGAGACCGAGGGCCACCGGGTGCATGGCCGCGGGCCGTTCACGGTGACCGGGTGGGATGACTACAAGGCGCAGCTGGAGCGCGACGGCCATGTCCTGCTGGCGCGCGAGGACCGCAAGGCACGCATCCTGAAGGCGGCGAAGGCGGCCTGCCGCAAGCGGGGGCTTGAACTGGTCGAGGATGAGGGCCTGCTGGAGGAAGTGGCCGGGCTGGCGGAATGGCCGCAGGTTCTGCTCGGCGACATGGACCCTGCCTATCTCACCCTGCCGCCGGAGGTGATCCGCCTGTCCATGCGTACCCACCAGAAGTATTTCTCGGTGCGCGATCCGGTAAGCGGCGCGCTGGCGCCGCACTTCGTGGTGGTGGCCAACCTCAAGGCAAGGGATGGCGGCAAGCAGATCGCGGCCGGCAATGGGCGGGTGCTGGCCGCCCGGCTCGATGATGCGCGCTTCTTCTGGGAGAATGATCGCAAGACCGGCCTGGAGGCGATGGTCCCGAAGCTGTCCACCATCGTCTTCAAGGAGGAGCTCGGCAGCCTCGGTGACAAGGTGGAGCGCGTGGCGGCCCTGGCGCGGGAACTGGCACCGAAGGTGGGCGCAGACCCGGACCTTGCGGAGAAGGCCGCGCGGCTGGCCAAGGCCGATCTGGTTTCGGAAATGGTCTGCGAATTTCCCGAGTTGCAGGGCGTGATGGGGCGGTATTATGCTTTGGAGGCGGGCGAAGACCCCGCTGTCGCAAACGCCATCGCCGACCACTACAAGCCGCAAGGTCCCTCGGACGCGGTGCCGACTGCGCCGGTCTCCATCGCCGTGGCGTTGGCCGACAAGCTCGACACGCTGGTCGGCTTCTGGGCGATTGACGAGAAACCGACGGGCAGCAAGGACCCGTTTGCGCTGCGGCGCGCGGCGCTCGGCGTGGTGCGGATTGTGTTGGAGAATGAGCTGAAACTATCTTTACGCGAGGCGTTTGGATTGGAGCAGGAAATCGTCCCGCTTTATGAGAACTTATACGGTTATCGAGAAGCCGATTTGTCAGCGATCGGGAACCATATCGCTGGATTGCACAAAATTGCTAATCCCGAACTTTACGGGGACAGCTTTGAGTCTTCTGATCCAGACAGTGAATGGAACCGGATACTCCGTGAGCTCCATGAGGAGTTTTTCCCCGACGGCGAGAACACCGAAGAACCCGATGATGCCATCTTAATAGACGAGTGGGAGCTGGAAGACTCGCGGGACTTCGATGCAAGTGAGATGCTCCTCACCTCGACCCCCTTGGACGATCGCCGTGTTTATCGAATGTCGGATATTCAACATTTGCTGGTCGCCCCTCCAGAAGTCGTGGACGCCGCATCTGTCGCCGACGACCTCCTCGCCTTCTTCGCCGACCGCCTGAAAGTCCATCTGAAGGATCAGGGCATTCGCCATGACCTGATCGAAGCGGTGTTCGCCCTGGGTGCCCCAGAGCACGACCGTGCGCCGGCCGGTCAGGCCGCCCCCGCGGAGGTTTCGGCGAAGCCGATTGCCGTGAGCGACATGCAAGATGACCTCGTTCTCGTGGTCCGCCGGGTCGAGGCGCTTGGGGACTTTCTTGCCAGCAATGACGGGGCGAGCCTGCTGGCCGGCTACAAGCGGGCGGCCAACATCCTCAAGGCGGAACTGAAGAGGGATGGCGTGGACGCCTATCACGGCGCGATCGACAAACGCCTCATTGAAGCGGCGGCGGAACGTGATTTGCATGGCGCGATCGAGACAGCGCGGGCGGCAGCTTATGCGGCGCTCTCGCGCGAGGATTTTCAGGGCGCCATGGCGGCGCTGGCTCCGCTCCGGGCGCCGGTCGACCGCTTCTTTGACGAGGTGACGGTGAATGATGAACGCGGCGAGGTCAGGCGCAATCGCCTCTTGATCCTGAGTGCAATCCGTGACGCCTTGCACGGCGTCGCCGATTTCTCGAAAATCGAAGGCTAGGGCGCGG
>CAYPQD010000092.1:0-3940 GCA_964412785.1 uncultured Hyphomonadaceae bacterium
GCGCCGACGCGCAGTCGCGCTTGCCCTGCACTGCAAGGGATCGGTTTTGGATCCATGCAGCTTGGTATTAGTCCGCGCCGGTAGACCCCAGCATGATCGCAAGGCTTCCCGGAATTTCGGTGTAGACGAAGCGGGGGCCCGGGGTCCATGTCTGGCTGTCGAAATCGCTGCCTTCGGTGACCAGTTCACCGTCAATCGTGATGCGCCCGGCAGAGCGGACCTTGCGGATGCGTGGATGGCCGGCGCCCTCCTCGCCGGCGATCCAGGGGTCGCCATCGGCCAGGTGGATCATGCCCTCGGTGCGCACAAGCCCGCACTTGTGATAGCGACATGGTCGGGCGCGCCGGGGGCGCCGGGCGTGGCTGGGACGCTGCTACAGGCCATCGCGGCCAGCGCTCCCAGCGTGATGACACGCGATCTCAAGGCGGTCCTGCCGGTCATGACGCGCCAGCCTGCAGGTCATAGGCCGGAAACGACAAGGGATCGCGGGCCTCCAACCCGAACGAGCGGCGCGGACCATATGTGCCGGAGAGGATTTCGAAATGAAGGTGCGGGGCCATCGCATTGCCGGTGGCGCCGATCAGGCCGATCGGCTGACCGAAGCCGAGTGCGACCCCGGCCTCGATCCCCTCGCCGAAGGCCGACAGGTGGGCATAGCGCGAATAGAGCCCGCCGCCATGGTCGATCACGACATAATTCCCATAGCCGCGCGCGACACCGACCTCGACAAGGATGCCAGGCGCGGCGGAATAGACGGTGAGGTCATTGCCGCGGGGCGCCAGGTCAATGCCTTCGTGGATGGAGGCAAAGCGCGGGCCGAAGCCGGATGAGAAGCAGACCTCATTCGCCGGCGCGCGGGCGATGACGAGACGGCCATCAATGAGGGCGATGGGGCTGAAGCCGCTGACCCGTCCATCGGGCTCCAGCGCCGGCATGTTGGAGCCCTCGCCGAAGCCGCAGGCGAAGAGATAGGCATTCGGCGCGAACGGCCCCTGTGCGGCCATGGACACCACCGGCACGCCGCCGGGGCCTGAGGAGATCATCTCCGGCGGCAGCGGCCCCTCTGGCGGTCCGCCATAGCGCACCGGCGCCGGAGGACTGGCGCAGGCGGCGAGCAGCAGGCCGGCCAGAGCGAGCGCGGCGGCGCGGCTCACGCGGCCACCCTGGCGCGTTTCTCGCCGGTGGCGATCTCCTTCATCAGGTCCTTCACATAGACGTTGAAATCGAGCTGCATGGTGTGGCGGGGGCTGTCATAGAAATGGCCCATGTGCACGCGCTCGTCCGCCTCGATGACCTGCTCCATCTCCGCGCGCGCCGGCAGGGCGTAGCGCCCTGCGATGTGGCGCGCGACGAGCTTGGACTGCTGCTCGGCGAAGTTGACCAGCGTCGGCAGGGGCTGGGCAAGGCCGAGAAAATAGAGGCTGTCATAACCCGGCTTCACCAAGCGTTTGAACAGGGGAAAGCGGTTGTCCTGCGGCTGCAACGCGGGATCGGTGAAGAAGGGGAAGCTGACCTTGTAGCCGGTCGCCCAGACGATTGCGTCAATCATCTCGCGGGTGCCGTCCGCGAAGACGACACCATCACCGTCAAGTCGCTCCATGGCGCCCTTCGGGATGATGTCGCCGCAGCCGACGCGGGTCAGGAACTCCCCGGAAACGGAGGGGTGGGCATCCAGCGGCTCATGGTCGGGCTTTGGCAGGCCATAAGCCTCGGGGTTGCCGATTGTCTTCCTGATCTTGGCACGGGCGAGCTTGCGGCCGAGGCCGGTCGGCATCCAGGCGGGCAGCGCCGCCTTGTCCGCCGGCTGGCCGTCAATGTATTTGGGAAGTACCCAGACGCCGCGGCGCATGGAGACGAACAGGCGTTCGGCAATCGGCCGCTGGCTCAGTTCGGAGGCGATATCCATTGCCGAATTGCCGGCGCCGACCACGAGCACCCGCTTGGCGCGGAAGTCGTATGGCTCGAACGGGTCGCGGTAATCGTGGCTGTGCACCTGGTAGCCGGCAAACTCTCCCGGATAGTCCGGCCAGCGCGCGTCCCAGTGGTGGCCATTGGCGATGATGAGGCGGTCATAGGAGCGGGTCTCGCCACTCGACAGACCCACCGACCAGCGGCCGTCCTCGCCGCGTTCGGCGCGCTCGACCCGGGTGTTGAAGGTGATCGTCTCGCGCAGGCCGAACTGGTCCACATAGTCCTTGAAATACCGGAAGAGCTGGGCGTGGTGGGGAAAGTCGGGCCAGTCCGCAGGCACCGGGAAGTCCTCGAAGGCGAGGCGCCATTTGGAGGTGTCGATGTGCAGGCTCTGATAGCAGGACGAGGCGCCATTGGGATTGTTGAAATACCAGTTTCCGCCGACCTCGTCGGACATCTCGAAACAGTCATAGGGCAGGTCGTAATCCTTCAGCCGCTTGGCCATGGTGAAGCCGGAACAGCCCGCCCCGATGATGCAGGTGACCGGCTTGTCGGCGCTGTCGAATGCCATGTCGTCTCCTCCGCTGCAGGCCTCATGCCCGCCGTGTTGCCGATCGTATCGGCGTTGACGTGAACGTCAATTTGCAGCCTTCTGTCGGGCATGACAGACGCGCCGGACACCTCCCGACTGCTTGCGGCGATGCAGGCCCATGCCCACCAGATCATGGCTGCCGTACCTTGGGCGAACGCGCTCGGGTTCGAGGTGACGCGGATCGAGAAGGGGCGCGCCTTCGCCCGGGTGGCCTGGCGGGAAGACCTGGTCGGCGACCCCGACACCGGGGTCATCCATGGCGGCGTGGTCACCGCGCTTCTCGACAATATCTGCGGCGTCGCCGTCAGCACGGCGCTGCAGCGGATCATGGCACTGGCGACGCTGGATCTCAGGATCGACTACATGCGCCCCGCCGAAATGGGGGCCGACATCATCGCCGAGGCGGAATGCTACCATGTCACCCGCTCGGTCGCCTTCACCCATGCCTGGGCCTATCACGACAGCCGTGAGCGGGTGATCGCGACCGCGAGCGCCGCGTTCGCGATCAACCATCCTGGGCGCTGGACCGCCGGCACCGGTGTGAAGGCCGGCGACGGTCGCAGCAAGGGCACGCCATGAGCCGGGCCGACGCGCTGCAGGCGTTTCTCGCGCGGATGGCGTTTGCCAATACCCTCGGCGTCGTCTGCGAGGTGCGCGGCGACGAGATGACGGCGGTCCTGCCCTTCCAGGAACGCTTCATCGGCAATGCCGCCATCGGCGCCCTGCATGGCGGGCTGATCGGCGCCTTCCTTGAAATCACGGCCATGGCGCAGGTCTTCCTGCTGACCGACCTCGACCGGCCGCCACGCCCGATTGACCTGACCATCGACTATCTGCGCTCGGGCCGGGCTGAAGACCTGTATGCCCGCTGCATCGTCCACAAGCTGGGCTCGCGCATGGCCAATGTCCGTGCCGAGGCGTGGCAGACCGAACGGGCAAGGCCCGTCGCCGCCCTGCACGGGCACTTCCTGGTGGCCAAGCCTGCCGGATGAACCCGGTGCAATGCGGACCTGTCTCCGGCATCGTGACATGCGCTGGGCCGAGCGCGACTGCACGTCGGCGCGCCATGCGCCGTAACCGCGGAGAGGGCTTCGTCTGCGCGTACTGACATGAGGCAGTTGCCCTGCGCCAACGCGCCTTGCCTTACCCCTGGCGCCCTGCGCCTGCCACCTGACGCGATGTGGCCTTATTGGAGCAGATTTGCGCGGATGCGCGCAAGCTCGCTGTCGTCGACGCCAAGCTCGGACTGGATGAAGCTCTCAACAGAGCCGTATTCCGCCTCGATTGCCTCGAATGTGGCTTCAATATAGGCCGGCTCGGTGCGCATCAGCGGCTCGATGACTTCGGGAGGAAGCTGGGCAAAGAAGGCATATGAGCTGTCCGGATCGACATCCTCGCGCCCGACCTCGAACTCGGCCATGAAATCGACGACCTTCT
>CAYPQD010000093.1:0-3886 GCA_964412785.1 uncultured Hyphomonadaceae bacterium
TCCTTCAACGCAAGCCCCATAGCAGCAAGGCCTGAAAGGGGGCTTGCCGGGGTCGTTGAAATTTGAAAGCGCGTCCGCTGGACCCGTTGGTGTCCCCCCTCACCCCGCGTCGGCAATGGCCCTGCGGGCAAGACCGCCTGACAGGGTCTCGGCCCGCCCGGCCAGCTCCAGTTCCATCAGGATCGCTGCGCAGCGCGCCGCACCGATATCGGCCGCCCGGGCGATCTCGTCGATCGGCATGGCGTGGGGCGAGAGTGCCTCGAAGACGGCTTCGACCTGTCCTGCGGGAATGTCACCAGCGCCCTCCTCGTCGAGGAAGTCCGGCGGCACCGGCGCTGCCATGGCCCGGCGGGCCAGCCCGGCGAGCACGTCGAGCACATCGTCCACTGCGGTGACGAGATGCGCGCCCTCCTTGATGAGCCTGTTGGCGCCGGCCGCGCGCGGGTCAAGCGGCGAGCCGGGCACCGCCATCACCTCGCGGCCCTGCTCGCCGGCAGTGCGTGCGGAAATCAGCGAGCCTGAGCGCTCCGACGCCTCGACCACGACAACGCCGAGCGCGAGACCGGTAATGATCCGGTTGCGGCGCGGGAAGTCCCTCGCCGTTGCGCGGTGGCCGAACGGGCTCTCGGAGACAATCAGCCCCCTGCCCGCGACCGCAGCGTAGAGGCGCTCGTGCTGGGGCGGGTAGACATGGTCGACGCCGCCGCCAAGCACGGCAATGGTGCCGCCATCAAGGCTGGCGGCATGAACCTCGCCATCGATCCCGCGGGCCAGGCCGGACACGGTGACATAGCCGGCGGCCGAGACCCCGCCAGCAAGGTCGCGCGCGATCTTGCGCCCTGCGGCGGAGGCATTGCGCGCGCCGACCAGGGCGACTGGCGGCGCCTGGAACAGGTCGGTGTCGCCAAGCACGCTGATCACGGGCGGCGGCGGCGCGAGGACGGCGAGCAGTCTGGGATAGGCCGGGTCGCAGGCTGGCAGGAGCTCCGCGCCATGGGCGTGGGTGGCGGCGATTTCGTCCTCGACCTTAGCCGGCACCGGCGGCTTGAGGGCGCTGCGCCGGCCGGCCTTGCGCGCAAGCTCCGGCAGGGCGTCGATGGCAGCGCCAGCGCTGCCGAAGCGGGCGAGAAGCTGGGCAAACGTCACCGGCCCGACCTGCGGCGTGCGGGCAAGGCGCACCCAGTCGAGGAGCGCGCGCCCGGATAGTCGCTGCGGCGTCATGGCGACTTCGCCCGCCCCATGCGCGGCTCCTGGCCCTTGAGGAGGCGTGCAATATTGGCGCGGTGGGTCCAAAAGACGAGGACGGACAGGCCGGCCAGGCCGGTGACGACGAACGCCCGCTCGCCAAGCAGGAAGGCGCCGACGGGCGCGAGCACGGCCGCCGTCAACGCCGCCAGCGAAGAGATGCGCGACAGGGCGAAGACGCCGAGCCAGACCGGAGCGGCGATGAGGAGCCCCTTCCAGGTGGTGAAGACGAGAAGCCCCGCATAGGTCGCCACGCCCTTGCCGCCCCTGAAGCCAAGCCAGAAGGGGTAGCAATGGCCGACAAACGCGGCAGCGCCCGCAACGAACCCGACGCGCGATTCGAACAGGAGCGTGAACGCCAGCGCCACCAGACCGGCCTTCAGGCTGTCGAGCACCAGCGTTGCCAGCGCGAGGTCCTTCCGGCCGGTGCGCAGCACATTCGTCGCACCGATATTGCCCGAGCCGACTGCCCTGAGGTCGATCCCCGCAGTCCGCGTGAGAACCAGGCCAAACGGGATCGCGCCGACGAGATAGCCCGCGAGCACGGCCGACAGCCAGGCCAGGAGTGCAGCAGGGTCAGGCATCGGGGATTACGCCTCACGCATCGATTGAAGCACCATGGGAGGCCTACTCTGCCAGCCCGGTGCCGGCAAGCGTCGGCAAGCCGCCCCGCCCGTGCTCAGCCCTCGCCGCCGAACTGCGCCGTCCACGCGGCCACCTGCGCGTCCTCGATCTTCTGGAAGAGGACCGGCGGCGCCTTGATGGCGAGGCCGTGCGGCAGGGCGTCGAGCAGGCCGCCATCGGACGGGTCCGGCCAGCTGCGATTGGCTTCCGGCACGCCCAGCGCATCAAGGATCACCGCCGCAGTGTCCGGGATCACCGGCTGCGCGACAATGGCGAACAGGGCGGCAAGATTGAGCCCGGTCCGCACGCCGACCGCGGCGGCGTCCACATCGCTCTTGTATTTCACCCAGGGTTCGGCGCGGGTGAGGTATTCATTGCCGGCCGCCCACAGCGCGCGCGTCGAGGCCGCCGCCTTGCGGAATTCCATGGCCTCATAATGCGCCGCGATGTCGGCCAGGCCGCGCGCCAGTTCGCCAGCGATCCACGCCTCGTCCGCCCCGGGTGCGCCGGCGGCCGGCACGGCGCCATCAAACTTCGAGACCGCGTATTTGGTGATGCGGTTGACAAAATTGCCGAGCACATTGGCGAGGTCTGAATTCACCGTCGACTGGAAGGCTTCCCAGGTGAAGGCGGTGTCGGCGCCCTCCGGCGCGTTGGCGATGAGATACCAGCGCCAGTAATCGGCCGGCAGGAGGTCCAGCGCCTGGTCCATGAAGACGCCGCGCTTGCCGCTGGTGGAGAACTTGCCGCCATACCAGGTCACCCAGTTGAACGCCTTCAGCCGGTCGACGAGCTTCCACGGCTCGCCCGAGCCGATCAGCGTCGCCGGAAAGCTGACCGTGTGGAAGGCAACATTGTCCTTGCCCATGAACTGGACGTAGAGCGTCTCATCCGCACCGGCGTCAGTTCGCCAGAAGCGTTGCCAGGCGTCCGGCTGGCCTGTTGCCGCCGCCCAGTCCTGCGTCGCGGCGATATACTCGACCGGCGCATCGAACCAGACATAGAACACCTTGGTCTCGAAGCCCGGCCGCGGGCTGCCGTCCGGCAGGGTCACCGCCACGCCCCAGGAGAGATCGCGCGTGATCGCCCGGTCGCGCAGGCCCTCGTCCAGCCATTTCAGCGCGATCGAGCGGGCAAGCTGCGGCCAGTCGCGCGCTGCCTCGACCCAGGAGCGGATCTCCTCCTGCAGCTTCGATTGCAACAGGAACAGATGGCGCGTCTCGCGCACTTCCAGGTCGCGCGAACCGGATACCGCCGAATAGGGCTCGATCAGGTCGACCGGGTCCAGCAGGCGCCCGCAATTGTCGCACTGATCGCCGCGCGCGCGCTCGAACCCGCAATGCGGGCAGGTGCCCTCCACATAGCGGTCAGGCAGGAAGCGGGCGGCCTCGACATCATAGACCTGCTTCGAGGTGCGTTCCTCGATCAGGCCGCGCGCCTCCAGCACATGGGCGAAATGCCGGGTGAGGCGGGCATTGCTCGGCGCCGAGGACCGGCCGAAATGGTCATAGGACAGGCGAAAGCCCTCCCCGGCCGCGCGCTGGATCGCGTGCTGGGCGGCGCAATAGTCGGCCACGCTGAGGCCTGCCTCTGCGGCAGCCAGCTCGGCGGGCGTGCCATGCTCGTCGGTCGCGCAGATGTAGAGCACCTCATGGCCCTGCAGCCGCATCGCCCGGGCATAGACATCGGCCGGCAGCATCGAGCCGGCCAGGTTGCCGAGATGCTTGACGCCATTGATGTAAGGCAGGGCCGAGGTGACGAGGATGCGGCGGGGCGTGTCGGGCATGGTGCGGGGCGGGCTCTGTCTGGCTCTCGGGCTTTCGGCGGGCTGTCTGCGGGCTGTCTGCGGGCTGTCTGCGCCCTACCAGAGCGCCGGGGTGTTGGCAAAGCGCTCCGCGCTTGCCGCACCGGCCCGCACACCGTACATCACCGCCACCAGCAGCCGGCTTAGCTCAGCTGGTAGAGCACCTGATTTGTAATCAGGGGGTCGGGGGTTCGAGTCCCTCAGCCGGCACCA
>CAYPQD010000094.1:0-3585 GCA_964412785.1 uncultured Hyphomonadaceae bacterium
GATGGCTGGGGTGCCAGGATTCGAACCTGGGAATGGCGGTACCAAAAACCGCTGCCTTACCGCTTGGCGACACCCCATCGCGAGTGCGGGGAAATAGCCATTCGCCGCTCGGCTGGCAACACCCCGCCTCAGCCGCGGACACAACGCCCACGCCGCCAGCGCCGATCCGCGGCAAATCCTCGCCCGGACAGGAAAAGCGCATTGTGTCGCTTTACAGTCCGGCAAGGTTCCACATATCCTTTATCGATAAAACCCTCTCGCGCGCCACCCCGGAGCCGTTCATGAAGACCTTCCTCCTGTCGTTCGCCGGCGCCTTCGTCGCGATCCTGATGTTCCTCGCCCTCAGCTTTTTCGGCCTGATGGCGCTGGCGGCGGCCCTTTCGCCGACAGAGCGTCCGCCGGAGGCTGTGGTGCTGTCGCTCGACCTGCGCAATGAATACAGCGACCAGGCGCCGGTGGGAGGCTTTGCCGCCTTCGCCGGTGCAGTCGGCTTTACCGATCTGGTGCAGCGCCTTGATGCCGCGCGCAGCGATGATCGGGTCAAGGGGCTGTTCATCCGCGCCAGCGAGGGCAGTGTCGGTTCGGCCCGGGCCGAGGAGCTGCGCATCGAGCTAAAGAAGTTCCGCGACGCCGGGAAATTCGTGATCGCCCACTCCCAGGGTTCGTTTGCCGCAAGCGGCCCGTCCTCGCTGCGCGCGATCAGCGCCGCCGACGAGATCTGGCTGCAGCCGGGAACCGAGCTTGCCGTGTCAGGCATCAGCTTCGAGACCCCTTTCCTGAAGGGCCTGCTCGACCGCCTGCAGGTGACCGCGGAGATCGAACAGTTCCACGAGTACAAGAACGCACCGAACACCTACAAGAACGAGACCTATACCGAGCCGCACCGCGAAGCGCTGCTGCAGCTGGCCCGGTCGCTCTGGGACGTGTCGCTGCGCGATATCGCCGAAGACCGCGGCCTTGGAGAAAATGCCCTGCGTGCGGCCCTGACCGCGGGGCCGCGCACGGCGGAAGACCTTAGGGAAATCGGTCTGATCGACCAACTCGGCTGGCCGGAAGACGCCATGGAAGCGGCGCGCGGCCGGGTTGAGGATGGCGAGTTCCTCGACCTTGCCCTCTATGTGCCACCGGCGCCGCCGCGGAGCGCGCCGGTGATCGCGGTCGTCGGCGGCGAGGGCCCGATCATCACCGGGGGCGGCGGCGAGGAGTTCTTCGCGTCCTCGCCCGTCTTCGCCTCCGACCCGGTCGCCCGGGCGATCCTTGATGCCGGCGAGGACGAGGACGTGCGCGCCATTGTCTTCCGGGTCGACAGTCCAGGCGGCTCGCCGACGGCGTCTGACCAGATCCATAATGCCATCCAGACCGTGCGCGCCGAGGGCAAGCCCGTGGTCGTATCGATGGGTTCGGTTGCGGCCTCCGGAGGCTATTACGTCTCCGCCGGCGCCGATCACATCATGGCGAACAGGGCGACCATCACCGGCTCGATCGGGATTTTCGGCGGCAAGCTCGCCATCGGCGAGGGCCTGAGGTCGATCGGCATCAATTTCGAGACCGTCTCGGTCGGCGGCGATTACGTCGATGCCTTCGGCGTGGATGCATTCACCGACACGGAGCGCACCTATCTGCGCGAGATCCTGCAGCGCGGCTATGACCGTTTCCTCAGCCTCGTTGCCGAAGGCCGCGGCATGACCGTCGAGGAGGTCGATGTCGTCGCCCGCGGCCGGGTCTGGAGCGGCAGCGACGCCCTCGGCGAGGGCCTTGTCGACTCCCATGGCGGCTTCGTTGCGGCCATCGCCAAGGCCAAGGAGCTGGCCGGCGTCGCTCCGGACGAGGCGGTTCGCCTCGCCTACTTCCCGCAGCGCCGAACCGGCTTCGAGGCGCTGGAAGCCGTGTTCGGCGTGTCCGGCGAGACCCTGCAGGCGGTGGCCCGGCTGAACGCGCTCCTCGGCGATGAGCGCTTCGCCGCCGCGCTGGCGGAAATCGAGACCCTGAAGGGCGGCGTGCAGGCGCGCTCGCCCGTCATGATCGAACGCTGAAGGGCGGCGGCCCCTGCCTGTCCCGCGTGCCCGGTCAGTCGACCAGCCGGGCCACCAGCTGGGCGCGCAGGGCGGCATCGACGCCGAGCTGTTCCTCCAGATAGATGTCGAGGCTGCCCGCCTCGTCCTCGATCGCTTTCAACGCGGTCCTGAGAAAGGCGCCGTCAACCCCCATGAAGGGCTTGTAGACGTCCGACGGGTACTCCTTGCCGAGCATGTCATTGAAATAGCGCTGGGCCTCAGGCAGGCGCGCTTCCAGGTCGACTGCGGTGTTGGTGAGCTCGTAGTCAGCGACGATCTCGCTGTCGGGCACGCCGAGCACATGCTTGGTGAGCGCGCAGACAATGCCGGTTCGGTCCTTGCCCGCCGCGCAGTTGACCAGCGCGGCCTCGTGCGCACCAAGGCCGGCGAGCCGGTCGAACCAGCCGCGGAACAACGCGACATGGTGCTCGCGGAAGGGGGCAGTGCGGTAATAGTCATGCATCCAGGTCTCGGCATCCCCGGGCGTCACCTCGATCGCCTGCAGGAACTGCATGTGCGGCGCCGTCGTCTCGCGCCCGCCATCATGGACAAGGACCTCCACGCCCGCATCCTTCTGCGGCCAGCGCGTCTGCTGGCGCTCGCGTTCATCGGGCCGGCGCAGATCCGCCTGGAAGGAGATGCGCAGGGTGTCCATCACCTCGATGTCGCGGTCGGTCGCCTCGGCATGGTGGCCGGAACGGAACAGAAGGCCCTTTTTCACCCGGCGGCCGTCAGCGGTGGGATAACCGCCGAAATCCCGGAAATTGCGGACCCCTTCGAGTGGAATGATGCGGTCTTCCATGGCGGTGGTCTCCCCTGTTTCCAATTGGCGCGCCCTTCTCATGCGGGCGGCGGACGAAAAGATCAATGTGGGGGCACGCGCCGCCGCGCCCGGCACGGGCATCCGCAGCCCCTTGCGGGTCTCCGGCGCACCGACCAGTCCTGAAATGTGGCCGTGTCGCGTCTGGTCAGGAGGTGTCCGGCGCGACCGGCGCACGCCCGGCAGGCTGCGCCGGCAGGATGGGGGCCGGGGCCATCGGGGCAAGGCGGCGGGTCAGGTCATCGGGCGGCGCAAGCTGCAGGCGGGCCAGCGCCCGGGCGAAGCGCGACGGCGCCCGGGCCGGCAGGGCGGCGGGCGCGGCAAGGCCAGGCGGCAGGCGGACCGGCTCGACGAGGTGCAGGTCCAGCTGGCCGCGGTCGGAGACATAGATGCGCCGGACGCGATACCCGCGCGCCCGCGCCCGCTGCAGCCGCCCCTGCAGGGCGATGAGGTTCCACAGGAGGACCGGCCAGTAGAGCACCGGCACGAAGGCGAAGAGTTCACGGGGGCTGCCAATATCCATGGCGCGAAGTATACCCATGGGGCATCCGGGGTTGGACAAGGGTGGGGACAGGCGCTGCGTCCTTCAGGGTGCATGGGGCGCAGCGAAATGCGCCATCCGCCCTTGCGGCAGTCACCGGCGGTGCACTTCGCTGGGGCCGGAACACCCTTCTAATACCAATCTGCGCGGATGAAGACTCATCCGCGGCC
>CAYPQD010000095.1:0-3478 GCA_964412785.1 uncultured Hyphomonadaceae bacterium
GCCTCAATGCTGTCAGAGTTTCCACTGGCGAACGCCGCAGTAAAAGAGATCGCTGCCGGACCTTTCAACAGAAACATACCGTGTTCGGCGCCATCGAGATTGCGGAGTTGGTCGAGCAGATTGCCGGCAACCAGCGCTTCGCTGCGAAGATCCCCGAGGTCGACACCTTCAGGCATGGGGCCGTCAAAGGGGGCTGTTGGGCCAAGACAGTCGCCGCTTTCATCAGGGCCGCCTGGGTCGATGCTGTTCTCACCCAGATCGACGGGCGGCGCATCGGGCGGGAGCCCGCCCGGCCCGTATGGGTTCGGTGCCGGGCCGGGGTCTTCGCCCGGCCTCTGGCCAACCACGACGACCTCTGGCATGCGCGTGTCGTCAAATCTTGCAACCCAGTCGTTCGGATCATCGTCATTGCTTTCGATAGGCTCAAAGCGGCGTTCGGGTTTGCCCGTATCCTCGCCGTCGCCGCCGTCGCCGCCGCCGTCAGGCATGGTTTGGTCTCCATGCCCAAGCCAGTAGGCGATGGGTACACCCCGCTCTGCCGCTTGCGGCGGCGAATCCGGTTAGCGGCCTTCAGGGCCGGAACCACCGTTCTCGCCCAAATGGCGCATTTGCGTGTCAGGCAGCTCAATATCCCAGTCGAACGCATCCATTTGAAGGCCCCCCCATCCTCTGGATTATGTTCCATTAGAATTTAAGCGGGAAAAAGGGGGGGGGCTGCAACCGACGCGCAAGGTTATCACGAGGATTTCATAAAACCGGTATACTGCCCGCCGCCCGCCGCTGGTCGGAGTGAGAGGATTCGAACCTCCGGCCCCTGCCTCCCGAAGACAGTGCTCTACCAGGCTGAGCTACACTCCGAATTGGCGCCCGGGCGGGCCGATGTGCCCGCCGGCCGAAGCGGCGTTATGGTGGGTCGGCGCGGAAAAGACAAGGGGCGAGATCAGGCCCCCCCTGCACAGCGGCAGGCCGCCTCCGCCGGTGCGCCCGCCGGCACCGGGTCGCCGCACGCCCGGCAGGTGACATGGCCGCCGGGCGCCAGCCCGTGGGTCAGCGCGACGCGATCGTCGAACACGAAACACGCCCCCCGCCAGCGGCTCTGCCCCTGCGGCACCGCTGCGAGATAGCCAAGAATGCCCCCGTCAAGATGGTAGACCTCGCCGAACCCGCACCCGATCAGCCAGCTCGTCGCTTTCTCGCAGCGGATGCCGCCCGTGCAGAACAAGGCATAGCGCTGCGCCGGCGCACGGGCGTGGCGCGCCTCGAACCAGGCCGGAAAGTCGCGGAACGAGTCGGTCCCCGGGTCGATCGCCCCGTCAAAGCTGCCGATCTTCACCTCGAACCCATTGCGCACGTCGATCACCACCGTCTGCTTGTCGTCAACCAGCGCGTTCCAGTCCGCCGGCGCCACATAGGTGCCGACGCGCGCCGCCGGGTCTACCCCGTCGACGCCAAGGGTCACGATCTCGCGCTTCAGCCGCACCTTCAGCCGCGCGAACGGCATCCCCGCCGCCGTGCTGAAGCGCGGCGCCAGGCCCGCGCAGCCGGGCAGGGCGGTCAGCGCGGCCAGCGCCTGCGCCATCGCGTCCGGCTGGCCGGCCAGCGTGCCATTGATCCCTTCGTCCGCAATCAGGACGCTGCCCTTCACCCCCGCCCCGCACAGCGCCTTCGCCAGCCCATGCTGCCGGTGCGCCGGATCGTCGATCGGCGTGAACCGGTAGAAGCTGGCGATCAGGACCTCGGCCATCATTCTAACTGCCGCGCCATCACGATATCATCGAATATCGTGCCGCCGACATTGAATCGACGCGTTCCGATGGTCTCAAAGCCATTGCGGCGATAGAAAGCGGTTGCCCGGTGGTTGCCCTGCCAGGTGCCGAGGAGGAGGCGCGGCGCACGCCGGCTGCGGGCATGGCCAAGCGCGCGGTCCATCAGCGCCTGTCCCGCGCCTGTTCCGAAGAAGCGCGACAACACATAGATCCGCTTCAGCTCCAGCTCCCCGGCCCGGGTCTCCACCGGCAGGTCCGGCGGTGTCACCAGGGCATAACCGATCGGCGCGCGCGTTGCCTCCACTTGCGCAATCCACACTGCCGTTCCGTCGCCGGCCCGGGCGAGATAGGCGGCATAGGCGGCCTGCGAATGCTGTGCCCGGCAGTGCGCGACCAGGGCCGGGCCCGCAATGGCGTCGGCAAATCCGTCAAGGAAGCTCGCCGCGCCGATCAGGGCCAGCGCGGAAGCATCGTCCGGCGTGGCCGGGCGCAGGCAAAGCGCAGGCGCCGCCACGCCAGCCCGCCTCAGCCCTGCGCCATCGCGTGCTCGAAATTTGTCGCGACCGCTTCCAGGAAGCCTTCGGTGGTCAGCCAGTCCTGCTCCGGCCCGATCAGCAGGGCGAGGTCCTTGGTCATCTGGCCGGCCTCGACCGTCTTCACCACCGTCTCCTCCAGCCGCTCGGCAAAGCGCGTCACCTCCGGCGTCCCATCCATCCGCCCGCGATGGGCAAGGCCGCGCGTCCAGGCATAGATCGAGGCGATGGAGTTGGTCGAGGTTGCCTGGCCCTTCTGATGGTTGCGATAATGGCGCGTCACTGTGCCATGGGCGGCTTCGGCTTCCACCGTCTTGCCGTCCGGCGTCATCAGAACCGAGGTCATCAGCCCCAGCGAGCCATAGCCCTGCGCCACCGTGTCGGACTGCACGTCGCCGTCATAATTCTTGCACGCCCAGACATAACCGCCCGACCATTTCAGGCAGGCTGCCACCATGTCGTCGATCAGGCGGTGTTCGTACCAGGCCCCGACCTCCTTGAACGGCTCGGCAAACTCCGCCTCGTAGACGTCCTGGAAGATATCCTTGAAGCGCCCGTCATAGGCTTTCAGGATGGTGTTCTTGGTGGACAGATAGACCGGCCATTGGCGCTGCAGCCCGAAATTGAAACAGGCACGGGCAAAATCGCGGATCGAGGCGTCGAGATTGTACATCCCCATGGCAATTCCGGCCTCGGGGAAGTCGAACACATCGTATTCCTTGGCCTCAGAGCCGTCGGCGGCCTGCCATCTCATGGTGAGTTTGCCGGCGCCTGGCACGAGGAAGTCCGTCGCCTTGTACTGGTCGCCGAAGGCATGGCGCCCCACCACCACCGGCCGGGTCCAGCCCGGCACCAGGCGCGGCACGTTGGAGATGACGATCGGCTCGCGGAAGACGACGCCGCCGAGGATGTTGCGGATCGTCCTGTTCGGCGACCGCCACATCTTCTTCAGGCCGAATTCCTCGACCCGCTGCTCGTCCGGCGTGATGGTGGCGCACTTCACCGCGACGCCATACTGCCTGGTGGCGTTGGCGGCATCAACGGTGATCTGGTCGTCAGTCGCATCGCGCGCCTCGATGCCGAGGTCGAAATATTTCAGGTCGATGTCGAGATAGGGGTGGATCAGCCGGTCCTTGATCATCTGCCAGATGATCCGGGTCATCTCGTCGCCATCCATCT
>CAYPQD010000096.1:0-3262 GCA_964412785.1 uncultured Hyphomonadaceae bacterium
CTCGCCCTCGGCATGCTGACCTGCATCCGCAAGGCGTTCGACATGCTCGCCCTCTACAAGGGCCAGGCGCTGGACCTGGCGTCGATCCCGCCGGACGACCGGGAGACCTATGACATGCTCTGCCGCGGCGACAGTCTCGGCGTCTTCCAGGTCGAGAGCCGCGCGCAGATGAACATGCTGCCGCGCCTGCGCCCGCGCTGCTTCTACGACCTCGTCATCGAGGTCGCGATCGTTCGCCCCGGACCGATCCAGGGGGAGATGGTCCACCCTTATCTGCGCCGCCGCAAGGGGCTGGAGCGGGTCCACTATCCGAGCCCGTCGCCCGCCCATGGCCCGCCCGACGAACTGAAGCGCATTCTCGGGCGCACTCTCGGCGTGCCGCTGTTCCAGGAACAGGCCATGCAGATCGCCATTGATGCGGCGAAGTTCACCCCCGATGAGGCCAATGGCCTGCGCCGCGCCATGGCGACCTTTCGCAAGGTCGGCACGATCCAGGCCTATCGTGACCAGATGGTGGAGCGGATGATTGCGCGCGGCTACCAGCCCGACTTCGCCCGCCGCTGCTTCGACCAGATCAAGGGCTTTGGCGAATACGGCTTCCCGGAAAGCCATGCGGCGAGCTTTGCGCTGCTCGTCTATGTCTCCTCATGGCTGAAATGCCACCATCCGGAGGTGTTCTGCGCCGCGCTGCTGAATTCCCAGCCCATGGGCTTCTATGCCCCCGCCCAGATCGTCCGCGATGCGCGCGAGCATGGCGTTGAGGTGCGCCCCGTCGACATCAACCTCTCCGACTGGGACACCACCCTTGAGCCGACCGCCCATGGCACGCTGGCGGTGCGTCTCGGCCTGCGCGTGGTCGATGGCCTGCGCGAGGATGAGGGCGAGGCGCTGATGCGCGCGCGCTGGGAGGGCTACAACCAGGTCGACGAACTGATCCGCCGCGCCGGCCTGATGCGCCGCTCTCTGGAACTGCTCGCCGCTGCCGACGCCTTCCGCTCGCTGCAGATCGACCGGCGCGCCGCGCTCTGGGCTGTGCGCGGCCTGCCCGCAGCGCCGGGCCTGCCGCTGTTTGCCGCCGCAGACAGCGCCGAGCAGGGCGGGGAGGCGCCCGTCCGCCTGCCGGACATGCCGGCTAGTGAGCATGTGGTGCAGGACTACCAGACCACCCGCCTGTCGCTGAAGGACCACCCGCTGGCTTTCCTGCGCAGCCTTTATGCCGGCCTTGGCGCGCTGACAACGCAGGAGGCCAGCGCCGCGCCGGCCGGCCGGCTTGTGCGCACCCTCGGCATCGTCCTGGTCCGCCAGAAGCCCGGCTCGGCGAAGGGTGTCGTCTTCGTCACCGTCGAGGACGAGACCGGCATTGCCAACCTGGTGGTCTGGCCACGCGTCACCGCGCGCTACCGCCCCATCGTCATGGGCGCGCGCATCCTGTGGGTCGAAGGCCGGGTGCAGCGCGCCGACGGCATCACCCATATCGTCGCTGAGCGCCTGATCGACCGCACCGGCGACCTCGCCCTCCTGTCGGAGGACGTCCAGCGCGACCCGCTGAAACACGCGCTTGCCCGCGCCGATGAGGTGCTGCGCCCGGTGCCGGGCGACAGCCGCGCCGGCCATCCGCGCACGGTCCGCGTCATCCCGAAAAGCCGCGACTTCCACTGAGCCGCCGGCACGGACCAACCGGCGATGCGCCTGTCCGGGACTTGCCGCGCCATTGTCCTGCTTCCCCCAAGAAATGCGTTCTCAAAGCGTGATGGATGTATTATCACCAAATCTGGGCGTTGAGTGCTCCGGACTCATGCTAAAACGTCTGAAGTTGAATACCTGATGCTGCACAACCAAAATACAGGGGACCAACCATGCCGCTGACACCTGAAACCTGGCTTGACGAATTCGTCGTCAACACGACCACCACCGGCTCGCAGACTGACCCGCGGACTATCCAGCTCGCCAATGGCAACATCCTCGTCGTCTGGTACTCCACCGCCACCACCGGCGTTGCGAGCCCTGACGGAGGAGATATTGTCGGCCAGATATTCGACCCGCTCGGCAATCCGGTCGGCGGCGAATTCCGGGTCAACTTTAACTGGTCTGCGGACAATGAGAGAGATCCGGCGATTGCGGCCCTGCCGGGCGGCGGCTTCATCGCGGTCTATGAGGATGACGAGGCCATTGGAGGATCGGGCAATGGTACGGCCATCCGCCTTCAGGAGTTCGACGCCAGCGGTAACGCGGTGTCTGCAGACACAACGGTCGTCAGCGACGCGGGCACGGGTGTGCCGAACTATCGCGACCCGGAGGTCGCCGTTTCCAGCGCCACCTCGGTCCTGGTGGCCTACATCATCGAACAGGGCACTGGCGATGAGATTGGCTACAAGATCTATAACCCTTCAACCAACACCTATTCTGCGGAATTATCGCCCTTCCTGAATACCAGCGGCGATCTCTTCGATCTGACGGTGACCGCGCTCAATAATGGCAATTACGTCATCGCGGCCCAGTTCGAGGAAACGTCCGATGACGAGCTGAAATTCTTTATTGTCGATTCCACCGGCAGCAATGTCCGCACGCTCACCAATGTCAACGACAGCGTTGGCGACACCTTCGACCAGTCTGAAACCAATGTGGTGGCCCTGACCGGCGGCGGCTTCGTCATCGTCTATACAGACAATGAAGGCGGCGACTCTGACATCTTTTTCTCCGTCTATGATGCGGCGGGCAACGAGACCAGCAGCGGCTTTGTCAACTCTGTCGGCAGCACGACCAATCACAATGAGCCGGTCGTCACCGCACTCAATGATGGCGGCTTCCTCGTCGTCTATGACGATGACGAGACCGGCCAGATCGGCATCAAGGCCCAGCGCTATAATTCCTCCGGCGTTGCTGTCGGCAGTGAGTTCACCATCAGCACCGGCAATGGCACCGAGCTCGACGCCACGCTGCTCGAGGATGGCCGCGTCGCGGTCACCTGGCGCTTTGGCGAAGTGAGGATGGAAATTCTCGACATCCGCGACAACGCCAACACCACGCCGGTCTACACCCCGGTCGACCAGCAGATCGGCACGATTGGCGATGACACCTTCACCGCCACGGCCGACGAGGCCTATGGCTATGATGGGGATGATAACATCTCGGACGGGGCTGGAGCGAACGACATCTTTGGCGGCAATGGTGATGACACGATCACGGCCGCTGGCGTCGGTCCGGCTGAGGTCTTCGATGGCGGCGCCGGCAATGACTGGCTCGTCGGCACGTTTCTGCCCAC
>CAYPQD010000097.1:0-3231 GCA_964412785.1 uncultured Hyphomonadaceae bacterium
TCTCGGCGGCGAGCGACCAGAAACAGACTGGATTTATGATTCGGGTTTCGGGCGCTTTCTCAGCTTTCAGTCCCAGCCGTTGGCCGGAGGCCGGCTCATGATCGGCGCGCCGCTTCTGGATTGCGCCATCAGCGCCGACGCCGGTGAGATCGATCTTGCATGTTTCGTGTATGAGGCGCGCCCCGACGGGTCGAGCCTGATCCTGTCGAGTGACATGCGGCGGCTTGAGGGACTGACAGGCGAACCGCGCCGTGTAACCTTCAACACGTTCCGGTTCGCCGCCCGCTGCCTTGCGGCTGGCAACCGGATCGGCCTGCAGATCCGCATCATCGACGGGCCGTCCTTCCAGCGCCCTGAAGCGCTGCTGGCGGGCGGGGCACCAAACCTGACGCTTCATCTTGGCGGAGCCCACCCGGCCAGACTTGAACTGCCCCTCTTTCCTGAAAGCGAGACTGACCATGCCTGAGACCCATTCCGATTGGAGCGCCGCCGCGCAGGCGCTCCAGATCGATACCCGACCACTGATTGCAGGTGAGCGCGTTGAGGGTCGTGCCGGCGCAATTTTCCAGACGGTCAATCCAGCAACCGGCGAGCCAGTGGCGACCTATCGCGAGGCTGGTTCTGATCTGGTCCAGCGCGCGGTTGCTGCTGCCCGGTCCGCCTTCGAAACGGGCCAATGGTCGGGTCGCCCCATCGCCGAGCGCGCGGCCCTTATCGAAGACTGGGCCAACCTGATCGGTGAACACGCTGAGACGCTTGCGCTGATGGATAGCCTCGAAATGGGCATGCCGATCTCACAGGCGGTCGATGATGTGCATTATTCAACCGGCCTGATGGTCGAAAATGCGCGTCTGGCCCTGTCGCTGACGGCCGGTGTCGGAGTGACGGCACCCGGCACACTCAATCTCAACATACTGGAGCCGATAGGCGTGGTCGCGGCGATCACACCCTGGAATTTTCCGGTCAACCAGGTGCTGGCGCGGATCGTCGCCCCGCTCCTGATGGGCAACAGTGTTGTGCTCAAGCCTTCCGAGATTGCCCCGGCCAGCGCCCTCCGGCTTGGCGATCTCGCGCTTGAGGCCGGACTTCCCGCAGGCATTCTGAATATTATCACCGGGACCGGGGCCATTACTGGCGCGGCACTGGTCAGCGATCCGCGTGTCGACCGCATCGCCTTTACAGGATCGACGGCGACCGGTGCGCGGATCCAGGCGCTGGCCGCATCTGGTGGTGTTCCTAAGCCGATGACCATGGAACTCGGCGGCAAGTCCCCGCACATTGTAGGAGAGAGTTTCGAGGACCTCGCAGCGCTTGCGCCGGTGCTCGCCCAGAGCGTGTTCTGGAATGCCGGGCAGGTCTGTTCGGCCGGATCAAGGCTGATCGTTCATGAAAGCCGGGCAGAGGAACTCCTTTCGCTGCTAAAGGCGGCCACCGCTGACTTTAAGCCCGGCAACCCGCTCGATCCGGAAACGACACTCGGGCCGATCGCCACGCAGGCTCAGCACCGTTCCATAACAGACAGACTGGACAGGGCGAGGGCGTCCGGCTCTCGACCCGTCCTCGACGGAACTGGGCAGCCCGGCCTCGCCATGGGCCCGACCATATTTGATAGGGTCCCTCCTGAAGCCGAGCTTGCCCGCGAGGAAATATTCGGCCCGGTTCTGGCTGTCAGCCGGTTTCAGACCATGGACGAAGCCATTGCTCTCGCCAATGCGCCGGGTTTCGGCCTCGTCGCGCACGTCTGGACGCGCGACCTTGTCGAAGGTCACCGTCTTGCGAGGGCTATCCGGGCCGGCTCGGTCAGCGTGAATGCGTCTGTGGGTGCAGGCGGTGAGGTTTCCCCAGCGCTCGGCCTTGAGCCCGCCGGGCGCTCGGGTTTCGGGCCGGACTATGGTCATGCGGGCCTGATGCAGTATGCCCAGCTGAAGCTGATCGGGTTCAACACCGGATAGAGGACAGGCTTCAATGACGACCCCGCTCGCCGGTGCGATCATGAACTGGGTTGACGTCGAATTGGCGCGGGCCTCCTCGCTGCCGGTACTGATGCTCTCGGGCGCACAGGGCATCGGCAAGTCGAGCGCAATGGCAGCGCTCACCGCACGCAGCGATATCCGAATTGTGGTGCTCGGACTGGATGATTTCTATCTCACTCACAAGCAGAGACGCACGCTGGCCGACCGGGTCCATCCGCTCTGCGAGACCCGTGGCCCACCCGGAACCCATGATCTCGGTCTCCTTGTGGAGATACTGGACGCGCTGGTCCACGGCCCGGCGTCGCGGCAGGTGAGTATCCCCCGTTTCGACAAGCGGACCGATGACCGCGTTCCGTCAACCGATTGGGAAACGGTGGCCGCGCAACCAGACGCCATATTGATCGAGGGCTGGCTGATGGGGGCGTTGTCCGATCCGCAAGCCACCCTGTCAGCACCGATAAACGCTCTGGAAGCCAGCGAAGACCCCCAAGGTGTCTGGCGCGGATGGCAGGAGGATGCGCTGGCATCGGACTATGCCGGGCTCTGGGACCTTGCCCATGCCTTCGTGCACCTGCGTGCGCCATGCTTCGAGATCGTGCCGGTCTGGCGGTGCCAGCAGGAAGAGGTGACGCTTGGACTTGAGCCGGGCACGCTCCCGGACGCTCGCCGGGCGTGGGTGTACCGCTTCGTCCAGCATTATGAGCGTATCACTCGCCGTATATTGGGCGGCGGGGCGCGGTCTGGATCGGTGATATGTCTGGATGAACAGCGCAGTCTCATTCGGCTCGGATGAACAAGCTCAGTCTGCGTCGAACCGTCCATGCCACCTTTCCCGCGTCGACCTGAACTGACCCCTTCCATAAGGATCGCGCTTCTCTGAGCACGACGCGCGAACGTCGATAAGATCCGTGGTCCACTGCCGAACGTGTAGCGTGTCAGGCAACCCCAACGGTCCAGGATTTAGACTGCCAATACTAGTATGCGCGGATGGTGACTCATCTACAGATCCGGTGCGTGAGCGCCCACGCGCGGTCGCACTTGCCTCTCGCGGCAAGGATCGGTCCTGATCTGCGTAGCTAAATCCAAGGTCTCGTTTCGCGATCAGGCAGCCAGCACCGCTAAGCTCTGCCAAACAAGTACCCAGCACGTATCCGCTCTTCTCCACCCCGGCGCAGGTGCTCACAAATATCCGGCGTTTTCAGGGCTTTGTATGGTGGGCGGTACTGGGATCGAACCAGTGACCCCTACGATGTCAACG
>CAYPQD010000098.1:0-2915 GCA_964412785.1 uncultured Hyphomonadaceae bacterium
GACAATCTGGCACAGAATTTCAGGGGTCGGACTGAAAAGGGACGGGCAAGGGACAGGCCCGGCGCCGCCGCGAGGCCCTGCCCCGCTCGCCCGGTACACGGTCAGGCAAATGCGGGGACTGGGGTGACGCTTCATCAAGACATTGCGGGCATGGTTTGCCGGACAGACAGGGGAGACAGCGATGGCGCAAGGAGGTCCGGAGCCGGACGGGTCGGTGTTGCGCATGGTCGAGCGCGCCATCGCGCTCCTTGAGCGCTTCATCTCGCTGGTCGACTGGGCGATCATGCTGGCCGTGGCGGTCGGCGCCTTCCTGCTCGCGCGTGTGGTGCTGGAGCTCTTCGGCCACGGGCCGCTGGTTCAGTATGGCGGCGCCGCGCTGGTTGCGCTGGCCGCCGCGATTGTGGCGCGGCTGGTCTGGGAACTCATCAAATGGATCAATCCCTGATGCCTGCCTGACCGCCCGGCAGGCCGGAAACCGCCCTAGTTCCTTGTTTTTGAGCACGTATCCGTTCGCAAATGATACCATCTACTCAGGACTTGCCTGATAGGGCGCAGCTCGGCATGTCGGCGCCGACGCGCAGTCGCGCTTGCCCTGCACTGCAGAGGATCGGTTTTGGGTCAATGCAGCTTGGTATGAGGCCTCCTCGCCATGGTGGTGCCCCCCCACCCCCCCTTGCTTGACCGCGGCGGGGCGTGTCCGGGCCGTCAGTCGCCACAGCCGCCGCTGCCGTTACAGGGGGTCCAGGACCGCATCCATCTCCTCGTCAGACCAGCCGAAGTGATGGCCGAGTTCGTGGATGAAGACATGGGCGGTCAGTTCGTCGAGCGGGATGTCGCCGCGATCCTGCCATTCCGCGACGATGGCGGCCCGGTAGAGGAAGATCAGCGGCGCCTCCTCGCTCGGGAAGGTGACGCTGTCATGGATCAGCGGCACGCCGACATAAAGGCCGGTGAGGTCCAGCGGGTCGGTGATGGCGAAATCGGCCAGGACGTCCAGTCCGGCCGCCTCCTCCACCCGGATGCGGATGCGGTGGGCGGCGCGGCGCATCGCCTCCGGCAGGGCGGCAAAGGTCTCCCCTGCCACGGCCAGCATGTGCGCCGCGGAGGTATCGGTCACACCGACGCCTCGTCGAGGACAATAGCGGTTCCGGAGACCGAGACCATCATCATCGAGCCGCCCTGGCCGACAACCTCATAGTCGATGTCGACACCGACAATGGCGTTTCCACCGAGGCGGGCGCATTCCTCGGCCATTTCCTTCATGGCGACCTCGCGCGCTTCGCGAATGGTCTTCTCATAGGCTTCCGAGCGGCCGCCAACAATGTCGCGCAGGCCGGCGAAGATGTCCTTGAAGATGTGCGCGCCGATGATCGCCTCGCCGGTGACAACGCCCTTGTAGGCGGTGATGGCGTGGCCCTCGACCGAATTGGTTGTGGTGATGATCATTGGCTGGATGCTCCCTGCTGGCGGACTGACAGCGCTCATTTCGGGTGGCGCCAGCACGCCTGCAAGGGCTGGCGGCCTGCCCCGGCGGCATGGCTTTCGCGGCGGCGCACGGTGGTTAGGGCGTTTTCCGGCCTAGGGGCGCAGGTCTGCGAGACGAAGTGTCAATCCGGGGATCGACTTGCAAGCGACGCTTGTGTCTTCGGCGTATCTCGAAGGTTCACAATACCCGCCTTGCGGTTCTGGTAGGAAAACCAGAACCTCCTTAGCCTCGATATCAATAATCCAGTATTCCTGGACGCCAAAGCGCGCATAGAGTGGCGCCTTCACTACCGTGTCTTTACGCAGGCTTGCATCTGCCGTTTCAATAATCAGTGAAACATCTGAACCCGAGACATCCTTGAGGTCCATCTGCCTGGGGTAAACCCATGCGTCCGGAGATGGGGCATTGTGAGGTGGCAGGTGAAGCGTCGTGTCAATCATGACCCGGTGCGTTGAAGGAAGCACCCCAATGAGCCACTCGCCGACAAGCATTTTCCAATCGGCGTGTTCTAACCCTTCATGGGGCATTTCAACGATGATCCCTTCGATCAACTCGATGCGGCTCGGTTCCTCAAAATAGCCTGCCTTCATCAACTCGCTGACTTCATCAATCGTCACCTTGTGGCGCACGTCTTCGAGAATCGGCAGGATGGCGGTCATCGTTTCTGCATATCACGCAATGGTCTAACCGGCCTACCCTTGTAGGCGATGACCCAGGCGAGGAGTGCGGTCAGGCCGGAAACCGCCCTGAAGGTCGGTTCTTCCTCAGGCCATGGACAAACATCCAGATGAGCCCCCCTCCAATCCAGAGGACCGGCGCTACAGTCGCAGACCCAGCGAGCACGAAACCTGCAAACATGACTACGGATTATGAAATGGAGAATGGCTGATCGAGCGGCGAGAACAGACCTGGTATCAGAACGATGGACAGCACCAGAAAGGGAGCCACAATGTTGCCTGCCAACAATGCAAGTATCGACCGCATCGGTGTTGTCGAGCGACCTGCATATTCAGCGCAGGGCTTCGGAAACAGCCCTACTCCGCCGCCACCACGTCCTCGTCGCCGTCGAGGGCCTGCAGCATGGCCAGCGCTGCGTCGGCGATGACGGTTCCCGGCGGGAAGATGGCCGAGGCGCCGGCGGCGCGCAGGGCGTCGAAGTCGCCGGGGGGGATGACGCCGCCGACCATGATGCGGGTGTTGACCGCGCCCTCATTGCCGAGCGCGCGTTTCAGTTCCGGCACCAGCGTCAGGTGGCCGGCCGCGAGCGAGGAGGCGGCGACAATGTCGACCCCCTTGGCGCGGGCGTCACGGGCCGCCTCTTCCGGCGTCTGGAAGAGTGGTCCGATCTCGACCTCCCAGCCGAGATCCATGAGCGCCGAGGCGACGACCTTCTGGCCGCGATCATGGCCGTCCTGGCCCATCTTGGCGA
>CAYPQD010000099.1:0-2877 GCA_964412785.1 uncultured Hyphomonadaceae bacterium
CCTAGAACCGGGGCCAGAACCCCCTCGTGCCAGAACAGCCATTCCATTACGCCGGCGCGCCGGCCGTGGGTCGTTGGCAGGAACCGGCCGGTCCGGCCGGCGAGATAAAGCAGGCCCGCGCCCCGGCCGCCGACGCGCACACCGCTTGCCGGGTC
The DNA here is from genome assembly GCA_964412785.1 of uncultured Hyphomonadaceae bacterium. GTDB lineage: Bacteria > Pseudomonadota > Alphaproteobacteria > Caulobacterales > Hyphomonadaceae > UBA5336. Next base: position 156 of record CAYPQD010000099.1, read on the forward strand.
GCGAAGGACCGGCGCCTGCCTCCCGACATCCGCATCATCGCAATCGGTGACCGCGCGCCAGGCTAGCGCCATTTCTTCCAGCGCGATCGCCAGCGCCCGCGTCGCAGCCGCGTCGCCCAGATAGAGGTCGATCATGGCCTGCGCTCCCCTCGCTGGCACCCCGGCGCTGCTCTTGGCATGGGCGGCATGAAACGCAAGCCGATTGCCCCCTTGTGATCGGCGGCGCGGGCAGGCAGAAGGGTTAAGATCGCCTTCACGGCGAGTGCTTTCGCGTGTCCTGTTCGACCAGTATGAGGAGTGCCTTACGTGCGGCCCATTCGATTTGGTGTACAAATCCAGGGCGCGAAAGGCCGCGCCTTTGCCGACGTCGTCGCGGCGCGTCCCGATACCCGGCTTGTCGCCACCTGCGCGCCTGGCAAGCCCGTCCCGGGCGTGATGCACTATGAAAGCGCGCTTGCGCTGGCACAGCGCGCTGACCTCGATGCCTTGATTGTCGCCGGGTCGCTGCGTGAGGTGCCGCGTCTCGTCGCCACCGCCCTCGGCCGTGGCCTGCACGTACTCTCCCTGCGCCCGCCGGGTCAGTCTGTGGAGGATGTCATCACCATCCGCGAGGCGGAGGTGGACGCTCCCGGCCGCGTCCTGAAATTCAGCTTCCCGCTGCATTATCACGGCTCGGTGACAACGGCGAAGTCGGTCGCTGGCGTGGGCGCGCTCGGCCGCCTGCTCTCCGTGCGCGGCGTGTTCGGGATCGCCCGCCAGCCCAATGTCCGCCTGCGCGGCGGTATGCTGTTCGACCGCGGCATGCAGATGCTCGACCTGATGCAGCATTTTTCCGGCACCTTCGTGGAGGTGAAGGCGTTCGTGGAGGCACGGTTCTGGCGCTCTGCGGGCACCGATGACAACGCCTTTGCCATCCTGCGCAATCACGACGGCGTCATTGCCAGCCTGCATGCCTCTGCGACCAGCTGGCGGGAGACCTTCCGCCTCGAACTTGGTTATGAGGAAGGCTATCTCTGGCTCGACGGCCTGGCGACGCCGGATGGCCGGATGGCGCCGGAAGTGCTGATTGTCGGTCAGTCTGGCAAAAATGCCGGGGGCCAGCCGCGTGCCAACCCGGAAGAGGACATCCGCACCTTCCAGAGCCTCAACGTCACCGAGTTCGAACTTGCCGACTTCCTGCATGCCGTACGCGGTCGCGGTCCGGTCACCATCGGGACCTCGCAGCAGGCGTTTGACGCGATGAACATCGTCCAGCGCCTCTATGCCGATGACCAGACTTGGCTGCCTGAACAGGCTGCTGCCGCCGAGTGAGCGATCCGGCCGGCCTCCTGCAGGCTGCCATCGGGGCTGCCCATGAGGCCGGTGTCGCGCTGAAAGCCCGCAGCGAACCGTTCCGAGGCGTCACGGCCGAAAAGGGCCGCGACATCAAGCTGGTCGCCGACACCGCGGCTGAGGCGCTGATCCTCGCCCGCCTCGACCGGGACACCGGCCTGCCTGTGCTGGCGGAGGAGAGCGGCGCCCACGGCACGCTCACAGGCCGCTACTGGGTCGTCGACCCGCTCGACGGCTCGGCCAACTACAACCGCCAAATCCCGGTTTGCGCCGTCTCGATCGCCCTGATGGAGGGGGCGCGCCCCGTTCTTGGCGTGATCCACGACTTCAACCATGACGAGACCTATACCGGCGGGTCCGGCCTTCCTGCGCGCTGCAATGACGAGGAGATCCGGGTCAGCGATATCGGCGATACCACCCGCGGTGTGCTGGTAACTGGCCTCCCTGTCCTTGGCGACCACTCGCCGGAGGCGCTGGCAGGGATCGCGGCGGGATTTGCCGACTGGAAGAAGGTCCGCATGATCGGCTCGGCCGCGATCGCCGCTGCCTGGGTTGCCGCTGGCCGGGCCGATCGCTATGCCGAGCGCGGCGCGCGCCTTTGGGACGTTGCCGCCGGAATGGCCATTGTCGAGGCAGCCGGTGGCCGTGCAGTGATCTGCAACGGTGCCGCCGACGCCCCGCGCAACATCCTCATCGACAATGGCCGCCTGCCGCTCTAAGCGGGCATTGAGCAGCCAAGCACTTCGCGAAGACTGAGAAGGGATCCCGACATGGCGCTGACAGGCGAAATCCTGGCCGATATCGCGCTGAAGGCCGGCGCGCTCATCATGGAGATCTACGCCACCGATTTCGACGTGGACACGAAGGGTGACACCTCGCCCGTGACCGAGGCCGACGCAAAGGCCGAAGCGCTGATCCTGGCCGCGCTCAAGGCCGCGGACCCCGATCTGCCGGTGATTGCAGAGGAATCCGTCGCCGCCGGCAACCTGCCTGAACACGGCAGCCGGTTTGCTCTTGTCGATCCGCTCGACGGCACGAGGGAGTTCATCAGCCGGAACGGCCAGTTCACGGTGAACATCGCCATCATCGAGCATGGCCGCCCCGTGATGGGCGTGGTCTACGCGCCCGCCCTGCGCCGCCTCTTTGTCGCCGAAGGCCCGGGCCGCGCGTGGCAGGCGCCGGCCGATCCCGGCGGGCCGATACCATGGCGGGTACAGCGCAAGCCCATGCAGATCCGCAAGGCGCCCGAGGCCGGGCTTACCGCCATCGCCTCGCGCTCCCACCGCTCGCCGGAGACCGACGCCTTCCTGGAGAGATTCAACATTGCCGAGCTGGTCAGCGCCGGATCGTCCCTGAAGCTCTGCCTCGTCGGCGCCGGCGAGGCCGACCT
>CAYPQD010000100.1:0-2746 GCA_964412785.1 uncultured Hyphomonadaceae bacterium
CCAGATCAGCGTCGGCCTCTGGGTATACCGCCACCGGCTCGCCGGTTGCTGGATTGAGCGTCTGAAAGGTTGCGCCGTCACGACCCTCAACGCGCTCACCTGCAATCAGTGGTCGGGTATTGATCCGGAGCGTCTGCGCGGCAGCGCTCCAATCGGCATGGGTCTCAGGCATGGTCAGTCTCGCTTTCGGGAAGAAGGGGCAATTCAAGTTTGGCCGGGTGGGCTCCGCCAAGATGAAGCGTCAGTTTTGGTGCCCGGCCCGCCAGCAGCGCGGCGGGGCGCTGGAAGGACGGCCCGTCGATGAGGCGGATCTGCAGGCCGATCCGGCTGCGGGCCGCGAGACGGCGGGCGGCGAACCGGAACGTGTTGAAGGTCACCCGGTGCGGTTCAGCTGTTAGTCCCGCAAGCCGCCGCATGTCGCTCGACAGGATCAGACTCGATCCGTCGGGGCGCTGCTCATACACGAAACATGCAAGATCAATCTCAAAGGTGTCGGCGCTGATGGCGCAGTCAAGATGCGGCGCGCCGATCATGAGCCGGCCTGTGGCCAATGGCTGGGTCTGGAAGCTAAGGACGCGCCCGAAACCCGAATCATAAATCCAGTCTGTTTCTGGTCGCTCGCCGCCGAGAAGCGCGAAAAGGTCCGGTGTTTCCGGGTCCGCTTCGGGGCTCATGACCAGATCAGGATGGATCGGTTCGGGCCACGCCAATTGTGTTTCGGCGTGCTCCCGGTCTGTATTGAGCCGACCCGACGAAGTATGATGAAGCGTGGTCAGTGGATGGTCGGTGGGTCGGTCCAGCTGCCGCCAGACCTCCGGCCCAGCGACGTAAACCGCCTCGGCGCGATCGCTGCCCTTGAGAAGTTTCGGCAGAGGCGCGCCGCGCAGTGCCCAATTATAGAAGCCAACGAGCGTGGTGTGCTCGACCGTCTCGACGCCCTGGCTGTCCCCGGTGTCCGGATCATCGGCGCGGCGTTCCGGGTCGCGCTGTCCGCCATGATTCCAGGGACCAAGGAGCAGGAAATGGATTGCATCCGGGCGCGCTGCCAGATGGCGCCTCCGGTACTCCAGCGCGCCGCGCTGGGCATTGTCGGCTGTCCCGGTCACGGTCAGGACAGGGATGGAAATGTCCGCAAAGGCCTTCTGTGTGGGAATGCAAACGGCCCACTCATCGCCGGCGACGAAGGCTTTGATCATCCTGGCGAGGGTTTCATCGGTCCCGCCCAGAAGTTCCGGCAGGGCCAGCAAACCGTCGCCGGACTGGTAATGCTGCAGAAAGAGTTCACGCCAGAACGCCTCATCCTGGAACAGCGCTTGCTGGATGGACGTCCCGCGAATGAAGCTTGTCCAGCGCAGATTGTAGAGCGGGAACACACCGTTCAGCCCATCGGCGTCGTAGCCAGGCATCGGCGCGGCGACGGGCGCGATGGCCTTGAGCGCGTCAGATGCCCTGGCAGCGATGGACCATTGGTTGAGACCGGCATAGGAGCCGCCGAACAGCGCCACCTGCCCGTCACACCAGTCCTGCCGCGCAACCCAGTCCACACAGGCTGCGCCGTCTTCGCCGTCATTATAGAGACAGAAGGCACCTTCCGACCCACCGCGCCCGCGAACATCGACAACGACCACAGCAAAGCCTGCCCGCGCATAGGCCGAAGCTGCGCGGTAGGCATAAGCGGTGGTATAAGGTGTCAGGGTCAGGAGGGCTGGCTGTGGGCCGCGTGCCATCGGCTGGTAGATGTCGGCAGACAGGCGCACGCCGTCCGGCATCGTGATCGCGGCACCAAGCTGAAGCTGAAACGCAGCTTCACGCATTCCTAGCCCCAAAGCTCAGGCGGCGGTCGATGGACCCGCCCACTTTCGAACAGAAGACCGGGCACGCGGTCTTTCGCCAGAAGCAGCGGCGAATCCAAGTCAGCAAATCTCGCGCCAGCCGCAAGCAAATAGGCCGGTGCCGCCGCAAGCGAAGTGCCGCCATTTGATCCTACCATGTAATCGAGGCCCATCGCCTTTGCTGCGCGGGCAAGCGCAAAGCCTTCGGTCAGGCCACCACTTTTGTCGAGTTTGATATTGATGAGGCTGTAGCCGGGGGCGAGGCGGGCAAGCGATGCCGTATCAGTGACGCTTTCATCGGCGCACAGCGGAACAGCGCTCTTGGCCTCGGCAATCGGTGTGTCTTCTCCGGGCGGCAGCGGCTGTTCGATCATTTCGATCCCAAGTCCCGCCATGATTGGCGCAAGAGCGGTGAGAGCCGCCAGATCCCATCCGCCATTGGCATCAACGATCAGCCGCGCCCCGGGCACGGCGGCACGCACAGCCTCGATACGCGCCCGGTCAAGCCCTGCGCCCTCGCCAAGTTTGATCTTGAGGACCGAAGCGTGGCTCAACTTTTCCTGCGCTTCCTCCGTCATGATTTCGGGCACGTCGCAGGAGACCGTGCCGGTGACAGCGAGCATTGCTGGCAGTGAGATGCCGGCGATGAGCGCCGCGCTGACGCCGGACTGTTTGGCTTCAAGGTCCCAGAGCGCGCAGTCGATCGCATTGCGAATGGCGCCTGGGCCAAGAGCAGCGGAGAGGCTCTGCCGACTGAGGCCTTTCCAGTGTTCAGACAGAAAACGCTCAGCTTCCAGCCGCGCTGCTTCGGCAACCCCGAAATCGCTCTCATGTGGCTCGCCCTCTCCCCGGCCTGTATGCACCCCGTCGCTCAACTCAACGACCAGATTGGCCGCCTGATGCAGGGCACCGCG
>CAYPQD010000101.1:0-2576 GCA_964412785.1 uncultured Hyphomonadaceae bacterium
GGCCGCTCAGCACCGACAGGCCCAGGGTCGTCATCTGGCGGACGCGGGCCGGGTCTTCGCCTGAGGCGCGTTGCGTGATGGCGAGGGCCAACTGCTCGCTCAGATACCGGGCTGCGGCCTCGACCGACAGGCCGGCTGCCCATTCTTCGCCATCGCGAAACGACTGGAGGAAAGCGGTATAGGCCGCGTGCGCCGCGGCATCGATTTCCTCCACCCGAGTGCGGGTCAAAGGCCCGAGCCGGTGCTTGCCCGCGCGCATCTTGTAGAACAGACAGCCCGTCTCCATCCGCGGATCTGCGCTTGCAAAGTCGATCAGGGCGTCCAGCGTGTCCTGCAATCCCTTACCGCTGCGCAGGATCGCGAACACGTCGGAAAGAACGCGCTCGGCATATCTGTCGAGAACAGCAAGGCTCAGCCCGTCCTCGCTGCCGAACTCGCGATAGAGCGAGGGCTTCGAGACGCCCGCCATCTGGCAGATCGCATTGACCGACACGTCCGCCGGGTCGCTGCGCCAGTAAGCGCCCATGGCCACATCAAGAACAGCCTTGGGGTCCATCGTCCGGGGGCGACCGCGCGGCGGTTTAGCATCATCTTCATTCATTTTAGTACCAATCGGTATTTTATGTCTTGACAACATGTCCTCGATATTCGTACCAACTGGTAACGCAGCGCACAAGCCGGAGAGAGCATGATGGCAGGGAACGGGCAGACAATCGTTATCACAGGCGCCAGCAGCGGCTTTGGCGCAGCCGCCGTGCGCGCCTTCGCCGACCGGGGAGACCGCGTCTGGGGCACGATGCGTGATATTGCAGGACGCAATGCGCACAAGAAGGCTGAGCTGGAGGCCTATTCTCCGTGCATCACCATCGCCGAGATGGACGTCACTTCTGAAGGTTCAGTCGCCCAAGGCTTCGCGCCAATTCTCAATGAAGGCTCCGTCGATGTCCTGATCAACAATGCGGGCATCATGTATATCGGCATGACAGAGGCCTACAGCGTGGCGCAGGCCCGCGAGCAGATGGACACCAACTATTTCGGCGCCATCCGCGCGATGCAGGCGGTGCTGCCGTCCATGCGTGCGGCCAAGTCTGGCCTGATCATCAATACCAGTTCGATTGCCGGGCGGGTCTCGCCGCCCTTCTTTGGCACCTATTGCGCGACCAAACATGCGCTGGAGGCCTACAGCCAGAGCCTTCGCTATGAAGTCGCGCCGTTTGGGGTCGATGTGGCGCTGGTCGAGCCGGGTCCGTTCCCGTCGAACCTGCTGGCGGCCGGGAAGCCACCAGAGCGCGAACAGGTCCTGGCGACCTATGGCGAGGTCGCCAAGGTGCCCACCAACATGGTGGCCGGCTTTGAGGACATGCTGGCAAGCGACGCTGCCCCCGACCCTCAGCTCGTTGTCGATGCCTATCTGGACCTTGCAGGCGCGCCCGCCGGCAAGCGCCCCACCCGCACGGTCGTCGGCATCACCTGGGGTGTGGACGAGATCAACGCCTACAGCCAGCCACGCCAGGACGCCCTCCTGAAGGAACTTCAGCTCGACGGCGTATTGGGCGGCGTCGATGGCTGACCACCCATACCGAAACCCAGAACCAGCTTGATCCCAAAAAGGACCTTTCCAATGATCAAATCCATCCTGGCTGTCGCCGCCGCGGCGGCTGTCATTGCATCCTGCGCAACTGCGGAGAAAAGCGAGAACACCATGACCAACAAGGAGATCGTCGGCACGTTTCTGGGCGCTGTCTCGCAAGGCGACGCCGACACGATGCGCGCGCTGGCAAACCCGGATTACATCCAGCACAACCCCTTCATTCCGACCGGGCTGGAGCCGTTCATCAAGCTCCTGCCGGTGCTGGAAGCCGCCGGAACGACGGCTGAGAACGTCCGTATGTTCCAGGATGGCGACTACGTCTTCATGCACAATATCTGGCGCAATGCTTCCCCGTTCGGGGCCGACGAGATGGTGGCGTTCGACATCATCCGCGTGGACGAGACCGGAAAGGTTGCCGAACACTGGGATGCGCTGCAGCCGCTCGTCTCGGAGACGGTTAGCGGGCGGACACAGACCGATGGCCCGACCGAGGCAACCGATCTGGACCAGACCGAAGCCAACAAGGCCCTCGCCGTCGCGCTGGTGGAAGATGTGCTGATGGGTAAGGACCCTTCCAGGATCACCGACTACATCAGCGACGAGAGCTACGCCCAGCACAACCCCGGTATCGCGGACGGGCTGGACGGGATCGTCGCGGCCGTTGAGACGCTGACGGCGCAAGGCAACATGTTCCAATACACCGAGATCCACGCGGTGCTTGGCGAGGGCAACTTCGTTCTCACCGTAAGCGAAGGCCAGTGGAACGGCACAACCAACGCCTTCTACGACCTGTTCCGGATGGAAGACGGCATGATCGTCGAGCATTGGGACGTGATCCAGCCCGTCCCGACCGAGGGCCTCGTCAACACCAACGGCATGTTCACGGGATTTGTCGGCGTCGGCACGGAGTCGATCGGGGAATAGGGCCTGACCACGGCCCCGCCCCACGGGCCTGATCTGCGCAGGCGGTGGCATCCCTCTCGCC
>CAYPQD010000102.1:0-2548 GCA_964412785.1 uncultured Hyphomonadaceae bacterium
CCGAGATCGTCCTTGATGGGCGATGGGGCCGGATCGACCGGTTCGTCCTGCTTCGTCAGTTGGACCTGTCTTTTCTCGAGCAGCCTGGCCTTCATGAAGGTCTCGACCACGAACTCGGTGGCGGCGACGGCGCGGTCGGACTTCAGGATCGTCGCAACAATGATCACGCCGCGCTGCGTGAAGACCCAGGGGGCGGTGCGCCGGCCCCCGGGTCCGCCTTTTGATATCACTTTTTGTGATACCAGATCGGCGAACTCCTCGTCATTGAGCTGGAAGCCGTAGCGTTCAGAGAACTTCTTCGTATTACGCTTCACGGCCTGGTTGAGAGGGCCAGTGGTCGTGTTGTACAGCTTGGCGAGATCTGAATCCAGAATTACGGCCCGGTCTCTGATGAGGTGCACCAGCGGAGCCTCGCTCTCCTTAAATTCGATGCCGCTGTCGTCCCCCAAAACCGATGCCCCCTGCTGATCTCAATGAATGGTATCACAAATTGTGATACCAGAACAAACGACCGTCAGACGCGCACGCCCGCCTCTTCTGCGTCGGCGAGGAAGACGGCGAGGCCCTTGTCGGTGAGCGGGTGGCTGACCAGCGAGGTCAGCACGCCCGGCGGCAGGGTCGCCACATCCGCGCCGGCCAGAGCGGACAGTTTCACGTGGTTTGGATTGCGGATGGAGGCGGCGAGGATCTCTGTGTCGAACAGGTAATTGTCATAGATCGTGCGGATCTCGGTGATCAGTTCCATCCCGTCAATGTGGATGTCGTCCAGCCGGCCAATAAAGGGGGAAATGAACGCCGCGCCCGCCTTCGCTGCCAGCAGCGCCTGGTTGGCGGAAAAGCACAGCGTCACATTGACCGCTATGCCGGCATCGCTCAGCACCCGGCAAGCCTTCAGCCCGTCCATCGTCAGCGGCAGTTTCACCGCCACAGTATCGGCAATTGCCGCGAGCGTGCGGCCCTCGTCGACCATTGCCTCAAAGCCGGTCGCGATCACCTCGGCGCTGACCGGACCGTCGACGATCTCGCAGATTTCCGCGATCACCTCAGTGAAGGGCCGGCCTGACCGGGCAACCAGGGACGGGTTGGTGGTCACCCCGTCAATCAGGCCGGTCGCCTGCAGCTCGCGGATGGTGGCGGTATCTGCCGTGTCGACAAAGAACTTCATGGCTTGCCCCTGTCAGGCTGGGATTGAAGCGGGTCGCAGCGCACTATCAGGTCAGGCGGCGCTTCGCCAGTGATGCACGGGGAATCCGGACGTGGCGAGGCGACCGATCCTTGCAAGTATCCGTCTTGGTCAAGCGAGGCTTGGGGCCCCGACACGGCCGCAAGGTCAATCGATTCCCTGATCCGGGCTGTTGCGCCGGTTCGCCGGGATCACAGCCGGGCTGGCCCGGTCTAGCCGCGCAGGGCGGCGCGCAGGCGATCGGGTGGCACTTCGCGCCCGCTGGCATCGAGAAAACCGGCGCGCACCGGCTTGCGGGTGCCGGCGTCAAGGAAGCGGATCGGCGGCGTGCCGGCGCCCGGCAGCCAGTCGTCTCCCCACTGGGTGAGCGCGATCAGGGCGGGCCGCAGGGCCAGCCCTTTCCGGGTCAGCACGTATTCGCTGCGTGCCCGCTTGCCCGGCACGCGATAGCTCTGGCGGGCCAGCAGGCCCCCATCGGTCAGTCGCTTGAGCCGGCCCGACAGGACGGTACGCGGACAACCGAGCTCGGCCTGGAAATCGTCGAACCGGCGCACCCCGAACAGGGCCGAGCGCAGGATCAGCAGCGTCCAGCGATCGCCGATGAGGTCGATCGTGCGCACCAAATTGCAGGCCTCGGGCGGCAGCGGCGAGCGGGGCAGGCGGGGCGGCGTCATCATCGCTCCTGACGTGGCCGGGTTCGCCGGACAAATCCAGCCCCGCAGAGGGGCCCGGCCCTTGACGCAAAGGCAGCGGCGCGCGCCTATTCTTTCATGGCCGAGCCCGAAACCTGGATTGACCGGCGCCTCGTCAACGCGCTGATGCCAGACGCCCGCCTTGCCGGCGGCGCTGGGGCCCTGATCGGGATCGCCGGGCGGGCCGGACTTAAGGCGGTGGAGAAGACCATGGGCGGGCTCTGGGTCGGCGGCACCGCCTTTCTCACGGCGAATGCGGTGGAGTTCCATGCCAACGCACTCAACCGCATGGTCCATGTCGGCGGCAGCGTCGCGCCCGTCATCCTGCCATTGGCTGACCTGACGCGGGTGGAGGATCGCGCCGGGATCGCCACACGCATCCTGGACCTGGAAACAGCCGACACCGCGATCAGCATCCGCGGGTACAACATGAAGCGCTTCGCCACCACGATCGCGGAGGCTGCCCGCCGCGCCGGCGGCCTGTCCGGCGCAGGGACGACCTGATACCAATCTGCATGGATCCAAGACCGATCCCTTGCAGTGCGAGGGCAAGCGCGACTGCGCATCGGCGCTCCATGCGCCGTGGCCGCGGATGGGTCTTCAACCGCGCACTTTGGTATAATACCAAGCTGCATGGATCGGAACCGATCCCTTGCAGTGCAGGGCAAGCGCG
>CAYPQD010000103.1:0-2452 GCA_964412785.1 uncultured Hyphomonadaceae bacterium
CCTCCTCGGCGCTGATATCAAGCAGCGCGGATTAATACCAATCTGCATAGACCCAAATCCGGTCAATGCAGCTCGGTCTTACACAGTCGCTTTTGCGCAAGTATCCCTCCGCATATCTATATCGAATGCCAGGTCTGAGGGTCGCACGTCATCCATACATCCCGGATATATAGCGCTCAGTCTTGGGATGGGCGGGGTTTTCGAATAGCCGGGCTGTCGGCGCAAACTCCATCATCGTGCCCAGATACATGAAAGCGGTGCGGTGCGAAATGCGCGCGGCCTGCTGCATGTTATGGGTCACGATGACAATGGTGACGGACTGGCCAAGCTCTGCGATCAACTCCTCGATCTTTGCGGTTGCCATCGGGTCCAGCGCCGAAGTCGGCTCGTCGAGCAGGAGGATCTCCGGCTGGGGTGCCAGCGCGCGCGCGATGCACAGTCGCTGCTGCTGGCCTCCGGACAATTCATAGGCCGATTTCTTCAGCTTGTCCTTGACCTCGTCCCAGAGTGCGGCCCGTCTGAGAGCGGACTCAACTGAGTCTGCAATCAGCGAGGCGCTGCGCACACCGCGCACACGCAACCCGGCGGCAACATTCTCGAAAATGGTCTTGGGGAAGGGGTTCGGCTTCTGGAACACCATCCCGATCCGCAAGCGTACAAGGACCGGATCGGCCTGCGCCCCGATCAGGTCGATCCCCTCCGGCAACAGGATCACTTCGCCCTCATAGCGGTTTCCGGGGTAGAGATCATGCATGCGATTGAGACAGCGTAGCAGGGTGGACTTTCCGCAGCCGGACGGCCCGATAATGGCAGTGACCTGGTTCTTCAGGATTGGCATGGATACGCTGCTGAGCGCCCGGAAGCCGCCCGGATAAAAGAAGCTGAGATTTCGGACCTCGGCGCGAACCGGCTCGGTTTCCGCTTCAGCCGGAATGGCGGGGTGGTCGTCATCACCTGCCGGTCGCAAGACCTCGCCATCAATGTCGCGCTGCGTCATGACATCCCCCTAATTGTGATACTGGCGCCGCAACCGGTAGCGGATGACGATCGCAATGGCGTTCAGAGACAGCGTCAGGGCCATCAGGACAACGCCGGTCGCTGCGGCATTGACATGGAATTCCGGCTGCGGACGCGACAGCCAGTTGAACATCTGGATCGGCAGCACGGTGAAATTCTCGTTCAGCCAGTCGAAATTCAGGAACGGAAACTGCCCCTCTACCGGCGAGGGCGGCAGGAAGGCGATGAAGGTCAGCGCGCCGATGGTGATGATGGGTGCGGTCTCGCCAATCGCGCGGCTGAGCCCGACAATCGCGCCGGTCATGATGCCGGGCCGGGCGGCGGGAATGATATAGGCCCACATCACCTGCCACTGGTCGGCCCCGAGAGCGTAAGCCCCCTCCTTGACGACCCTCGGGATCGCGCGGACGGCTTCCCGCGTGGAGACAATGACGATGGGCAGGATGAGCAGGCCGAGGGTCATCCCGGCCACGAGAATGGTCTTGCCAAGGTCCAGCCCGTAGACGAACAGGCCAAGCGCCAGTAGCCCGTAAATGATCGAGGGCACACCGGCGAGGTTGGACACGTTGATCTCGATGAAATTCGAGAGCCAGCCCTTGCGGGCATATTCCTCAAGGTAGAGCCCGGCTGCCACACCGATCGGGATGGCGAGGAATGCGGTCGTGATCATCACCGCGATCGAACCGACCCAGGCTGAAAGAATGCCGGCGTTCTCCGGCCGCCGCGAGGGGAAATTCATCAGGAAATCGCCGTCAATCCGGCCAAGCCCGCGCAGGACAAGATCGCCGATCAGCGAGATCAGCAAGCCCATGGCAATCACCATGACAAATATGCCGGCGGCGGAAAACAACAGGTCAAAGCGTTTCGCGCGGTTGATCGCGTGCAGCGCCTCAAGGCTGAGACCCGCCGTGCTGTGCAGGTTACCTTCGGTCTGGAGCGCCATGTCAGTAGGCCTCCCTGAAGCGGCGTCTCAGATAGAAGCCGATGAGGTTGAAGCTCAGTGTGATCAGGAACAGGACAAGCCCGGTCGAGAAGATCGTCGAATAGGCGAGGGTGCCATGGGGCAGGTCGCCAAGGCTCATCTGGACGATATAGGCCGTGATCGTGGCAGCGCCCTCGCGGGGGTCAAGCGTGAGATTGGGGTTCTGGCCGGCGGCAATCGCCAGAACCATGGTCTCGCCAACCGCCCGCGACATCCCCAGAATATAGGCCGCCGTGATGCCCGACATGGCACCTGGAACGACAACGCGAACCGCCACCTGCCATCGCGCCATGCCGAGCGCATAGGCACCCTCGCGCAGGCCATTGGGCACAGCGCGCATGGCATCCTCACTGACCGAAACCACATAGGGCAGGATCATGATCCCGAGAACGAGGCCAGGCACCAGAAGGTTGGTGCCCGACAGGTTCGGGATGAAAGTCTGCATGAAGGGTG
>CAYPQD010000104.1:0-2015 GCA_964412785.1 uncultured Hyphomonadaceae bacterium
CGTATCTCTTCAAGTGTGATGTCGCCTCGCTCGTCCAGCAGTGCGAAGATGAAATCGGCATGCGTTTCGATCCGGTGCGAGGTGCGGTCGCCGCCCTGGGATTTGGGGCCCGGATCGCCGCGCTCGCGTCGGGCCTGATCCCAGCGAATGACGCTCGACGCACTGACGCCAAAACGGTCTGCAGCGGCCCGGCGGCTCAATCCGGCATCGACCGCAGCCAGCGCGCGAACCCTCAGATCAATCGAAAGCGGCTTACCCATGACAGGCTGGCCTCCTTCACCAGCAGCCATGGTGAATCAGAATCCGTCCGCCTTGTGAATCCCCAACGATTCAGGTCGCTCAGAAAACGCCCTAAGGGGCCAAATTCACCAACGAGCCCGGTTGCAGAACCGAATATGGAGGTGGCCCGGTTAGTTTGAACAGATTCCGGTCGCTGGTTCAGTGGATGTCTCTTCTCGGATGGCCCCAACGTCAGCAAATGGTGCGAAGCAGCGATAAGGATCGCGTGTCAATTTCAGGTGAGAACTGACCTGGCATTGTCACCGAGATCGAGCGTTGAAGTCGTCACGTCAGTAGCCTTGGCAGGGCCATAAGACCGCACCGACTCAGGCATAGACAGGCAGGCCGTGGGCGGCGATCAGGCGGTCCAGATTGGTCATGGCCTGCTGGCGCTGTGCTGCGATCACCTCGGCAAGCTCTGCCATCCGCGATTGCGCGGCTTCGCCTGAAGGGGCCCCAAAGCCGGTCAGCCGGTGGCCGCGCGCCCAGCGGCGAAGCGGCTTGTCCTGCGCCCAGATGGCCTGGACAGCGAGTTCGGCGCGAAAGCCGCGTGCCCAGACGATGGGATGTTCTTCATAGGGCACGGGCGGACACAGACGGTTCTTTTCTGCATCATCATCATAGCTCGCCTCGACATGGCCGATGGCGGCGGCGCTGAGGCAGACCAGTCCCTCACGCACGATCTGAAGGGTGATTTTTCCCGGCTCGAAAACCGGGCGGGCGGGCTGGTGGCGGAACGCGCGCGCGGTGCAGTCGATGAACAGCGTGTCTTCCGGAAAGCGCCGGCTGGTCGCGTGGAAATCCAGACGACCGCGCGCGACATGGCTGACATGGCCCTCACCGATCACATCGCTCACCTGGCGCATGAGCTTCACCTCGCCGCGCGAAATCGTTGCCGCGTGAAACATGCCAGGACGGGTTAGCGGGTCGATCCTCAGCAACTCCTCGCTTGCTTCGAGGCGGTCGAACAGATCGTCGAGGCTTGTCGCTGCGGCGCTCGCCTCAACCTTGTTGGCCTGGCTCTCGGCGATGCGCAGCATGCCGGCGTCGCCAGGCTGAGCCGCTTCACGGTTGATCAGCCAGGAGTCGCGCGGGCGCACCCAGCTTATCCTTGCGGCGGGAAACCCGGTCTCGATCAGCCAGATGGCGACGTCCATGCTGGTCTTGCCGCCGCCAAGAATGACAACATGGGAGTGGCCCGGAAGCTCGCCCGGCAGGCGCCGCGGCGTGGTGAAGGACGCGTCCGCATCGACCTTGAAGGACGGGACATGGGTTTCCGGCGTGCTGACGCGAAAGAATGTGGTGTCCACAAGCCGGCGGCGCACGGTGATGGCCGTGTCCTCGCCGGTGACGAGGGCGCGCACCCGGTGCTGTGACTGCCAGTCGCCGACATATTCATGCATACCAAGGAACCGCACGCGGCCCGACGACAGGAACCGGTCCTTCATGGCGCGGTCGAAATGGTCGAGCACTTCAAGCCCGGACGCCTGTTCATACAATCCTGCATTGGGACCGCGCGTCTCGATCCGGTCGCTGCCGAGCTGGCGCGAGCCGAGGCCGTAGAAAGCCGATGGCTGGTGCAGTGTGACGAAAGGGTAGGCATCGTTCCAGTGACCGCCGACCCGGTGACGCCGGTCGATCAGAATGATGTCGGCCTGACTATGGGTGAGGATCTCGTCCGCGAAGATGAGGCCCTGCGCCCCGGCGCCAATGATCAGGTAATCGGCATTCATGAT
>CAYPQD010000105.1:0-1697 GCA_964412785.1 uncultured Hyphomonadaceae bacterium
CCGGCGATCGGGCCGGCGTGTCAGCGGCGGGCGACCTCAATGGCGATGGCGTGGATGACCTCATCATCGGGCGGAGGGAGCTGGACGATTATGTCCTCTTTGGCCGCGTCCTGAACGAGGTTACCGGCACATCCGGCGACGACGACCTTGACGGCACCGACGGCCGGGACTGGATCGTCGCCGGGGATGGACACGACACGATCGAGGCGTTCGGCCAGGCCGACACGATCGATGGCGGCCGGGGCGATGACACCGTCGATGCCGGAGCCGGCAATGACAGCGTCCTCGGCAGCGGCGGCTATGACCACCTTCTCGGCGGCAATGATGCCGACACCCTCGTCGGCGGCATGGCCAGCGACACGCTTGACGGCGGCGACGGCAATGACCGGCTCGATGGCGGCAACCAGGCTGACAGCCTGCTGGGCGGGACGGGCGACGACTACGTCCTGGGCGGGCGCGGCGATGACACCGTGTTCGGCCAGGCCGGCCAGGACACCCTGGTCGGCGGGCAGGGCAGCGGCTCGGATATGCTCTATGGCGGGCTCGGCGCCGACATCCTCGTCGGACAGGAAGGCGAGGACAGACTGCAGGGCGGCGACGGCGATGACCGCCTCGCCGGCGGCTCGCAGCGCGACATGCTCGATGGCGGCGCCGGGGCCGATACCCTTGTCGGTGGTGGCGGGCGTGACACCCTCGCCGGCGGCAGCGGCGATGATGTCCTCACCGGTAATGGCCAGGCTGACCTGTTCGTGTTCACCGACGGCTTTGGCCACGACACCCTGGCCGATTTCGTCGCCGGCATCGGCGCTGAGACGATCGACCTGTCCGGCGTCGGCGCAATCACCGACTGGCAGGACCTCCAGGACAACCACCTCTCCGACATCAATGGCCATGCGGTGATCGATGACGGCCTCGGCAACACGCTGACCCTGCAGGGGGTGAGCGCGGCGAGCCTCATCGCCGCCGACTTCCGCTTCGCCCTGCCGCCCGCCGAAGGGGCCGAACCGGCCGGAGCCGCGGCCGCCTTTCCGACCGCTCATGCCCTGCCCCTGCCCGACGGACCGGACCTGCCAGACCCGCCCCTGCCACCAGCCGACGCCCTGTTCGACCTCGCCTGAAGACGCCCGCCGCGACCTTGCGCAAATTCCGCTTGCGGATTTCGCGAGCCGGCGCAAACCTTCAGCTCGCGGGCCGTCCGCCGCCGCGGCGCAGGGGATGCGCCCGGCGCAATCAACCCGGCGGGCGGCATCTGTCCTGAAGGACATCCGGGAAATGATTCTCGTTCGTGCCTACCTCGCCCCGTCTGCGATCGAGGGGCTGGGCTGCTACACTGCCATTCCCATCCGTGATGGCGAAACCGTCTGGCGTTTCGACCTCAGGATCGACCAGCTGATCCCGCGCGCCTGGGTCGGGTCGCTGGACGCCGCCGCCCGCGCCTTCCTGGAGCGCTATGGCTATGACGTGCCGGACCAGCCGGACATGATCGCGCTCGACGCCGACGAATCGCGCTTCATGAACCACTCCGAGACGCCCAATCTCGACTTCTCCAGCGGTCATGAGGGGATCGCCCTGCGCGACATCGCCGCCGACGAGGAGCTCACCTGCGACTATCGCACCTTCACCCTCGGCGAGCTGGTCTTCCTGCCGCCGCTCCACCGCGTCGGCCCGGCCCTGCAGGGCGGCCGCGCCTGAGGCAG